>JAQTMG010000001.1 GCA_028714455.1 Patescibacteria group bacterium
GGTTTTTCGGGGGGTGATTTGACGATATTTTCCGAAGAGGAGCTGAAGGGAAAAAGATTAGTAATCTACGACTACATCGGAGTCAACGGAACAAAAACGGAAAGGCACGTCATTATCGTGGCGGCAAGCGCCGATGAGGCCAGAAAGATACTGGGGGCACGGATAAAGAATTTCGAAATCAAAAAAATCGGACAAAAAAATTATTAGCATTAAAAAGGGCATCACGCGATGCCCTTTTCTTTTTGTTAAATTATCTTTTAATTTTCTTATCTCAAGATACCTCCCATAATTTCTTGAAAGTTTCCCGCATATTTTGCGCAAGAAGTTGATCATGAATTTCAAACGAGTAAAAAGGATGCTGATGAGTAGCAATAACAATTAAATAATCGCCGCAAACCCATAGAGTGGCGGTGAAATTTTGATTTGCTAAAAAACGTACTCTTCTTTTGTCTTTGGGATACTTATTTTTAATTTGCGCCTCAATTTTGGATTCATTCGTAAAAATCTGGGCTTGGTAATGTTTGTCTTTACTTTCTTTGGTCTGCCAAGTAGCACTAATCCACTTGGAATAATTTTCCACAAAACTATGGTCCTGAAATCCCCACCAAACTCCGTCAGCATTAATCACCTCTTTTTGCCACTTGACTAAATTATCAAATAAAAATTTTTTTAAATTATTTTCTTCAATAAACCGAATCTTTGGTACCGGATAAGCTTTTTCCGCGCTGATTAGACTTATTTCGCTGATGGCTTTTTTTATTAAAGTTTCTTTTTCTGCCAACTCTCGCTTAGATTGCTCTAAGATTTTTTCCAAACTCTCTGGTGGCAGAGGCACAAACTGCAAAGTTTTTCCGCCAAAATCTTCGGAGATCAAGCCTTTAGCCAGCAACCCTTTGGCAATATGATATAAAGAGGCGCGTTTAAGTTTGGTTAAATTCGCTAAAACAGACGGTTTGGTTTTCCCGCTTTTTAATAGAGCCAAATAAACTTGAATTTCCTTGTCATTGAGCCCCAATTTTTTTAACGTTTGGTTAATAGCCATAAATTAAATCAATATTTACATTATACACTGTTGTTCATATTTTGTCAACACTTGTCCAACAATAATTGACAAAATGTATAATTTATTTTATACTACCCCATTAGTTAAGGAGTGGCCTAAATCCTAAAAAAATCGTTCTTCAAAAATTAAAAAGGAGGAAAAAATGAATACACAAGGATGGTTTGGCACTATTTCTAAAGATGGTTGGGAAACAATCGAAAAACCTGGCTGGTTCGGTGAGAGAAAAAGAAATGCTTTGGCTGAATATGATCGACTTTATGGACAAGGCAACTGGCGTATTCGCCATCGCTTAGGTTCACGCCTAATTGATTTCTCGGAAGCCGTGCGAATTTATGAATTATGTTATGAATTACATTTTCTTAATCCTCATAGCAGATACCTTTGGCTTCAACTTTTCAAAGAAGCTAGGGATGTTTGGACTGAACTAGAATCTGATGTTGAATCTGGCACTGACTATTTAATCCAAAAAGCTCCGGCGCCACATTACGAAGATATTGCCATTCGTATCATTTTGCAACGATATGATAGAAAATTCACTGGCAATAAGATGATACGTGTGCGCGCTGACAGCCCGGATGTAATAGGAGTCGCCTTGAGCTCAATCCACATACCATTTATACTCCCGGACTTCATTGAACCTGAAGCTCACGGTGTGCAATGGTGGAATCGTCATAGAGGCTCATTAGAGCATTTCTGGCATGCCAATAAAGAATTGCAAATCAGGAGAAAAAAATGAAAAAGCCTGCGCATGAAGTAATCTTGCAAGAATTAAAAAGACAATTTCGAATTTCTATTGAGCTAGATAAAAAAATGGCAGATTGTAGAAAACGATTTAGAAATGATTCGCCATATCAAACAGAATCTGTTATTTCTTCAACGAAAATTTTGTTGCTTTTCCAACTTCTGATGAAAATCTATATCCCTCGAAAAGAAATTTCAGAAATAATTAAGGAGCTTCAAGAACTGCACTCAAAAACTGAAACTTTCGGAACCTTATTTATAGAACTTATAAGAAATTTGTCCGAATAAACACAAGACCCGCTTTCGCGGGTCTTTTTCTTTATCTTTTTAACTTTCTTATCTCATCCCTAATCTCAATCGCTTTTTCAAAATCAAGGTTTTCGGCCGCGATTTGCATTTGAGTTTCCAGCTCCACGATCAAATCTTCAAGTGAATTAACTTTCTTCAAGTCAAACTTCTCGATTTCCTTTTCAATCGTGGCTGGTTTTTCTTTAATGGTTTTAATAATAGAAGCCGGAGTTATATTGTGCTTTTCATTATATTCAACCTGAATCTTGCGGCGGCGATTTGTTTCGTCAATGGCTTCCTTCATAGAACCAGTCATTACATCCGCGTACATTAAAACTTTGGAATCAACATTACGAGCGGCACGACCGATTGTCTGAATTAAACTTCGGGCATCGCGCAAAAAACTTTCTTTGTCAGCGTCCAAAATTGCCACCAAACCAACTTCTGGAATATCCAAGCCCTCGCGCAATAAATTAATACCGACTATCACATCATATTTGCCCCTTCTTAAATCATGGATAATTTCAGTGCGTTCCAGAGTATCGACTTCAGAATGCAAATAGGTCACCAAAATATCTTTTTTTAATAAATATTCAGTCAAATCCTCGGCCATTTTCTTGGTTAGGGTTGTGACCAAGGTTCTGTTGCCCATTTCTTTTGTCTTGAGAATTTCATTTACCAAATCATCGAGCTGGCCTTCTGATTTTCTGACAAAAATTTCAGGATCAATCAAGCCAGTCGGTCTGATAATCTGCTCGACCACTTGTCCCGAATTTCTAACTTCATAATCGCTAGGTGTGGCCGAAGTATAAACTACATGTTTCATGTATTTTTCAAATTCATCAAAACGCAAGGGACGATTATCATAAGCCGAGGGCAATCTAAAGCCGTTATCAATCAAATTTTTCTTTCTAGTTTTATCACCAGCATACATGCCATGAAGCTGGGGCAGGGCCTGATGCGATTCATCTATAATCAAAAGAAAATCTTTTGGAAAAAAATCTAAAAGTGTTTTAGGCGGTTCGCCAACTGCGCGGCCATCAAAATGTCTTGAATAATTTTCAATGCCTTTGCAATAACCAAGTTCGCGAATCATTTCCATGTCGTATCGAGTTCTTTTTTCCAAACGATGCGCTTCCAGCATGGGCAGAGTCGGCAAAACTTCTTTTAGCTCTGCTTCAATTGATTTCAAAGCGCGCTCAATTGAATCTTTTGAGGTCATAAAAGGCGAAGCTGGAAAAATATCCAATTTTTTAATTTCTTCCAAAACTTTCAAATTAACCGGCTCAATCACTTTAATCCCTTCGATCTTATCGCCAGAAAAATTTATTCTGTAGATATACCGACCATAACCTTGAACTAAATCCAAAGTATTTCCTCGTACTCTAAAGCGCCCCGAGCGCAAATCAGTGTCATTGCGTTCAAATTGAGTGTGAACCAAATGTTTAATTAAATTTTCTCTGCCAAATTCCTGACCAACCTTAATGGTAAAAATACTTTTGCTATATTCTTTGGGATCTCCCAAGCCATAAATACAAGAAACAGAAGCCACCACAATTACATCTTCGCGTGAGACAACTGAAGCTGCCGCTTCCAGCCGATATTCTTCAATTTTTTCATTAATCTTAATATCTTTTTCAATATAGGTATCTGTTGAGGGAACATAACTTTCTGGCTGATAATAATCATAATATGAAATAAAATAGCAAACCTTATTGTCCGGAAAATATTCTTTAAACTCTTCGTAAAGCTGACCAGCCAAGGTTTTATTGTGCGCCAAAACAAGCGTGGGTTTTTGCACGCTCTGAATTAAGTTGGCCATGGTAAAAGTTTTGCCAGAGCCAGTTACACCCAAAAGAGTTTGCTGGGGAAACTTTTTGTAACCAGTTTCAAGTTCTTTAATTGCCTTGGGCTGGTCGCCAGTGGGCTTATAAGTTGTTTTAAGTTTAAATTTCATTTTTTATCAGCTATTAAAATAATAAATTTGCTACTAAATCTATAAGGAATTTTTGCCTTAACAATTTCTGGGCGAACTTCGGATTCATAAATCTTAACCCTATAATTTTTAAAAAGTTTTTTAAGAATATTTTTGGCTTCCTGTAATTTATAAAGTGGTTCCTTGCCAATCTTAATAAATTTACCAGCAAAAGAGATTCTTTTTAAATCAGTAGCAAAATCTATTATAACCCTTCCATTCTTATTTAAAACCCTGTCTATTTCTCTAAATACTTTCGGTAAAATTTTTCTTGGCAGAAGATGTAGGGTACCGGTGCAAAAGACACCATCAAAATAATTATCTTTAAAAGGAAATTTTTTAGTAATATCAAAAACCCTAATCTTTAATTTTGACTTATACTTAGTCGGGGTATTACTCCTCAATTTATTCAAAGCGCCCTTGTCAACGTCCGAAGCAATGACAAAATCTACCTTTTTCAATAGATTTAAATTGTAACGACCGTCGCCGCCTGCCAGATTAAGCCATCTACCTTTAATTTTAGTCTCTTCCAAAAACTTAAGGGTATCTTTATCACCCTTACCCCAAATGGATTTTCTTTTATTCTCAATTGTTTTAAGTTTAAATTTCATTTATTTTTTATTGTCATTCTTGCAAACCATAATATAATCTCCGTATTGTGATTCAATATCGGGCCAGGTCTTAACCACCTCGACATTGCCAAAATATTTATTAAAAATAGGCAACCGTTTTTTCAATGAAGTTTTATACTCGTTCTTCATCACATCATTATGCAAAATATCTACGGTGGCTGCAATGACATCATCTGGAGCGCCATTTTTGATAGTTTCCACTAAATATTCATATCCCAATTTAGCAGCTGCGATTTTTCTTTCTTTCTCGTTGGCATAATCATCAATATGACAGTCGGAAATTATTACTAACCCGTCTGGCTTAACCATGTCCGCGATTCTGGCAATTGCCCGATCCTGTTTTTCGTATACAATATGATGAATTGAGCCCGTGCAGATAACTACATCAAAGAGTTGCTGCGGTTGCCATGAAAGAGTATCTCCTACTTCAAAACTAATCTTAGGATATTTCTCTTTAGAAAAACTGATATATCTTTCATCCAAATCAACGCCCACAAGTTTAAGGTCACCTCTCTTGTCTGATATTTGGCCAAGCAAATATCCTGGCCCGCACATTATGTCCAGCAAAGTGCCATTTTTCGGCGCTTGAGAATTTATAATTTCTAGCACTTTTTCAAGCGACTTTTTATAGGGCATATAGAGCAACTCCAGCTCATAAATTTTTGACTCGGGTAGTTCTTTCATATAATTTGGATTATTTATTTGACACCTCAATTTTACCATTTTACACCAAAAACAAAAAACCGTCCAGATTGAACGGTTTGAATTTATGGAGCGGGGAGCGGGAGTCGAACCCGCAACACCCAGATTGGAAGTCTGATACTCTGCCAATTGAGTTACCCCCGCCCTAAAGAACGAATGTTTGTTGGTCGGGCTGGTGGGACTCGAACCCACGATCTCTTGGTCCCAAACCAAGCGCGATAGCCAGCTTCGCTACAGCCCGACCCGTTAATTAAGGATTGTAGCATAAATTAGTCAAGCTGTCAATGGGGCGGAATAGTAACTTTTAATTATTCACAAATTATTGACAAGAGAGAAAAAAGGCGCTAAGATAAAATATCAAAATAGAACCTTAACAAGGAGGTAAAATGGCCAGCGAGAATAAAGAGCCTGTTAGCCTGCCAGTGTATAAGACCAAACCCGAATTCTTACTAACGTTATGGGACGTTAAATCCAGACATCTACAATTATTGCGTGATGCCGTACCCGTAGCGTTTCTCTCGCCCTCAAAAAGAAAAATACCGTTGTATAGTCGAGACCAATGCGAACAAATCGATATAATCGGAGAACACGAGGGCTTACCCATCTATTGGAAAAAACCCGACGGACTATTTACCGAGTCAGATTTAAAGAAGATGGGATTTAAATTAGTAGCCCAGGCCAAACCTACCGGCGTCATCAAATATGAGTTCGCACGAATGGGTAATTATCTCTACCCGATATCGCAATCAATCCCCAGGCTTAAACATAAACATCTGACTAAATTCGAACGTATACTTTGGGCGGCGGATATCGAGTCGGATCTAAAAAATCTAAAACAGAGGGAAGTTGCAGAAAAATATGGCTGTTCTCTAAAGCTGGTGTCTAAACTGAAAAAAACATTTCAAAGGCTAAATCAAGGGAGAGAGGCTAGCGTTTAAAACAAAATCCCTCCGCGCCGCGGAGGGATTTTTCTATTTTTAGAATTTCTATTTGTTCTCTAATTCGATGCCAATTCCGCCAATCCAGCCAGCCACTAGGTTATAAAGCCAAGCGACGATTGCGCCGGAAATAAAACCGCCAATGCCGTACATAATCGGCATAAGAATGATGGCAAACAAACCGCCTCCCATCATGCCCCAACCGCCCTGGTCACCCAGCATACCTGAAATGCCGGCACCGACTAAGGCGAAAAGGATTCCCAGGACAAGTCCCAGAATTACGCCCAGTAAACCTTCGACTTTTGCGACTGAAAGTACATCCAGACTTTTGATTTTTGTCATAGATTTTGGTTAATTATATTCCACCCCCATTATAACAAAAAAAGAAAAAACCGTCACTTTCGTGACGGTTTGAACGCTTAATCTTGTCCTATACATTGAGGTTGGTGATAACCTTCTCCTTTATGGGAACCTCTTTGGGAATTTCCTCGTCTGCATAATAGAATTCGAGTTCCTCTTGAGACAAGGACTCTCTGATGCTCGGCGACAAAGAGGCGGGTTGAATTATCTCGCCTTTTTCCCTGGCCAACTCTGCTTCCTCACGCGATTCATAGACCTGGTTTCCAGAAGTACGCGGGATGCAAAAGCGCTTGAGAAACGGGCTGTTATCAGCAAACAGCTCAAACACAAAGTCTTTTGCTTCCTGACCATGAGGGAATATCTTCTCCAATTTTCCACCATCTCTGTACATCACCACGTAAGTGTAATCGGGCATTTTGGCCTCCTTTTCATTCAGCCCAAAGTCTGTACCAGTTTCCGTCTTTTGTCAACGCGTATCTTCTAAGTCCTTTTGTCAGTTTTGCCACCAATTCTTTACAAAACGGAGCTCCCACGCTTAATGCCCAGAAGCTCGGTTTTTGCAAATTCTCAAATTTGACCTTTCTGGCCATTTTACCCTCCTCTTCGCTGGCTCATGGCGATTGACAGAATTTCCTCGGGCTCCATGTCAAAGTCCGGCGGTAAGGGCTTGCCGTTTTGCGACATCATCACCTGTTCGAGCGAATCATGAGGAATCAACAAAATGGTGTACTCCCTTCCCGTTGACCTCTCAAAAGAGCAGACCTCGTCATTCAGGCGGATGATCGTTCTCTCCACTTCTGAATCAATGTGCCAAGATCCAAATCTTGGCGGCGTAGTCTCGCCCTTACGCCTCGCTTTCATGGCCAAAGCCAAGATTTGTTCGGCAGGCGTGGAATTATCATTGGCCAAAAACGCCGTTGACCGACATAACGATTCTTTCATCGGCCGCATGAGGAATAAAAAGAACTGCGTACTCGTTACCTGATTTCCCAGAAAACTTTTTGATTCCTTCGTTCAGCTCAAGCAACGCCCCGCTCACGCCTTCATCAATATGCAACGAATCATTTTCTCCCATTTTGAACCCTCCTTTTTGTATTTGTTGACATTTTATAAGTTTATGGCAAAAAGTCAAGAAAAATCATTTGTCACAGCCAAAAAATTATCATATAATTAAATAAGGGATTTCGCCCTCTTTTATTTTTACTATGAGCCATGAGCTCGAAGCACGGAGCTCTAAGCCCTAAGCCCAGAGCTCGAGGCCTTCCAATATGTTTTTAAAAAAATTAGAAATTCAGGGTTTCAAATCTTTTGCCAATAAGATTGTTTTGGAATTTCCAGAAAAAGCCAAAAACACCAGGGGTATCACGGCTGTGGTCGGTCCAAATGGCTCGGGCAAGTCAAATACGGCCGATGCCATCCGCTGGGCTTTGGGCGAACAGAGCATCAAGATGCTGCGCGGCAAAAAAAGCGAGGATGTCATCTTTACTGGTTCTGACAAGAAAGCGCGCATGGGTTTTGCCGAGGTTTCTTTATTTTTGGATAATCACGATAAATCGGCTGACATTGATTATGAAGAATTAATTATTACGCGCCGCGTCTACAGAAACGGCGACAGCGGATATCTTATCAATAACGCCAAGGCGCGTCTGGCTGACATTCAGTTGCTTTTAGCCAAAGCCAATTTTGGCCAGCGCAGTTATTCCATCATCGGCCAAGGCATGGCTGATTCTGTTTTGTCTGCTTCACTCCAAGAGAGAAAAGAACTTTTTGATGAGGCAGTCGGTGTTCGCCAGCTGCAGATTAAACGCGAACAGGCGCTCAATAAATTTAAAGCAACCCGAGACAATCTGGCGCAGACGGCAGTTACTCTGTCAGAAATAGAACCGCGAATAAGATCGCTTACCAGACAGGTAAAAAAACTGGAGAAGCGCGAAGAGTTTGAAAAAGAGCTAAAAGTCATTCAGCTTGATTACTTCGCCCAGATCTGGCAGCGGCTGGAAAAAAACCAAAAAGACATAGAAATTAAAAAAAATGAGCTGGATAAAACCGCGTCTTCTTTAAGTGAGAAAATTCAGATCATCGAAAGCAAAATTAATGAATCATCGGCAGAGAGTTCGCGCCAGGTTCTTTTTGAAAAAATCCAGAACGAATATAATAATTTGATTTTGCAAAAAAATTCTCTTTTACGCGACCAGACGATTTTGAAAGCCAAGTTGGATGTGGAATTTGAGAAGCAGGGCCAGGGCAATGTGGTCTGGCTCAAAAACAGAGTCGAGGAAATCCAAAATCAGATTACCAATCACAAGCAGCAACTTTCGGAGATTGAAGACCTGATCAAAAAAGAACAAACCAATTTAAAAAATAAAGAAAACAATTTTGAATCAATCAACAAGCGCTTGGAAAATGTTAGAACAGAATTAAACCAAATCAAGGGTTCTGACAGTCAGCCTTTTGAGGGAGAAAAAGAGCTGGAAGCGATTTTTGAGCTGCAACAAGATCTGGTCAACAAACTTCTGAAGGTTGAAAATATTGAAGAACTGAAAGAGCTAAAAAATCAGGCGCGAGAAGTTTCGCAAAAACTTTCTGTCTACCTGGAAAAATTAAAAAGTGTAAAAAAACAAGGTGCTGATAATCTTTTTAATCTGCAAAACCAGCTGGAAGCCTTGAGCAAGGAAAAAAATGACTTGAGCTTGGAAATTTCCCAGTTCAAATTAAACCTGAATATAAAAAATGAAAAAATCACCTCGCTCAATCAGGAAATCACCAAGCTAAATTCGGAAATTGAAAAAATCAATCAGGAAATTTCCTTGAGCCAGGTTAAAAATGACAAAAAAGAATTTACCAGCCAGGTTGAAAAACAAATTAAAGAAGCCGAGACAAAAATTTCTGATCTAGACAAAAAAATCAGCGAACAGGCAGCCAAAATTTCTGACTTTAACAAAGATGAACAGGGTAAAAAAGAAAAATTAATTGAATTGCAGAAGGAATTTCAGGAAAAACTTAATCAGCTTAGCCAGCTTAACCAAAAAATTAGTCAGTTTGATATTGAGCTGGCCAAATATTCAACTCGCAAGGAGGATATTGAAAGCGAAATCAGGCAGGAAAAACTGGAGTTAGCCACAATTTCAAAACATCGAGCCGAAAAAGAGCTGGATGAGAATGCCGCCAGCGAACAGATTCAATATCTCAAGAGGCAAATGGAAATAATCGGCGGCATTGATGAAGAGACTCAAAAAGAATACACGGAAATCAAAGAGCGCTATGACTTTTTAAAAACGCAGTCCGAAGATCTGGAAAAAGCCATTAGTTCGGCTGAAAAAATCATTGAAGAACTCGATCGCACAATCAAGGAACAGTTTGACAAAGCCTTTAAAGAAATCAACAAGGAATTCCAAAAATATTTCCGAGTACTTTTCAACGGCGGTCAAGCCGAATTGATTAAAGTTAGCGTGGATGAAATAAAAAAAGAAGAGAAAGAAGAGAAAGAGGGGGAAGAAGGCAAAGAAGGAGCAGAGGAAGAGTCGGGCGTTTTGGCCCAGGCCGAAAAATTTGTGGAAAAATTAAAGCAAAAAGAAAAAGAGAGTTACGCGGGTATTGAAATTAAAGCCGTGCCGCCTGGCAAAAAAGTAAAGTCAATAAATATGCTTTCTGGCGGCGAGCGAGCCCTCACTTCAATCGCCTTAATTTCGGCTATTATCGCCAATAATCCTTCGCCCTTTGTCGTGCTTGATGAAGTTGACGCGGCTCTGGACGAAGCCAATTCGGAAAGGTTTAGTTATATTATTGAAGAGCTGGCCCAAAAAACTCAATTCATTGTCATTACTCATAACCGTGTGACCATGCACAAAGCCGATGTACTTTACGGCGTGACTATGGGCGACGACGGCGTTTCTAAATTACTTTCAATCAAACTGGCCGACGCCGAGGATATGGTTGGCTCGGTCAGAGGTTAATAAAAATATAAAAAAGAGAGCCGACATTCAGCTCTCTTTTGCTTTATCTATTCGACTTTACTCCCAAATTCCTCATCGGCCGTGTCTCTTTCAGCCGCTTTCTTGGTTTTGTGAATAACTTTGTCAATGTGATTGGCTGGAGCATAAATAGTAAAAAGCTTCATTGAGCTTTTACCAGTGTTCACAAAGTTGTGTCTGGTGCCCGGAGTAACCACCACCACATCACCTTTTACTACTGGCGATTCCACGCCATCCAAAATCGCCTTGCCCTCGCCCTTTAAAAAAATCAAAGTCTGTTCAACATGGGCATGTGTCTCTTCGCCGATATCCCCGCCCTTAGGGATACTCATGACGACCAACTGGCTCTTGGCACCGGTAAAAAGAACCTGTCTGAAAAATTTATTCTTCTTGGTCGCGCTGATAATGTTTGTCTGGAAAGACATAAAAATTTTTTAATAATTAAAGGCGCGACCAAAGCCGCGCCTTTTATATTATGATTGTATTGTCGTTTCCTTTTTGCTTCGGCTAAAAACGTAAAGGTAAAGAATATCCAGAATGCCAATTGTATTGACTACCAGCAAAACGATAAACCACCACTCCTCTTTGCGTCTGGCTGATTTCCAAAGAGCCAGGCCTTTCCAAATCGTTGACCAGATTAGCACGAGAACTAAAACCCACTGGTTTTGTAATAAAAATTGTTCCATAAATTTTTTTAATTAATTATTTGTTAAAGTAATAATCCCACTATCAGTAATGCCACGATATTTAAAATCTTAATCATCGGGTTTATAGCTGGACCAGCCGTATCTTTATAAGGATCGCCGACTGTATCGCCGGTAACCGCGGCCTGATGGGCGAGTGAACCTTTGCCGCCAAAATTTCCTTCTTCAATATATTTCTTGGCATTATCCCAGGCACCGCCGCCGCTGGTCATGGAAATGGCCACGAAAATGCCGGTGATGATCGAACCGAGAAGCAAGCCGCCGAGAGCTTTGATACCTAAGAATGGAGTGAAGCCAACTATAATTGGCACTAAAATAGGAATGAGAGCAGGCACGATCATTTCCTTAATGGCTGATTTCGTCACGATATCAACGGCCTTGCCATAATCCGGCTTTTGCGTGCCCTGCATGATGCCAGGCATTTCTCTGAATTGACGCCTGACTTCTTCCACGACTTTGCCGGCCGCGCGTCCAACCGCCTGCATGGCAAAAGCGCCGAAGTAATAAGGCAAAAGACCGCCAATCAGCAAGCCGATTAAAACTTTGGGGTCATCAATCAAAAACTTTGCCCCCTCGCCAATGGCATGAGTGTAATCGGCAAATAAAACTAAAGCGGCCAAAGCAGCCGAAGCAATGGCATAGCCCTTGGTCACGGCTTTTGTAGTATTACCAACCGCATCAAGAGGATCAGTCACGTTTCTGACTTCCTCTGGCAATTCTGCCATTTCAGCGATACCTCCAGCGTTATCAGTAATTGGTCCGTAGGAATCAATTGTCACTATAATACCGGCCATTGAAAGCATGGCCATGGCGGCGACAGCGATACCATAAAGTCCGGCAAAAGAATAGGCGCCCAAGATAGCAGCTGAAATAACAATGATTGGCCAGGCCGTAGATTTCATGGAAACGGCCAAGCCTGCGATTATATTTGTGCCGTGTCCGGTTACCGAGGCCCTAGCAATATCTTGCACCGGCTTATAAGATTTTGAAGTGTAATATTCGGTAATTATCACGATCGCCGCCGTAACCAAGAGACCAATCAAAGAACAAAAATATAAATTATTGACCGAATATTTATCATTGGTGCCGAGCAACCATTTTGTCACGGGATAAAACACGACAGCGGAAATTAGACCAGCCGAAATTAGACCTTTGTACAAAGCGCCCATGATATTTTTTTTGCTGCCCAGCCGGATAAAGAAACTGCCGATAATAGAAGCAATAATAGAAACAGCGCCCAGAGCTAATGGATAATAAATAACGCTTGAGATATTGCCGAAAATCAACGAGCCCAAAAGCATGGCGGCAATAGCCGTCACGGCATAAGTTTCAAAAAGATCAGCGGCCATGCCAGCGCAGTCGCCAACATTGTCTCCAACATTATCAGCGATCACGGCTGGATTTCTCGGATCATCTTCCGGAATCCCCGCTTCGACTTTACCGACCAAATCAGCTCCCACGTCAGCGGCCTTAGTGTAAATACCGCCGCCGAGCCTGGCAAAAATGGAAATAAGCGAACCGCCAAAAGCCAGACCGATCATGGGTCTGACGTCGTTAGTGAAAAGATAAAAAATAACCAAACCCAAAAGTCCGAGGCCGACAACCAAAAAACCCGTTACCGAACCTCCCATGACAGCGACTTTAAGCGCTGATTTAAGTCCTGACTTGGCCGCTTCGGCCGTTCTGACATTGGCTCTGACCGAAACATTCATGCCGATATAACCGGCTAACGCCGACAAAACCGCGCCCAGTAAAAAACCAAGGGCCGTAATAATTCCCAGGCCAGGAGTTACTGAAATCAAAATAAATAAAACTGCTGCCACGATGGCGATGGTCTTATACTGTCGATTTAAATAGGCCTTGGCGCCCGACTGGATCGCCTTAGCTATTTCTTTCATTTTATCACTGCCTTCTGGCATTTTAATGATCAATCTCACAAGGATCAGGCCATAAGCAATGGCCAAAATCGCCGAGACCAAAACAAAAATCACGGTCAAGTTCATAGTTTTCTTAATTAATTCTTATTAATATTTAATGGTTGAATTTGTTTTTAGCTAAGATAAGGTCTATTACAGTAATATTTTATCTTTTTGCCGATTTTCTGTCAATTTAATGGGTTGACCGAGCTCGACTCCTTTGTTATAATGTTTCTATATTAACTTCGTCTGTTTTTAGGCGTTTTTGGCCGACTGCATGCAAAAACGTTCGGCAGACGAGGGGAGTAGAAAAATATTAAAAAATCAATAAAACAATTATCAGTGCGCGCTCTGCTTACTGTTATAAAAGGCTTTACCCTAATCATAAAGTCCTTTTTTAATTTGCTTCAGCCCCTGGCTGCTCCGTTGCGCTGGTTCTTCGGAATATTTTTTAAATTCATCATAGTCGGCATTTATCGCTTATATTTTTATATAAAAAAAATATTTAGAAAAATTTTGCCCGAAAACGTATCGAGGCCAATTTATGTTTTTATAAATAAATACAGCCCCCACATCTTTATAGTGATTCTGACTGTCGCGGTCAGCTTCTCCAACCTTTTCGCCACGAACACCGGAGCACAAATTTTTGGCGAAAAAAGTATTCTTTATGCCATGGCGACTGGCAGCGACTACGAAGATCAGTATATAGAAGAAAGCATTGATTCTGCCGCGCCACAAATACAAACTAATTATATGGGGACCGAAAAAAACGCTGTCTCGGGCAGCCAAAATATATCGGCGGGCACGGAACCCGAAAGCATCGCTTCAATCAGCGGTCTGGGCGCCATTCTAAAACCAGAGATTTCCTCGATGGAGGCTGCCCAGAGATTTCGCGATCAACCAATTGAATATATCGTTAAGGCCGGCGACACGGTCAGCACCATCGCTGAAGAATTTGAAATTACGGACGAGACGATTATGTGGCAAAACAATTTGAGTGCCACTAGCTTGATCAGACCGGGGCAAAAATTAGTGATCCTGCCGATCAATGGCGTTGCTCACACCGTTGTCAAAGGCGACACGCTGGCCAGTATCGCCAAGAAATATAAGGCGGATCAGCAGAAAATTATTGATTATAACAAATTAGCCGACGTAAATGACATCTCAATTGGAGAACTTTTGGTTATTCCAGAGGGACAACCCTATCGTCCGCCGATCGCTCCCACTCGCCTTGCTCCAATTCAACAAATCTTTGAGCAACCGGCTCCGGTCGTACCGGGCCAGATGGTCTGGCCAAACGGCTGCCACCGCATAACCCAATACTTTAAGTGGAATCACACGGGCGTTGACATCGCCTGCCCATTAGGCACGCCGATACGCGCGGCAGAAGATGGAGTTATTAAGGCTGTTCACTATTTGAATACGGGCTACGGCCATTCTGTGGATATTGATCATGGTAACGGCAAAATGACCAGATACGGCCACATGACAACCATCTACGTTAAAGAGGGCGAAAGCGTGAAAGCCGGACAAGCCATCGGTTTGGAGGGCTCAACTGGCAAATCAACCGGCCCCCATCTGCATTTTGAAGTACGTTTCTGGGGCAAGGTCTACAATCCACTCAACTATGTAAAATAAAAAAGAAGAGGTCGCCCCCGGCCTCTTTTTTAATTGGATAAAAGTTGAGGGTTTAGAGTTGAGAGCTCGGCTAAAATTTAACTCCCAACTCTCGACTCTCAACGATTAAACCTGTATTGCAGCGCCTCGGCGACATTTTGAATTCTTATTGCTTCGCTGCCCTCTAAATCGGCAATTGTCCTGGCCAGTTTTAAAATCCTGTGATAGGCTCTCGCCGAAAGATGAAATTGATTAACGGCATTTTTGAGAAGTTCCGAGCACTGATTGTCTACAACACAAAATTGTTTAATCTCCTGCGGCCGCATTTCGCTGTTATACATTATTTTAAAATCTTTAAATCTTTCTTTTTGTTTTTCTCTGGCCGCCTCAATCCTTTTTCTAATTTGCTCCGACTCCTCGGCGACCTTTTCCGTGGTCAATTTTTCAAAACTCAAACGCGGCACCTCAACGTGCAAATCAATACGATCCAAAATCGGACCAGAAACTTTTTTTTGATATTTAATTATCTGATAAGGCGTACAGGTGCAGTGCCTTTCCGAATCGCTGGCGTAACCGCAGGGGCAGGGATTTTGGGCGGCGATCAAAATAAAACGCGCCGGATAACCTAGAGTTCCGGATGCTCTGGAAATTACTACTGAACCGTCTTCCATGGGCTGGCGCAAATTTTCCAAAACCAGGCGCGAAAATTCGGAAAACTCGTCAAGAAACAAAACTCCCCGATGAGCCAAGCTGATTTCTCCCGGCCTCGGTATCCTGCCGCCGCCAACCAACGAAACTGCCGAAGAAGAATGATGCGGAGAACGAAAAGGACGCTTTTTTATGAGCGACTGATTGTGCGGCAAAAGTCCGGCCACACTGTAAATCTTGGTCACCTCTAAAATTTCCTCCAAAGTCATTTTGGGCATAATCGAAGAGGCCGCCTTAGCGAGTAGTGTCTTGCCAGAACCTGGCGGGCCGCTCATCAAGACGTTGTGTCCGCCAGCCATGGCGATTTCCAGCGCCCGCTTAACATGCTCTTGGCCCGCGATATAAGCCATGTCATATTCAATCTCATCCTCATTAAAATCAATCGGATTCTCTCTTTTATAAGAGCTAATCAATTCTTTGCCCAATAAATGGTTCATCACTTCCATGAGATTTCTGGCCGGCAAAACATTGATTCCTTCAATTAAAGCCGCCTCTTCAGCATTGATCCATGGCAAAAAAACATTTTTAAACTTATTTTCTTTGGCAAAAATAACCGCCGGCAAAATTCCATTGGTATGCCTCAAATTCCCATCAAGTGAAAGTTCTCCAATAAATAAACAATCGGCAAGGTTTAGATTTGATTCAAAAGAATTAAGCAGGATGCCAACCGCCATGGCCAGATCAAAGGCCACGCCTTCTTTTTTTATGTCAGCGGGTGCTAAATTAACCACAATTTTTTTTAAATACGGATAATCATAGCCGCAATTTTTTATGGCCAGACGCGTTCTTTCTCTCGCCTCTTGAACTGCCGTATCACCCAGACCAACAATAAAAAAATCCGGCTTGCCATTAGAGACATCCGTCTCTACCTCAATCAATTTGGGATTCAGGCCGATGACCGCGCACGAATTTAATTTAGTTAACATATTTAAATTCTATCATCTTCCTGCAAATAAAAAAATCGCACAATAATTCTGTGTATTCGAATTAACCGATCTTTTGTGCGACCAAAATGATTATATCGTGTTTATGAGGTTTCCCGTGATAATCTTGCTTAATATAATTTTTGTATTCCAATATTCTCCACCCTTTATAAAAATTCTTTAATTCCTCGGGCTCGAAAAAATGTAACTGGCGGTTTTTCTTAAAAGCATAGTCCTTGGTAGTAAAAACAGAAATTAAATTTATTCCATTTATTGCAGTGTGCGATTGAATCTTCAAAATCAATTTTGATAAATCTTCTCTCTTAATAAGATGCAAAACGGCCGTGCTTATAATAACATCGTAATTTTCATTAAACTCAAAATTGTTTGCGTCTACGGTAAATGTTTTTATTTGTAGATTTCTTTCGTGGGCGGAATTTTGTAGTCTGACGATTGCTTCTTCTGAAATATCGATGCCCGTTACCTCAAATCCTTCCTCGGCTAAAAATATAGCATTTCTCCCTTCCCCACAACCAACATCCAGCACCCTTCCTTTTTTTATATAACCCGGAATCTTCACAACGTATTCATTGGGTACATTTCCCCACAAACATTTATTAAGCCTGTAGGCAGAGTTAATTTTGTTTTGATCTAAAAAAATTGATTCTCGATTTGTTTTAAATCCTTCGACAAAAAATATTATTACTCCAACAACAATCATGGCATCGGCCAGATTAAAAACAGGCCAGATAAATACATTGATATAGTCAATCACAAACCCAAAAATCAAACGGTCAATAAAATTACTCAAAGCACCCAAAATAATTAAGGAGACAGAAAATACTTGCCAAAGATTGCCCAAAATTAAATCGCGCCACCAAAGGTAACCCAAGACAATCAGGATTAAAAAAATAAAAACCATAATTACTGATTGGGGCAGCGGCAAACCGAAAGCTAAATTTAAATTAGTAAAAAAACCAATCTGCAGCAAACCATTAAAAAAATAAAATCCCGACTGCGGGATTTTATTTAATATCAAATAATATTTTATAAATGATTCGAGGGCAAAAAATATTGTCGGAATTAAGAGGATTAAAATTATCTTTTTTGCCCCTTTCATTATTGGCTGCTTAATTTTTCTTTGCATTCAACGCAAGAACTGGAAGCGGGTCGCGCCAGTAAGCGTTCTTCGGGAATTTCATTGCCGCAATAATTGCACTTGCCGTATTTTCCCTTCTCGATTTTTTCCAGCGCCTTATTAATATCGCGCAAAGTTGTTTCCAGGGAAAATTCGATTGATAAATTATCAGTGTATTCTGCGATCTCGCCAGCATTTTCATCTTCTTTATCGCCATAGTCAGGAAATTCCGAACGATAATTATCTTTAATGTGTTCGTCTTTTTTAGCAAAACCAGCCAATTCGTTTTCGATTTGGCTTTTTCGTTCCAATAAATCCTTCTTTATTTTTTCTAAAATTTCTTTCTTCATAAATATGCCTAATCAATCATAAATTAAGTATACGATAAGTAATATTTATTATAAAGACAATATTAAAATAAATCAAGAGTTCGTGTCAAGGCAAATAAAAAAGGTCGACTAGATCCAATTATATTTTAATTTATGATCTGTCGACCTTTATGTCGACTTATCTGGTTGGTGTCGCCCTAGGCGAGCAGCCAACACGTATGAAAAAGTCGTGTTGATTCTCGTGGAGCAATGTAGAATCATACTTCTCACCGTTCTTTGGTTAGTTTGGCTAACCAATGTTGTTTTGTTTTTGTTTTATGGAACACTCCAAGTTGTTCCTTAAAAACAGTGGGAAGCGAGGAAATATAGCCAATCTTAGCCAATTAGCTAGATGTCCTCATAAATTCTTTTTTATTGTACATCATCATTATACCATTATACATAAATTTCGTCAACCTTAGGCTGGGTATAAGTACAAAAAATAGCTAATTATAGCCATTAAATTAGCAGAGATGTATTGAGTGGCGACAAATTCTATTTTCTTAAATTAAGTAATAATCGAATTATTATCCCCACATTATCCCCATAACATTTTATTCTAATATTAGCGAAAATAAACCACTTTGCTCACCTAAATTTAGGCTATTTATTAGGCCAGAAAAATCACCATAATAAGACAATAATTTATCGCTAATTGTTATATTTGTGCTTAGATTAGCTATTTTATCAACATCTGCGCTTACTAGGCCCATTCCCGAACCTAAATTATTTAATAATTCCAAAGAATTAGACAAAATTAATCTCTTTCCGCTTATATAATAGCCAAATTCAATCTTACTATTGCTTAATACTCTCGTTTTATTATCTTCGCCAGCATTCTCAAATTGCTGATTAGCCGTTCTGAAGATTTGCGTAATGTAAGTGCCATCAACTAAACGCTTCTGAACCTCTTTAGAGCCCTCGACGGCAAAGGCGTTAATAACTATCTCCTCAAGCTTGCTCAATTTCGCTGGCAGATCAGCCACCCTCTCTATTTCCGTGGCCACCAGATATTTATTGCCAGGGTAAGAGACAATTTGGGTACGCTGGTTAAACAGGGGTAAAATGTCATTTTGCCAGTCCATATTCAATATGCCTTTTGAATATTCCATGTTCTTAAAAATCTGGCTGTAAAAATCAGGCGCTAGGCTATTTAAGCTGTTAAGCGTCTTAATCAGCTTGTTGCTGCCTGATTCAAATTCCAGGTTATAAAAAAAATCAGCTGGCACGTTGGCAAGCAAAGCTTGCCTGGAAAAATTATTGCTGCCAAAATTACTCAAGACGATTTTTCGGCCAGCGCTATTTATGCCCAGATACAGATCCGCCGCCTTGCCCTCTCTCAAGGAAAGCAGGAGTAATTTAAATCTTAAATCGGTTAGCTGGCTGTAGTGACTGGCCAATTTTTCTAAATTTACATACATCTTGCCGATGTTTGGCTTGAGTTTATCCAAATTCATTGACACGCCAAGACTTTGGGCCAATGAATTTTCTTCCTGATTTCGAACGCTAATCACTTTTGTAATCGCATCGGCAGAAGAGGCTAGGACTAAAATATTTTTATTTAAAAAATCATTTTCTAAATACGCGTAATTTAAGTTTTGCGCACTTAGCCAGGCTTCATCCGGCTTTTTGCTTAAGTCAAAGAATATTAGATAGTCAAAATTGTAAAAATCATCATCGCTTTTGGGAATAATAGCCAGTGCCATGTTTTCTCCCACCCATTTATTCAAAATGTTTGTATCCAGGTTGGCCAGACCGTATTTTTGTTTCAAGGCTGTTAAAATATTCTCAATAAACCCCTGGTCATTAAAACGCGCTGTATTAAATGACGCGTACAAAATCGCCTCGCCCGGCACATATCTGATCATCCGGTCTTTATTAAAATAAAAATTAAAATATAAAATGATGGCAACTAAAACCAGCAAAATTAAAATTATGCCAAAAATCGAACCGATGATTTTAATCGATCGAGCGTTCATTTTTATCTTGGCTAAAATTAGAAGCCAAATTTGCCTAAATTTGAATTGCCAATTATTCATATACACATTCTATCATAAATCTATTATAATTATGCTATAATCCAATTTAACCGATAAATCCATTAAAATATTTTTACTAATAATTAAGTAGATTTTATGAAAAAAAGATTAGTTACTTATCTGGCCCTAATTCTAATTTTGTTTCCTTTAATTTCTGCGAGTGCCCAGACTGCCGCGACTTACAAGCAAGATTGGTTCAGCGCCCAGCAGTCAAGAATAGCAGGTGAAAAAGCGCACAACCAGGCCGTGCTCGACTACGCCGCGAATAAAACACCGGAAAATGATCAGAGGGTTATTGAAACGACTAAAGCCCTGCTTAACTCGGCTCTTGATGAAGCCGCCGCCTGGCTAAATTGGAAAAATTCAGAAGCCAAAGAAAGCCCGGAAGTCCCCGACTCAATTAAAGCCAGCATCCAAGCTGATGTCAACACGAATCTCGCCAAGATTAACAGCTTGCGCACCGAAGTGAACGCCATAAAAAACAGGCTTGACGCCGGTGTTGTCTTTTTAAAAATGGTTGGCGCCTATGCGGGCTTATTGGCTGACGTGGCCAGAAACACCGGCGCCATGTGGGTTTATATTGGCAACGAGCGAATCAACACGGCCTCGAATTTTGAAACCCAGCTTCGGGCAGCCGCTGAAAAAATAGGAAATAATTCTGATATCATAAGCAAATTGGATTTAGCCAAATCAGAAATAAATCTGGCCAAAAGTAAAGTTGACCTGGCCGAAGCGGCCTATAAAAAAGTGGCTGTGCCTGGCACACCCTTAATCAAATTCGCCGAGGGCAATAATGATCTGACGCAGGCTAAAACAAACCTGCTCAACGCGCAAGCCCAGCTCCTGGCTGCTTTTAATTTAATAATCGCTAAATAAAATCTATGAAAAAAATATTAATAATTTCAACGCTGACACTGCTTGTGGCGATAATTTTAAGCGGCTGCGCTCCTCAAACAAACCAAACCAATACAAATAATTCTGCTGTGAATAAAAATGCTCCAACCACCAATCAGGAAGTTAACACGAATGAACCAACGCAGAAAACCGAACTCAACATAAATAAAGCGGATCTGGACAAATTAAAAGCCGATATCAACAAAATGGAATTTGAAAATATAAATGGATTTTCACAATAATCAAAAAGGGGCGATCGTAAGTCGCCTCTTTTTTTATTGACAAATTTTTCTGTAGTGTTAAGGTATAAGCGATTGGCAAACGCCAATCTTGTCCCTGAAAAGGGATAAAAAATTCTTTGAAAAAAGAAAAAGGAGGCAGGAAGATGGGAAAGGAAACGAGAGGCGAGGCTATGTCAAGGATACTGGAAAGATATTCGGGCAAAAAAATCGAATGGGCGCTCAAGGATTGCATCCAATCCGTGTTGGACAAGAAAGATAACTACCTTAGGCAAATCGTCCAACGTATGTGCGGGCCTGACATTAACACGGTCTCCGAAATAACATTGGCCATATTTATCTTGGACGTTGCCAACAGAAAAGAGTGGCTGGATCTTTTGATGCGGATACTTGAATCTGAAGATGGCTCGATTTTCATAGAAATGAATCTTGAACACATCAGCCAGAACTTTTATTTCGGGGTATGTCTGGGCATATTTAAGATCGCTAACGAACTGACAGAACATCATGCCAATAAAGAAGAGGATGATTTTTTAATCGCCATACCTGAAATAATCTACGAGATAATTACTTCTCATGGTTGTCTTCTTAACAAGACACGACGTGTACTTTCAAACATAAACAGCTGCTTTTCGCCTGGAGAGAGCAACGAGTTCAGAAGCGCTCTGACAAAGGAAATCTATAGGTATATGCGGTGGTATAGGCAATATAAAGATGAGGGGGGATTGATACAAAGTAAGATGGACCCGCGAAGAATCATGGAAAAAATGGGAAACCCTGACAAGCTCTGGAGAGAGGTAGACAAGTACAACATCGGAGGTTTAATCCTGGACCAAATCTGCTATGCCATCTTTGGGGATTCAGATCTCGAAGAGCGCGTGCAGGCGATTCACTGTCTGGTCATGCATAAGTAAAAAACGCCAAGAGGCGATCAGCTGATCGCCTCTTTTCTATTTATAACAATTTGTAACTTAATATCTTTTTCTGCCAAAACCACCATGGCCGCCGCGGCCGCCTCGATCTTCTCTTGGTCGGCGCGGACCTCGGTCGTCAAAACCGCCGCCTGGAGCTGGGACTGGTTTTTTGCCGCCTTCGATCAGAGAAAGATTGACTCGGCCCTGTGAATCAATTTCATCAACTTTAACTTTTACCTCATCGCCGAGGTTCAGGACATCTGTAACTCTGGCGATTCTAAACGGCGCCATTTTTGAAATATGAATCATGCCGTCTTTGCCAGGCAAGACCTCCACAAAAGCGCCAAAGTCCATGATGCGCACAACTTTGCCATTATAAATTTCACCAACCTCAACCTCTTTCACAATATCCTTAATCCACATGACGGCTCTGGTTGCCATTTCAGAATTATTGGAAGTGACCATAACCTGACCGGTTTGTTCAACATCTATTGTTACGCCTGTCTCATCAATAATTTTATTGATCATCTTGCCGCCTGGGCCAATAACATCCTTGATTTTTTCAGGGTCGATAAAGAAACTGGTAATACGCGGCGCAAATGGCGATAAATCAGGTCTTGGTTTATCAATAACTTTGGACATCTCTTCAAGCACCTGGTTCAAAGCCTTTCTGCCCTGGCTCAAAGTTTCTTCAACCATTTTAATTGTTAAACCATCTGACTTGGTATCCATTTGAATAGCTGTAATACCGTCTTTGGTGCCAGTGATTTTGAAATCCATGCCACCCGGACCATCTTCAAGATCTTGAAGATCGGTAATAATCTTGTATTTGCCGCTGCCATCAGTAGCTAAACCGAGAGCAATGCCAGCGACTGGATTTTTTATTGGCACGCCAGCATCCATCAGAGCCAGAGTTGAACCGCAAGTAGAAGCCATTGAGCTGGAACCATTTGAGCCCAGCGTTTCAGAAACAACTCGGATCGTATATGGAAAATTTTCTTTACTTGGTAAAACCGAAACCAAGGCTTTTTCAGCTAAGGCGCCGTGGCCAATTTCTCGACGACCCAATCCACGCATTGGCTTTACTTCTGCGACAGCAAAGGGCGCGAATGTATAATGATGCATGTATCTTTTTTCACCGACTTCTTCCATACTTTCCAGAACCTGCGCTTCACCTGGCCCGGCCAAAGTCACGACCGAGAGAACCTGGGTTTCGCCTCTCTGAAATAAACCGCTGCCATGCAGGCGTTTAAAAATTCCTACCTCAAATGAAAGCGGCCTTATCTGATCAACTTTGCGTCCATCAACGCGAGCGCCAGTTTCCACAATGGCAGCTGAAGTTTTTTGCTCAATCATTTTTACCGACTCGATAATAACCTGATCAATCAACTCATCCTCATAACCTTTTTCAGTCAGCATCTTATGAAGTTCATTGGTCAATTCGTGCAAACCGTGTTTGCGTAATGCTTTGGTTGGCCGAACTTCATCAAGCAAATATGGCTTAACTTTTTCGCTGACAAATTTTTCAGCGATATCAAGCATTTCTTTTCTAATTTTCAATGTCTCTTCTGTTTCGTGAGGCATTAAATCCAAAACATTTAATTTATCCCTGCCTGCTTCTCTGACAACTTCATTGATTAATCCAACAATGTCGCCCAGGGCTTTTTGGCCAAATTTAAAGGCCTCAAAAACGGTCTTATCTGGTACCTGTTTGGCTTCGGCTTCGATCATAATGATTTTGTCTTTTGTGCCAGCCAATGTCAGTTCCAAATCACCTTCATTCAATTGAGCTACGGTTGGGTTCAAAATAAACTCGCCGTCTTTTTGGCCGATATTAATTCCAGCCAACGGACCATTCCAGGGAATATTAGAAATAGCCAGTGCGGCTGAAGCAGCAATCAAGCCAACAATCTTTGATGGATTTTCTCCATCAACTGAAAGCACGGTCAAAATAACCTGCACTTCATTTCTAATCTCTTCGTTAAAAAGAGGTCTAATGGCGCGATCAATCATGCGTCCGTTTAATACTGCTTCATCGCCAGGTCTAGTATCTCTTTTAATAAACTTAGAACCTTTGATGCGACCTGCCGCATAAAGTCGTTCTTCAAATTCCACGGTCAATGGGAAGAAATCAATGCCCTCTCTAGTTTCCCGCGAAATTACGGCCGTAGCCAAAACAACCGTATCGCCATATGATACGGTCACGCTGCCATTGGCCTGATTAGCCAATTTGCCTGTCTCTATTTTGAGAGTCCGGCCAGCGATTTCCTTTTCAAATCGTAAAACTTCCATAAGTTTTCCTTTCTTGCTGGCCAACATACTTCTGAATTGTTTGTGAAAAACAATTTCAGCTTGTCTGCCGGTCAGCTTATAATAATTATTTTATAAATTTAAAGCTTTTTTCCATTTCGGGGTCATATCCCACAATAGTCATGCCAGTTGAATCTAATAATTCTGCACTTTTTGAAAATGAATAATCCATTCCCATATTCCATGTTGCAACTTTTTTGACTCCAGGATTATAAATAAAGCCCATTGCCCAATTGATATAGCATTTTGATTCATCTAGATCTTTCCCATCGTACTTGTAAGTTACATCAAAGTCATCATTACCTCTGGGTATCAATTTTTCTATCTCACAAGTATCATAAAAATTTTCTTTAAAAATATTTTGCAGCTGATCAAGCGTTTCCACATTTTGATAAATACTTATTTCCCAGATACCGTCCCAGTATTTAAATTCGCCATTGCAAAAATGACCAATTGCTATTTTATTGCCGATTTCTTCAACTCTTACTTCGGCCATACCGTCATATTTGCACTGCCATTCCCATGTGCGCGATTCTTCGGGCAAATCAATAGAAAATCCTAATTTATTATTAACATATCTTTGCCAGCCATTTCCTAGCTTAATTATTTGAGTTTCTGGTTTAACTGAATTATCATCTGATTTGGCGAATTGTATTTTAGGTAATAAATTGGTAAAAAAATAATATCCAAATATGCCAATCAAAATAACAATTATTAAAATTGCGCGATAAATATTTACTTTTTTCATAAAACAAATTTATCTTCTTCTTTTACCTGTAGTCATCAGATACTTACTCGGACTTGCTCCCAAATCAGTGTAATCATCAGCTACTTCAATAAGCTTGCTTGATGTACTCTTGGCAAAAGATATCACTTCAACAAGACAACCTTTATTTTCTCGCAAATAATTAACGAGCGAAATAAAATCGCCATCGCCAGTCACCAAAACAACTACATCTAATTTGTCAGCCATTTTAATGGCATCAACGGCCATGCCTACGTCCCAGTCGGCCTTCTTGGCGCCGCCTGGAAAAATCTGCAAGTCCTTTACTTTAACTTCAAAACCCTGTTTCTCCAGTGTCTCCAAAAACTTTTTTTCTTCTCCACTTGGAGAAATGATAGCGTAAACAACCGCTCTAATTAATTTTCTGCCAAAAACTGCGGTTTTCAAAAGTTCCTGAAAATTAACATTGGCCTTGTACAAATTCTTGGCCGAGTGATACATGTTTTGGACGTCGACGAAAATGCCGACTCTTTGTTCTTTGTGTTTTATCATATTTTTACTGCTTTGAGCTTAGAGCTCTGAGCTCAGGGCTCATAGCCCATTACCAAACTAAAACCCCGGCGGGCGGGGTTTTAGTGTTATTCTGCGACTTTAAGTTTTAAACTTTTTAATAGTTTTTCGTAACCTTCTAAATTTTCCCTCTTCAGATAAGTCATTAATTTTTTTCTCTCCTGGACTTTTTTTATCAAGCCAAGGCGAGATGAATAATCATGCTTGTGATTTTTCATGTGTTCGGTCAACGATTTAATTTCCTGCGTCAGAATCGCGATCTGCACCTCGGCCGAACCAGTGTCCTTGTCGTGCAGCCGAAACTTTTTAATAATTTTGTCCTTCTCTTCCTTTGTTAATGCCATAAAGCATCCTTTCAATTGCGCTTATCCAAGATAGATTTGGCAAATCTAACCGAGAAAACGCCTTACTTTGTTAATTATTAGCATAATAACACTCAAAAGTAATGATGTCAAGGCAAGGTAAGATACTAATATACTAATACTATACTAATTTACGAATTTTCTTCCCTGGACAATTCGTATATTCGTAACTCTAAAAATTTGTTAAACTCAATTAAGTATTGACGTGTTTCTATTAATTTGTTTAAATGCGAACAAGCGTAGAAACAGTACGGCGACTCGTGCCCATCTAAACACGAGGAAAGGGTTCGACTCCCTTTGACTGGCTTTACAAGGAGCTTTTATCTGCCGAGAATAGTTGGGAGGCAATGAATCCCGGTTTTCGGACTGGGTGGAGCCGAATCTGGAATACCAACCGGATAAAAGACCTTGGCAAGTTCTGCGCTAGGGGGAGAGTGCCACAACCTCTCCCTTTTTTCTTTTCTAAAAATTTGTCAAAATTGCTTAAGTGTCGTAAAATAATGACTATAAGATAATAAGAGCTACAAGAGCTAAATGCCCATAGGCCTAAATGTTTCTCTCGGCCTATTAGCCTATAGTTCTTCTAGTCGTATAGCTCTTATAGCTCCTATATAACAAAGAGTTTAAATGGAAAAATCAAAGTTACAAAATTTAATCCGCGAGTTTCTCGAATATCTCGAGATCGAAAAAGGCCGTTCCCGGATGACCATCAGAAATTATGAATTTTATTTACTGCGTTTTTTAACTTGGTCAAATTTTAAAAATCCAGAACAAATCACCAGCGACACGGTGCGCAATTATCGGCTCTGGTTAAATCGCCAGAAAGATTCGACTGGACAATTTTTAAAGAAAAATACGCAAAACTATCACTTAATCGCCTTGCGCGCCTTTTTAAAATATCTGGCTAAGCGCGATATTAAGACTTTGCCGCCGGAAAAAATTGAATTAGCCAAAATGCCAGACCGCCAGATTGAATTTTTAGAAGGTTTTGATTTGGAAAACTTTATGGAAGCGCCAATGAAAGTTGAAGAACCGGAAATAATAAGATTGCGTGACAAATCAATTTTAGAAACCTTGTTTTCAACCGGACTTCGTGTGTCAGAACTTTCCAATTTAAAAAAAGAGGTTGTTAATTTAAATAAAGATGAATTCACGGTCCGCGGCAAGGGTTCAAAGCTGCGCGTTGTTTTTCTTTCCAACCAAGCTAAATATTGGCTGAAAAAATATCTGGAAGCGCGAAAAGACATGTCGCAATTTCTATTTACCAATCACGACAAAGCCGGTAACAAAAGAAATAAAAAGGGTGATGACAAACCTTTGACGCCGCGCAGTATTCAAAGAATCGTGGAAAAATATGCCAAGGTCGCGGGCATCACCAAAAAAATCACGCCCCATGTCCTGCGACATTCTTTTGCCACTGATTTATTAATCAACGGCGCGGATATTCGTTCTGTCCAATCAATGCTGGGCCATTCCAGCATCACCACGACTCAAATTTATACGCACATTACAGACAGGCAACTACGCGAAGTGTATAAAAATTTTCACGGCAAGAGAAGAAGAAAGGAATAATACAATCTATCACATAATACAGACCGTACCCTGGGGTGCGGTTTTTTAAAAAAGAAAAACCCCTCACCTTTTCTTTGAAAAGGTGAGGGGTAAGTGTTCAAATACCTTACTTGCGAATGGCCAGGAACCGCCAACTGCCAAGCCACTTACTGTCAACATTGTTCCAGTAGAGGTTGAGCTTGCGCTTGCCATCATTGAAGACCAGGCACGGACAGTTACGATTGCCGTTGTCATTGACCCAGACCGAGCCGAGATTATACAGAATACCGCCAAAGCCACTGCCCATTGAGTACTCTCTGGACTGTATTTTATGCGGGAGCATCCTCCCTTGATATTCTGTACCAAGTATTTTCATTTTTAGAAATACCAAATGTATGCTAAGCCAAGACGTGTCCTGACCTATTCTAACGAATTTAGTATTCTAGATTTCAACCGCCCAAAGCCGTGACCGTGGGCTGATTCGTTTACTATCCATAAAAAATTATAGCACAAAAAAAACACCGCGCAGATATTATCCACGCGGTGATATGATTTGCAAGTGTCCAAGTGCCAAGAGCTCAAGGTTCCAAGAATCCAAGAACTACTTGCGGACGGCCAAGAAACGGCAACAGGCACCCCAATGACCGTCACCACCGAACCAATAGAGGAAGAGCTTGCGCTCGCCATCAGTGAAGTTCAGGTACGGACAGCTACGATTGCCGAAGGCATCGACCCAGACCGAGCCGAGAGCGACGATCGGAAACTCCCGTTGAACATCCGGGTTGGCCGCTCCAAAGGCGAGCAGGTGTTCAATGCTAGCCGGCTTAAGACCCAGACCGTCAAGATGCGCCAGCGCTTCTTTGGTCGTAGCGTCTTTGTTGAGATGAACCAGAACCAATTCGGCTTCTTGCTGACCGACGCCCTGGACAGGAAAGTGCTTGTCGCTGATGTCGTCATTGACCCAGGCATATTTGCCGAGCTTGATCATCTCGGTGAGCGTCTTGCCGTAGTCCACGACCACTCTGTAGGTGTCGCTGGCTTTTTGCCGGCCGAACATGATCAGTTCGGCAACCTGCTTGACCAACTTGCTGTCAGTGAGCAGGCGGTGCAGATCGTCGTCGCCGCCGCCCAATTCCAGGACGGCATTTGTGATCGCTTGCATTATGGACCACATTTTGCCGGCGGCCTTCAAAAACTCGCTTTTCTTTCTTGCCATTGTCAAATCCTCCTTTGTCGCGCTTAGCGACTCCAGTGGCTTGCCCCTTGCTTTGACTTTCAAGGCCTAAGGCTTGCCAAGTATGCTTTCATACTATCATACTTTTATAATTTTGTCAATGATAACGATTCAAAAATTAGCTAATATTAAATAAATAAATTTTTTAGCTATCTTTAGACAATAAATCCAGGCAAAGTTGACTAAGACCAAAATTTTTGCTAAACTATATTATAATATAGCTCTGGGCTCGGAGCTTTGAGCTTAGAGCTTTTTAAATAAAACATTCTAAAATTGTTCCGAAGGGATGCCTTTGGCATAAATTGTAAATTGAGAATTGTAAATTGTTTCAGACTCCGTAGTTTCCGCCAGAGGCGGACCACGAATCGAGCTTTGCTCTGGTTCGTGGCAATGGATATCAAAAAATTAACACCTGTCCTCGTAGTTCAATGGATAGAACAAGAGCCTTCTAAGCTCTGGATTGGGGTTCGATTCCTCACGGGGACATCAGTGGTTCTCGGCCAAAGGCTGATCCGCCTCTGGCGGAGATTCCTGGCGGGGTCATAAGGAGATTCGAGTTTCGTGCAAGAGCAAGAGAAATAAAAATAAAAATATGTTTGATTTTGAAAAACTTGAAGTTTATAAAAAAGCCAAAAATATAAATGTTGAAATTTCGGAATTTTTAAAATCTGCAAATGTAGATATTTTCCTGAATAATCAGTTGAAAAGAGCTTCGTTAAGCATATTATTGAATATTGCGGAAGGTAGCGGTAGATCAACAAAAAGAGATAAAAGAAATTTTTTTGTCATTGCTCGCGGTTCGGTCTTTGAGTGCACTTCAATTTTTGATCTATTATTCACAGAGAAAGAAATTGAAATTGAAAAATATAATTATTTTTACAATCAGCTTGAAGAGATTTCAAAAATGCTATACGGTCTAATCAAAACTCATGAATAAACTCTTGCTCGTATCTCTCGTCTCTTGCTGATATCATGGCGGGTATAGTTTAACGGTAGAACAGCGGGTTGTGGTCCCGTTGGCCTGGGTTCAACTCCCAGTACTCGCCCTGTACAATTCACCTCTAAGGAAAAAAGAGTCGAATTTCCGACGGGGATAAAGTTTTGACAATTTAATTCACTTATCAAAAAACATGAACGGAAAAATCAAAAGATTGACTGATAAAGGTTTTGGCTTCATCGCTTCCGATGAAACTCCAGACAAAGATGTCTTCTTCCATTCCAGCGCGCTGGTCGGAGTCGGTTTCGCCGACTTGAGAGAAGGCGACGCCGTGACATTTGACACCGAGGATTCGGAAAAAGGTCCTCGCGCCGTCAACGTGAAACGCGTCTAAGATTATCGTCAAATGTAAAACCTCCCGCATTTATACGGGAGGTTTTATAGTAAAAAAATCGGCACATTCTCTAATTTTTTTATTTTGAATAGTTTGCTATAATTTAAATGTTAAATATTAAATAAATCTATGAAAAAATTCTTATTCATCGCTGTTCTTTTAGCCACGCTCACGGCGGGTTGCAGTCTTACTCCAACAAATCAGAACCAACCGCCAGTGAACCAAGTTAGCGAAACTACTGTCAGTTTCCTGGTGTCGCCAGATGCCTACACAAAATACTGTAACGGCGCTGACATGGATAGCGCTGGTTATAAGAAATCATTGACTAAACTCGAGACGCAAACTGTGCCGGGAAATTTAACAACTGCGGAAATCGCCAAAGAGGCGGTTATTTTGGCTTCGAAAGAATCAACTCTTGAAACCATAACGGGCAATCAGCCCGATTTTATAAAAATAGTAGATGATACCGCTTACATTATACCGATTGAGGGCTGGGCAGGAGTTTCAATCTTTATGTGCGCCTGGCAACCGCTCGTGGAAACGAATCTTTTGCAATTTTCCGAAATTAAAAATGTTGTCTGGGTAAATAATGCGCAACAATGGGCCGCTTTGAAATAATTAAAAATTGATAAATAGAAAAAGGGGCTCGCTTCGCGAGCCCCTCTTGATTTAAAATCCTATTTTTTTAAGTATCTAGTCTTTTATCAGCTAGAACGAAGCGGAACTAACCGATTTGAAAAAAATCAAAAAATGTTTCATAATTGTATATATGAATTATCTATTACTCATAATTTCAAATCTGCTCGATTTGATCTTGCTAATCTTGCTGATTGTCTTGATAATCGGCATTTTTCAATTGACAAAATCTCTTAAAAGAGAGTATGGGCTTATTCAGAAATTGAGAGTTGCCCCGAAGCTGATTGCGGCAAAACCGGATAAAATTTTCGAACAGCACGTTGACCGAGATCTCAACGGCACGTTTTTGGCTTCCTACAACAAACATAAAGAGTCTAGCAAATTAATTAAACGCTTAATGGCCGGCACCGCGGCTTTTTTGGCCATCAAGCTAGTGGTGGTGAGTTTAATCTTTCTCCAGATCCCGAAGCCGAGCGATGCCCAGTCAAAATACTATTCCGCGCTTTACATGGCCAGCACCTTTAACACGTTTACTAAAGGAACTTATACGCTTGCTCAATGGGATAACGATGGAATTGATTTAAAACCGGGCCAGCTTGATGGAAATTACATATCCGTACCCATCGGCAGCGCAAATGCCATCAGTCAGTGGAAAAATCTTTCTTTCAAAACAGACCGCCCTTATGGACAGGCGCCGATTCTGAAAAATCTGATTGCGACCTGGCCGCTTAACTCGCTCAACCAGTGTGCGGAAGCAAAATCCAAGTACACGTGCGCGGTCCAGGACGTCGTCCTAGCTGACGGGATATATGAAACCGACGCTTACCGTTTCGATGGCTTCAGGTCAACAGTCAAAATAGAACAAAATGTTTCTCCCGCTGGTTCTTTCACTGTCGCGGCCTGGATCAGACCCGCCCAGTTTATTTTAAACGGCAATGAAAACCAAAACTATACGATTTTCGCCAAGGCTTACGGCGATTACACGGCCAAAACACCTTATGCTTTCAGATATCAATTATTTTTCGGCATCAGAAACGGCAGTCTAACACTGCAATATTGGTCCGATACTAACCCCGAGCATTGGGTCAAGGTTCAAAACAACAAATTTAATTTTGACGCCGACCGCTGGTATCACGTTGCCGGGATTTACGACGCTACCAATAAGTCGCTTGAACTTTATATAGACGGCATTGAGCAATCCAATGTGCTCATAGACTACGATGGAGGCAAAATCGACCATGCCCCCAACTTTAAAGAAAATCTGCCCAGCTGGATCGGCAGTTCCGCTTTCAGATGGACTGACGGGCAAGAAAAATCCGTCGATGTTTTTAATGGCACGATCGATCACGTTGTACTTGCTAATTCTGTCATGCCGCTAAACGACATCAGAAATCTGGTATATTCGGCCGGAAGAATAATATTTCAAGTACGTACCGGCGATACTCTGCCGCTGAACGGAATATTTTTTGGTCCAAAAGGCGACCCAACCCAATTTTTCACTAATTCAACTGCCAACGACTTATCTTTCTTGCCTTCGAGCAAATACCTGCAGTATATGTGCTATTTAAGCAGACCCGATACGAATTTTAATCCTAAACTGGTTAATATCTACATTGATTACTTGACGATGGAACAAGAGTCCGATTTCCAAATTTCTTCGGTTAACGGAGTAAATAACGGCTCAAATATTTCACGCGACCCCGTTAAAGAAAAGGAGGCTAACGATTTATTTTACAAATTCTTTGGCTATAAGCCGAAAAGCGAAGCCGATCAACAATTCGTTAATCTGCTCGCCTACGGGCAAGTGAGCAGTCGTAATCTCACCCTGGAACAAAGCGGTCTGTCTGCTTTTGTTAAACATTACAAGCGCTTGCCAAAATCAGATCTGGACTGGCGCCTCGTCAGGGCGCTGGCTTATTGCCCGAAGGGAACAGAGCTCCTAAACGCCTGGCTCGGCAAAAAATAACTTTGTCGCCAAACACTTTTTTACGTTTACCTCGCTGATTGACAGGCGTCTTTTTTTAATGTAAAATAAACTAACGACAAAAAATAAATAACCCAAATTGAATGTATGAGTAAAACAATTTTAAAAAATTTTTTAGTATTTTTGATAATCTTTCTAGTCATCGCTGTGCTTTTTAGCACTTACTACGTGACAGCCGAAAAGCCGACCACCATCGGCCTTGAAAAAGTTGTCCAACAGTTAAACAACGGGGAAATTTCACAAATCATTGTTAAGGGTGATCAGCTGGAAATAACCCAAACCAACGGCAAAAAGGAAGTCTCCAGCAAGGAAAGCACTGAATCGTTAAGCACGCTTTTAAAAAATTTCGGTGTCGAGGCGAATAAACTTCAAAATGTAAATATAGAGATCCAAAGTGGCGGTGACTGGAGCTTCTGGCTAACCACGATTTTGCCGTTTTTGATTCCTTTTATTTTAATCGTACTTTTTGTTTACTTCATGATGCGGCAGCTCCAAGGCGCCAACACCAAAGCTCTCTCCTTTGGCCAGAGTCAGGCAAGAGAAATTCAGCAAAAAGGAAAAGCAAAAATTACTTTTAAAGACGTAGCCGGTTGCAAAGAAGCCAAAGAAGAACTGACCGAGATAGTTGAATTTTTAAAAAACCCCCGCAAATTTACGCAGCTCGGCGCTAAAATACCCAAGGGCGTTCTTTTGATGGGCGCGCCTGGGACGGGCAAAACTCTACTGGCCAAAGCAGTGGCCGGCGAAGCCGACGTGCCGTTTTTTTCAATTTCAGGCTCTGAATTCGTGGAAATGTTTGTCGGTGTCGGCGCTTCCCGCGTACGTGATCTTTTCAAAAGAGCAAAAAAATCAGCGCCCTGTATAATTTTTATTGATGAGATTGACGCCGTCGGCAGACAAAGAGGAGCCGGCCTAGGCGGTTCGCATGATGAAAGGGAGCAGACACTCAACCAAATCCTGGTGGAGATGGACGGCATGGAGACAAAAATTAATGTCATTGTCATGGCCGCCACCAACAGGCCAGATGTTTTAGACCCGGCGCTCTTAAGGCCAGGACGATTTGATCGTCGCGTTATTCTTGATCTGCCTGACATTAACGACAGAGAAGCGATTCTAAAAGTGCACGCCGAAAATAAACCGATTTCCAGAGAAACAGACCTGCGAAGAATCGCCGAAAGAACTCCTGGTTTTTCCGGCGCTGACTTAGCCAACCTGCTTAACGAAGCCGCGATTTTATCGGCCAGACGCAATAAAAAAATAATTGAACAGGCGGAAATTTTTGAAAGTGTTGAAAAGGTTATGCTCGGCCCCGAAAGAAAAAGTCATATCTTAAACGAAGCGGAAAAGAAAATAACCGCCTTCCATGAAGCGGGTCATGCCTTGGTCGCTCATGAACTGCCTCACGTCGACAGGGTACAGAAGGTTTCAATTATTTCACGCGGCCAGGCAGCCGGTTACACGCTCAAATTGCCCATAGAAGACAGGCATCTTCATTCGAGGTCAGAATTTATCGAAGAGCTGTCTGTCTTACTCGCCGGCTTTGTCGCCGAAAAAGAAATCTTTGGCGAAGTCACCACTGGCGCTTCCAGCGACTTGAGAACCGCCACCGAGTTGGCCAAGAGCATTGTCACGGAATACGGCATGGACGAAAATATCGGTCCGCGCACCCTGGGCGAGCGCGAAGAACTAATCTTTTTGGGTAAGGAGATTCACGAGCAGAGGGACTACAGCGAAAAAACAGCCGAGAGGATTGACCAGAGCATAAGCGCGCTTATCTCTTCGGCCCAGCTCACCGCCAAAAACATCATAATTAAAGACAGAAAGCAGCTAGAAAAAATCGTCAACGAACTCATCAAGAAAGAGACTCTGGAGAAAGAAGAATTCGAAGCGCTTTTCCCCAAAACCAAAAAATAAAGAAAATAACTTATTTTTAAAACCCCCGCGGCGCGGGGGTTTTAGATTGAGTAAGAAAGCGAAATATTGTATAATACTAATAGGCAAAATCAAAATAAAAAATTTATCAATCTATTGATAAATTAGAAAGGGAAAAAATATGGACATCACCTACAGAGCAATTTTAAAAAATGCTCTACGCGTTGTTTGGAAAAATAAAATTCTCTGGTTTTTCGGCATCTTCGCCTCGTTCCTGACTTTCGGCGGAGTCTACGAAATAATCATCGGCCAGATCAACCTGTTCAGAAACAGAGAGATTTTATATAACTCCGTTTTGAATCTCTATTCCAATCAGAGCTTGTTTTTAAACAAAAATATCTATTTTCTCAATCTGCTTTCCTCTGACAGCAGTGCCTATATATATTTTATTTTAGCCGCCGTTTTGGTGCTGTTTTTTTTCTGGTTTGCCTTCGTCTCCCAGATTTTTATCATAAAGTCTTCTTATCTGCTGTACAGAAAAAAAATCATGGAGACCAAAAAAATATTTCATCAGAGCACGACAAAATTCTGGCCGGTCCTGGGGATTAACATCATAGTTAAACTGATTCTGTACGCCGGCTTTATCGCCTTCAGTTTGCCGCTCTTCTTCTCGCTTTATACCAATCAAATAAATAACGTGACGGCGGCCAGTATTTTTCTCTTTGTGCTTTTTACTCTGTTGGCGATCTTTCTGGAATTTATAAACGCCTATGCCACCAACTTTGTGGCCGTTAAAAATCATCCGATGATCGAGGCTGTAAAAGAGAGCTGGCGGCTTTTTGCCAAAAACATCACGATCAGTCTTGAAATCGCGCTAATACTTTTTGTCTTGAAGATAGTTGCTCTCATTATTATTTTTTCTCTCTTTTTCTTATTGCTAATGCCGCTTTCTTTATATCTATTCGCTTCGCTGGGCCTGAATTCACCGGCTAATTTCGTACTGGCCATCTCGCTCATCGTGCTGGCCTTTACCCTCATTTCTGTTTTTATAAATTCATTTTTTGCCGCTTTTTCTCTCTCTACCTGGGCGATTACTTTTGCTAAACTGTCCGAGGAATCAATGATGAGCAAACTGGCTCGCGTGGCCAGAAAAATCCCCGCTATCTTAAGAAGAAGCGCGATAAACAAAATCAACGGTGTGAAGAAGCTAGGTGCTAGAAAAAAAATAAAAAAATAACGTCTCGTTATTGACTAATTATGGCTGACCAAAAAGAGGAAAACGAAGTAAAGGGAATCGAGGAATTGATTTCTGAAAGTAAAAAAAACGCCACCCCAAAAATTTCTGAAAAAAAGGTGGCGGAAGTGTTTGAAGAGAAAATGGGGAAAATCAGGATTCAAGAACTTGAGGCGGTCGCTCAAAAAGAAGCGGCTTCTCTTGGCTATTCCTACATAAACCTAGTCGGTTTTCCAATCAACAGTGAATCAATAAACAGTATTCCCAAAGATACGGCGCTTAAACAAAAAGTTGTCTGTTTCGTTAAAACCGATGAGGGGGTGAAAATCGCTTCCACTAATCCTGCCAACCCCAAACTCAAAGAAATTCTCGACACTCTAATCAAAGACACCTTCACCGGCAAGGGCGAAATTTTTCTTACCTCGGAAAATAGCTTGCAGAGTGCCATAAAATTATATGAAAAATTTCCACCAGCCCGAGAATTCGTGGCCGGCGTGCAGATTACCGGGGAAGAGCTAACTGCTCTTAAAAAAGAGCTCAAAAATTTCGGCATACTCAACGCCCGACTCAACGAAGAAAAAAATATTACTCAAGTTATCAAGATATTGCTGGCCGGCGCCCTGCAGTCAGAGGCCTCGGACATCCATATCGAAACAGAGGAGAACAAAATAACGATTCGCTACAGAATTGACGGCGTTTTGCACGTTGTCGCCACCATGCCGAAAAAAATCTGGGACTTGCTTGATTCTCGAATCAAGACAATCGCCGGCCTGATGATAAACGTTACTGAAAAACCGCAGGACGGGCGCATCACCATGATCATGAAAGAGACGGGCAATCTCGAAATCCGCGTTTCTACTCTGCCGACCGCCTACGGTGAAAGTATTGTCATGCGTTTATTAAGTTCAAAAATCGCCAGTCTGAAATTTGAAGATCTGGGCCTGCGCGGCAAATCTTATGAGGATCTAAAAAAACAAGTCGAGCGGCCGACTGGCATGATTATCACGACCGGTCCGACCGGTTCTGGCAAAACCACCACTCTTTACGCTATCTTGAGCAAGCTAAATAATCCCGAGACAAAAATCATTACGCTCGAAGACCCCATTGAATATAAACTCGAGGGCATTGCCCAGAGCCAGATCGACCACGATAAAGGCTACTCATTTGCCTCGGGCTTGCGTTCAATCTTAAGACAGGACCCTGACATTATCATGGTTGGCGAGTTGCGCGACCTGGAGACGTGCGAGGTCGCCGTTCAAGCGGCCCTGACCGGTCACGAAGTTGTCTCCACGTTGCACACCAATGACGCGGCCGGCGCCATTCCCCGCTTTCTTTCAATGGGCGTTAAACCATATTTATTAGCCCCATCGTTAAACGCCGTCATCGGCCAGCGCCTGGTCAGGAAGATCCATGATAAATGCAAAATAGAAGCCAAGCCAGAACCCGAACAGCTGGCCAAGATCAAGGAAATTCTGGAAAAACTGCCGCCAAATTCTGGCTACAAAATAGATCTCAATAAATTGAAATTTTACCGCGGCCAGGGTTGCGATGGATGCAATCACATTGGCCTAAAAGGCAGAATCGGTATTTATGAAATATTCACTCTTAACGCTGACATAGAGAAAGAAATACTCGGTGGCAAAACTTCCGAATACAGGATGGCCGAACTCGCCTTTGCCGAGGGCATGATCACCATGGCCCAGGACGGCTTGCTCAAGGCCCTTGACGGCATCACCACAATCGATGAGGTCTTTAGAGTCGCCGAATAGCTTGACATAATACTTAACGCGTGCTAAGATTTTTTATCAAGGACAGAGGGAGGTAAAAAATGACAAAGGCAGTTGCGGAAGATCTGCACGAAAGAAGGGTAAAAAAAATAATCAAAAAAGGAGTAGCCGAGATGAAGGATGGGAAGACAGCCGTCTTCCGAGTGAGCGAGCTTATCGCGGCCGAAACAAATCATCTCAAGGCGAAAGATGACGCAAGAAGAAGGAAACAAAAAAAAGAAGCTCTTAGCTAAGAGCTTCTTTCTTTATTCTGTTTAATATTTCTTGGTATCTATCTTGAAAATCTTTATATTTTTCTTTTTTAAACTTGGACTGCTTTGCCAACAAATCAATATTGTCAATAATCTTCTGGAGCTGGTCCGTAACTTCTTTCTCCACCGATTCCCTGACTTTTTCTAATTCCGTTTCCTCTGTCAGACTTAATTCTTTATGCTCCTTGATTTTTAGCATAAGATCCTGCATCTTGAGCGCGGCCTCGGAGCTCAAAACAACGGCGATTTTCGGCAGTTCAATTCTGCCCTTAATATCGCTGGCCTGATCTTCGAAATATTTTAAGCGGCCGAGTTCGCCTCGGCGCAAAAAATTCAGGATATTTTCGCGCTTAGCATTTATCACCTCGTAATCAGTCGAGGTCGTAACGTCAACGCCCAGATACAGCGGCTTGTCTTTCTCGTCAAGACGCAGAACAAAATCAATGCCATTTTTTATGTCGTCATATTCGCTGGTCGGCAAAACTTCAATCCCCTCGGCTATCCATTCAGCCTCATAAATTCCCTCCATAATCACTGATTCGCCGACAATGGCCGTCTCGCCTCGGGCCGCAAATTTCTCCTTAAGCTTTTCAATCTCCTCGGAATCAGCCGCGATTTCCTTGGCCGGATAAACATCAGAGAAATTTTTTATCTTGGGTTTTAATTTGTTCCATTCCGCCTGAATTTTTTCTAAAAAATCAGGGTTGTTGCTCGCACCTTCTTTTCGATTTATTTCACCGATGGCTATTTCCTCTATATTTTTCATATCATTTTATAGAATAATTTATAATTAATCATAGCATTTTTTTAGCCAAAAGTCAATGCCTAACTACTAAAAATTCTCTGCCGTTTCTTGTCGTTTTTATTTTTAGCCAGATAACTTTTTTAAATTTTTTTAAATAATTTTTAATCTTATCCGCCCATTCAATCACCACGACGCTATTTGGGTTATTTAAATATTCTTCAAGCCCTAAATAAAATAATTCCTGCGGCTCATCAAGCCGATAACAATCTACGTGAATTAAGGCTCTGAGCCCCGAGCTCTGAGCCCCGAGCTCGTATACCTTCATCAAAACAAAAGTCGGGCTGGTGATGTGTTTTTTAATTCCAAACGCATGACCAAGAGCTTGCGCAAAAGTCGTCTTGCCCGCGCCCAAATCGCCTTCCAGCGCCAAAATCTCCCCGCCCTTCAACTTTTCGGCAATCTTGGCGGCGATCTTGGTAGTATCTTGTTCTGATTTTGAAATGATTGTTTTCATAATAGTTCATGAGAAAGAGGGGATGATGGGCGAAAAAAGCCTTTGTCTCGTACTGTCATCCTGAGCATAGTCGAAGGATCCATAACATCATGGATTCCTCTCTGCGCTCGGAATGACAAAGGCTTTTTTCGCCCTACCAAAATTCTCAATTCTATATTCTATGTCTATATTCTAAGATTCCAAATAACAAACAAATAGTAATTTCCAAGCACTAAATTATAAACGCGTTTATTATTTATAATTTATTATTTTGAATTTGTTTGGGTTTTGGTGCTTGCGATTTGGTCATTATAGTTCTAGATTTGGTTCCACTTTAATCGTTTTCCACGCCTCATAAAAATTCTTCGGTTTATCTTTATATTCGAAGTAAGCGGAAATGGCCACCATCAAGGCATTGTCAGTTGTCATATTTAATTCTGGTTGAAAAAATTTTACGCCTTTTAATTCCAAATCAATCTTTTCTGCCAATTGTTTTCTTAATTCCTTGTTCGCTGCCACACCACCGCCCAACAAAATAGATTTGACCCCATATTTTTTAGCGGCCTCAATTGTTTTTTTCACTAAAACATCGACGCAGGCCTGCTGAAAAGACGCGCACATTTTTCTCACATTTTCTTTGTCTTTGAATTGCTCCCACTCCCACTCATTTTTCACAGCCGTTTTTAAACCAGAAAAAGAAAAATCAAAATCGCCCGAGTTAATCATGGGTCTAGGCAGCTTATAAAATTCTTTGTCTGCATTTTCTGCTTTTTCTGAAATAATTGGACCGCCTGGATAACCAAGCCCTAAAATTTTCGCCACCTTATCAAAGGCCTCACCCACCGCGTCATCTCTTGTCTGACCAACTGTTTTAAAATTATTTTCATCTTTCATGGAAACTAACATGGTGTGCCCGCCCGAAACAACCAGGCACATAGCTGGATATTTTATTTTAACTAAACTACCCGATTCGCCCTCAACCAAATTTGCCAAAATATGCGCCTTCATATGATCAACCGGAATCAGGGGCTTTTGCCAAACCAAAGATAGGGTTTTGGCAGTTTCAATGCCGACAATCAATGAAGTAATTAAACCCGGACCATAAACCACGCCAATGGCCTCAATATCTTTTGGACTAACTTTTGCCTTGACCATGGCTTTTTCCAAAAGTGGCAAAAGATTATCCAGATGTTTTCTGGCTGCGATTTCCGGCACCACCCCGCCATATTTTTTAAATATGTTGACTTGCGAAGAAACTAAATTCGCCAAAACTCTAAACTTATCGCCTTTAATTTCTAATAAAGCGACTCCGGTCTCGTCACATGAACTTTCAATGCCTAAAATTAACATAATTGGTTTATTGGTATATTTGTTTATTAGTTAAATGGTATCGTTAAAATGCTATTTTTTCAAGATTGCGGAAAGAGTGAAATCAAGGTAGAATTAAATTACGAAACATTAAGACGTTCATTTCTACTTTAAATATTATGATAATAGAATGGAACATATCTCTAAAAAAACGACGCAGAATATTAGTGATGCCTTGAGAGAAATTGGCGAACTTTCAAGTGTATTCTATTTATACTATTATTTTAACGACAAAGGCTGGTCAGTATACAGAAATTATGACGAGAAGGGTTATGATATATTGTTGTTTAATGAAAAAACGGGCGAAAAAAGAAAGATAGAAGTAAAGACCAGGCAAAGACTAATCAGCTCTGCAAGTAACAAAAATAAAAATACACATTTTACTTTAACAGAATTGGAAAAAAATGAAGCAGATTTTTTAATAGGATTCTGGTTTGAATACAATATGTTTTTCATAGTTCCAACTTCAAAATTAATGGAAACCAAATCAAATGACAAAAAACTATATAAATTCATAGTATCACTTGATAAAGATAATAAACCCGATGAAAACTCCGGGAAATATCTGGGTAATTGGGGGGATGTAATAAAATAATAAATATGGATGATGAAAATTTTATGGAAGAAGCGCTCAAAGAGGCAAAAGTCGCTTTGAGCGAAGGTAACTGGCCGATAGGCTGTGTTATTGTGCTTGATGGTAAAATTATCTCTCGTGCGCATAATCAAGTTTATTCAAAAAAAGATAAGTTGGCTCATGCAGAAATGATCGCGCTCCAGCAGGTCAAGGAAATTTTACACGAAAATAAAGGTAAAGCGATTTTGTACACAACCTATGAACCATGCCCGATGTGTTTTGGCGCTTCGGTTTTAAACAGGATAAAAAAAGTTGTTTGCGGAATTGATTTAGATAATAGCGGCGCCATGTATTTTCGAGATAATCTTCCGCTTCTTTTCAAACAAGAAAAATTTTCATTAGAATTTAAGACCGGCGTTCTTGCGAAAAAGTGTCATGAAGTTTTTATTCAAGGCGAGCCTACTAAAAAATTAATTGCGAATGATTTAATCAAAAAAGTTTTATGAACAAAAATTCAAATTCAAACGGCCAAAATTTTTCTGGCCTCGGAATCGCACCTGCTTTACTAGATACAATCGCCAGATTAAATTTTAAAACTCCCACACCAATACAACGCCAGGCCATCCCAATCGCCTTGCAAGGAAAGGATTTGGTTGGCGTGGCACAGACAGGCACGGGCAAAACCATGGCCTTTGGTCTACCAATGATTCAGCGCTTGCAACAAGTGAGCGGCCAGGGATTAATTGTTTTACCTACTCGAGAACTAGCAGCCCAAGTTGATGAGGCCTTGCGTAAAGTTGGCGGCAGGGCGGGCTTACGCACAGCACTCTTAATCGGCGGCGCTTCAATTTATATTCAAATCCAGACGCTTAAACGCCAACCTCACATCATTATTGCCACGCCAGGCCGTCTCAATGATCATCTTCAGCAAAAAACTCTGTCGCTTAAAAATGTTAAAATTGTTGTCCTTGATGAAGCCGACCGCATGCTGGATATGGGCTTTGCGCCGCAGATAAAAAAAATCTTTCAAGAACTGCCTGCCCAAAGACAAACCATGCTTTTTTCCGCCACCATTCCGCCGGAAATTATGAAAATGGCCACCAATTACATGAAACTGCCCATCAGAATAGAAGTCGCGCCAACCGGCTCAATTGCCGAACACTTAACTCAAGAAATTTTTATTATTCCCAAACCCGATAAGACTCGCTTGGTGGATAAACTTTTACAGCAATATCTTGGCCCCACACTTATTTTTACCAGGACAAAATATGGCGCCAGGAAATTAACACGAGCCATTCGCGACATGGGCCATGCGGCAGCCGAGATTCATTCTGACCGCACTCTTTTTCAGCGCAAAGACGCACTGGCTGGATTTAAGTCTGGCAAATATCGTGTTTTAGTCGCCACTGACATTGCTTCGCGCGGCATTGATGTCAGTAATATTGAACTGGTAATTAATTATGATTTACCAACTAATACCGAAGATTATGTTCATCGCATTGGTCGCACAGCTAGAGCCGGGGTGAGCGGGCATGCTATTTCTTTAGCGACCCCAGACCAGCGCAAAGAATTGCACGCCATTGAACGACTAATCAAAAAAAATATACCAATCTCCCCCGTACCAATTCTTCCTCCAGTGCGACAACCTAAATTCAAACCAATCAGCCAGCCAAGTCCTGAAAAATGGGCGCGGCCACAGGGCTCGAATTTCGCCCGTCCCAGACGCCCATTTCGCCATCAGAGGCAGAGAAATAGACAAAGACAAAATTTTCGATAAATAAAATTAAAATTTATGTCCAAACCAGAAAAAATTAAATCAGCACTAAATCAGCCCGAGGGCCTGGAAATGTATTTTGCGCCTGAAGTGGCGAAAAAGTTTGCCGAATTGGAACAAAATGAAAAAAATTTCAGAGTCGCGCAAATCGTAGACAAAATCTTGATGACAGAAACTGCTGAAATGAAGAATCCTCTTCGTGCCGTTGAGCTTGGCGCCGGCGCCCATCCTGACAGATATGATGAATTTTTCAAAAAATTACTTTCAGAACCAAAAGGCCAAATTGATTGGGTTGATGTCTCCCCCCATATGCTAGACCTGGCTAAAAAATATATTGGTAATGAAAAATACAAAGATAGAAATGAAGTGGTTAAATTTATTCAGAGTGATGTCTTTGAGTATCTGCGCAATTTGAAAGACGATGAACTTGACCTGGCGATTATAAAATATACTCTGGATTATCTCAAAGATCTTAAATCGTTATTTGAACTATTGGCTAAAAAATTAAAACAAGGCGGCAAGCTCGTGGCCACGGTCGGTAAACTAAATCCTGAACTTAAAAGTTTCTCAACCAATGCCAGATATTTATATAATGGCAGACAATTTCCAGATGACGAGATGCGGATTCTAAAAGACGGCGATACTTACACAGTCAAATTTTTTAAAGTCTCGGGCGACCCAAAATCAGGTTATCTGGAAGGCGCCGAAGCACTTGAATATTTTCACTCGGCAGAAAAAATAAAAGAATATGCTGAAAATGCGGGTCTTGAAATATTTCTTGGAGATTGGAAGGATTTTGTCGATAAAAATAAACAGGGCAGTGAAAAAATGGATCAAGATATATTGGTGCTGACGAAAAAATAAAAAGGGCTTTTAAACAAGCCCTCAATTATCAGTGGCGTGGACCCATATATCTCCAGGTCTGGAATGAACCTTTGGAGAAACGGCGCTAGCGTAAATAACCAGATGGTTAATTTATCTTTGCGCCAACCCTGTCTTATGACGGGCGCCGACATTCCTTGCTATGGAATCTAAACCACTGACAAAATTAACTTACCAAAGACTCATTAAACTGTCAAGAATAAAAAAGTCCTTTGATATTATCGCGGGACTTGGGCGGCTTAGGGCCGATAGAGACCGGCCGTGAGCAAATAGGTATAATCGCACAGAACGGACTGCCACAGCGGCCTTGGCCAATGAGACCCGAAAGAGGTTATTGATGGAGCCGTCGCAAAACCCTTGAACCGTTGCCACAGTTTTTTCATGAAAAGTCCTCCTTTACTTTGTTGATGTTAATATATTGAAATTAATTCGATAAGTCAAGCTTGACTTTTGTTATATTTTAGCTTATTATAATAGTAATCCCGAAAGGGATTTTGTTTTTTGAGAATAGGTATTAGGTAATAGTTATTAGGAAATGGAATAAATTTCTTATCGCCAATACCTATTGCCAAATACCCAATATCCAGCACACCGCCTTCGTCCCGAACTATATCTCGCTTTGCTCAATAAGTTCGGGATAAATCTAATGGTTAGCCATAGTCCGCCGAAGCACGAAGTGCGAAGGCGGAGACACCGCGCTTTTCCGCCAGAGGCGGACCCGCCTACGGCGGGCAATGCGGTTAAATAAATATGTATTATTTATATATTTTAAAAAGTTTAAAAGACGAAGGATATTATATTGGAATTACAGATAGCACCCTAGATCGACTCAAGGAACATAATCAGGGCAAGGTAAGATCGACAAAAAGTCGCAGACCATTTATCCTAAAATATTCTGAAAATTATAATACAAAAACTGAAGCAAGAGAAAGAGAGATTCAGCTGAAAAGAAACTGCAAAATCCGCAAAGAACTTTTACTAAAACTGAAATTTAGTGTTAAATAAATATCACGCCGCCATCGTCTAATGGTTAGGACACCGCGCTTTCAATGCGGTAATCGGGGTTCGATTCCCCGTGGCGGTACTTGTCCACAGTTGTCATTCTTTCAGTTGAATTTTTCCCCCGAAAAATTCTAACATCATTTGCCAGGCAGTACTATTAAAAACCCCGCGACTATCTCGCGGGTTTTTTATTCTTGACAAAATTAAAAAATTTTGTTAAAATAATCTATCGTTCATTGATAAAAAAGACTGTTTAAACAGTTTTAATAAATATAAATAAAAGATTTTGTGATGGGTGCCAAAACGCATTCCTAGCCATAAGGAGGAACTGATGCTGAATTTAACTGCCAAATCCGAAGGTAACAGACCGCCCTTACCTATTGCCGATTTCAGACAAAAAATAATTCGGACCGTTACCGAAAATCAAGTCACGATCATTACGGCCGAGACAGGCGCCGGCAAAAGCACGCAAGTACCCCAATATCTGTTAAGCCAGGGTCTTTCAGTAATCATCACCCAGCCACGGCGCATAGCCGCACGCACTATTTCCGCCCGAGTAGCCCAAGAATACGGCTGCGAACTCGGCACGGTCATCGGCTACCGCACCGCCTTTGAGCGACGCGATTCGCCGGAGACCAGATGTCTCTTTTGTACTGATGGCCTAGAACTCGTGCGCGAACTCCACTATTCCAGACTGCCCGATGTTCTGATTATTGATGAGGTGCACGAGTGGAATCTCAACATCGAGACGCTGGCGGCCTGGTCAAAGAAGCAACTGGCTGAAAATCCCGGCTTCAGGGTCGTGATTATGAGCGCGACGCTTGAAGCGAAACGACTCTCGGAATTCTTTAACAACGCCCCAGTCATCTCCGTGCCTGGCGTGCTCTACCCGATTGAGGTTAGATTGCCCAAATTTGGCGACCTAATCGGCGAGATAGCCGATCTGGCCGGAGAAAAACGCAACGTGCTGGTCTTTCTACCCGGCAAGCAAGAAATTCGCAAAATGATCGAGGAGCTCGAGCAGCTGAATCTTGAGGCAATTATTCTGCCCTTGCACGGCGAATTGGAGCCGGACGAACAGGACAAAGTATTCAAAAAATATCCCTTGCCTAAAATTGTCGTCGCCACTAACGTGGCTCAAACCAGCCTCACTATTGAGGACGTCGACGCAGTCGTTGATTCTGGGCTTGAGCGACGTATCGAAACAAGGGACGGCATTGAGGGCCTCTATTTAAGAAGGACTTCCGAAGCCGACGATACCCAGAGAAAGGGTCGCGCCGGCCGCTGTCGCCCTGGCATCTACATCAACTGCTACGACGGCCAAGATGAACAGCTTGAATTCCCAAAGGCGGAAATACAACGCGTCCGACTTGATCAGATGGTTTTGCGTCTGGCCATCATCGGCTTTGACGCAACCGAGCTGGAATTTTTTCACCAGCCGAAAAAAGCCATGCTGCTTGAAGCCAAAAAGTGTCTACACGCACTAGGTGCGATTGACGCAAACGAGAAAGTAACGCGCATCGGCCGAGAAATGGCTCATCTACCAGTCTCGGTCAATTTCGCGCGCATGATCATCGAAGCCGTCAACCTGAACGTGGTCGGCCCGGTGATTACCATTGCCGCCTGTCTCGAAGTTGACGGCATCACCGACAGCAAAAAGTTGGCCCTCTGGCAATCGCTCACCGAAGAAAATGAATCAGATTTACTCGCGCAACTTGATGTCTATAACAAAGCCATCAATTTCAGCGACAAAGAAGAACTGGCAGCCAGAGGCATTCGCGTGAAATCGTTTTATCGAGCCATAGAGATTCGCAGAAAGCTTTGCGAGACTCTAATTAACATGGCCAGGGGCAAAAGGATCTTTATTGATTTCAACTCTCCCGGCGACAAGCAAAAAATCTTGAACGCCTGCATCCCTGGACTGGTCGACCACCTCTATCGGATCAACGACTATGGCCTGTGCAAAAACGGCGATCAGATAAATAGAGTTCTTAACCGAAATTCAGTGCTTGGCGGAAAAGGGGGCTGGATCGTCGGTCTTCCTCTGGACCTAGAAACCAGAAACAGGGACGGCATCGTGACCAAAAATCTGGTTACCATGGCCACCCGAGTTGATCCTTCGGTTCTGGCTGACCTGGCTCCGCACCTTTTCAGCGTCAGAAAGGAGATTTGTCTTTCGCCTTACGGAGGATTTTTGGTAATCGAACACTTAAACTTCGGCTCCCAAGAATTACCGCCAAGGGAAAAGCAAATTTTTGACTGGAACGAACTAATAAGAGAACATCTGCCCGCGGACATGACGGCAGAGCAGCTAAAGAACCAATTCATCAGAGAACAACTAGAATCGGAAAACTACTTTAGAACACGCCGTTTTGAAGAAAGACCGATTCAAGAAACCTTGGACATAATCAAGCCATTTGAATTTGGCAGGGATCCCACAACCGGCGAAGCGCTTAAGGCGTTTCCTGGCTTTGCGAGAAAATTCGATTCCGCCGTTTATTATGAATTGAAATATTATTTATCAAAAGAAGAGGCGGACAAATCTACTGCCGAAGCGCTTGGTTCCGGCAAATGGACCAAAAAGGATAAACGCTGGTGGGAATGTCCGGATGGACACACCACCAGAGCGTCCAAAAACGCCCCCGAAGTCGTCTGCGATACCTGCAGAGCACGACACAAGATCTAAAACAAGGCCCCACCTGGTTTAAATGACTGGGTGGGGCCTTTTACTATCAATATTGGCCAAATCGCTAAAATTTTGTTAATATTTCATTTATTTACAAAAGCCTGTCAGTAAAAAGCTGGCAGGCTTTTAATATTGACAATATCGTTAAAATGTGCTATAATCGAAGTTCTAGAATTAATAAATTGAATTTATGACGCTTAACACAATATTAGTAAAATTAGCCAAAATCAGCCAAAAATTTATTGAAAAATCTGTTTTAATCGCACTTATTTTTGCTATATTATGGCAGTTTGCCCTCCCGAGATTAACATCTTTGGCCGCTTTTAGTCAGGCCGAAGCAGCCAATCAGCAGATTCAGGGCTTAATCGCCGAGCTAGGCAAACCAAGGGTAGTTACTGTGCCTGTGACGGCTTACAATAGCTTGCCAAACCAGACAGACAGCACCCCGTGTGAAACCGCCAACGGCTTTGATCTCTGTGAAAATAACAGACAAAACGTCATCGCCGCCAACTTCTTGCCTTTTGGCACAAAAGTCAGATTTCCCGATTACGACCCAAATACCATCTATACTGTTCAGGACAGAATGAACGCGCGCTACGCTTATCGCGCCGATATCTGGATGAAGACTAAGGGCGAGGCATTTACCTTTGGCTTTCGCAATCTGAAAATGGAAATTTACGAATAAAGATAATCACAGGACCGCTCTTTCCGAGGGCGGTTTTGTGTTATAATGTAATTGATGATAAAGATAAATCAAACGGCTCTTGTCTATCTTTTATCTAAAAATCTTAAAGTTAAAAGACCATTATTTATTTTCGTTGCAATTTACATTGCAATTTTTTGTTGCCCGTTTGTGACTACTCACGCTGACTACTTTCCGACCTCTGAAAGCGACCTGACCAGGATCCAAAAAGAAGTCTCTTTTTCACTAAAACAAACGCCAGAAATTAAAAAAGTTTTTGTCACGGCCTATTCCAGCACCGTGGGTGAGACAGACGACACGCCCTGCATTAGCGCTAACGGTTATGATTTATGCAAGCATAATTCTGAAAATGTGGTCGCCTGTAATTTCTTGCCCTTTGGCGCTAAAGTCATCTTTCCGCAACTTGATCCAAACAAATATTACACCGTTGTCGACCGCATGCAAAATATATTTGACGACAGAATTGATATCTGGAAAAAAACGCATAAAGACGCGGAAAAATTTGGTATCAAATATTTAAAAGTTGAAATTTACAGAGACAATCAATGAAACTGCGCTACAAAAGTAAAGCGTTTTTAAAGGGACTGATTGTTTTTATCGCTGTTTCCTTTTTTATGCTCTCACAGATTGTTTCTGTGATTTTTTATAATAAGCCGGCGCAAAGCTTACTGGTGGATTTTGTCCTGGCGATAATCGGCTCGATAATCATCGCCGAGATTGTCTTGAATCTGATTGGCAAGAAAGAAAAACAACTGGACAAAGAAGTTGAGCAACTGATTGACGCCTACCAATACATCGGCAACGTCAATCGTAAGATTGATTCCCTGCTAGAGATGGACATCTCCTATCTGGATCACTCAAAAAATCACTCAAAAAATGAAACGGCCATGGATATTTTTCGCCGTCTAGCCTCTTTGCTCTCGCCAGAGTATGGCTGTCTTAATCTCACCGAGCCATTCAATCTAAAATATTGCATCGGTACAAAAAATAATAATGAGTTGGGCCGACCCGTTGAGATTTTAAAAAACGTTAATGGTTCGACTTTCAAATATAGCGAGAGAACCGAAGACCAGGAATATTTTAAAGAGCAATTCGGAGATAATGTTTTAAAAAAATATTCCTTTCTGATTAAACCAGTCTACATGCATGACAAAGATATCGGTTTTATGTTTTTAATTTTTCGCAAAAATCAGCGCCTAGAAGAAAGGGACTTCAATATTATCAAAATCTTCTCCTTCTACATCGCGCTCAACTACACCTTCAAGCCCGATTTCTCCATGCTTAAATAACTTGAATTTTTAAAAAAATTAAGCTAAAATAAAGAAAACTTACCATTGGTAAGTTTTTCTATTGCAACATTGGGTTCGGCTTGAAAGCCCAGCCTAAGTAAGCATCGCACTGATCGTATTTTTAGCATAATCTAATTTTCACGAAATGAAGCATGAATACATAAACTTGCAACTGGGCCACTTAGCCAAGCAGTAAGGCAAGGATCTGTCTGCCTACGCAATTTCTGCGGCCTGATAGCCAAGTGGTAAGGCGAGGGTCTGCAAAACCCTTATTCGTGGGTTCGATTCCCACTCAGGCCTAATTCAATTCCTTGCCCAGCACCTCTTTGGTGCTAGGCCATAGTGGCCTCAAGAAAGCCCCGCGGTGCGGGGTTTTTTGATGGTAAATTAACCAAAAAAGTGATAAAATTAAGAAAAACATGGCTAAAACAAATCCAAACATTACAACCATTTACTTTGTCAGGCACGCCAAAACCAATAACCCGCACCGTATCGTTAAGGGCTGGTTGCCTGGCTTTAAATTGACCAGCATAGGCAAAAAAGAAGTCGCCAGGCTGGCTAATTATCTACGGAATAAACCCATTAAATATATTTTCTGCAGCCCGCTTCTTCGAGCCAAACAAACCGCGCAAGTCATTCATAAAAGTTTACCGAACGCAAAATTGATTCCAGATAAGCGACTAATAGAATGGCTGACTGCCTGGCAAGGCAAGACAATCAAACAAGTTCAAGCCGACCCAAAAATGCAGTGGTCAGTATATTATTCTAACCCTTTAAAATTCTGGACTGGCCAAGGTCAGACGGCCCAACAAATAGTTAAGAATCTGCTTTCATTCACAAAAATGACAATCAAAAAATATCCTAACCAGGAAATCGTCGCCGTCTCCCACGGCGACCCGATTAAACTGTTGCGCTGTTATTTAGAGACTGGGAAAATAAGTAAAAAATTCGTTGGCTATAAATGCAGCCAACCTTCAATCACGGCCTTTATTTTTAATAATGGAAAATATAAAAAAACGCTTTACAAAAGTTATATCAAAAATCAACCTTATTTCACCCAATAATGCCAAAAGCTAAACAAAAATTTATTCTCATTGACGGGAACGCCATTGTTCACCGCGCTTTTCACGCTCTGCCGCCTTTTAAAACTAAGGAAGGCGAATTAGTCAACGCGGTTTATGGTTTCACCACCATATTTTTAAAAGCCCTGCGCGAAATCAAACCGCAATACGCGGCTGTCACTTTTGATAAGGCTAAAAAAACCTTTCGCAACGATTTATATCCCGAGTACAAAGCCACCCGAGTTAAGGCACCGCAGGAACTTTATGATCAGATTCCTAAAATAAAAGAACTGCTCAAACTTTTTAACATACCGATTTATGAAATCGAGGGGTTTGAGGCTGACGATGTCATCGGCACCATCAGTCATCTCAAGGGCGTTGACCGGCCAGACATTAAAACCGTAATCGTCACCGGCGACCTGGACACGCTCCAGCTAGTTGATGACAACACCGAAGTTTTCTCGCTCAAGCGCGGCGTTTCAGACACAATTATCTATGACGAAAAAACCGTTTCCCAAAGATACGAAGGTTTAAAACCCGACCAACTTATTGATTTTAAAGCGCTCAAGGGCGATCCTTCTGACAATATCCCGGGGGTAAAAGGCATCGGCGACAAAACTGCCATCACGCTTCTCAACGAATTTAAGACCCTGGAAAATCTTTACAAAAATATCAACAGCCAAAAAATAACGGAATCTGTCAGAAAAAAATTGATTGAACACAAAGATGAGTCCTTTTTGAGTAAAAAATTGGCCACCATTGTACTGGATGTGCCCATCAAATTTGAATTGGAAGACGCAAAAATTAAAAGTTATGACAAGCAGGCAGTCATGGAACTTTTTAGAAAGTTTGCTTTCACCAGTTTGATCAATAAATTACCTCCCGAACTCGGGCGACCCGAGGCTGTTATGGTGAGCTTAGTCGAACCATCAGCCGAGGATAAAATCGTAAAGTTCAATTATCGACTAATAAAAACCGAAGTAGAGCTTGATAAACTAATCGCCGATTTAAATAAACAAAAAATAATCGCTTTTGACACCGAAACAACGGGATTAGATCCTTTTAGTGTTCAGATTCTGGGCGTTAGCTTTTCCTGGAAGGGTGGCGAGGCTTATTACGTACCCGTCGCCGAAATTAAGGGCGAAGGCTTGTTTGAAAATATAAAAATCAAAGAAGACTGGCTTAATAAATTAAAGCCTATTTTAGAAAATCAAAATATTAAAAAAATCGGCTTTAACGTCAAATACGATTCAGAAGTCATGAGTAATTATGGAATCGAGGCCAAACCTCTATCCTTTGACCCCATGGTCGCTGATTATTTATTAAGTCCGGGCATCAGGTCGCACGGCATTGATAATCTCTCCTTCACCGAATTCGGCCATCAAAAAATATCTTTTGACCAGCTCACTGGCGAAGGCAAAAATAAAATTTCCATTACCCAGGTGCCCCTAGAAAAATTATCTTATTATTCTTGTGAAGACGCTGATTTCGCTTTTCGTCTCTACGAAGTTTTAGAAAGTAAGCTAAAAAAAGAAAAGCTGGCAGAACTGTTTGAAAAAATAGAAATGCCGCTAATTCCGGTTCTGATTGAAATGGAAAAAAACGGCGTCTTGATTGATTCTGCCTATCTCAAAAAATTTGACAAAGAATTAAAAGAGAAAATAAATCAGGTCTCCAAAAAAATCCACAAACTGGCTGGCGATAAATTTAACATCTCCTCACCCAGTCAGCTGAAAGAAATTCTGTTCACCAAGCTTCAAATCTCAACCCAGGGCATTGGCCGAACCAAGACTGGCTTTTCCACGGCGGCCGGCGAATTGGAAAAATTAAAAGGCAGGCACGAAATAATTGATTATATCTCCAAATATCGCGAGCTGACTAAACTGCAAACGACTTACGTTGATTCACTGCCGCAACTGGTCAATAAAAAAACCGGCCGCGTGCACACCAGTTTTAATCAGACAATTACTGCCACGGGCCGTTTATCTTCTTCAAATCCAAATCTGCAAAATATTCCCATCAAAACTAAATTGGGCAACAAAGTGCGCCGCGCTTTTATCGCCGAGAAGGGCAATAAGATTCTCTCGGCCGATTATTCGCAAATCGAATTAAGAATCGCGGCCTCCATCTCCGAAGATAAAAATATGATTGACGCTTTTAAACGCGGCGATGACATTCACACCATTACCGCGGCCAAGATAAATGACGTAAAGCCGGAAGAAGTAACCAAAGAAATGCGCAGCCGCGCCAAGGCCGTTAATTTTGGCGTGCTTTATGGTATGGGCTCGAATGGCCTAGCTCAAAGAACGGGCATCTCTCGCGAACGCGCCCAGGATTTTATCGCTAAATATTTTCAGGCCTTTCCCAAAATCAGAGAATATGTAAATGAAACAAAAGATTTTGTTTATAAAAATGGCTATGTGGAAACTTTATTTGGTCGCAAGCGCTATTTGCCTGATATTCATTCTGGCGTGCCCAATATCGCGGCCACGGCCGAGCGCATGGCCATCAACATGCCTATCCAAGGCACGGCCGCTGACTTGCTTAAACTGGCCATGATAGAAATCCACAAAAAACTTGCAGATGTTTCACCCAGATCAAAATTGATTATTCAAGTTCACGATGAATTGGTCTTTGAAGTGCCTGAAAAAGAAATAAAAAAAGTCGCCGGCTTTGTCAAAGAGACCATGGAAAGCGTCCATAAATTCAAATGTCCAATTTTAGCAGAAGTGGAGGTTGGAGACAATTGGGGTGAATTGGAAAAAATATAATCGAAAAAAGCTGGCTCCGATAAGCCAGTTTTTGATTTGAAAAATAAAGGCCCCGTACGTGGTACGGGGCCGTTTGATTATTTATTCAGTTCATCATAAAAAGCTCTCAGCACGAGAACGCCGCCGGAATTGTAATTCAATTCGCCGGGGCCCGCGAAGCTGGACGGTATTCCTGGCGCGTGCTCTTCCAAAAACCAATCGCGAGCTAAGCCGAACCACAAGCCATAGCCATTGGAAATATTATTTGATAAATGGCCATTGGATGGCTTGAACTTTTTCATGTTTTCTGGGTAAAGAACAAGTTCCAAGTGGTTCGATCGCGGCGTGTTCTGCCACACATTCCTATTGTTCAAAATGTATTTCCAATGATAAGTAGGAATAGCAACCGACCAACAGGCCATATTCTCCTGTTCTTTTCTGCTAAAGTACTTCATGGATTCGTTCGGCTGACCAGAAAACTTCAACAGAAAATCGCACAAGACAAAATCTTTATGGCTTTCTCCGGCGTAAGGATTATGAAATCCTTCACATAAACAGTGGTAACGTCCTGGGTCACCACAAAATCCAGCTGACTGGATCTTTGAAAAATCATTTTCACGTTTAAATAACGACCCGAGAGAATGCCTAACGAGCATTTCCCTATCCATCCTGAACCTTCGTCCAGCGAAAGAGGACTCTGATTTTTCTGTCATAAAGCACGGCACAGAAGTAAAAACATCTGGCGCATATTCGGCATCCCAGTCGCAACAATGCGTGTATTCCACAAACCTGAGAAGAAGCAGAGTTTTTTTCGCCTCCATCATGACAAAGGTAAAATGCTTCAAATCAGTTATCGGCTCTTTTTCGCCAGGCAACGGGATTCCCCTAGTCAGCGATGCCGTGAGTGTTTGCAATGCATAAAGATGTCCATCTCGCTTTAGCTTAGCCATCAGGTTGCCGACAATTCTCCAATCAGCGTGATAACCATCAAGATGCCGACAAAAATCACTGGGATTTTCAGACAATTCAACAAAACGCAGGGGTCCCAGATTGGCATTACCCTGTGTTTTTTCACCTCTTTGCCTTAGCCGCGCAAAGGCTTGATTACCTGCCAGTTTCTTCAAAAGCATCTCGTACTGTTTCCCTTCGGGCAATTGTTCGGTCATTTTAATCCTCCTTTTAACCAAACTCTCCGAAGCACATGCTCCAAGGAGCATGCTGTATCATCAGGCAAACCATTTGCCTGAAAATGTTTCCCTGGGGAAACATTTAACACATTTTAGTGCTGATACGATTTCAAGGAACTCTAATTTAATAAATTACACTCTATTCTAAATTTTGTCAAGAAAAAAACTGATCAATGACCAGTCAAATTAAGTTGCGCGGGAAGAAATCCACATTTGTTTTTTCGGGATTCTTCCCGCACGCTTTTTTGTCGAAACCTCCATTCCGACATATTTCAGTATAGCATATTTTTATGGTCTTGTCAACACTTTCATTAGTGCTATATTTGAGATAAAATAAAGATACTACTTAAGCGGTTTTTTACATTTTGTGCATATTCAAACGATATCCTACAAAATTACGAAACCGCTACAAATTTACGAAAAAGTTATTTTGTATATTTTGTAGATTAATTTGAAGTTTCGTTTAGTATTTAAAGAACAACGCACCAAGCGCAAATACTCGTATGATCATATTCCTATTCGGTGAAGATACTTACCGCTCAAGTCAAAAACTGGAAGAGCTGAAAGCCAAGTTTAATCGCGAAGTTGATTCAAGTGGCATGAACCTCGTCTCGCTGGACGGCGCTAAACTTAAATTTGAAGAATTTAATCAGCAAGTCAAGGCCTCGCCTTTTTTGGCGCGCAAAAGAATGGTTATCATTAAAAATTTAATTTCAGAAAATAAATCAAAAGAAATTCAAAAAGAAATAGTGGAATTACTCAATGAGGAATGGAAAAATAATAAGGATGATAATATTATAATTTTTTGGGAAAATATCTCGGCGCCAAGGTCAGCTTCGAAAGACGCGCTCTGGAAACGTCTGGCCAAAGAAAAATATGCGCAGGAATTTGAGCCGTTAAAACCGAATCAAATCAGCGCCTGGGCGGAAAAAGAGATTAAGGAGCGCGGGGGAAAAATCGACAGAGCAGCCGCCAATTTAATAGGCGCGCTGGTCGGCAATGATTTGTGGCAGCTATCCAACGAGCTGGAAAAATTACTCAATTATTCTTCGGCCAAAAATATCACCAGTAAAGACGTGGAAAACTTGGTCAAGGCCAAATTTGACGACAATGTTTTTAATCTGGTTGACGCGCTGGGTAATAAAAATAAAAAGCTCGCCTTAAAACTAATGTCAGACCAATTCAGTCTGGGCAGTAACGAGCTGGAACTGCTGGGCATGCTCATCTGGCAATTTCGGATTTTGCTGCTCATCAAAGATCAACAGCGAGGAAAGCCAAACCTCTCCCAGGCCGAGGCCGCCAAAAAACTAGGCATTCATCCTTTTGTGGCGCTAAAATCTTTAGAACGAGCCAGAAATTTTACCCTGGAGCAATTGAAAAATATTTACAGCCAGCTTCTAAATATCGATTTAAAAATCAAAACCAGCGCCACTAAACCTCGGTTACTTTTCGATTTACTAATCGCTCAAATTTAAAAGAAAAGGCTCTCATAAGAGAGCCTTTTTGATTGCGTTAGAAAGTTCCTGGGTTTCGAACGGTTTGTCCAGGAAGATTACTCCTTCCGGCAACGACGGTCTTCCTGCTCCTGAAGTCAAAATCACCTTCAGATCCGGAGCGATTTTTTTTACTTCTTCAACCAGCCCCAACCCGGTCAGGCCAGGCCTTGTCCTGGTTCCCAAAATGTTCCCGGTGATTAAGAGGCTGAAAAAAGACGGGTCCGACTCGATTAGCGTCATGGCTTCCTTGGCGCTGTTGACAGAGATAATCGAATTCGAACCGATCCCCAGTATCAGCCTCAACAACCTTGAAACGGCCGAGCAGATGTCTTCTCGATCGACTAAAAGGACCTTCAGATTCTTTTTATCCATTTTCCCTCCTTTATCGTTTGATAATTTAGCTTATCACCAAAATCCAAAACTGTCAAGCAATAAAACACCCCGCTACGCGGGGTTATTTTATTTCTTTTCAACCACCTGACTGCCCCTCTTGTGATACTTAATCAATCGTGAAAGCTTGCGCGCGGCCGTGTTTTTCTTAATCACGCCTTTTTGGGCTGCCTTATCAATGCTTTTTTGCGCTTGTCTAATTAAGGTTTCGACATCTTTAGCGGCTTTTTTGCTATCAATATCTTTTCTAATTTTCTTTAATAGAGTTTTTAAATCCTCGCGGATTTTGGTATTGCGCTCTAGATGTCTTTTAGTCTTTCTTAGGGCTTCTTTGGCTTGCTGTTTAATTGGCATACTATTTAATTATGAAATATGAATTATGAATTAGATTTGATTTAAAAAGCTCTAAGCTCATGGCTCAAAGCTAAATATATAAAAATGATAGCAAATAATAATTCCTTGGTCAAGCTCAAGCCTGCGGCTTATCAATTTCCAGTGTTTCTATTTTGCTTTCTTTACCCGTAATTTTAGTCACGTCCTTATCAACCTTCTTAAATTCTTTGTAGGCCGTGTTATACATATTTACCGTGGTAGACAAGTTATCCCCCATTTTCTGCATATACTGGTCATAGGCCATGAGATGTTTTTGCAAATCTTCGACTCGCTCCCTAATCTCCTGCGCCGATTTTTCAATCTGTAACGCTTTCAGGCCCTGTAACACCGTCTGCAGATAGGCGAAAAATGATGTTGGCGAAGTTATAATCACGTGTTTGTCCTTGAAAGCATATTCGATCAAATCCCTAGTATTAACTTTGACGGCGCCAACTTGGTTAATAAGCAAATCATAGTAAATACCCTCTGACGGAATAAACATAAAAGCAAAATCCATTGTTTTCTCGCTTGGCCTGATATATTTAGCCGTCTCGTCAATTCTATTTTTTAAATCCTGCTTAAATTGTTTTTCCAATCTTTCGCGCGCAACCGCGTCTTTTTCTTCCACGATTTTGTTATAATTTTCCAATGAAAATTTGGAGTCGATGGGGATTATTTTATCTTTGACAAAAATAACCGCGTCAACGATTTCCCCGTCCTTAAATTTATATTGCATCTGATAAGAAGCCGGCGGCAAAACATTTTTCAACAATGTGTCCAGAAAATATTCTCCCAAAATACCGCGTTGTTTGGGATTGGTTAAGATATTTTCCAGGCCCTGCATCTGCTCGGCAAAGCTCACGATCTGCTTATTGGTTTCTCCCAGTTTGGTTAATTTATCGGTTACCTCGGAAATAATTTTGGCGCTCTGGCCAAATTGCTGCTGAATCGTTTGATGAGTATTGGCCAAGCCATCGCCAAGCGATTTTTGAATCTCATTGATTTGATTTTGCAGCATTAACATGGCCTGATCGTCCCTTTTCCCGCCAGAAACTTTATTCAGCATAAAAAACACGGCCGCAAAGCCGGCAATGACCAAAATCAAAATTATAACTAAAAATATTTCCATAATTCTTGTTGAATTATTTTAACACCAAGAAGCTAAAAGCACAAATTATTCAGTCAGCTCCTTGACCTCTTTCTCGCCTTTGATCAGCTCCGCCGCCTGTTCCTCGTCTAGGCGCACCAAAAGCGCTTGAAACTCGCCGACATGCGTCTTCTCCTCTTTGGCAATGTCTTGTAACACGGCTTTTACCTTATCGCTCTGCGCCAGCTCGGCCATCTGCTCGTAAAGATTGACGGCGTCGAGCTCGGCAATCAGACCGGCGCGCAAAATCTCCCGATCAACCGCGTCCTGGTTGACTTTAGCCAAATTGATTGGAATTTGTGACATCATAAATTTTTATATATCAAATTTTTTATAAAGTATTCTTTTGGCGATCTCGGCCGCTGCGTAATAGAAAATCAGCACAAAGAAAATCATGATCAAAACGCTTATCGGCATATTGGTGAAGCCGAAAAAACTTCGACCAAAGCTCGTATAGGTAATAAACAAGGCAAAGGCGACAACCAGAAACACCGCGATAAACAAAGATTTGCTCGGCCGGCTTTTGTAAAACGGTAATTTGCTGCGCAAGAAAAAAATCACGATGATTTGAGAAAATGTCGATTCGACAAACCAAGCCGTCCTGAACAAATCAATACTGGCTCTAAAAATAAAAATCAGAAAACCGATCGTGATCAAATCGAAGATTGTACTGATGGGTCCGAAATAAAGCATGAATCGCGAAATAAGTTTGATGTTCCAGCGCTTTGGCTTTCTGACAAATTCATCGTCAACATTATCAGTGGAAATGGTCAGCATCGACATGTCGCTCAAAAAATTATTTAACAAAATCTGCGAAGGCAATAAGGGCACGAAAGAAAACCAGAAAGAAGAAAGCGCAACAGTCATCATGTTGCCATAATTAGAACTCACGGTGTTCAAAATATATTTGGTGATATTGCCAAAAGTTTTTCTGCCTTCGGTTATACCTTCGGCCAAAACCCTCAAGCTTTTTCGCAGCAAAATAATATCAGCCGCCTCTTTGGCAATACTGGTGCCGGTGTCAACTGAAATGCCCACGTCCGCGGCCTTAAGAGCTGGCGCGTCATTAACACCGTCGCCTAAAAACCCAACAATGCGGCCTTCCTTGTTCAGACTCGTAACTATTTTAAATTTTTGTTCGGGCGTGGTACGCGCGAAAATATTATATCTATGACTATATTCTTCAAACTGCTGCGGATTTAATTTATCAAGATCTTCGCCCAAAATTATTTTATTTTCAACAATCGACAAGCCAACTTCCGAACATATCTTTTGAGTCACGACGGCGCTATCGCCGGTGATAATTTTTATGTCCACGCCCAGCTCGTTAAATTTACGCAAAGCCTCCTTGGCCGTCTGCTTGGCCGGGTCCAAAAATAACAGGAAGCCGACCAATGTTAAGTCCTTTTCATCAACAACTTCGGCCGCCTCTTTTTTTATTTGTTTTTTGGCCACGGCAATCACGCGATAGCCGCTCTTTTCATAATTTACCACTCGTTCATTAAATTCCGCTTTTAGCTTGGCATCTAGGCTTCTCTTCTCGCCTGATATCTCAATATTAGTGCTTACTGATAAAACTGACTCGGGCGCGCCTTTGACTAAAAGATCTAGTCTATCCCCGTCTTTGGTCACAGAACTCTGCCTCTTTCTCTCAAAATCAAACTCTATTTTATCCAGACAAACCATTTTACCCAAAACCAGCTCCAGTTGCTTTACGCCTTCGTTATCCCAGATAGCTTTATCGAGTGGGTTGGTGAAAACCTTGTGCTTGGCTTTTATATCAGCTGAATTGCAAATAAGTCCGTAGAGTAAAATCTTACTATCCCGCTGGCCATTCCAATCTATGTAATCAATTAAAGAAATTTTCCCTTCGGTCAAGGTGCCTGTCTTGTCACAGCAAAGTGTATCAATGTTGCCAAGATCTTCCACGGAAATCAAACGCTTAATAATTACCATTTTTTTGGACATTCTCACGGCGCCGGAAGAAAGAGCAATCGTAATAACCAGAGGTAGTAATTCTGGCGTTATGCCGACGGCCAGGGCCAGGGAAAAAAGTAAAAAATCAATTATACTTTTTCCTAAAAGCACATTGCCCAAAAAAATAAAGACGGCCATTGATAAAATGACCTTGAGTAAAAAATTACTAAATTTTTTGATATTTTTTTGAAAGTCCGTTTCGTTTTTTTCCTGCAGATATTTTGAGGTCTCGCCAAAAAAAGTATTCTTGCCTGTTGCCACGACCACGCCGTTGCCAGAACCGCTGGAAACAGAAGTCCCCATAAAAGCCATGTTATGCAAATACTGCGGCACGGAATATTGTTTAGAGACCACAGTCACCTCTTTTAAAACTGGCAATGATTCTCCAGTTAAAACCGATTCATCTGTTGTCATGTCCTTTAATTCAATCAATCTAATATCAGCCGGGATTACATCGCCGATATCTAGATAAACAATGTCGCCGGGTACTAACTCTTTTGAATCAATTTCAGCAACCTGCCCGTTTCTTAAAACACGCACTTTTAGAGTTAAATATTTTTTCAACGCCTGTAAAACTTTTTCAGCTCTATATTCTTGAAAAAAACTTAAACCCGCGCCAAGAAAAACCATCAGCAAAATAACCGCCGCGCTAAGATGTTCTCCCAAAAAAAAGCTGACTACCGCAGCCACGGCCAGAATCAGCACTAATGTACTTTTAAATTGTCTAGCAAATATTTCCCAGACTCTTATCTTCTCTCTTTCTTCAATCGCATTTTTGCCATAGCTTAAAATTCTGGCCTGGACATCTTTTGTGGTCAGCCCGCTCGTACTCGTATTTAAAAAACTAAGCACTTCCTTTATTGGCAGCGCCCAGATTATCGGTTTTTCTTTAGCTATTTGTACCTTGTCATCCGCCATACATATCCAAATAATTGTAAAAGTGAATTATTTCTGTTATTATTAACTAAAAATTACGGGAATATTTTGTATTCCGCAGCTGCTATACTAATTATATACGTTTATTGATAGGTAATAAAGTTAATAAGTTCCAGTATCATCATGGAATTAAATGCGCATATTTCTGTTTTATGTTTATATAGCGACACATATTTTTAACTAAAATTAGATAAAAATTGTAATTTAGGCATATTTTAATCATAAATTGTTTCACGTGAAACAATTTTCATGTTTTTGAAAACAATATATATAAATTTCCCGACTGGATTTGAACAATATCAAATTCGAGGGCCAAGAAATATATAGCCCTCGGGCAGATACAAGTTTATGTATAATTAGCAATAATCGTATTTAACGTTAAATCGATAAGTGCGATTATAATTCAGGCCTTACGCAGACTTGTATCTGCCCTCGTAGTTTCCGCCAGAGGCGGACCACGAATCGAGCTTTGCTCTGGTTCGTGGCAATGGATATCAAAAAATTAACACCTGCCCTCGTAGTTCAATGGATAGAACAAGGGACTCCTAAGCCTTAGATGGTGGTTCGATTCCTCCCGAGGGCATTAAATTGTGTATAATTGGCCAAGATAAAAAAGGGGCCAGCCCAGATACAAGTTTGTGTGTAGGCCTAAGAAAATGGGCCTGCCCCGATAAAAGTTTATGTGAAAAATAGTTTTATGCATTGTTTGTATTGCGTACGAAAAAATACGCTTCAAACATTGAGCACACAGACTTTTATCGGGGCCGCTAGCTCAGCTGGTAGAGCGCTTCCATGGCATGGAAGAGGCCAGGGGTTCAAGTCCCCTGCGGTCCAAAGCGAAATTAACATAAAATTGCTCAAAGTATAAACGGGCCTGCCCGCCAAAGCTTTGCGAAGGCGGGCAATTAGCTCAGCTGGTTAGAGCGTACGATTCACATTCGTAAGGTCACTGGTTCAATTCCAGTATTGCCCAATATGTCATTATCAATAGGCATTGTCGGTTTGCCCAATGTTGGCAAGTCCACAATATTCAATTCATTAACGCGCCAAAAGGTGGATAGCGCCAATTATCCATTTTGCACCATCAACCCCAATGTTGGCTGTGTTAAGGTACCGGATTCTCGTTTAGATCAGCTAACAGTGATGTCAAAATCCGAAAAAACCATTTATTCGACCATGGAGTTCATTGATATCGCTGGCCTAGTACGAGGAGCTCATAAAGGCGAGGGGCTTGGCAACCAATTCTTGACTAATATTAGAGAAACTAGTGCTATTTGTCATATTTTGCGACACTTCGTTAACCCAAATATCGTCCATGTTGAGAATAGAATTAACGCCAAAGACGACTTGGACATTATAAATATTGAATTAATAATGGCTGATTTGCAGCAGATCAATAAAAAGCTGGAGTCTCGAAAAGACACTGATTTATCAGAACTCAAGCCGTTATTACAAAAAGTTAAAATTAACCTTGAGAATAATGCGTTAATAAAAGATCAGGATCTTACCGAAGATGAGTTAACCTTGCTTAAGCAATTCAATTTTTTAACTTCTAAGCCCTGTCTTTATGTTTTTAATGTAGCCGAAATTGATATAAACAAAACTCCGGAACAAATTTTAAAAGAAGCTAATTTGAATCTAGACCCCAAAAAAGTTATTATAGTTTGTGGCAAAATGGAAGAAGAACTTTCGCAACTTCCAGAGAATGAAGTGAAAGAATATTTACAAAATTTAAATATTTCACAGACCGGTCTGGAAAAAATGATTATTGCCGGCTATAAATTATTGAATTTGATTTCCATGTTAACGACTGGGCCGAAAGAAACCAGGGCCTGGGAACTGATAAATGGCCTGAAAGCGCCTCAAGCGGCCGGCAAAATCCACACGGATTTTGAAAAAGGTTTTGCGCGAGTAGAAGTAATCAACTGGAAAACATTATTGGATTGCGGCAGCTGGACCAACGCCAAGGAAAAAGGATTGATTAGAATTGAAGGCAAAGAATATCTGATGAAAGACGGCGACACTGTTGTTTTTCATTTTTCCGATTAAACACAAAAAGTAATCTGAACGCATAGAATATATCTCGAGAGAATAAAATTTTAAAAACAGCAGCGACAATCAGTTTTTTATTAAAAAATACCGCCACCTTTGTGACGGTATTTATATTTAGAAAAATTTAAATTATTTTTTCATAAATACGCAAATTTCCCTGTAAATATGCTGTTTTTCGCGTGAGTAAATAAGTTGTTCTTTGTTGACTTTTTCAAAACCCAGATCAAATAATTCATCAAAAATATTTAATTCCGCTAAGTTGCTGCCTAATTTAAAAATTGGAAACACAATTACAATCTTGCCTGATGGTTTTAAAATTTTAGCAAATTGTTTAAAAGCATCTAAATACAATTGTTTCAAGCTATTTATAATTTTATTTATTTCGTTTTGATTTTCTCTACCGTTTAAAGCTGGCCCGAGATATGGTTCCGTAATAATGGCATCGATAACAGGGGATTCAAATTCGGCTGATAGATTTTTCACATCAACTTTACTTATTTTTATATTATCAATATCCAAACCAAATCTTTCTTTTAACCAATTTATATTTGTGATTGAATTTTCAACTGCTTTATCGTTCGAATCAAAACCAAATAATTTTTTATAACCGAGAAATAATGCTTCTTGTAAAATAGTTCCGGAACCGCAAAACGGATCGACAATAATTGCTTCGCTTTTTAATTCAGCCAAGTTTATCATCATGCGCGCCAGTTTTGGCGGCAACATGCCCGAGACATCGTCGCGGCCTGGCCGCGTAAAATCTCTGGCGCCAAATTCTTCAAATTCTTGCACGGCCATCGTCTGACCAAAAATAATCTCATCTTTTTTTATAAAAAAACAAATTTCCGCGCCATTTTGTAAAAGCTTATTTTTTTTGACAATCACTGATGAAAGCTCTTTTTCTTTGGAGACAACATATCTGGAGCTGATATCTTTTTCCTTTAGCTTTCTCTTGATTTCCATAGCAATCGGCAATAATTGCCTCTGGTATGTGCCCAAATGAACTTCAGGCGATAGGGAATATAAGCTAAAGCCATAATAGGCTTTGCCTTCTTCGACCTTAAATAAATCTATGAATTTATCCTCAAATCTGGCCAAATTTGATATTTTACCTAAAATTAGCCCAATTTTGATAGTTCCCCCCAGTCGCTTATTAACCGTTTGTACATCAAGTTCCTTATCTGTCTCAATTATATATATATTATCTCTAAATTCTATGTTCTTTATTCTATATTCTAAAAACTCCGAGACGGCGTTAATCTCGGCTTTGGATAAAATCGGATTTTTACCTAATATGAAAAAGTATTGCATATATATATTATCTAAATCATATCGTAAAAATCTGTACTTTTCAAGGATTGCTTTAGGACGATTTTTTGCTATAATTAAGGCAAACGGAACTATATCACGCAACTCATTTCTAATACTAAATCATGTGTCAAATCAGCAAAGTATGTGCTAGAAATGAGTTATATGGAATGCTGAAACTACGGCTACACTTTTAAAAAACATTTTAAATTTATTTAAATTTTATGATAAAAAATTATTGCCGACACGAGTGGGAAAAACACACTAACGTAAAAGCTGGCGGTATACCATCTACTTACTTATGCAAAAAGTGCAATTCCATCATGACTGCGGCTGAGGTTTTCCAACTCGAGGCGCTTGAAAATCTAACCGGTTTTCAAAGGTGGTTGTCAATCTTAGCGCTTGTAGTGTCGATTGTGGCAGTTATTATTGCCGGATTAAATAAATTTAGCATAACTTGACTAAAATATTAACTCTTGCTAAGATGCTTACACAACATTAAAACACTATTCCACCCCGCCTCGCGGGGACAATCCGGCTAAAGCCGAGATAAATGAAACCCTCGAGGTTTCAATGGTGTGATTTCTAGCTCAAGGCCCAAAGCTCCAAGCTAATATAATCCCGCCATGGGATTTTTTTAATGCCTACAAAAAAATTCATAATTCTTAATTCATCATTCATAATTAATATCTATGAGAATCGAACACTACGAAATCCTTTACATTCTGCCCATGTCCTACACTACTGAAGAAGTAAAGCCGATTACGCAAAAAGTCGCTGAATTAATTAAAACAAATGGCGGCACCATCGCCAAGGAGCAGGATTTAGACAAGCAAAAATTTGCTTATCCAATCAAGAACCAAAGTCATGGCTATTATTTTGTTTACGAATTTGATTTGCCGACTGATAAATTAGCCGCGCTAAATCGCATCTTACAACTGACAAGTGAAGTTTTGAGATTTATCGTCGTTAAAAAACAAATCAAATCAGCCGAACAGATTAAAGAGGCGGCCAGAATTCAGGAAAAGATTGCCAAGAAAAAAGAAAAAGCCATGGTTGAGGAAGCCAAGGTTGAAAAAGTGAGCAAGGAAAAAGAAAAAGAAAAAACCAAAATTAGCCTCGAAGATCTGGATAAAAAACTTGACGAGATTCTCGACGACACAAAAGAAATGCTATAAAATATAAGAGCTAAAAGAGCTATAAGAAAAAGATGAACTAAAGGATAATAGGAAAATGCGCATCCCTTTCCTCCTTTAAACCTATAGACCTATCGCTCCTATAAATAACTTGCAAACTTATTTAATTTAATTAAACTAATTAACCAAAGTCATATGAATTTAAACAAAGTAATGATCATCGGCAATTTGACTCGCGACCCAGAAGTGAGATCAACGCCTGCCGGCGCTTCTGTCACGAGCTTTTCAGTCGCTACCAATCTCGTCTGGACCGATGCGAACGGACAAAAACAGGAAAGAGTCGAGTATCATAATGTAGTCGCCTGGAGACGTCTGGCTGACATCATCGGCCAATATCTAAGAAAAGGAAGCAAGGTTTACATCGAGGGCCGATTACAAACGCGCGACTGGGTGGGCCAGGACGGCGTAAAAAGATACAGAACCGAAATCATCGCCGAAAACATGATTATGCTTGACAGGCCAGGGAACCAGCCGAATCAACCAACTTCACCAGCGCCCAGCGCTGATATTCCGGTGATCGAACAAGAAGCCGCTCCAAAAAAGGAAGCCGAAACCGAGAGCGATGAAATTAAGCTTGAGGATATTCCTTTTTAATCAATTTGAAACTGTGGATTTATATAAATAATTATCTAATTATGCCAATACAAAGAAACAGAAAGCCGCAGCAAAGAAATAATCCCGAAAAAGTAGTCAGAGAATGTTATTTTTGCCAAAATAATATCAACGACATTGATTACAAAGACGGCCAGTTTTTGAGACGCTGGCTTTCTTCATACTGCAAAATAGTGCCAAGACGCAGAAGCGGAGTTTGCACCAAGCACCAGAGAAAACTTTCTCAAGCGATCAAACGCTCCCGCTACATGTCTCTCTTGCCCTACACACAAAGATAAAAAATTAAACAATTAGTTATGATTTCGAGTTTAAACGATATTAAAAAGGGTCTAAGCATTAATTTCAACGGCGAGCCATTTATCGTGTTGGAAGCGCGCTTTGTCAGAATGCAACAGAGAAAACCCGTCATGCAGACAAAACTGCGCAACCTGATCACCGGTAAGGTGCTGGAATATTCCTTCAAACAGGGCGAGCGCGTTGAAGAAGCGGACCTCGAAAGGGGCAAGGCGAATTTTTTATACAAGGATGACAGCTTTGCCAATTTCATGGATAACAAAAGCTACGAGCAGTTCACCATACCGCTTGATGTTTTGGGCGACAAAATTAAATTTTTAAAAGAGGGAACCGAGTGCGACGTTTTATATTATGAAGGAAATCCGGTCAGCGTCGATATCCCGATAAAAATAACTCTCAAAGTTACTTCCGCGCCGCCAGGAGTAAAAGGCGACACAGCCAGCAATGTGACTAAACAGGTTACTTTGGAAACCGGCGCCACAATTAATGCTCCGCTATTTATCAAAGAAGGTGAAAATATAGTTGTTAACACTGATACATCCGAATATGTAGAGCGCGCCAATAATTAAAATCTCCGGAACAAAAAATCGACGCTAGGCGCCGATTTTTTATTGAGAGATATTGACAAAAATCATTTTTAGCGCTATCATTACATAAATAAAAAGGAGGGAAGATGAAAAAAGAAAAAGTGGCGACTGGCGTTGCCAAAAAAATGACCAACTGGATGCTTCGGGGGAAAAGGCATCAGGTCATTCCCAACAAAAAACGCGACACACGCCACCCCAAGCACCGGCCAGATTATCGCAATTGCGATGACTAGGCCGGTTTTTTTATAAAGAAAAAACCCGTTCCACTTTCCGTGAAACGGGCTTTGTTTGGCGAGTTATCCTCCCCAGCAGTGCCTGGAAGCGTTCCACTTCCAAATATTGCCGGCTTTGATTTGTCCAATCGCCCACTTAGTCGCGAAAATCGGGTCGTTGGCATTCTTCTTGCTAACCCCTGGATTGTGTTCAGGGACAATCTGGAATAAACCGTAATCACCGGTTGGTCCAGACACTTGCGGCCTCCAACCACTTTCGCATTTGATTATGCGATACAGCAGATCCACATTTTCGAAGCTTGCTTCTTCTGCCAGATCGCGCACCAGCTGCTTTAGATTGGCTGGCTTGGCTTTGCTAGTTTTTTTCTTGGGCGAAAAATAAGCCCAAAATTTGCCCTTGCTATCTTTGCGCAAAGTAATTTTGACGTCATTATAGGCAACTCGCTTGCCGTTTGACATCTCGATCAAAACGCTTTCCATCACGTTTTCTTTTTCTGAAGAAACTTTCTGGACCTGGCGCGATTTGTCATGCGTTCTGGTAGCCAGAGTCAAAAAGGCGAGGCACAAAATTCCTGCCTCCATCAGCACTATTTTGAGATAAAATTTTTTCAAGGTACCCTCCTTGCCGCTTACGGCTGATATTGGTTATCAATGTTTTTTCGCCTTAACCAATTCCCCTATATTTATAATTTTATAGTTTATCACATAAAAATGATTCTGTCAATTTTAAAACCCCCTGACCGGGGGCTTTAAATTCTAGCTATTTGATTCTGCTTCGTTTAGTTCAACCTTATCCCACACGTCTTTTCTAATCGTCTTAACTATCTTGGGATTATCTTTCAGAAATTGTTTGGCGGTTTCGCGGCCCACGCCCAGCTTAACCTCGCCGTCTTTTTTGTCTTCAAAATTATAAGTGTTGCCTGATTTTTTGATAACTCCCATTTCAGTCGCGGTGTCCAAGACATCGCCGACAATGGAAATTCCTTCATTGTACAAAATATCAAATTCACAAGAGCGGAACGGAGGAGCGACTTTATTTTTTACAATCTTGGCCTTAACTCGGTTGCCAATAAATTTGTCTCCCTGCTTAATCTGGGCCGCTCGGCGCACCTCAATTCGAATCGAGGAATAAAATTTAAGCGCCGTGCCGCCTGTCGTTGTCTCGGGATTGCCGAAGAAGACACCGATTTTTTGGCGTGTCTGATTTATAAAAATTAAAATGGTTTTTGATTTACTAATAACACCCGCCAGTTTTCTCAAAGCCTGGCTCATCAGACGCGCCTGCAAAGCCATGTGATGTTCGCCCATTTCTCCTTCAATTTCAGCTTTCGGCGTCAGAGCCGCCACCGAATCAACTACTATCACGTCGACACCATTGGAGCGTACTAAAGTTTCCACAATATCCAGAGCCTGCTCGCCAGTGTCTGGCTGGGAAATCAAAAGCTCGTCAATGTTCACTCCGATTTTTTTGGCATAATCTGGATCAAGCGCATGTTCGGCATCCACAAAAGCTGCCAAACCGCCTTGCTTTTGCACTTCAGCCACAATATGTTGCGCCAAAGTAGTTTTGCCGGACGCCTCGGGACCAAAAATTTCAATAATCCGGCCGCGCGGCACGCCGCCAACTCCCAGGGCTATATCCAGCGATAAACAACCCGTTGAAACCGCTTCAACCTGCATAGCCTTGGCTTCGCCAAGCTTCATAATCGCACCATCACCAAATTTTTCTTTAATCTGCGAAATGGCTGTCTCGGCCGCTCTTTCTCTTTCACTGCTTTCCCCCTTGTCATTCCTCTTATCCATAAAAATGTTTATTGAACCACCGATTTATTTACACTGATTACACAAATCCGTGTCATCCGTGATTAAAAACCCGTGTTTCAGATATCTATTAATAATTATTGAACTAAAATTTCTCTGTAAATCACATTCTCGCTGCTGTGTTTTTTCGATGCTGATATTTTAATGGTATTCAAGCCTTTTTGCAAATCCAGCGTGGCTAAAAAACCTCCATTAGGGTCTATAAATATTTCCTTACCGTTAATAAAAACTCTGGCCTCTTTTTCTGTTTCACCTTTGACCTCAATGAAATTCTGGGTTGTGGTCAAGCTCTGCGGTGGCTGGTCGACTTCGAGAAATGGCGGTGTAAATATCTGATTAATCTGTATGCCTAAATAAATTAACAGGACCAGCAATATAATTCCCATGACGACGTAACGAAATAATTGGGGCGTCATGTAAACCTTGGTTTCCCCTTGAACTTTTTGTTTTTCCAGATTTGCGCCCTTATTTATCTCCCGCCCTTTGTTAAAAAGATTTAACAATTTATTGTAATCAAGAGACAGATATTCGGCGTAGGACTTTATCAAATTTTTAGCGTACAAATCCTCCGGCAGTATCGCGTGGTCATCATTTTCCAGGGCCAGAATCATGCGCTTACTGATCTTGGTATCCTTTTCCACCTGTTCAATTTTGAGTCCTGCCTCTTCGCGATAGCGTTTTAAAACATGGCCGAGTGTCTCTTCTCTCATAAATAAAATGTAATTTGAACCACGAAATTTTTATCGCTAAATACACGAGAATTTCGTGAGTTTTTCGTGAATTATTTTCGTGGTTTAAAACTCATTATTCTTTTCAATTTCTTTTGCTTCCTCTTCGGCGTCAACCTCTTCTGATTCATCATCTGGTAATTCTAATTCTTCGTCTTCACTTTCTTCGTCAACTTCTTCCGAACCCTCATCGTTTGTTGGCAATTCTGCCTCGTTGTCATCAACTTCTCTTTCAGTCACTAAAATCTCTCTGGGTTTAGCGCCCTCGCCTGGCCCGACAATACCAGCCTCTTCCAGCAAGTCCATCAAACGCGCGGCTCGGGCGTAACCGACTTTTAATCTTCTCTGCAAAAATGAAGTGGAAGCTTTGCCGGCTTGCAAAATTATTTCCTTAGCTTCTTCAAAAAGTTCATCGCCCTGATTTGGATCAGAAAAATCAACGCTGCCGTCGCCGTTTAAAGATTGGTGTTTTTCCACAACCGCCCGGTCATAGTCGGGTTTTTCGCCGCTTTCTTTAAGGTAATCAACCACGCGATTTATTTCTGCATCCGAGAGAAAGGCTCCTTGCAGACGTTTGGGCTTAGAAAGTTCGGCGCTGGTGTAAAGCATGTCGCCGCGGCCCAGAAGTTTTTCTGCGCCGGCGTGATCCAGGATTGTTCTGGAGTCAGTGATGGAAGCCACGGCAAAAGCGATTCTGCCGGGGATATTGGCTTTAATTAAGCCGGTGATGACTTCAACCGATGGCCTTTGTGTCGCCAACACCAAATGGATACCAACGGCGCGAGACATTTGGGCCAAACGTATAATTAGACCCTCAACCTCATGACCCATGCTGGACATTAAGTCCGCCATTTCATCGACCACAAAAATTATATAGGGCATTTTTTCTTGAGAGATTTTATTAAAGTCATCGATATTTCTTTTGCCCATTTTTTCCAAGACAATATAACGGCGATCCATTTCAGCTATGGTCCACTTCAAAGCGTTGACTGTTTTTTTCACGTCAGTGATAACTGGTGTCAGCAGATGAGGTATCTCGTTATAAAGCGGCATTTCCACGCGTTTCGGGTCAACGATAATTAATTTTAAAGTGTCAGGACCATTTTGATAAAGTAAACTGGTTATGACGGTGTGCAAGCAAACTGATTTGCCCGAACCAGTTTGGCCAGCGACTAATAAGTGCGGCATCTTGCCCAAATCAGCCACCCAGGTATTACCGGCTACATCGCGACCAAGCGGAATAGTCAGCAAGGTCTTGCGCTGTTTAAATTCCGGACTTTCCAAAAGCTCGCGTAAGCGTACGATGGCCACCGATTGATTGGGCACTTCAATGCCAACAAGCGACTTGCCGGGAATTGGCGCTTCAATTCTCAATGGGTGAGCGGCCAGGGCTAGGGCCAAATCATCTTGAAGCGCCGTGATGCGAGAAAGTTTAATGCCTTCGGCTGGTTTTAAAGTATATTGGGTAACTGTCGGGCCAACGCTAATGTCTCCCATCTCAACTGGTATGCCAAAACTCTCCAGGGTTTTTTGAATTATTTGTTTGTTGGCAGCGATGTTGCCCGAGGTCGGTTTGCTTAACTTGTCATCTAGCAAATCAAGGGGCAAATCTATTTTGTGATAAATCTTTTTTGTTTTTGGCTCATCGAGCTTGAATTCTTCTTTAGCCGATTCTTTTTCTCTAGTTTCGATTTTTTTGCTGGCAAAAGTAACCTCTTTTTCTTCTTCATTTATAGCTTCGTTAGCTTCCTCGTCTTGTTCTTCTTCATTTTCATCGTACTCCTCCTCTCCGCGAGCAAATTTCAATTTTATGTGATAATACCAAATTGAAAGGCGATCAAAAATTTTGCCAAAAATCGAGCCTGATTCTCTGAAATTATCAATCGAATTATTAATCATTAACAAAATGGAGATGAAAAAAATCGCCACCAGCGTGATCAGGGTCGCCCAAAAACCCATCACATTTTGTAAACTGTAGCTTAAAAATAATCCAACGTAACCGCCGCCACGCCCTTCATCAACGGCTAAGATAGCGTCACTCAATGGAATCACCAAGTGAAAAAGCGCCGTAAAACTCAAAACAAAGAAAAAGAAACCAACATAACTGATAGTGTTTATTTTTTCTTTTTTATTTAATAATACCCAGCCCCACAAAATTAAAATCACGGGAAAAGCGAATTTTGTCCAGCCCAAAAATAATGACAAAATTTTATCAATCTCTTCGCCCACTCTACCCGCCAAATTAAATAAGCCAAGCAAAGAAATGCCGGCTATCGCGAATAAAAATATGATAAAAATCCACTTTTGCGTTTCTGGATGAATTTCTACGCGTCTGATGCCATTTTTAGAGTTCCTATTTTTGTTTTTTGACATAGTAATTTAAAAAATATAAGCGCTAAATTGCCCCTTTTGTATTCAAATTTTATCATAAAAATATATATTAAGCAAAACAAAAAAACTCCGTAGGAGTTCAAATAATAAATTTTTCCAATTCCTAATATCTAATACCTAATTACTAATTTCCAAACTTGAGCGGGGTGACCGGAATCGAACCCCGCACCGCAGGGGTACGGGGCAGGCCGTCACTGTTGAGCGGGTAACGGGAATTGAACCCGTATCTCCAGCTTGGAAGGCTAGCATAATAAGCCATTATACTATACCCGCATGATTTATGGTCGGGCTGGTGGGACTCGAACCCACGATCTCTTGGTCCCAAACCAAGCGCGATAGCCAGCTTCGCTACAGCCCGTCAACAGCAAGAGTCATGAGATATGAGCAAGAGTATAAACTGTTGCTCAAAACTCTAATCTCAAAACTCACATTGCCGAGGGGGAGAACCCCGTACTATATTTCGCCTTGCTCAATAAGTACGGGGCAGGTCAGACTCCCGACCCCGCACCATCTCACTGCGTTCGATGTGCGGGGCAGGCTCGATTTCCTATACTGCCCTCGTCAACTATTTTTAAATTTTCAGACCGGAGTTTATCCCGCACAAATGCCAAGGGGGAGAATCGGACTCCCGACGCAAGGATTTTCAGTCCTTCGCTCTACCACTGAGCTACCTTGGCAAATAAATCCCTGGCATTTGTGCGGGGCTCTACCACTGCCTGCCCACCGAAGCACGAAGTGCGTAGGTGGGAGCTACCTCGGCCAGATATAAGTTTGTGTATGAATCGTACGAATCGTATTTTGCGATAAATCTAAAAATACGAATATAATCACTTCTGCACACAGACTTATATCTGGCCACGGCCAATTTAATTGTGCGCGTGGATGGAATCGAACCATCGACCTCGTCATTACCTGCCCCGCACTAAATTTGCTAACTGTGGACGTGGATGGAATCGAACCATCGACCTCGTCATTATCAGTGACGCGCTCTAACCATCTGAGCTACACGTCCTTATTTAATAAAAAATTTTTAAAGCAAATTTCAGTGCGGGGTCAGTGACCGACCCCAAATCTTCAAAGCAGTGACCCCGCACCAATGCTTCGCATTGTGCGGGGCGCAGCGCGCTCTAACCATCTGAGCTACACGCGCCGATAAAAGTCTGTGATTATATAATTAAAACAATGCTTTCATTTTTTGATTAACAACGCGCTTTAACGCATTGCCTCATAAACTTTTATCGGTGCACGCGCAAAAAAATTTATCAATAAGCGAATTATAACAAAAAAAATCGGCTTAATCAAGATCTTAACTGATATTAAATAAGCCGATTTTTTTTAAAAAGCGTCTTTAACTGCTAAAAAGTGATAGAATCAAAATCCAGAAAATTTGTTTCGTTAGAAACAACCGACCTGATTAGAGCTGGCCCGAAAGCCGAGCTCATTACTCCTTAGAAAGGAGATGGTCCATCCGCAGCTTCCGCTACGGATGCCTTGTTACGACTTCACCCCTGTCACCGGCCTTACCTTCTATCGCCCTACAGCGATATTCGGGTACTACCGGCTCCCTTGGTGTGACGGGCGGTGTGTACAAGACCCGAGAACGTATTCACCGCGCCGTTGCTTATACGCGGTTACTAGCGATTCCAGCTTCATGAGGTCGAGTTGCAGACCTCAATCCGAACTGAGACCAGCTTTGATGGGATTTGCTTCGCCTTACGGCTTTGCGTCCCTCTGTACTGGCCATTGTATCATGCGTGTAGCCCAGGTCATAAAGGCCATGCTGATTTGACGTCATCCCCACCTTCCTCCAGCTTAAAGCTGGCAGTCTTCTATGAAAAATTAACATAGAACGAGGGTTGCGCTCGTTACCGGACTTAACCGTACATCTCACGACACGAGCTGACGACAACCATGCAGCACCTGTCTCTCGGTTCCTTGCGGCACTCCTCCTATTAGGGAGGATTCCGAGGATGTCAAGACCTGGTGAGGTTCCTCGCTTGTCATCGAATTAAACCGCATGATCCACCGCTTGTGCGGGTCCCCGTCAATTCCTTTGAGTTTTAGTCTTGCGACCGTACTTCCCAGGCGGGATACTTAATGCGTTAGCTATTTTATAACGACACTGGAAGGGTCGATACTCCCAATGTCTGGTATCCATCGTTTACAGCGTGGACTACGAGGGTATCTAATCCTCTTTGCTCCCCACGCTTTCGTGCAACAGCGTCAGAAGTGTTCTAGTAAGCTGCCTTTGCATTTGGTGTTCTTGCCGATATCAACGGATTTTACCCCTACACCGGCAATTCCGCTTACCTCTCCCACTCTCTAGCCTATCAGTTTTAATGGCTGGTTCGGAGTTAAGCTCCGAGCTTTAACCATTAACTTAATAAGCCGCCTGCGCACGCTTTACGCCCAATGAATCCGGATAACGCTTGAGGTCTCTGTATTACCGCTGCTGCTGGCACAGAGTTTGCAACCTCTTATTCACCAGGTACCGTCATTTGTTCGTCCCTGGTAAAAGACCTTTACACCCCGAAGGGCTTCATCAGTCACGCGGCGTCGCTCCATCACCCTTTCGGGCATTGTGGAATATTCTTGACTGCAGCCTCCCGTAGGAGTCTGGGCAGTGTCTCAGTCCCAGTGAGGCGGGTCGTGCTCTCACACCCGCTACTCGTCATTGCCTTGGTGGGCCGTTACCTCACCAACTAGCTGATAAGCCATAGGCCCCTCTCGAAGCGCCGTAACTTTAAATGAATGACTTGCGCCACTCATTATTATCGTGTATTAGCCCCGCTTTCGCGGGGTTATTCACGGCTTCGAGGCAGGTTACCAATGTGTTACTCACCCGTTTGCCACTCCCAACCTAATCTTGCGAAAAAGTTGAGCGTTCGACTTGCATGCCTTAGACACGCCGCCAGCGTTCATCCTGAGCTAGGATCAAACTCTCAAATAAAATCTGATTGTAACCGTCAGAAGGATCTCCGCCGAAGGCGGATCCGCCTCTGGCGGAAAACTCTCAAATAAAATGATGATAAGGTTCATCACAAAAACCTTCCCCAGTTGGGGAAATAAGGAATTGATTCTATCACTTTTTAGTTGTCAAAGAAGAAAAAACAGGGAAATCCATTGTCCATTAAAGTATCCCGCGCGCGGGATTTTTAACAGATCGAATTTCTCTGTTTTTTCTCCTCCCCATCGGAGCTATTGCAAAGATGGGATATCTTTGAAAAATAAATTTTTTTACTTTTTTGAGAACTTTTTAAAGTTAATTTTAGATACTGGCATTATAAACTTTATTATTTAAGCTGTCAAGGGGTTAAAGCGGCCTTTTAATAAACAACTTTTGCACAATAAATTATGGATTATACCTATCCCAAACCATGTCATGAATGGAATTTACGGAATCCGCTACATCTTGATTTTTTATTAAAACAGCAAAGGGATTTTCTTCTGTAGTAAATATTATAACCATATCATCTAAAACGCCAAAAGATGCCTTGATTGGGTAAATTTTATGGGAGACAACAATAGACTCTCTTAATTCTGCTTTGTCTTTTCTTAAAACATCCTTAAGAATGGGCGAATCAATCTGCCCAGACCCAATCATTCTACCACCTATGCCCTTAGAAACCCTTTTATTAATACATTGAGCTACTTGTTTTGTTCCATGCTGCAAAATCGTTCCTTCTACATTTTCAAATGATTTACCAAATTTTGTTTTGGCATTCTCTAGCCAAATGTCAGAAGCAATTTGCACGCCTTCTATCCCAGAATAATAGCTAATCGCCAATTTTTTTTCTGGTACACTTATTCTCTCAACTAAATCATCTGTTATCTCCTCCAGGGTTACCATTTTTCTTTCTAAAAGATAGCGCAGCTGTTTTGGACTTAGGGCCTGATATAATTTGCGTTTCTTCAATTTAAAAATTAACAAAAAACCCTTATCTACCAAATTTTGAACATGGCGATAAGCTGCCGTGCGGGGAATGCCAGCGCCTTTGGCGAGGTCGGACAATGAAGCTGATTCAAAATTTAAAGCCGCCCAATACAATTTAGCCTCATAATTATTAAGGCTAAAAACTTTTTTCAATTTTTCCATCTGATTTTCCATGGCTATACCATATCAAATGACGCAAATTACGTCAAATTTTCAAAGAAGTAAATCGCTAATTTTAGATAAAATACCATGTCATATGACATTTATTGTCTACAAAAATTGATATTGCTTAGCGGACCTAATATACTACATTTAAGTGTGGTAATCTAACCGAATATAATTATATGTCAGAATATTCAAACATCAAAAAAGTTTCTCCTCCCGCCGAATTGCCCACGTACCAAGAAGAAAATGGTGATATTACTTTTTTTGGCAACACGACATTTAAAGAAGCTTACATAGAGAGGAAGGATGTATTCGGCATCTGGCGCTTTGATCGTCGCCAGCATATTTATATCATTGGTAAAACAGGAGTTGGCAAAACAAAGCTGATCGAACTCTTGACCAGAGCAGACATACTTGACGGTTTTGGCGTGTGTGTGATAGACCCGCATGGCGACCTGATAAATTCTCTTCTCGATTATATTCCGGAAGGCCGATTAAAGGATGTTGTCCTGATTGATCCTACAGACACGAATTTCCCAGTGGCGTTTAATCCTCTTAAAAAAGTTGCGCCCGAGGCGAGACAGCTGGTGGCGAGCGGCTTACTTGAAGTTTTCCGCAAACAATTTGGCGATTTATGGACCTCGCGCCTAGAACACGTGTGCAGATTCACAATTTTGGCGCTGCTAGAGTATGAGGAGGCGACGCTCGCCGATATATCTAAAATGCTCACCAACCCGAAATTCAGACAAGAAGTAATCCCGCGCATCTCTGATTCGGTTGTTCGCCATTTCTGGTCTCTGGAATTTAACAGCTGGAGCGAACGTTTTGACAACGAAGCCATCATCCCTCTCGTCAATCGAATGGGCCAGTTTTTGGCAAATCCGCTGGTGCGAAACACTTTCGCGCAAAAGGAAAATAAAATAAATTTTGACGAACTCATAAATTCATCCAAAATCATACTTGTTAATCTGTCCAAGGGCATTATCGGCGAAGATAACACTGAACTTTTCGGCAGCATCTTGATTACTTCCATTTATCAGGCGGCTATGCGCAGGGCAAAGATTCCTAGTTCAGAGCGTTCTGATTTTTATCTCTATGTCGATGAGTTCCAAAACGTAGCGACGCAAACGTTTTTGAATCTTTTTGCCGAATCAAGAAAATACGGATTGAATATTACCGTCTCCCACCAATATCTCGGCCAAGTTACCCCAAAAATGCGTGACACCATCTTCGGCAACACTGGGACAATTATTTCATTCCGTTTAGGAGGAGAGGATGCCGAGCGTTTGAACAAAGAATTCGCGCCCGTCTGCAAGGAAGAAGACCTGATCAATCTGGGTCAGCGTGAATTTGTAATAAAACTTTTAATCGCCGGAAACTCCTACGATCCATTTGCCGGCGAGACGCTAGAAGTGGAAGCCACAAAAACTTCGCACAAAGATCAGATAATCAACTATTCTCGATCAAAATATTCTCGCCCGATTAATGAACTAGAACAAGAAATGGCAGAGGGAGGCGCGGCAGAAAAAAAGGAGGACTTTATAGCCCCGGTAGTTTAATTTTTTGTTATGGAAAATACTCCTTTGTTTAATTCTAAAATCAAAGAAATATTGAGCCAGCTCCGTCCGGGAGAGAGGACCTGCCAAGAAACAGGGGAACGATATTTAATCCGCGAAGAAGATATCGCTTTCTATAAAAGAATGCTAGTGCCGGCGCCAGTTGTAGCGCCCTGGGTGAGACAAAGGAATCTGCTGGCGCACGGATCTCCGCCGGATGAACTCTTTAAAATCAAATCGGCCTTATCTGGCAAAGAAATAATCACCAACATAGGACCATCGCCTGACGTGCCTGTCTACGCGGAGGATGAATGGTTTTCAGACGTCTGGGATGCGGCCGATTATGGCGTAGACTATAAACCCGGCGAAAGTTTCTTCAAACAATTCCACGCCCTAAAGTTAAAAGTGCCTCGTCCCTGCAAACTGCCAGATGAGGGCAGTATTAATAGTCCCTGGGCCATAGGAGGCGTTCACATGAAGGACTGTTATATGGTCTCGGCTGGTTACGAATGTGAAAACATCTTATATTCGGCCAGCGCAATTAAAAGTCGGGACTGTATGGAAATATTTTTCTCGGATTACTGCGAGCTGGGCTACCAGCTTTTTCAATGCAAACACTGCTACAAATCTTCCTTTTTGGACGATTGCGAAAGCTGCATTAGCTGCACCTTTGGCTTTGATCTGAAAAATTGCGAAAATTGTTTTGGCTGCATTAATTTGCGCCACAAAAAATATAATTTTTTTAACCAACAGCTGACAAAAGAGGAGTACGAAAACAAAATGAACGGCCTTAATCTGGGCTCCAGAAAAGAGTTGAACGAGTGGCAAAAAAAATTCAATGAATTTTATAAAAACAACGCCATAAGGGAAAACCTGCATTTAAAAAATACGCAAAACGTAGTCGGCGACAATCTAACTCAATGCAACGCCTGCTATAACTGCTTTGACTCCTACAACATCCAGGATTCTGCCAATGTTTTTCGCGGCATGAATGTCCGAGATAGCCATGACATCATGGGCGGCCTAAACATGGAAAAAAGTATCGGGCTGTGCGCGGTGGATTCATACAACGTAAAATATTGTACCGAAGCCATCTACAATTCAACCAATTTAGAATACTGCGAACTTTGCTACAATTTAGAGAATTGTTTTGGCTGCGTGGGTCTTAGAAACAAAAAATTTCACATACTTAACAAGCCATACTCGGCAGATGAATATTGGCAATTAGTTAATAAAATCAAGTATGAGATGCTGGCAAGCGGTGAGTACGGCCAGATTTTGCCGTTAAAATATTTAATCTACGGCTATAACTTAACCTGGGCGAACATTATCTTTCCCATAAACGAAGCGCGAGCCATGGCCATGAAGCTGCCCTGGCATGTTCACGAAAAAAACTCTGCTAATAATGGCCTCACGGCAGAATCTTTGCCCGATAATATTAAAGAGGCTGATTCAAAAATTATTGGCTCTTTATTGGTCTGCTCGGAAACCGGCCGATTATTTAAAATCGTAGAACAGGAATTCGATTTCTATAAAAAGATGAACCTGCCTTTGCCCGTCGCTCATCCCCTGGTCAGGAGACAAAAATTATATAAAAAATTAAGAACGCCGATACTCTCCGAGAGCGTGTGCGGTAACTGCAATAAAAAAATAATGATACGCGGTTCAATAGAATCGCAAGTGGCAAAAAACGTCTGCGGTGATTGTTATTTAAAAATTATTAGCTCGTAAATTTAATTTTGGATATTAAACTAAAAAGCCTCTTCGCGTCGCAAAGGGGTTTTTTAATATTTCTTCTTCTGTTTTTGAGAAAAAGAAAAACCCCGGTCCAGATTGCTTTTGACAAAATTGACCGGGTTTAAAATTCAAGTGCTTAAAAGATCAAGAGACAAAAGGTCAAGAACTGAACTTCCGGGCGAGCGCAACGCGCAAACCGCCGGGGAAGCCGTAGGCCGAGTGGGTGCCGACACAGAGGCCATTGGAATTAAAGCAGCCGACAACGATGCAGACGCCAACGAAAGACGTCGAAGCACCCCAATGGTACCAACTCTCGGCAATTCGCTCGCCATCATTAACCATATAAATGGTCAGGATGGCTTCGGCAAAGACGGCCTCATGGCAGCGTTCGTAGTCGGCACCGAGTTTAGCGATTTTTGCGTCTTGCTTACCACAGTTCAAATTGGTAAACTGGCCGCGAAAGTTGATGAGGTAATAGCCGGTTTGGGGCATGAAAGTCGCCCACTTGTCCTCGTCGCTCTCGAGCCACCAGTCGTCGTCGTTAAAACAGGGCAGCTTGGTTTTGTCAACGCCGCGCTTTTCTCTTTGCTCGCGCAGGGAAAGGCCATTGATAAAGACCAGACGCCAGTCGGACTGACCGCTCTGGTTTTCATTGGCGCACTCGAGCAGGGTTTCTTCACTGTAGCGGATGGTTGCGCTTTTTGGCACTTCAATTTCCCAGGCCTTGCCAGCCTGCTCGGCAATGATGACCTTGTTGGCGCCAAGAATGTTGATGGCGCGAACAATGGTCAGCCCCTTGGAAAACTTTTTGGGATTTTCCAGAAAAGCGCCAAGTTCCTCGCCTCCGACTGTTCCGTCCTTGATCATGCGCATCAGATCTTCCAGTTGCCCAGGTGTTACCGAGCAACCAATGACGACTTTTTTCTTCATCGCCATTTCCTCCTTTACGTTTATAGCCCGCCGGCTTATTAATACTTAATAATATCGCAGTTTCACATCTTTGTCAACAATAAAACCACGGTTTATTCGAGGGTTATTAATTATAAAAAATATTTCCTTTTCCCAATACCCAATTCCAAATACCTAATACCTTTTATTTTTTTCTCGCCAATCTTTAATTTTCCCATGATTACCTGAAAGCAAAATTTTAGGTACTTTCCAGCCCTTAAATTTTTCCGGCTTGGTATATTGAGGATATTCTAATTCATTTTCTTTACTAAATGATTCGTCTTTTGGCGATTCTAAATTACCAAGTACGCCCGGCAATAGGCGAGTGATTCCGTCAACCAAAACCATGGCTGGGATTTCACCGCCAGTTAGAACATAATTGCCAATGGAAATTTCTTCGTCGGCTAATTTTTCTGCCACGCGATTATCAACGCCCTCGTATCTGCCGCAAATCATAATCAGCTGATCATATTTTTTTAAGCGTCTCAAATCTTTTTGTGTCAAGGTCTTGCCGCGCGCGGAAAATAAAATTACTCGGCTTTTCTTTTTCCTCTTTATACTTTTGAGCGCCTTGTAAATCGGTTCAATTTTTAATACCATACCAGCCCCGCCGCCGTAAGGCGTGTCGTCAACTGATTTATACTTATTCCCAGCAAAATGGCGCAAGTCAGTAATTTTAATATCAATAATTTTCTTCAACTGCGCGCGCTTAACCATGGCCTTGGAAAAATAAGAATCAAAGATACCGGGGAAGATTGTGATTATGGTGAATTGCATATGGTTGGCTTTGGGCTAAGAGCTTGGAGCCTAGAGCTAAGTTCCCTAAGCCCAGGACCCTAAGCCCTTAGCTTATTAATAAATGCGATTAATTGTTTACCAAGCTCTTCAGCTTTAATTATTAAGTCGCGATGTTCTTGAACTGTTAAATAATTTTCATCAAGGGCAATGTCCAGACATGCCACGACTTCTTCAAGAGAAGTCAACGAAATATATAAAAACCTTTTAAAATCTAAATCGCTATTTCTATTTGAACCTTCAGCTATATTTAAAACTACCGAATTTATAGCTCTTCTAACTTGTGAGGTAAGACAAAATGTCTCGTCCTTCGGGAATTTTTTTGATATACCATAAATTACTTTACGAAAAACCAAAGCTTCTTTATATATTCTAAATTCTCTAAATCTAAATAGCATAAATTTATTAAGCCCCAAGCCCATAGCTCCGAGCTCAAAGCTAAATAAATTATACCACATCGGCAAATAAAAAATCTCCGTAATTTTGCGGAGATTTTTTTATTTTAAAATTACATCAAAGGCCTGGAGATCGGATAGCTATATATTATTGAATCATCAAAATATGCTACGCCAGCCAGATAATTTACGCCCTTGAGCTGAACTGCTTTTTCTGCGGTAATCGGCCTTAAAGACAAATTTTCATCGTTGGGATTCACATAGTAAAGTGTAGCGTCAGTCACCCCTTGAATTATAATTCCCTTAAGATCGCTGATTTCCGGCCGATCGGTAAAAACATTTTTGCCGTTTTTTAATATTACGACATGGTAAACTTTTGAAATTTCCAGATTGTCATTTGAGAGCGCTCGGTAATAATCAACGCTCGGATTTAAATTTGTATTTCCCAGCACCTCGATCTGGCGCTGCGCGCACACAGGGCTGATTCTGACTTTCGGGTCTCCGGTGTAAAAGCCGCTTGCGGAAATTTCCGCTCCCACGCAAAGCTGCTCGTCATAAATAATATTTTGAATAAGCGTGTTGGATTCATTGCCGGCCATTGAAGCGGGAGAGAGAACTGTCTGGTCCGCCTTGGCTTTGGGCATGAAAAATAAAGTCGCAAAATTAGTCGGTTTGGCTTCAACTTTTAAATAAGAAGGTGCCGAAGGAATTTCATGAAAATGATATTCGCCCATCTCTTCACCATATGATTGACAATTATTCGAACAAACATGGCCGCCATATTGATCAAGAGATCCGGGACTGGCCAGAGCAAAACTCGGACTCATGACGAGACAGAAGATGGCGAATAAAATCGTGATTTTTTTCATAATGTTTGGATTAATTCGTGCGCTATTAACTTAACAAATTATTCTGTTAGACGCAAGTGGAAAAAATGTGTCTTCTAAAAACAGAAAAAGACCCCGCTTTGGAGTCTTTTTCTTATCTGATGTTTATATTTTTAAATCGTCGACAACGTCGGTATCAACTTCTTCAGTAGCGCGTGGGCGTCTCATGGAACCCTCGGGCTCATTAATCTTTAAGTTGACTCGGGCGTTATTTTTGGCGCCGATTATCTTCAAAAGAGTGCGAATGGCGCGGGCTGTATTGCCTCTTTTGCCGATGACATAACCGATATCGGCTGTGTTGATGTTCAGAGTCAATAAAACTCCCATCTCATCAACTTTTCTGTCAACTTTTACATCGTTAGGATTGCCCACGATGTTCTTGACAATGTACTCAACAAATTCCACTTCTGGATGTTTTTCTGCCATAAGGTTAGACCTTGCTTTTAGTCGGAAAAACCGAATAAAAGGCTTAATTTTTAACAAAATCCTCAAGATCAGAGGATGTCCGCTTTAAAACGGATAGTATTATTATATCACACTCATACAAGTTGTCAATGCTAAAAATCCGAAAAACAAAAGAGAGGCGCGAAAATGCCTCTTTTTTATTAAAAAATCGAATTTTTAAAGTTTAGACCGCGGGTGTTGGAGCGGGCTGGGCCTCGGGTTTTGCCGCAGAATTAGCTTTTATCTTTTCCTGGCGCTTGCGAGATATTCTTGAGGCTTTTTTCTTTTTCCCCTCGACAATTCCTTTAGAAACTAACAAATTCCAAACCGTGCCGCTTGTCTGGGCGCCTTTAGAAAGCCAGTATTTTATTCTATCCGCGTCAAAATTAAGCTCTTTTGAGCGTGGATTATAGGTTCCCAGATTTTCAAGATATGAACCCCAGGGATCTTTGGTTTTTTCACAAACAATTAAGCGAAAAGTTGGTAATTTGGTCTTGCCCACTCTAGCTAACTTCAAACAAAGCATAATGAAAATTACTTAATATTTTTGTTTAGTAATATTATATTATAACATCCCGGCTCATTCGTCAATAGCTTTGTGTAAGGTAAGCCAAAAAACCATTGACATTTTTACTTTTTTATGATATAGTTTGGTATACTAAAAATATGAGAAAAAAAAGAAAAATTAATAAAATATTCTTGTCATTTTTTGCCTTTTTCCTAATAATTGCGCAATTTTTTTATTTTTGCGGCGAGGCAAGCGCCAAAGACACGGGCTATCCAAAATTGGCCAATTATTTCTTGGCCTGGGACGTCTATTTAGACGCCGACATCACCAATTTGGCTAGATGGGACCTGGTGATCTTAAGTCCCCAATCAGTCGAAAGAAATCCCCAGCTAATTTCCAAGCTGAAGCAGAAAAACCCCAGTCTGAAAATATTGGCCTATGTTCCGATACAAGAGATAACTCACTCAAGCGATCTACTCGGCCAAACAAGTTTCTGGACGGAAATTTTCCAAAACGTAGACAAAAACGGCTGGTGGCTGGAAAATGCCGACGGCAGCCACGTCAACTTCTGGCCAGGCAACTGGTTTATAAACGCCTCGTCCATGGCGCCAAAAACAAACGGCACCAGCTGGCTCGACTATCTGCCTAATCTGGTCAATAAAAAATTTCTAAAAAATAATTTGTGGGACGGAGTTTTTTACGACAACGTCTGGTACGGCATCTCGTGGCTCAACCAACCCGTTGATCTAAACGGCGATGGCATCGCCGAGGATTCGCAGACGGTTGATAAATCATGGCAGACGGGCCTTAGCCAGATTTTAACAACCACCCGAAGCTTGGCGCCGAACAAAATTATCATGGCCAACACCAATACTAATTTTTATAATAGTCTGCTTAACGGCCGAATGCTGGAAAATTTTCCGGCGCCAAGCGAAGGCGGCTGGAGAGGCTCGATGAATGATTATCTCGCCTCAAGCTTCCCGTATTCGCCCTCTGGTTTTATCGTCAACGGCACCACCAACAACTCGGGCGATCAGACGGACTATCAGCCATTTCGTTTTGGATTAACCTCCGCTCTGATGGGCAATGGGTATTACACTTTTGATTTCGGCGACCAGGGTCACGATAGAATCTGGTGGTACGACGAATACAATTTTTATCTGGGCGACTCCAAGTCAAGCCTAAAAAATCTTCTCGACCCAAATTCCAAAGACACCAAACCCAGTGTCTACCAGAGAGAATTTCAAAACGCTCTTGTCCTGGTTAATTCCACCAACACCGATCAGAAAATAAATTTTGACGTTGAATACGAAAAAATTAAAGGAGCCCAGGATCCCGCCGTCAATAACGGCAGCGTCATCAAAAATATTGAATTGGCGGCCAACGACGGCGTTGTCTTGCTGCGCCGAATCGAGGAGATAACCAACGACGCGTTTTATAATGGCTCTTTCATCCGCGTATTTAATACCAACGGCGATTCTCTAAGAAATGGGTTTTTCCTTTATGAAAGTCAATTTCGCGGCAATAATGAAATAGAAAACAGCGACGTCAACGAGGATGGACAAAATGAAACGATCGTGGCGGACGAAAGCAAAATCACCATCTACGATAAGGACCAAAACGTGGTTGCTTCTTTCTACCCTTATGGTACAAAATATAATAAGGGAATAAATTTTGTCTTATCCGACATAAACGGCGATGACGATCTGGAAGTCATAACCGGTACGCTCCGAGGTTACGCGCCGCAAGTCAAGATTTTTTCTTACACCGGCAAAGTTATCAATTCCGGTTTTTACGCTTACTCTAAAAATTTCCAAGGCGGCGTGAACGTGGCTGTCTGTGATTTAAACGGCAATGGCCAGAAAACCATAGTGACTGGCGCCGGCTATAACGGCGGCTCGCTCGTTAAAACTTTTAACGCTAGCGGCAACTCTACCTCAAAAGGATTCTATGCGTACGCCAAGACGTTCATCGGCGGCGCCTATGTTGCCTGCGGCGACGTTAACGGGGATAATAAAGACGAGATCGTGACTGGCGCCGGGCAGGGAGGCAGCCCCCAAGTCCGTATCTTTAATAATAAATTCCAGGCGATCGGCAAAAGCTTTTGGCCGTTTGAAAAGTCAGCCAGAAACGGTGTCCGCGTGATTGCCAATGATCTTGACGGCAACGGCCAAGCGGAAATTCTGGCCGCCACTCCCTACACCTTTACCACCTCTCTGAAATAATTTTTTCACATGGAAAAAGAAAAAAAAGAAATCATCGCGGTGAACCCAAAACCGATTACAGAAAAAACCGAGCAAACCAAGCCCGGGGGTGTTACCATTAAAAAAGTCGGCAATCTTACTTTCAACATATTTACTGACAAAATCAGAAAGCGTTACCAAAAACATTACCTGTCAGACAAAACGCACCTAATCATAGATGGCATTTTTGCCTTGATCATTATCCTACTGCTCGGCTCACTGGTTAACCTCTGGCTTTTTAGCAGAACAAAACTCATTAATTTGATGGATTTTAAAGTCAGCTCCGTGCCCGAGATTCTGATCAACGGCCAGAACGCGCAATTTCAAATTAATTTTACCAACACGACCGGTGATGAACTGAAAGAGGCGGTGCTTATTTTAAAACTGCCTGATAGCCTAAAAAATCCGCAATTCGATTCTGCTAACTTTGATTTAAAGACGCACTCGCTGAAAATCGGCGACATAAGTGGACACGGCAGCGGAGAGCTTAAAGTCAGCGGCTTGCTGCTCGGCAATCTCGGCTCGAAACAAGAATTTCTGGCGGTGATTAATTACAAAAATAAGTACGGCCAAGATCGGCAGGAATTTTTTAGCCAGACTCTTTGGCTCACGCAATCGGTTATAGAGACAAAAATCACTCTGCCCGCTAAAATCACGGCCACCTCTCCTTTTGAAGGCGATATCTTTGTGAAAAATAACGCCGATTCAAATTTTAAAGATTTCAAGCTTAAGCTAATCGGTCCGACCGGGTTCAGATTAATCAAGCCGGATCTCAACGACCAAAGCGATTTAAGCTGGGCCATTAATCCGACCACGCAAGGTGAAAATTTTAAATTCAATGGAAAAACATACGCCGAGAAACCACAACCCCTGAATCTGCGCGATGAAATCTACGCCACTTACCAGGGCCAAGAGTATTTGCTGGCCGAGGGTACGGCTTCTGCGCCGGTAGAATTTTCGAAATTTATTTTGGATTTTTCCAACCCGGAAAAAAATGCGTTTGCCAAACCCGGCGATACCATAACCTATAACGTGCACTACAAAAACACTGAAAATTTTACGCTCAATAACGTCGTGCTTGGTCTAGAACTTAGTGGCGACTATGCTGATTCTACCAGTCTCAAAAATAAATCCGTTGGTTCCATCGCGCCCGGTCAAGAAGGTATGCTGGAAATTTCAACCGGCCTTAAGCCCACCATAAACTTCAGCACATTTAACGAGTCTGGTTACAACATAGAAGCCAGAATCGTCGCCAGTTTTGATCAGGAGGGTGCGGCCACTTCTTTAGAAAGCCTGCCCCTGGTTACAAAATTGAGTTCGAGATTAAGCCTGGACACGGACACATTATTCTTTACTTCAGAGGGAGACCAGATCGGAGTCGGCTCGGTACCGCCCAAAGTCGGCGAGTACACTTCCTACTGGGCGGTCATCAAAGTTACGAATACCAATAATAAAGTTCAAAACGTCAAGGTGTTCGCCCAGATTCCCGACGGCGTCGAATTCACGAAAATCTATAACGTGACCGCCGGCAACCAAATCATCTATAACAAAGAAACTAACCAGCTTGAGTGGCAGATTGAGGAAATACCCGCTCTGGCAGGCCTTTATAATCCAGCGCCAGAAGCGAGAATCCAACTGGCCATCACGCCCACCAGCGACCAAGTCGGCACCAGCCCGCTTTTGCTCTCCAACATCTCTGCCAGCGGCACAGATGAAGTAACCGGCTATTTGTTAACCGCGGTCGGCGCCAGCGTCAGCACAATAATTTCCAGCGATCCAACTCTAAACGAAGTGATCCAATAAAATAAAAACTGGGCGTTCGCCTGGTTTTTTATTTGTTCGCCATTGACTTAAAATAAAAAATCGCCTAGAATATCTATATTATTCGTATATTCGCCTGCCGGCCGGCAGGCAGGTAAAAAATTCGTAATTCGTAAATAATGAAAAATTATTCACAAAAAACTAATAAAAAAATGACGCGCTTTCGCACGCCCAGCACCTTTCGCGCCAATTTCAAACTCGTCAAAAGGCAAAAAATTCAAAATCCCTAATTCATAATTCTTAATTCATATTTCATAATTCAAATTATGCAGTACAAATACGAAATCAAAAAATTGCCTAAAAGTCAGCTCGAGATCAAGGTAACAATTCCGGCCAAAGAGCTGGAACCATTTTTTAATAAAGCCGTAGAAACTCTTTCGGCCCAAACCAAAATCGACGGTTTTAGACCAGGCAAGGTGCCGCTGGAGATGTTGAAAAAAAAAGTGGGTGAGATGAAAATCTACGAAGAAGCAGCCGCGCTGGCCACGGAAAAATCATATGTTGAAATCGCTGCCAAGGAAAAATTTGAGCCGCTTGGCTCACCCAAAGTTGATTTTGAAAAGCTGGCGCCTGATAATGATTTTGTCTACAAGGCAGTCGTTGATTTGATGCCAGAGATAAAGGTAGGCGATCTAAAATCAATTAAGGTTAAAAAAAAAGAAATTAATATCACTGATAAAGAAGTAGATAAGGTAATTAATGATTTAAGAAAAATGCGCGCCACTGAAGTTTTGGAAAATAAAAAAGCCGAAGTCGGCGATAAAGTTGAAATCGACTTTGATATTTTACGCGACAATGTACCGATTGAAAACGGCGCCCAGAAAAAATATCCGGTCATGATCGGCGAAAACCAATTTATCCCAGGCTTTGAAGAAAATCTAATCGGCTTGGAAGCGAACGGGGAAAAAGAATTTGAATTAAAGTTTCCAGAAAAATATCATAACAAAAATCTGGCCGGCCAAGTAGCGAAGTTCAAAGTTAAAATGCTAGCCGTCTATAAAAGAAATATCCCCGAACTTAATGATAAATTTGCCGAGACCTTGGGCATGAAAACCGTGGCTGATTTGAAAAAACAAATTGAGCATAATCTGGAGCACGAAGAGCATCACAAAGAAGAGGAAAGAGTTGAGACAGAACTTTTAGACAAACTGATTGATAAGTCGCAAGTCGGCGATATACCCGACGTTCTAGTTGACGGGGAAGCCGCTAAGATGGTTCAAGAATTGCAAAGTAATGTGGCCACACAGGGATTAAAATTCGAAGACTACTTAAAGCACCTAAATAAAACTCCGGAGCAGTTGAAGCTCGATTTCGTGCCACAGGCCATCCGGAGAATAAAAGCGGCGCTAATCACTCGCGCCATATTCTTCAGAGAAAAACTGGAAATATCAGAAAGCGATCTTGAACGCGAGATCGAAGCTATGAGTCGTTATTACCAAAATAATCCTGAAATAATTAAGAGCTTAAAAACCCCAGAATATCGCGATTACATTAGAAACATCATTGGCAACCGCAAGGTCATGGATTATCTCAAAGCGCTGTGTGTGGAAAGGCCAGAAAAGAACGGCAAAATTGAACATAATCACTAATCTTAGCAAAAAAAATCCCGTCAACGCGGAATTTAGTTGCCACTATCTATTGACAAAATTAAAAAAATATGCTATTATATTATTATTAGAATAACGATTCTTTAAAAATAAAGGTTCTATCGGTCGGATATATACACGCTCAAAAAACCCAAAAAGGAGGGTAAAAATGTCAAAGGTGAAAGAGGTACTTAAGAAGCTTAAGGACTTCGAGAATGCGGCGGCCTGTGTGGTGATCATCTTGGCGTTAGTCTGCTTCGGGGCGATCCTGCATACCAAGCTGTCGAACCAGCCGAGCCAAGAGCTTTCCGAAATCCCCCTCGTCACGCGACCCATTTCGGAAAAAATGGGGTTAGTCGAGGGCAGACCGCAATCACTGGACAATCACACGCTACTCTATGTTGTCAGGGTCATGCTGGATGATGGCAGCATGGTACCGGCACTGGTGGTCAACCCGTACGACCCCCAAAACCCGAAAGTGTTTTCTGGACAAAAAATCAAAGTCAGGTGCAAGTCGTATGGCTATGGAGAAAACCATCTGGCTCATGAAACGTGCTTGATCATACAATACTGAACCTAAATATAACAACAAACCGCCAACAGCAATGCTGGCGGTTTTTTCTTTTTCAAAAAATAAATGCTAAACTTAAGTTAGTTAATTAGTTAATTAGTTTATTAGTTAATTAGTTTATTGGTTATTAGTATTTTTTATGAAAATTGCAATCATATCCGACTCCCACGACAATTGGCCAGACATTGAAAAAGCCATCAAATATATAAATAAATTAAAAATCCGCACCATTATTCACTGCGGTGATGTTTGCGCCCCGGCGGTTTTGGCGGCCATGGCGAAAATATTTAAGGGAGATGAATTACATTTGGTAAAAGGCAATGTCGATGGCGACATCGAAGGATTCAAAAGAAAAATTAAAGAAAACTCGAAAATTATTTATCATGGCAATACTGGCAAATTGGAAATTGATGGACTAAAAATAGTTTTTTGTCATGATCCCTTTGTGGCCAAAAAAATGGCTGACTCACAAAGATATGATTTTGTTTTTTACGGTCACACGCACAGACCTTGGCACGAAAAAATTGGCAAAACAGAAATGCTAAACCCCGGTACGTTGGCTGGTTTGTTTTATAAAGCGACTTTCGCTATCTTTGACACTGAAACAAGAAAAGCCAAACTGATACTTTTGGAAAAAATTTAAAAAGAAAAAGAGGACGCAGCGGCGTCCTCTTATAATTTTATTACCGTGATCATCTTTCGCAGATGCTGAATCGAGATTACTCGCTTTGAGCCAGTGTGCGGCTCCGGAAATCTTCTCCTTAGGCGAATATTCGATTGCTCCGTAAAACATGACCGCAGTAATCGCGTAAGGTATTATTGCCTCGTTTCTTCAGATCTTAAAGAAGAAACTTTAATCTGGCAACGGCCCAATCTGTGGCGTTTAGATCAGGCACAACCTTACCATAATTATATTATACTAAATAAAATTTAACCGTCAAGCCATTATCCACAAGTCTGGCCCAAACTCACGCGTGTATTTTTAGATTAAAGCTTTATTCTCTAAATCTGGTATAATATAAGTGGAAATTAAATCTTCTTAGCAAAAAATATGAATGACACACTATTAATCACTCTGCAATTACTTCTCGCCATTTTTCTGGGCGGCCTAATCGGCGTGGAAAGAGAAACCCTGGGCAAACCGGCCGGTTCCAGAACCTATGCCCTGATCGCGCTCGGTTCAGCGCTCTTTACGATTCTATCGGTCAAGGGTTTCTGCCAATACCCGAACGCCGTGCCAACCGCGCTGGTCAGCCAGATTATTATTGGCATTGGTTTTATCGGCGCCGGCTTAATAATTTTCCATCGACAGCACATCGAGGGGATAACTACGGCTTCCGGCCTCTGGGCCACGGCCGCCGTAGGTATCGCCATCGGTATCGGCTGGTACTATGTGGCCATTATCACCTCGGTCATGATTTTCCTTTTACTCTACATCGTCAGAAAGGTTGAATTCGAAAGGCACAAGAAAAAAACTCTCTGGTCGCTTTTTGAAAAAAAGTAAAAGCATGGCCATTATTTTAAAAATCAATTTTGAAAAACCCGAGCGTGAAAAAATCGGAAAAGTCGTTGAGGTGTTGAAAGCCGGCGGTATTATAGTTTATCCGACTGACACGATTTACGGACTCGGCTGCGACATCTTCAAAAAGCAAGCCGTTGAAAAAATTTACCAGCTCAAGGGTCGAGCACGTAAAAAACCATTGAGTATCATCTTCGCCGATATCAAAGAAGTAGCCAAATACTGTATCATCCAGGATTACGCCTATCGGCTGATGAACAAGGTTCTGCCCGGACCCTACACATTTATTCTCAAGGCGCGCAATGCCATGCCCAAAACGTTTTTGCCGAAAAATAGAACCGTGGGTGTGCGCATACCCAACAATCAAATCTGTCTGGAGATTGTCAAAGCCTTGGGCAACCCGATTATCACCACCAGTTTAAATATATCAGGCGAAGATGTCATGTCCGATCCCAAACAGCTCTCCAAAGAAATGAGCAACAAGATTGAAATAATTATTGACAACGGCCCGCTGGCGCTTGAGCCATCGTCCGTGATTGATTTAAGCGGCGACAAACCAGAGGTGCTGCGCCGAGGCTTAGGCGAGCTAAATCTTTTCCAATATTAATATGAAAAAAACCATAACCATTATAATCATCTTTTTAATAATCGCGGCTGGCGTGGCTCTGTCGTTTTCTTATTTTTTTAATCCCCAAAAAGTTGTGACCCAGAGATTTAGTGAATGCGTCCTACTCCAGGACACAAAAAACGGCACGGTCGGCTGTTTCGGCTGCGCTAACGAGATTTGCAAAGACGCGCCCGAAGGCTGGGTTTTGTATAAAAAGCCGCAGGTGGGCATTCCTTACGCCTGCAACCCGACACCAGACGGCTGCGTACTTGTCCAATAAAATGTCTGATAAAATTTTAAACATAAAAGTAATCCCCAACGCCAAGGTCAATAAAATTTCGGCCGAAGATGGCGTTTTTAAAATAAAGATTTGTGCGCCGGCTCATGAAGGCAAAGCCAACAAGGCGCTCATTAAATTTCTAAGCGAACACTTCGGCGTCCCTAAAAGCAAAATTAAGATCATCTCCGGTGAAAAAGCCAGGGATAAAAAAGTGAGACTAGCTGGATCTTGACAAAAAAATAAAATAATAATAATCTAAGTGTATCTTTTGGGAAAAGGTATTTTATGGTGAGCCGGGGATACTAAACATGGATCTTTCAAAAAAGTCCTCAAAATGAGGCGGGGAGGAGCAAGATGAAGAGATTGTTTGTGTTTTTGATCATGATCCTGGCGCTGACGATGCTAATGCCCACGAAGAGCAAGGCGTTCAATGACGAGAACACGGGCCAGCAGACCATCGCGATGACGACTTCCGGCGACCTGTCCAGCTCCCTCGCAGTGGCGGGCATGGACCAAGCCAACTTCCAGAACACGGATATTATCCTGGGAGATCCCACGGATATCGCGAACTTGCCGGACGCGAAGATTCTGATGACGAAGACGGAGAAAAGCGTGTTCGAGCAAACGGTCGAGACGACCAGTTACAAGACCTTCGGTCTCAACACCGGCCAAATGATTATCGTGGCCCAAAATCATGACCAGCAGACCCGCCAATACGCGGAAGAAACCTGGACAAGCTGCGGCAACCACTCGCCCTAATCTTACTACCAACAAAAACATCGAGGCGGCTCGCCAAGAGCCGCCTCTTTTTTATTGACAAATTCCTTATTAAATAATAAGATGCCGAGTACTTGATGTTTAAAAAAATAAAAAACGTTAAATTTCGAGCGTCTCGAAAAAACGAGACAAGGGAGGTAACGTGAAAAAACTGGTTTTGTTGGCGGCACTTTTGGTCATCTCAACCTGCCTGCTGGAGGCAAAAAACTCCGACCGTCATTCATTCACCAACAAAAAAAGCGGCTATGCTCTTTCGTGTCCCGACGGCTGGACCATGGCTTATGAGGAACAAATCAATCTCCTAAGTCTGTACTCGCCTGACGCGAAAAAGCACCCGAACGACACGCTGGATCTGGAACGCGGGTTAAAGATCGAGCTGACACCGATGAAAAACGCGGCTGACTTTGACGAAATTATCAAGCCGAAAGACGACAGCGGCCAGACCTGTTCGTACAAACCCAGAAGCATCCTTATCCTGGGCAAGGAAAAAGTCCAAATCTACGCCTGCGACGACGGCGAAACTCTGTTTCTGGCCGCGCTAAGGCAGGATGGCAAAAAATTTATCGCGGCCTTTGGCTACGTCCCTGAAAAAGACAAGTGGAATTTTTACACGGATGAATTTGCCAAGACGCTTTCTCGCCTCAAATTCATTGAAACAAGCGGCTCCAAGTGAGCCGCTTTTCTTTTTTCGTGTTTGACAAACCAGAACCATAAAGAATAAAATCAATTAACTGGACCTTTAAAAATCAAAGGAGGACGAATCAAATGAAATTAAAAAAATTTCAAGGCGCGCTTGCTCATTTGGCTTTTGACCCCGGAAAATCAAGGGGCCGTCTTGGCTGCTCTTGCGCCGGACCAAAACGTTTCGATGATGACGATTTTTTGTCCAAAAACGTTAACCTCTTCCAAGTTGATATCGTAAAAATTCTCAACAGCAAAGCGCTGCGCCGGGCCTCGGGCAAGACCCAGGTTTTCCCGATTCCAAACAACCCCCATATCCGTACGAGGCAGCTGCATACGCTTGAAGTTGCAGCCGTGGCCATACCGATCGCCAGCATCTTGGGCCTGAACGTGGAGCTTTGCGAGGCCATCGCCTATGGCCACGACATCGGCCACGCGCCGTTTGGGCACTTTGGCGAACGTTATATCACGGAAAAGTCAAACAAACCCTTCTTGCACGCGGTCAGTTCGGCCATCGTGGCCCAAAGGATTGAAAGGAAAGGAAGCGGGCTTAATCTCTGTTTTGAGACGTTGCAAGGGATATTAACCCATTCGGGCACAAGAGACTTTGGTGTCAAATTCAATCAGGCTCTGCCCCAGGAATATCTGACCGTGAAGCTGGCCGACAAAATCGCCTTTACTTTCTCCGATTACAACGACGCCGAGCGAGTCGGCATGATCACCGAGCCAAATGATTCTGGCATCTTTTCTCTCGGCGATTATCAGCGTGTTCGGGTGGCCAAGTGCATTGAGGCGGCCGTAATTGAAAGCGCGGAAAAGGGCCATGTCTCATTCAAAGAATCTAAGGCCGCGAAAAAATTCATGAAATTACGCGAGTGGCTCTTTGAAAAGGTCTATCTGCCAATCAATTTTGATGTCCAGCGAGCCTACCTGGATCGGCTGTTAGACTTTCTCACCAAAGATTCTCATTTTGAAGGCTGCGATCCATTTCTGCTCATCTCACTAATGACTGACCAAGAAGTTTTCAAATTTGGTGAATTTTGCAACAGCGCGACCATCCCCAAATTCGAAGCGCTCCAGAATTTCGGCGTAATCGAAATACTGGACTGGCTCCGGGGAAAAAAGTTTGATTTCTCCAGTTTCGATCTGAAACAAGTCTAACCAAAAAACGCCTGGAATAATCCGGGCGTTTTTCTTTTTATAAAATTACGGTACTGGATCGTGACCGCCTTTGGCAAGTGGATGACAGCGCATTATTCTTTTGGCGCCCAACCAAGTGCCTTTGATAACTCCATACTTTTGAATTGCCTCAAAAGTATATTCACTGCAAGTCGGATAAAAGCGGCAGCCCCAGAAAGGGAAGATGTAGCGCATTGGTCCGTGGTCAAACGATAAAGTTCTTTGATAAATCAAAATAACTAAAAGTGTGACGTTTTTTATCTGTTCTCCGATAGTTTTAATAATTTTCATATGAGTCTGGCTTTTCTTAAAGCTTCGCCCAGCACCCGCTCAATTTCCTTAAAATCCGCCACCCTGCCTTTCTCATAAATGATTTTAGGGGAAGTGATTACGGCAATGTCATAGCCGCTGGCAATCTGGCCCAAATTGTGGCGTAGAATCTCGCGGATTCTGCGCCTGATCAAATTGCGCTTATTTGCTCTTTTACTCACCTTGTTTGAGGTAATTATGACAAAACGGGAGTAATTTAATCCGTTTTTCTGAAATCTTAGCACCAAAAATAAAAAATAAACCGCTTTGCCGTGCTTCATCAGCGACTCGATGTCTTTTTTAAGCTTTAAGCGGTTTATTTTTTTTAACATACTGTTTTCTATTTTCTCTTAGACCTCACGGTCAAGCGATGCCTGCCCTTGGCTCTTCTTCTTTTAAGTACGTGACGGCCATTTTTGGTCTTCATGCGCGCTCGAAAGCCGTGGGTTTTGGCTCTTTTTCGCTTTTTCGGCTGATAAGTTCTCTTTGGCATAAAAGTGTAATAATTTATCGTGAAATTATACAGAGATAATAACAGTTGTGGAAAAATTTGTCAAAAAAAAAATTATGTATTAAGATGAATCCACAATTTGTGAACAAGCTATTAACATTTGTGACTTTTCTTAGATTTTTGTTCAATCTTTTTTATGTTATTATTTAATATAACGACTTCCTCAATCAAATAATTTCGGGGGATTATGAATACTCAACAAATTTGGCAAGCGGTTTTAGGAGAATTAGAGCTTGGCTTATCAAAAGCCAATTTTACTACCTGGTTTAAGGGCACTTTTATTTTAGATTTGAATGAGAATAAAGTCATCGTTGGCGTCCCCAACGGCTTTACCAAGAGTTGGCTGGAAAAAAAGTACACTTCGGACATCTTAAAAGCCTTGAGGAGCATTACGGAAACGAATTTGCGCGAAATTTCTTTCACTGTTTCTTCGCTCAAGAACACGCCCAAGGAAATAACCGAGATTATCGCCACCGAAGGCCAAAAGCCGGCCGTTTCAGTTGATTCTGTTTCCCGCCGCCAGACAGCTCCCAATATTATCGGCTTAAACCCCAAATATACTTTCACCACTTTTGTGGTCGGCAAAAATAACGAACTCGCTCGCGCCGCGGCCACGGCCGTAGCCTCAAACCCGGGCGTGACCTATAATCCTCTTTTTATTTATGGCGGCGCTGGATTGGGCAAGACCCATCTGCTCCAAGCTATTGGCCACGAAGTCTTGGCTAAGCACCCTGAAAAAAAAGTGCTCTATTTAACCTGCGAAAAATTCACCAATGACTTTGTCAACGCCGTGGGAAGCGGCCGCGCCAATGGCTTTAAAGACCTTTACCGCAACGTTGACGTTTTATTAATTGACGACATCCAATTCATCGCCGGCAAAGAGGGCACCCAGGAAGAATTTTTTCATACCTTCAACGCCCTGCACCAAAATAACAAACAACTGATTCTGTCTTCTGACCGACCGCCCAAATCGATCCCGGCCTTGGAAAATCGCTTGCTGACAAGATTTGAATGGGGCATGATCGCTGACATCTCTTGCCCAGATTATGAAACACGTCTGGCCATTTTAAAATCAAAATCACAAGAAAAAAATTATACGCTCGAACACGGGGTCTTAAATTTTTTAGCCAACACCATCTCCAGCAACATCAGGGAGCTCGAAGGCGCCTTGAACCGCATTATCGCTTACCACCAGCTCAATGGCCTGCCGCCCACCCTAGAAAGCGTGAAGAAAATATTGGCTAATATTACTACAAATTTACAGAAAAAGTCTTTAAACCCAAAAGATATTATGCAGACCGTCGCCAACTTTTATGATATTGCCATTGATGATGTGACTGGTAAATCTAGAGAGAAAAAGCTGGTCGTGCCCAGGCAAATAATTATGTTTTTGATGCGCACGGAAATAAAAAGCTCTTTTCCGGCCATTGGCAATGAGCTGGGCGGCCGAGATCACACCACGGCCATGCATGCCGTCGGCAAAATTCAGACAGATTATGATAATGATGAAAAAACCAGACGCGAGATAGAGCAAATCAAACAGCGACTTTATAATCTGTAATTTTTGTTCACAGCGTGTGGATTAATATAATTTTTTCTGCGCAAAAGTTCTGCACATTAACTTTAAAAAGAATTGATAACTTCGGTAAAATTTTCACACCAAAATCTTTTGACTTTTTCACCCACTTTTTATCAACCCACATACTACTATCTTTTACATAACTTTTAAACAACCATTTTGGGGTGATTTAATAAAATTTTCTGAAGAAAAATAAAAAATTATTAAAAAAATATTTTTCATCCACATCCTTATTATAATTACTATTAATTAAAACTATAAAAAACTATGAAAGCAACTTGTACACAAGAAAATTTAAAACGCGGGCTAAATATTGTTTCGCACATTTCCAGTAAAAACACTTCTTTACAAATTTTGGGAAATGTTTTAATTAAAGCCGATAAAAATGTGGTGAGTTTAATTACCACCAACTTAGAAATGGGCGTCAGATGCCAGGTCCGCGCCAAAGTTTACAAAGAAGGCAGTTACACTGTCAATTCCCGGCTGCTCAATGACTTCGTGGGTTTATTAAAAAATGAAAAAGTTGATCTGGAATTAAAAGATGACGCGCTTGAGGTTTGGACTGATAATCAGGAAACAAAAATTAAGGGTGAAAGCGCTGAAGAATTTCCCTTAATTCCTCAAATCAGTAAAAAGTCAGCCTATGTTTGTGGTATTGATGAACTCGTGCGCGCGCTCACCCAAGTTTTATTCGCTGTTTCTGTTTCAGAAACCAGGCCGGAGATCTCGGGTGTGTATTTTAACTTTAGCGATGGCAATTTAACCATCGCGGCTACTGATAGTTATCGTTTGGCCGAGAAAAAGATTAAATTAAACGAGAAAAATGAGGTTGAAAAAGAAGCCATTATCCCGGCCAAGACCGTGCAAGAGCTTTTCCGCATGCTTTCTTCTGTTTCTGGCTCTGCCAGCGAAGAGGGCGGCGCTAGTAAACTAGAGATTTACTTTGAAGAAAACCAGGTCATGTTCGTTTTTGACGATATTGAACTGGTTTCCCGCGTGATTGAGGGCCAATATCCAAATTACAAGCAAATAATTCCAGCCAGCCATAAAACAAGAGCCGTAGCCAATATCTCTGATCTGGTTAGCGCGGTCAAGGCGGCCTCTTTATTCTCACGCACTGGTATTTATGATATTAACTTTGAACTCAAAGAGGGCAAATTGGTTATCTCTTCAACCAATAGCCAATTGGGTGAAAGCAAATCAAGGGTAGCGGGTAAAATAGAGGGTGATGATAATAAGGTGGTTATCAATTACCGCTATTTATTAGATGGTTTGCAAAACATTGATTCAACTGATGTAGTCTTTGAAATGATTGACTCTTCAAACCCCTGCATCTTAAGGCCAGCCGAGAGCTTGAATGATAAAAATGAAGCCATTGCCGCCCAGGATTATTTGTATATCATAATGCCGATTAAACAATAAGTAGCGGCGTATTTTTTCGAAATAAATTTTAAAAAATATTTTATTAAACTCATGTTGATTATTAGTTTTCTTATTTTATTCTTGGGTCTAATATTAAATTCAGTAGTTTTTTATTGGAACGAGATGTTAAAAAATGGATTTAGAACCGGTGCGCCGTACTATTTTATTAAGCATGGTGGCACCTATGCATTTGTAGATATAATTTTATTTTTTATAATCTTGTTTTTCGGGGGGTTACCATGGTATTTAGTAATCATTTGTTATTTATTGTCAATGATAGTCGCAGTTACAATATCGGAGAAAAAATATAAGCAGAGGCTAGGGGAAATAATAAAAGATGAAGAAAAAGAAGGGGGTAACCCATTTACAAAATAAGAATATACCCAAGAATTAAAAAATTTTGATAAGGCACGAAAAATACAGGGAAAATGGAGAAATATTAAATAATAGTATTTTTAAAGCTTAATATGAATTTTTAAAACAGTATGATTATAGAAACTTCCTCGATCGTTATAGCCGGGCTCTCATTTACATTATCAATATATGTTATATTAAGGGATAGGAAAAATAAAAAGCATGATAACCTTGTTGACGCTCGCGAAAGAATTTTGAACATATTTGATGAAGAAGAAGTGCTCACACCAGATGAAATGCAGGAGCACTTTGAAGACAACCCCGAATCTTATGAAGCACAAAAACTCAGGGCGGAATTGCGCGATAAATCTTTCAAGGTAGATCGGGAGTTCGAATATCTTTGTTTCTTAGTTATAAAAAAGCAGGTTGATTTTCAGGAATTTTTCAATCTATTTCATAAGTGGCTTGCCATGAGAGATTTAATGTGGACGGATTACCAACAGTATAAACAAGAAAATTTACCTTTTACTTGGAGGGTTATAAAACTGTCGAAAGATAAAAAATTATTACCGCTAAAGAAAGTCGATAATAAATAAAAGGGAGCATATCAAAGTGCTTCTTTTTATTTTTAACCTTTGAAAAATAAAAGCCGCCTCAACTTTTCAGTATCGGCGGCTGTAGCGCTAGTTATACAGGCTTTCTTTTCAGCACGATCACATACTCTGCGGGCTTTATGCCCGTGAGCACAGGGATTATTCCGAGCTGCGAAAGGTCAACAGAGTTGGCCTTGATTTCCAGCGTCGGGTCTTCCTTGTACTTTGCCGTGGCCTCTTCAAGATCTCCCTCTTCAACAATGATAACAATCGCACTCGCCATTTTTACCTCCTTGGGTAGATTTGGTTGTATTTTACAACACGATTTCTTTACCAAAATGTATCTCAAATAATAAATTATGTCAATAGTGTAATTACTGGTTTTATTTAACTCATTTTCATGATAAAATTATAAGAGTTTAGTATTAATTAATACACCCGCTGGAGTGGGAATAAAATAAAATTTGTGCCTAAATTAATTTTTGACATTGAGACAATTGGCGAAGATTTTGATTCTTTAGACAAGACCACGCAGGAAAATCTGACGCACTGGCTGAAAAATGAAGCGCTGACTGACGAAGAATACAAATCCAAAATGGAATATATTAAAAACCGAATGGGTTTTAATCCATTGACTGGCGAGATCGTGGCCATTGGTGTTTTGGAATACGAAACCAATCGGGGTGCGGTTTATTATCAGGCGCCGAATCAGAAAGTTGAGGAGTTAGAAGAAGATGGCATTAAATACAAGGCCATGTCAGAAAAAGAAATGCTGGGAAAATTCTGGCAAGGCATGATTAATTATACGGAGTTTGTTAGTTTTAATGGCCGCGCCTTTGATGTGCCATTTTTGATGATTCGCTCGGCTATCAATGGCGTTAAACCAACCAAGGATTTAATGTCTAATCGCTATTTGAACAGTCAGAAGTTTAATGCCTTGCACATTGATTTAAAAGACCAGCTTTCTTTTTACGGCGCTGTTTATCGCCACGACAGTTTACATTTGTTTTGCCGGGCTTTTGGCATTAAGAGTCCTAAAGCCGAGGGGATAACCGGTGATGATGTGGCGCGGCTTTTTAAAGAAAAAGAATTTAAAAAAATCGCGGAGTATAATTCCTGGGATTTGCGCGCGACTCGGCGACTTTATGATTATTGGGATAAATATCTGAATATAAAATAATGTTTTGGCTTTACATCACAATTTTTTCTTATTTGCTTTTTGCCTTAGCCAACTTAGGCGATAAACTGATGGTTAGCAAATATCAAACCAAACCAGTGGTTTATGCTTTTTATGTTGGCTTTTTGGGAATCGTGGGTTTGGTTTTAATTCCTTTTGGCGTTATTAATCCTGGCGCGAGCCAGATTATTTGGTCACTTTTGGCTGGCCTGGCTTTTGTAGGCGCTCTTTATTTTATGTACCAGGCGCTGCACATCGGTGAGACAACCAGAGCCATCACAATTTTGGGCGGCACCAGCCCGATTTTTACTTTTATTTTTTCATTATTTTTTATTCCTGAAAATCTAAGATTAACCGAGTTGGTTGCTTTTTTTGTTCTAATCATGGCCATTGTTATTCTCTCTTGGCCGCCCAAGGATCATATAAGTAAAAAAATTCAGCACCAGCAGACAAAGTTTGCGCTGATCGCGGGAATTTTTTATGCGGCCAATTATGTGCTTTCCAAATTTGTTTACGCGCACCAGCCGTTTGTTTCTGGATTTTTTTGGATCAGAATCGGTTGTGTTATCACGGCCTTGCTTATTTTGCTCTGGCCCAGAAACAGAAAAGCTATCTCGCTGGATTTGCGCAAACCCAAGAAGCAAAAAAAAGCGGGTTTACTTTTGGGCGTACAGATTCTGGGGGGACTGGGCGTGATTGGTCAAAATATCGCGCTTTCGCTGACCAGTGCCAGCTTAGTTAATGCCTTGCAGGCTATTCAATACGCTTTTATTTTTGTACTCACGGCGCTTTTGGGCAAAAAGATTCCAGTACTTTTGGAAAAACTTCACCCAAAAGAGATTATCAGGAAAATTATTGCTATAATATTAATAAGCATCGGTCTCTACCTGATAACCATTTCTTAACATGAAAAAGAGAAAAAAACTTATACTCAAGATAGTTATTTTTGTCATTGTCATCTTGGCTTTAGCGCTTTATGTTTTGTCGCTTTATACATTTAACCCCAATAAAAAAATTGTCTACGGTGTTACCTTTTCCGAGGAATACGCCTCGCAAATTGGTCTTGATTGGAAGCAAACCTTTACCGCGCTTTTAGATGATTTAAAAATTAGATACATTAGAATCCCTACTTATTGGGATAATATTCATCCCGAAGAAAATATTTATAATTTTAATGATGTTGATTGGCAGGTAAACGAGGCAGCCAAGCGTGATGCTCATATTGTTTTGATAGTTGGTCGCAGGCAACCGCGCTGGCCAGAATGCCATGATCCGGCCTGGGTCAGCGGCCTGAATGATGCGACAGCTCATGATAAAGTTATGACCGACATCAAGGCCGTGGTTAATCGTTATAAAAATAATAAAGCCATTGAAATTTGGCAGGTGGAAAATGAACCGTTTCTGGATTTTTTTGGTGAGTGCCCCAAGATGTCAAAAAAAGAAGTAGCCGAAGAAGTTGCTTTAGTCAAAAGTCTTGATACTCGCCGAATTTTGCTGACTGATTCTGGTGAGTTAAGTTCCTGGTATCCCTTAATTAAAATGTCAGATCTATTTGGCACCACTTTATATCGCACCACCTGGAACAAACTAATTGGTTATTGGCATTATTTTTTCATTACGCCTTCATTTTATCGAGTCAAAGCCTTTCTGTGGGGTAAACCCCAGGAGGCGGTGTATGTGGCGGAACTGCAAGCCGAGCCTTGGATCGTTAACGATCTAGTCACCACTCCGTTAACTGAACAGTTTAAAACAATGAACGCCAAGATACTCGTCCAGAATGCCGACTTTGCCAACAAGACAAATTTTTATCGCGCTTATTTTTGGGGAGCGGAATGGTGGTATTGGTTAAAGACGGCCAAAAACGATAATTCGGTCTGGGAAGCGGCCAGAAAATACTTTAAATAGACCTTTTATTTTTAGTATGAAAAAGAAACTAAGAATCGGTTTTTTTACCGACACTTATAAACCCCAGGTCAATGGGGTTGTTTCTTCTATTGATAATTTCCGGAAGGAGCTTGAAGGGCAGGGTCACGAGGTTATTGTTTTTTGCCCCAGAGTTAAGGGCGAAAAAGACACGACCGAGGTGAAGCGCTTCCCTTCTTTTAAATTTATTTTTCAGCCTGAATACAGAGTCTCTCTGCCAGTGACCATGGATCTAGAAAAGACAATCGGCCAAGAACTGGATATTATTCATGCCCACACGCCTTTCGGCCTTGGCCTCTTGGGTTATTATTACGCCGTTAAAAAACACAAACCCTTTATTTATACTTTTCATACTCTATATCCGGAATACGTAAAAACCTATTTTTTAAAAGGCAGAGTGGTAACGCCCAAGATGGTGGAAAAGCTTTCTTCATTTTTTTCCAATCACTGTGATTTAACTCTGGCGCCCTCAAGCAAGATAAAAAAGTTGCTTCTTTCATACGGTGTGATAAAGCCGGTAGCGATTTTACCAACAGGCGTAGCCATAGACGAATTTGAAGAGCCTGACGGGCTAAAAGAATTTAGCGGTAAATATAATTTAGGCAAAGATGAGAAGATATTGGTTTATGTCGGAAGATTAGGCAAGGAAAAAAATATAGAATTTTTGATAAGAACTGCGGCAGAACTGAAAAAGAAAATAAATAACGTCAAGCTGCTTTTAGTGGGTGACGGGCCGGGGAAAGAATCTCTGAAAAACTTGGTAAAAAAATTAGGGCTCGGCAACACGGTTATTTTCACCGGCTATCTACCCAGAGCTGAAGTAAATAAGGCTTATCACGCCAGCGATATTTTTGTTTTTGCTTCTCAAACGGAAACGCAGGGCATGGTTTTGTTGGAAGCCGCCGCCTGCGGCTTGCCCATAGTCGCTGTTAAGGATTTGGCGTTTGGTGAAGTTTTAAAAAATGGCGTAAATGGTTTTGCCTGCGAAAAAAATTCAGCTGTTTTTGCCGGCAAAATACTTTTGTTGTTAAAAAATAAAAAACTTTACCGCGCGATGTCCGTCAGCGCTCTAAAAAGGGCCAGGCTCTTGAGCAGTAAAAATCAGACAAAAAGACTCTTGCGCTTATATAAAAGCACATCTGAAAAATAAAAACCCCCGTAGTGCGGGGGCTTTTTTATCTTTGGTAAATTAAACGCCTGGCAATTTGAGATTCAGATCCACTTCAACCGACGAGGAATTATCAATATCGTCATAGGCAGTTACTTTTAATTTGTGGTAGCCGTTGGGTAAGCCGCTGATGTTGGTGGTCAGACTAAATGGTGAGCTGGTGGTCGTGCCCAAAGAGTTTCCATCCAGTTCATAAGTCACCCGACTGATGCCGCGTGGAGCGCTGGCATTTACGGTAAATGTAACTGGGTTTGATTCAATGGCCTGGCCGTTTTGCGGGCTAATCAGAGTGAGAGTCGGGAAGTTGGCCGGCACATGCAGATCGTCATTTTCAGTCGGTGGATTTTGGAAAACAAATTGAACGCCGCTTTCTTTGGCCTGGTTTTCATACCACTGTTTGACGCCGTCTTCCCATGGTTGGAACATCGGATCAGAGGCGGGGTTGGCGGGCGGCGGCCCAGTCGGGTTATCCTTGTCAATATAATATAAAATATCGTGAGCGACTGTAAATTTCTTTTTTTCTATAAACGAAGCGGGCGTGTATTGTGTCGCTAATTTACCCGAGGCGCGGTCAATATTTACTTCAACCTCGCTGGGCAGTTGGCCTCGCAAAATCGGCGGTAGATTGGGATCAAGCGGATCCGGCACTTTAAAATATTCAACCGGCGAATCCTTTAAGATGCTGGCCATGTACTCGTGCCAAATCGGCGCGGCCACCACCACACCATCAGCACCAGCCGTCATGTTCTTGCCATCACTGTTGCCCACCCAGACGCCAGTCACGTAAGAAGGGGTGTAGCCGATGGCCCAGGCGTCTTTGTTATCGTTGGTGGTGCCCGTTTTAGCACAAATCGGCCGATCTCCCATGGTTAGCGGCGAATTAGCGCCGAAGATAAAGGAGCGAGCGCCGTTATCTGAAAGTATGCTGTTAACTTGACGAACCGTATTTTCAGACAACACCTTGTGCGCTTTGGGTTGAAATTCTTGTAGCACCTTGCCGGATTTATCTTCAACTTTTAAGACAGCGGCCAGCTCGGCTCTGTCACCGTCGCGAGCAAAGGCGGTAAAAGCGCCGACGTGATCAATCAGCTTGACCTCGCAACCGCCCAAAACCAGGGAGAGGCCGCACTGACTTTTATCCGTAATGGTGCTGTAACCCATATTTTCCATCTGGGTTTTGACATTTTCATAACCGGCCAGGTAAAGAGTTTTTACGGCTGGAATATTGAGCGAGCCGGCCAGGGCTTTACGCATAGTAATCGGCCCATACTCTTTTTTCGTATAATTTCTCGGGGCGTATACTTGAGGCGTGGTAGCAAAAATTGTGTAGGTATCATAAAGCACGGTCTCGGTGGTAAAACCTTTTTCAAAAGCGGTAGCGTAGACTATCGGTTTGATTGAGGAGCCGGGCTGGCGTGGCCAGGTCGTAACGTTAACTTGGCCGTCAATAGCATCATCATTAAAATTCTGGGAGCCGACCATGGCCAGAATCTCGCCCGTCTTGGCGTCAACCGAGAGCAGGGCGGCATTGGCGGCTTTGTATTTTAGATTTGTCTCATTGGCGTCATGAACGGCTTTTTCAGCCAGCCTCTGCTTATCCAGATCTAAAGTGGTGATTACCTTGAGACCGCCCTCTTGTAACATTTGGTCGCCAAATTGTTCAGACAAAAGTCCCTGCACATAAAAAACAAAATGAGGCGCTAAAATTCCGCCGGCATTTTCGCCGATAAAAGTAATTTTTTCTTGCTTGGCTTTTTCAGCCTCATCCTTTTTGATATAGCCATTTTGCACCATTGCGTCTAAAACTCTTTTTTGTCTGGCAAATAATTCATCGGTGTGCGTGCCGTAAGGCGAGAGTCGTGTCGGTGCCTGGGGCAACGCGGCCAATAAAGCGGCTTCGGCCAGGTCTAAATCCTTGGCGCGCTTGCCAAAATAATAATTGGCAGCCGCTTCAATGCCGAAATTTACAGAGCCGTAAGAAATTTGGTTAAAATATAATTTAAGGATTTGGTCCTTGGTAAATGTTTTTTCTATCTCATAAGATAAGATAAGCTCCTTGATTTTTCTGGGAATGGTTTTTTCGCTGGATAGGATGACCGTTTTAACTAGCTGCTGCGTGATTGTCGAGCCGCCCTGCGCTCTGCTGCCGGAGAGAATATCGGCGATGACTGAACGGATAATACTGGTTATCTTAAAGCCTTTGTGTTTGTAAAAATCTTTATCTTCGATTGAAATAGTTGCCCACTTGGAGTAATCAGAGATCTGGTCAAGCTCAACCACCGTTCTTCTTTCGCCGCCATTCATCTCCCACAAAACCGTGTTGCCGGTGCGATCGTAAATTTTAGTTGATTCAGAGACTACCCGATTCATCATGTCATTGGGGTTGGGCAGACCTCGCGAGTAGACGGCGATAACCCCGACAAACAAAATACCGCCGGCCAGCACCAAAATGACGCCCCAGACCGCGAGCTTGGCCAAAAGAGCTTTTGAGGAGAGACCTTTCAAGTCTAGATGCAGGCCCTTTGGGAATAATTTACGTTTTCTATATTTTTGCCAGCTCTTGGGTGAGCGGGCTAGTTGTGGAATGGGCATTAGGTGAAGTTTTAAAATTTAACAGTATTATAGTATAATCCTCTTTTTTTATCAAGGCAACCTAGCGAATTCGATCAAAGAATTTTTTTGAGTTTTGGCAGGTTAAAGCAATGGCCAGGGCATCGGCCGCATCATCTGGCTTGGGTATTTTGTTCAATTTAAGCAGCGCTTTGACCATCTCTTGGACTTGTCTCTTATCGGCTTTGCCATAACCGCAGACCGCTTGCTTTACTTGTAAAGGAGTGAATTCATAAAGCGGCAGTTTATTTAATCTGGCCGTTAGTAAGATTACGCCGCGGGCCTGGCCGACTAAAAGAGCGGTTTTGACGTTTTTACAAAAAAATAATTGTTCCACGGCCATGCTACTCGGATGGTATTTTTTTATCAAATCGTTTAGCGCATTAAAAATATATTCTAGGCGCAAGGAAAATTCCTGTTTGCTAGAAGTTGAGATAATGCCATAATCAAGAATTTTTGAATCACTCTCTTTAATAAAGGCATAACCCGTGGTGGCTAAACCAGGGTCGATGCCTAAAATTATGTTGTTTTGTTTGTTTTTCATTCTTTCTTAATGATAGCAAGAATTCCGCTTGAAATACAAAAACGGTTGAGCGGGAGAAGGTTTGGAAGAGAATAAAAAAACAGCGAAAACGGTTTTATTTTTATGTAGAGACACGGCGCGCCATGTCTCTACAATGTCGTTGTAGAGACGCATTGCTATGTGTCTCTATGTTTTTTAAGCCGTTTTCGCCCAAACTTGGAGGAAAAAATATGATCATGCTAATAAAATTTAAAACCGCCGGCGATGCCAGCGGTTTTTTCTTATTTAAGGTTGGAGTAATAATTATCAACATCTTCCATTTCATCCAGCGCTTCGAAAAGGGCTTCATTCTTTTTTGTTTTTTCTTCATCTAACGAAATCCACTCTTTGGGTACATATTCTATTTCTGCGTAGTCGGCTGAAAAGCCCAGGCCCTCAATTCCTTTACTGACTTTCTGCAGATCTTCCATTTTAGTATAGACAACAAGAGAATCTTCTTCCTTGGCCATTTCCTGGGCGCCCAGGTCTATTAATTGAAGTTCAAGTTCATCAAGATTTTTGTCGACAATTTTTTCATTGGCTATCCTGATCACACCCTTGAGCTCGAATTGCCAGGCCACGGCATTTTTTCCCGCGAGTTGGCCGCCGTGGGCATTTAAAACGTGCTTAATATCAGAAGCGGTCCTATTTTTATTATCGCTTAAGCACTTAATGATTATGGCTGTGCCGCCTGGGCCAAAGCCCTCATAAATTAATTCCTCAATTTCCGCGCCTTCTTTAATTTCGCCGGTGCCTCGTTTAACCGCTCGTTCTATATTTTCCTTGGGCATATTGGCGGCTCGCGCCCTGTCAATGGCCAGGCGCAAAGTGAAGTTGCTGTCTGGATTGCCGCCCTTTTCTCGCGCGGCCACGGTTATGGCTCGGCCGAGTTTTGTAAACACATTTGCTCTTTTTGAATCGGTTACGGCTTTTTGTCTTTTGGTTGTCGCCCATTTGGAGTGCCCGCTCATATTTTTTGGTTAATAATGTTATTAAGATTTTATCAATTTTTGAAAAAAAATCAAGGTATCCACATGTTTGGATTTTTTTACTTGCCATTATTATATAGAGTGCTATACTTTAATTAAGTTTTTGGTCTTTCATCTAAATTACCTAATCTCTCCCAATTAATATATGCCCTGCTTTGTTTATTTTGCCACCATGCTTAGCAAAATGACCGCGCAGGGTTTTTTAATATGTTGATTCCCATCGCGATATTATTTTTGGCTGTCATCTGCCTGGTTCTACTGGCTTTTTTGGGCTATTACATTATTTCTTTGTACGGACTGATTATTTTGCTTTTGGTGACCATAGCTTACGGGCTGCTTTCTTTGCTGGAGGGTTATAGAGTAATTATCTTGGGCCGAGCACCATTTATCAGAAGCAGCAAGAAGATAATACGTCTGATTCTCCAGGGAGTAGACTTCAAAAAGGGCGCGACGGTTTGCGAGCTTGGTTGCGGTGACGGCCGATTTCTTAGAGAGCTGGCCAGAAATCGTGACGTAAGCTGTTTCGGTTACGAATATTCGCTGCCGCCCTATCTGCTTGGCAGACTGTATAATTATTTTAGCAGAAAAAAGGTAAAGATATATTTTAAGGATTTTTTTAAGGCGGATCTCTCTGGCGTCGATTACATTTTTTGTTATTTAATGCCCAAAGAGATGATTGAGCTGGAGAAAAAAATACGGCGGGAATTGAAGCCGGGTAGTCTTATTATTTCTAACACCTTTATTTTTCGCGGCTGGCAACCCATTAAAGTAATCAAGGGTTCTTCGCCAGCCGCTTTGAACAGTAATGTTTACATTTATCGAACCTAGGCTAGAATTGCCTAAAAACAGAAAAAGTAATACAATTTAAGCATGGTCATCAAAAAAATTATTCAAAAAACCAAGGAACTGATTGAAAAAAATCAGTTTATTTTATATTTAGCGATTTTTGCCGCGGCTTTGTTTGTCGGCTTGTGGCTGCAGTCAAGCCCGACTTTTTTGGATCCCGATTCTTTCTACCACTTAAAAATGGCCAAGTTAATAGCGGCTAATTTTGGTCCGATAATAAATTTTCCCTGGTTAAAATTTACGCTGCTGGCCAACGATTATGTTGACCACCATTTTCTTTATCACGTGTTGGCGATACCCTTTATTAAAATATTGGGCGATTTGGCCGGTCTGAAATTTTATACCGTGATTTTATCTGCCGCGCTAGTCTTGTTGAGCTATTGGTTTTTTAAAAAATATAAAGTCGTTTACGCGGGAATTTTCGCTCTGGTTCTGCTTTTTTCGCCGGCCTTTTTATTTCGCGTCTCGCTGGTCAAGGGGAATTCATTTTCGTTAATCCTGCTTTTCCTGGGGATTTATTGCGTCTTTAAAAAAAGATATTGGCTTTTATTTTTGCTCTCTTTTATTTACGTTTGGTCATATGGAGGATTTTTATTAATTTTACTGATGTCGGGTGTCTACTCATTCTCGGTTGCTCTTTGGGCAACATTTAATGATAGTTATTCGCAAAATTCCGTAAAATATTTTTTTAAAGTTTTATTTTCTCCGGAGAATCTAAAACCGATTATTTTTTCAGCGCTTGGCATTATTCTGGGAATTTGCGCAAATCCATATTTTCCCGGAAACATTAGTTTTTATTGGCAGCAGCTGGTGCAGATCGGTCTGATTAACTATCGGGGGGTAGTTAATGTAGGCGGCGAGTGGTATCCTTATCCGCCACTGCAGCTAATTGGCGATGCCGGCTTGGTTTTAATGTTTTTTTCGCTGGCCGTGATGTTATTTTTCGTCTTTATTAAGAAACAAAAGCCCGAAACTATTTTTTTCTTTATCGCTTCACTGATTTTTTTGGCGTTAACGCTGAAATCAAAACGTTACGTTGAATATTTTATTCCATTTGTGGTATATTTTTCGGCCCTGGCCACGACCTTGGCCTTGGGCGATATAAAAATCAAAGATTTAATTTCTAAAATAGAAAATATTGATAAGCGCCTCGGCAGATTGTTAATTCTAATATTCATTTATCTTTTGGTAATCATTCCTCTGGTGATGGTTAAAGACGCCTATATTACTTTTTCGAGCTTCAGAGGCGGCATTAGTTTCACGCGTTTTAGCGGCGTCTCCGCTTATTTGGAGAAAAATACGAATCAGGGTGATGTGATCATGCACACCAGCTGGGATGATTTCCCCATGCTTTTTTATTACAACTCCAAAGATTATTACATCGTCGGCTTGGATCCGACCTTCATGTACAATTACAGCCCATCATTGTACAATCTCTATGCCGATATTACCATGGCCAAGATAAACACTAATTTATACCAACAGATTAAAGATAATTTTGGCGCTAAATATTTTGTCGTAAATAGCGGCCGAGACGCGCTGGAGAAGAATTTGCAAAATGACGGCAATTTTACCAAGGTTTATGAAGACAGCGACGGCAAGATTTATAAATTGAAATAATATGAAGCGTATTTTAATAGTAATTCCTGCCTACAATGAAGAAAAAATAATCGCTCAAAATCTCGAGCGTTTGGCTGATTTTTGCTCAAAAAATTTGATCGGAGATGAATTTAAAATTATTTTGGCTGATAATAATTCAATTGATAAAACCTCCGAGATAGTCAAAAACTTGGCCGAAAAAGACAACATGATTATTTATCGTTACTATGATAAAAAGGGCAAGGGTCTGGCGGTTTTAAACACCTGGAGAAATGAAGCAAATAATTTTGATATTTTTGTCTTTATGGACGCTGACCTATCAACTGATTTATCAGCGTTGACTCCGCTCTTATTGGCTATTGTCCAGGGGAGCGATATAGCAGTTGGCTCACGCTATTTAAAAGATTCGGTTGTTAGGAGGCAATTTTCAAGAAGATTTTTTTCTCGCGGTTATAATACATTTTTTAGGTTCTTGCTTGGTGCTAAAATAAGTGATTATGCTTGCGGTTTTAAGGCGGTCAGCAAAAAAGTGGTGGCAGAGCTGGTTCCGAAAATAAAAAACGATCAGTTCTTCTTTGATTCAGAGCTGCTTTTCCGAGCGGAAAAAGCACAATCTAAAATAAAAGAAATTCCAGTGAAATGGGCGGAGCCTCGCCAGAGTAATGAAAGTAAAGTTAGCGTGTTAAAAGTTGCCTGGCGATATTTCAGAGAAATTTTGCGTCTGAAAAGAGAAAGCAACCCAAATAAATTAAGCCGCAATGAAATTAAATTTATCTGGTTAGTCGGTCTTATTTTGATTGCGGTTACGGCGCTGCCTTATCTGTATGGTTATCTTTCGAGAGGCGACCTTTATTACACGGGCGCTCATATATTTTCACCCGTAGATACACCAGTTTATTATTCTTATATTGAACAGGCAAAAGACGGACATTTTTTATTCGGCGATTTATTTTCCAATGAACTTAACGAGCCGAGACTATTTAACCCGTTTTGGCTGTTAGTCGGGTTCGTGGCAAAAATTTTTAATCTGTCAGCTCCAATCGCGGTCCAAGTTTTTAGAATAATTTTAATCCCCATATTTTTATTTGTTCTTTATAAATTTATTAGTTTTTTTATCGGCGAAAAGTATACCGTGACAAGAAAAAAAATGTGTTTTTTGTATTCAATTTTTGCGACAGGTCTGGGCGGATTTTTTTATTACTGGCTGCACGCCGACATGAATAACGGCAACAGCTTTAATCTGGCCATGGATATGTGGGTACCCGAAGCAAGTAATTTTTTAATAATATTTACATCGCCACATTTTATCGCTTCAATCACTTTAATAATCTCAATTTTCTATTTATTTTGGCTCTCGCTGGACACTTTAAAATTTAGATATTCTATTGCCGCTGGTTTAGCCGCCCTTTTTTTGTTCGGTTTTCATCCATTTTTTATTCCCACAATTTATTTTATATCTTTTGTTTATTTAATTTTTCTTTTTTTAAAAAACAAAAAAATTGACCTTAAGCCAATTTTAAATTATTTTTTGCTGGTAATTATTTCGTTGCCGTCAGCACTTTATTATTTGTATCTGCTCTTAACTGATTCAAGTCTAGGGGTTAAAGCAGCGCAGAATATTTGTCTGACGCCAGGAGGAATTAATTTTTTTATAAGCTATGGGCTTGGTTTATTTTTTGCGATTTTCGCCGTGGTGTACTTAGTTGAGAGCAAGCGAGCCAATAACAAATTATTCTTTCTTATTATTTGGTTTTGGTCGTCGATTTTGCTGATTTACGGCCCTTTTAATTTTCAGCGACGCTTAACCGAAGGGTTTCAAGTTCCTTTAACTATTTTGGCTTTCATCGGTTTCGTAATAATTTGGGATTTATTGAAAACAAAATGGAAAATTTTTAGAGAAGCAAAACTTTGGCAAATACTCCCGTTTTTTATTTTTTTCTTTTGTTTCACCAATATCTTGGTTTATTACGGAGATTTTAGATTCCTCGCTTCCAAACCCGAGATTGTTTATATCGAGAAGGGAACAAAGACAGCCATGGATTGGTACAGAGTCAATTCTGGTTATGAAGACACGATTTTAGCTTCTCGAATCGATGGTAATTTAATTCCAGGCGTAATCGGCAGGAGAGTGTTCCTGGGCCATGATGTTGAAACGATAAATTATAAACAGAAACTGGCCGAGATTATGAATTTTTTTGGCGGTAATAATGATGACCAGAAAAAGATAAATTTTTTGAAAGAAAACCGTATTGATTATTTATTTTACTCTGTTTCAGAAAAACGGCTCGGAAATTTTAACCCGTCAGTTAAGAATTATTTGGCTAAGATTTACGAAAAAAATGGCGTAGAGATTTTTAAAGTTATTGGAGATTAAATTTACCGAGCGATTTTTCACTGTCAATTACCGAAGAAATACTACCAATGCCGTTCAATTCATAACCGCCGCTCATACTTAAAATTTCAACATTATTTACTTTTGGCAGGTCATAAAAATTAATCTGGACTATCTGGCCAGTTTGCCAGCTGCTGGTCGGGTAAAAGCCATAGCCGAGAGCATAAATTTGGCCGTCAAGCTTGATTAAATAGTTTTCGCTGATTTGCTTCAGCGGTCGGAAATAAAGCGAGATAATATTGCCAGTTTGATTTGAGCCAAGAAATTCTATCTGATCAGCCAGTTTTATATTCTGGCTGTTTTTTATTTCAGGCATTTTTTGGAAGATAGTATAAAGAGTTGGTTCCGCACCTTGGTAATTTCGTTGCCAGAGCGCCAGATTCCCGCTGACCATTTTCAAGTGATAATTTTTGTCTAGCAGCAGCTTTCTCATATTGGCCGCGCCCTGATAATAATATTCTTTGGCCGCTGTTTCATATTGCAAATGGAAACCGACAAAGTCATTAAAATTTAAAAGCAGATATTCAGTCTCGTTAGGCACAATGTAATCGCCGGCATTGTACTGCTGTTTTCCCAGAAAAACATAATTGAGTGAATATAATTTTTCTCTGGAGGAAAGATTGGAAATAAAATCATAATCAGTAATCAGCGAGGCTCCCGCCGGAATTTGTCTGACAAAATAATTTTTTTGCGCCACATCCTTGTAATTTATAGTGGCAATATCTGTAACTAAGGGAATAAGCGGGCCTAAAATCAAGAAATTATAAATAAGCGTTATGGCCAAGGCGATAAGAATTAGATCTTTGAATTTGTTATAGAAAATTAATGCCTTTTGGTTTTTTGACAATGATTCAAGTGAAAAAATCGTGGCGATTGAGAGAGCGAAAATAAAAGGCGTGGCGTAGTGCGTTCTCAAGATTGATTCGCCTGAAGCAAAGCCAAGAACTATTTCCATGAATTGGCCCAAGCAGAGGAGTAAGTATTTTGGGCGGTAAATCGGCAAAAAAATAAAAACCAGCAAAAAACCCAAAACCAATTCGACGTTGGCTAAGTTGACGACGTGCTGAAGCACGAGCGGAAACTGGAGAAAAAAATTTTTGGCTATCTCCGGCAACGAAGTGCCCAGCCATTTGTAGTAGATTAAAAATTTATATTGAGATGAGGCGGAAAAAAACGAGACCATTTTTAGGGCGCCCAAAAAATATAAAGCTGAACCTATGGTCGCGGTTAAAATCCACTTCGGCTTTTTCTTATCAATGATGGCCACGATGCCAAACATAAAAATCACAAAAGCCAGGTCTTCTCTGATCATCAGCGTTAAGATAGAAAGGATGATAAATGGCCAAAATTTATTTTCATCGTAAAAATAAAAGACCCAGAAAAGAAAAAACATGGCCAGGGCGAGCATGTGAAATTCAAAAAAATTAATATTCAGAGTCACCGGATTGAAGAGATATAAAATAATGGCCAGGAGCGCTGTCTGGGGCCGAAGATGCTTTTTACAAATTAAATAAAGCGGAATTGCTGAAAGCGCCAGGAATAATGATTGCATCAGTAACAAACTGATTGGCGATTTGTACAGAGAATATAGCGGCGCCAAAAATAAAATCATTATTTCAAAATGATCACCTAGATACAGAGTGGGATGAATCGTGAATTGAAATAATTTACCGATTGAGGTATTGTAGAAAACCTGGTTGAAAATCGCCAAATCAAGGGCGTTATATTGATAGGTAAAGTATTTAAAGAGACAGGCGGAAAAGGTGAAAATAAAATAAATAAAGACCAAAATCCAGGTAATTTTAGCCAATTTTTGCCAATTCAGAGTTTTAAAGTAATTAACCATATGCTTTCAGTTTAAGCCAAAAGCGGCGGAAAATAAAGATGACCATTGACAGAATTCATTAAATATGTTAGAATACTAGAATAGTTTGGTTCGTTTTATTGAAAAAATAATAACTCCAAAAAACCCTAAAGGAGGGAAGAAATGAAAAAGATTAGCGTGTTAATCGTCTTTGCGATGGTCACATTTTTTGTGGCCTCGTGCATGGAAGTCAAGCGACCCGGCCTCACGGCTCGAGTGATTGACCCCAGGGTCACCAAAACCCTGGCCGATCCCAAGGCCGATTACACCAACGGCGTGGCGCCGGCCATCGCCCAGATCTTGCCGAAGAACCCCAACGCGACAGTGATCATCTCTAAAAATGGAGACGTCACCTACATCGGGGACAACGGCAACGGCGGACAGCAGATGGGCATTTTCGAGAACCACGCCAAACACGGCATCTTGGTGCGTGTCTACCGCGATGGGGAAGAAAAGCTTAGCTTTGAGGTCACACCTCGCGGCTACAAGCGGCTTTTTCTCCTGCCCGGGGAGTATGGCCTTAAGGTCATGGCGCCGGATCTGGTCACTATCTTGGCTGAAGGGGATTTCAGCGTCGACGCGATCGGAGCTGACAACTTCAGCGAGTACGCCAACATGCGGGTGGGTTTCATCCGCCAATATTATCCGGTCAGATAAAACTTCGTCGGATTCAAAAGAGAGGCAGCAGCCGTTGCCTCTCTCTTTTTTTATAATTTTAACTTCCACCCGTAACTGTTCCTGGCGGTGTTCCCCCGCCACCTCCGCCGCCGACCGATTCCGTTATCGAATTCAAAACAAATGAGGCTATCGAATAAGCGGCAATCACGATGATTAATCCGATCACGGCGTACATGATAGTACTTTTTGCCTTTTTAGTTTTGTCTGCTTCTCCCTGGGAAGTCATGTAAATAAAGCCTCCATATAAAATCAGACCAACAAAAATGATGCCGAGAAGGGTTAGAATTGATTTAATTATCAGCGACGCAACCTGTTGAGGCGGCATATATGTGCCACCATAAATTTTTTGGCCAAAGCTGTTGACGTTTTCGCTGATGTTTAGGGCTAGTGACGGTTGAGTTAACAGCAGACAAAAGCCGGTTAAGATAATGGGGATGAGTAAGAATTTTAAATTTTTTTTCATAATAAATTTTATTTACAGCCGCAAAGATCGCCGGAACAGCAACTCTGCGAGCAACAGCTTGCGCTGCCCGATTTTCTGTATTGGCAGCACTCGCAGGAATTATAATCAAGCGAACCCGCGTTTTCACATTTCGGATTAAAAGCCGGTTTTCCGCCGGGCGTTTCAACCTGGGTTACTATAAAATAAGTTATTGAATAACCGGAGACGATAATTATGATGCCGATGACAGCCGCGATTATCGCGTTTTTGCCTTTCTTTACCTTGTCTGGTTCACCTTGAGAAGTCATGTACAAAAATCCGCCGTAAATTAACAGCGCCACAAAGATGATGCCGACCAGTCCCAACACGGCCTGTATTATAATCGCCGCATACTGCTCAACCGAAACATCGGTGAATCCAGATTCTTGCGCCGTGTTGGCTAATCCTTGTCCGAATTGCGAGGCAAAAACCTGATTGACGAGCGGCAGGGAAAGGGCTAAGGAAATTAAGATAAAGTAAAATGTTTTTTTCATAGGTTATGGCTTTACCTCGAGGGCGGCCGCGATGAAATATGTTATAGAATAGGCCGCGACTATTATCAAAAGGCCGATTATGGCGCCGGAAATTATTTTCTTGGCCCCCTCGACCTGTTTTTCATTGCCGGCTGACGTCATCCATCTTATGCCGCTATAGATTATTAATACCAAAAATATTATGCCGACCAATCCCAACACGGCCTGAATAATGGTGGCGATAAATGAAACTAGATCCGATTGTTGCAATCCTGCCTGATTAGCCGTGGAATTAATAAATTCCGTGGAATTTCCTAATTGCAAAGTGGCAGATGCGGCTTGAGCAAAAAATAATATAGTCAGGCAAAGCGCCAACGATATTATTAAAGGTTTAAAATTTTTAAACATATAATTTTTTGTATCAACTAATTTTAACTTCCGCCGACTACTGTTCCTGGCGGAATGCCACCCGTAGGACCAGTTGATTGTTCTATGGCCGAGGTGACAAAAAAAGTAATCGCATAGGCACCGACTACGATGACTAACCCTATAACGGCATATTCTAGAATTTTTTTGGCTTGGCTAATCTTTTTTTCTTCGCCGCCACTTGTCATCCAGAGTACACCCCCATAAATAAATAAAACGACAAAAGCAACGCCCACTATTCCGAGAGCAACATTGATAATGCCCGCGACAATGGCGGCGGGATCACTTTGTTTAAGGCCGGTCTCTCCGGCTGTTTGCTGAAAAAATCCAGTTACATCCTTAAATGAATAAGCAAGACAACTTTGAGAAAAAATTAAAAAACAAAAAACAGCAAGTGAAAAAATTACTATTGTGGTTGTTTTTTTGGACATATTTATTTACCGGCACCCGAGATGGCCTGGAAAACCAAACTGGTAATCGCATAGGCGGCGCCTAACACTATCGCTCCAATGATGGCCCAGGTAATTATTTCCTTGCCTTTTTTCACCTGTTCTTCTTTACCGGCTGCGGTCATTATTCTGATTCCGCCGTAGATTATTAGAAATAGAAATAATGAACCGGCAATGGCCAGGGCTGCGCCAGCGATTTGCCCAAGAAATTGGGCGGCCGTGATATTAATATTCAAACCGGCCTGACCAGCCGTTTCATTTAGGCCGTAACTGTTATCAGCAGCAATCGCCGCGGTTACTAAAATAATAGCAAATAATGAAAGTGTTATTAAAAATGGTAATATTTTTTTTAAATATTTTTTTTTCATAATTTTCGTATTATTTAAGGGTAGACAACCTGCCTACCCTTAAATAAATTTTATTTACGTTGCGTTCAATATGCTTCCAACGACGAAGTTGGCTATGGCGTAAGCTGACAGTACAATCACTAAGCCGATAACGCCTTGGAAAAGAAGTGATTTCGCGCTTTTTACAGCGTCCTCATTCCCCATGGCCGTCATCCATTTAAAGCCGCCGACTAAGATTATGACTATCGCGATGATGCCCAAAAGTCCCATCATGACGTTGATAATGCTAGCGACAGTAGCTCTGATGTCTCTCGTGCCTAGGCCGATGGCGGTGGCATAAGAAATACCCACATCAATGCTGACTGCGCCGGCGACTTGAGGCAATAAGATGAGGGCAAGCAGGCCCAAGAAGATAGCCGTTGTTATGCTCTTTTTCATGTTTTTAGTTCCTTTGATGCTTGGCAAGGCCAAGCAATGGATTATTAATAATTATATAATTCCGCGTTGGCGGGTAATTTTTTAAGTACAATTTATTTATTTCATTATAATATTTCTGCTAATAAAAGGCAAGATTTGTGTTTTTTACTTCAGCGTTTCCTAGTCGGAAGTTGAGTTTTGAATACAGCAGATTGGGGTGCCGCCAGAACAGTCAGTGAAAGATCCGTTTTGTTCTAAATAGCCCTCGTCGCAAGTAAAAGCGGCGCACTTATAGCCCTTGCCAAGGCTGGCTGCGTATAACTGGCAGGTGGTGGTATTTTGAGTTTGCGTGATTGGCGTTTCAGTGTTTGGCTTGACTCCTCCGGTGCCGCCGGTTATACCGCTGACAATAAAGCTGACAAAGACATAACTGCCAAAAATTACTATCAGCCCTATAATTGCCCAAGTTAAAACATCTTTGCCTTTTTTTACCATGTCTGGGTTGCCGTGTGAGGTTAGCATGTACATTCCCCCATAAATAAACATTATAAAGGCGATGGAACCGACAATGCCCAGCAAAACCTTAACAGTGTTGCCGATAACTTGGGGCACTGTCAGGTTGGTGGAAACGGGACTTATGTCGCTAATATCTATTGATTGTGAGCCAGAACTGCCTTGCGCCAGGCAATAGCTACAAGCCAATAAACAGCCTAACAATATCGTAAAAAGGAAAAAACATTTGAGGCCTAGTTGTTTCGTTTTCATATGGTTATTTAATTATTTATGTTATTTAGTGGGAGCGGTACAGGTTAAATTCTTCGATATGTAGTCTCTCGCGTTTTGGATTTGCCCGCCAGTCGCGGCCAGGACCGCAAAATTTACGATCGTGTAGGCCAATATAACTATCGTTAACCCGATCACGGAGTTTACTAAAATATTTTTTCCCTTAGAAACCATGGCTGGGTTGCCGTGAGAAGCGAGCATGTAGATACCTCCGTATACAAAATAGATGAAAATTATACTGCCGATGATGCCGATGACAAATCGGCCGATATTTATTACCGTCTGTATTATGTCGCAGAGCGAGCAATCTCCAGTGGACACGCAAGCTGGCAATAAAATCCCATTACTTTGAGCCAGTGCAAATTTAGCGCTTAATAAAAGTGCCGAGAGTGAGGCAAGCAGAACAATAATTATTTTTGTCTTTTTCATAAGTCTAATAAGTTTGATTAATTTTTCCTACCCCCAGGTTAATTATTTGCTCGGTCGGCAGTGTTCCCGCGAGATTCTGGTTTATCATATCCTTAAAAATTTGTTCAGCCGCCTGTTCGTTTTTGCCCTTGTACCAGCTTTTGGCTGTCAGAATTTGGTTAACAAAAGGCGAGAGCTCCTGATCGTCAATTTGTGAACTTATCAAGCTTCTTAGGGCAGTGGGCAGATGAGCTCTACTTAAATATTGTTTGGTGTTATTTTCATTGGCCGCGATGTAGAGGATGAAATCCCAGGCTTCGTTTGGATGTTGGCTTTTTTTGGAAACCGTGCTCACCCAGTAATTGGCAAAATTAAGCGGATTGCCGATTTGCGGTATGGGCGCGATCTGAAAATTTAATTTTGGCGCTTGGGTTTTTAGAGTGGGAATCTGGTAGGCGTAGCCGAAAAAGAAAGCGGTTTTGCCGTTTTCAAAACTCTGAAGCGATTCGCTCATCTTGCTGTTCCAGGTATAGGCTTGATTGGCTGGCGAAGCGAAGCTGGTATAAAAATTAAGCGCCTCGATGGCGGGCGAGCCTGATCTATTGAAGCCCGCGGGTACCTGGCTAAACGTCGCCAAACCGGCCTCGTTTATCATCGGCGCTCCGTCCTGCATCATAAGCAGGCTCAAGATGTCGGTTGAGCGTGTGACATTGTCGGCTGTGCCTATGGCGGCGCCGGCTTGGATTATATTTCCCTTGGTGTCCTGTTTGGTCAGCTTGATCACGTCATTTCTTAATTCGTCCCAGGTTTTTGGCGGCGAGGAAATCCCAGCGTTGTTCAGCAGGTCTCGATTATAATACAGGGCCAGCGTGTCGATGCTTAGGGGTAGTCCGTAAATTTGGTCGCTAATTACCTGGTTATCATAAACAACGTCCGGATAAAGATTTCTTATATCGAGCAGTGATAAAGTTTTTTCCGTTTTCATTTGCGTGTAGGTTTGTTTCTGGATGGTGCCGCTTTGCACTTCGGTAGGTATGGTTAGCGAAGCCGGCAAAGGGAGTATCTTAGCGGCGTAGCTGCCCATCCAGGTTGTCTGGATGGAAAAAATATCAGGGCCTCTGTCTTCTGCCAGGGCGTTTAGAAGTTCGTTTTCATATTCCTCGGCCGTAAAATTTTTGTAATTGATGGTGATGTGGGGATGTTGCTGTTGATAAGTAGCTAAAAGATCTTGCAGATTTGAACTGTCGTTAAAAACGCTCCAGTAGTTTAAAGTTATTGGCGTTGGTTTGCCTGGGGTTAAACCGGCTGGCGGTCCGCCGCACTGAAAACCACTTGTGATGATTACCAGCGATAAAACGGCCAGGATAAATATTTTTTTGTTTTGGCAGAATTTTTTCATATTTTGAGCTAAATTTTTATGTTTTTTAAATAATTTCGAATCTCTTTGACTGTGTCGGCTCTTTTCAGGCCCAAATCAATGTTGGCTTGCAGCCAGCCGATTTTTGAGCCGGTGTCGTAGTAAGTTCCTTCAACTAGAGCGGCCAAAAGTCTTCTCTTTTTAGAAAGATTGCAGATCGCGTCGACCAGCCAGAGTTCGCCACCCTTGCCGATTTTAGTTTTTTCCAGCTCTTCAAAGATGTCGGGAGTCAGGATGTAGGCGCCGAGAGTACCGATGCGGCTCGGAGCTTTTTGCGGGCCTGGTTTTTCAACAATGCTTTTTATCTGAAAGACATTTTTTTCAATTTTTTCGCCGTCTATCACGCCGTATTTTTTGGTGCCCTCGTCGTCAATCTCAATGGCCGTCAGAACCGGATCCTCATATTTATTGAAGACATCAATAAGTTGCGAGAGCCGCGGTTTTTTTTCGTTTAAGAAAAGATCGTCGCCCCAGATCACGGCAAACGGCTCATCGCCTATTATTCTTTTGGCATTCAGAACCGGCGTGCCGTTTCCATATGGACCTTTTTGCCTGATGTATATGAAATTTGCCAGATCGGCTATTTTTTTGATTTCTGCCCGCAGATCTTCCTTGCCTTGCTTTTTTAGCCAATTCTGAAGTTCGTAATTATAGTCAAAGTGATCTTCGATCGCCCTCTTTGAAGCGCCGGTCACCAATATTATATCTTCAATGCCCGAGGCCACCGCTTCCTCGACGATGTATTGGATAACTGGCTTGTCGATGATTGGTAGCATCTCCTTGGGCATGGCTTTTGTCAGCGGCAGAAAGCGCGTGCCAAAGCCCGCCACCGGTATGATGGCTTTTTTTATTTTAAGCATAACAAAGACAAAAAAGGTATGAATTTCTTTAAGTCCATAATATCATAATTATGGGCAGAATAAAACAAAAACGTCCCGCGGCGCGGGACGTTTTTTATCTTATTTTTTTGTCACCTTTGTCTCCAGACGCATGTCCTTGGCGTTGTTTAGCGTGATGGCCGTTTTTCCGTCTAGAAGCTGAAACACCTGCGGGTAGGTGTTAGCCTTCCAATATGACTGAATAACGAATTTGATATTTATCTCTTCGCCTGGTTTAACGCTTGTTTTCGTTTGCTTGACCGTCTTGCTGTTTAGCCAGGACCAGTCCTTGAACCACGAATTGGTGCCGTCGATATCATAGCTTTTTAGCGTCGGCATTTTCCAGGTTTTTGTACCCGTGTTTTTAAACGTCAGGATCACGGTTTTTCTGGTATTTAATTTCATTGAGCTCGGAATCGTGCTGGACGTTAATTCGGCTGAATAAGGCGCGATTATTTTTGTGGTCTTATCGAATTTATAGATTTCATTTCCTTCATAGATAACGCTGATTGTATAAATAGAGTCTCCAATATTGGCAGAGGCTTTGCCCTTAAAACTGAAAGTAACGAATGAATTTGGATCAATTACCCCCTTCTCTAGACTCGCGAGATAAACGCTCTCTTTCCCGTTTTGAATCAGAACTTGAAGCTTGTCAGTAAAAAGAGCGGCGTTGCTGATGTTTTGGAATTTAATTGTGCCCTTGATCTCTTCTTTGGTGCCAATTTTTTCAGGAAAATCAGTCTGGGTCAATTCGACTCGAAAAATACTTTGAGAGTTAACCGTTTGGTTGCAGCTGGTGCAGGGAATCTTGTTTAAGGCAATTGTAAAATCGGTATTGGGGAAATAGCCTTTATCTGACCAGGCCAGCACAAAATTTTTGGTGGTTTTCTGTTCGGCCGGCGAGCCAAGGACTAATTTAAATTTACCAATCTGACCCGGCTCGACGTTTCCTCCGGTGAGTCTAAAAATCTGGTTGTTTGAATCAACGACGACAGCATCTTTTTCGGCTGATTCCATGGCGATTTTAACCGAATCAATTCTGGCCATTTTATTTTTGATCTGTTCGTCAGTGACATAGACATAGTTATCTTCATAGCCGCGCCAGGTCTCCAGACCGGTGTTTTTGAATTCAACGCTCACCTCGGCCGATCTTGTCTCTTCAACGTTAATTTCTTTGGCGCTTTGTTTCACCAGTTCGGCTGAAGTCGGCTGCGGTTTTTTATAGCCGCCGATTTCCTGCAAGATGTTATAAGATAGTTGCCTGACTTGCGGCAAAAGATCATAAATAAGATTGCCGGGGCAGGTTGTTTTGACCACGTCTCTGTGACCTAAAATATTTGGCATCATCTTGCCCTCGTATTCACTCTGACCCATCGGGTCTATGTTAAATTCTCTTGATTTTTCGGCAATCAATTTATCCAGGGCGTTTTTAGCCGCGTCCGTGAGATGATCAGGCGTGTTACAAGCTGAATTTTTATTTTCATTTCTAGTTTCATAGCAGCCTAAAATGGCAATGCCGATCGAGCTTCTGTTATTCATGTAGGCATGGCCGCCCACGACTCCGTCGCCGCCAAAGCGGCCTTCATAAACATTGCCCTTGGAATCAATTATATAGTTGTAGCCGATGTCACCCCAGTTCTTCACTTTGGCATGCCAATAATAAATCGCCCGTATTGAGGTCATAGGGTTGAGACCATTTTCTTCGCCGGCCGTGTGATGGATTATGAATCTTTTTGGCGAGTAATATTCCTCGGGCCAGAGATCACTGCCAGTCGCGTCATATCTGTAGGTTTCATCGGCGCCCCAATTTTTTCGAGCCACGATCTGGAAGATATCATTTGAGCCAGAACTCATCGTTACGTTTCCACTCGGCCCCCTGGTCGTATCGAGATAGGTAAAGTTTAGATTTTTCAGATTATTTTTTTCGGCTTGATTATTAAAAATCAATTTATATTGAAACGTATCGGTTAATTTTGCGGGAATCATTTGGCTATTAAGTCCTTCGCCGGTACCGTCTTTGCCGCCGATATCATCGTCGATTTCGATTTGCTGCCAATCAGACCAGATCTCATTTAAAAATCTCACATAGATGGCTGGCTGGTCTTGAGAACCGTCTTGGAGATTCCAGCTCAAAAATAAAGCGTTGAAGGGAAAGTCGGTTCTTAAAATAGGGGAATTTATCTCGCTCTTGGAAGATTCTAGGGCAATAAAAAAAGAGCCATTTTCCGCGGGTGAGTTTATCTCAAGGTGGCCCTCTCTAACGTTATTATTATTGGAATCAGCGTTAACCAAGGTTAGGGCTAAAACCGCTGACCAAAATATCACTAAAATTAGTACAAATTTTGTCTTTATTTTAAATTTCATTTGGGTTTTTGTTTTAAAATTGGCTAATTTTAGCTCAATTATACTCTCATTATAGCATAATTTTTTTCTTTTGTAAAGAACCTGGTGCGATATTTTAGCTAATTTTAGCAATTATTCTAATATTTCATCAATTAACTCTTGTTCGGGCTTAATTTTTATATTTAATAATTCGTAAATAAATTCCTTCTCAATTCCCCTAAATAGATAAATAAATACAAAGTAGATAAATATAGCTATGATTAGCTGAAAAATAACGTTTAAATTGGGCGAAAAGTACAAGAATATGGCCATTAATATAGACGCCAGGAGGCTCTTTGAAAATATTATAAATTTTGGAGAAAATTTGGCTGTTTTTGTCACAACATAGTAGTTAAAGGCTAAAATCAGAAATTCAGAGAGTACCGTAAATATTGCCGCGCCAAAATAGCCGTATTTTGGAATCGTCAGAATATAACCAACCAAAGAGAAAATCGCCACAAAAACGTACAACCAGACCATTTTTCTTTGTTTGTCGATGGAAACTACTGCATAGCCGAAAAGAGAATTTATAAAGATTATGCCAGTCGCCACGATTATGATCTGCAAAATCATGCCCGAAAGAGTAAATTCTGGTCCGGCTATCAAAACCATCAATTTCTCGGCGACAAAATAAGTACCTATGATCATGGGCACGGTCAAGATGACAAGGGCGTCAAAAGTTCTTTGAAAAAGGTTTTTGAACTTGTCAAAATTTTTCTGAACCCAGGCGGCGGTCAGCAACGGGAAAATTATGCCGGTAAAAAGATAAATAAAATTTACCAGAATTTCCAGCACCCGATACGGCGCGTTGTATAAGCCGACTTCAGCCTGACTGCGGACGAGAGAGAGTATGAGCGTGTCAGCCTTGAAGTAGACGAGGTTGAAGGCGATCGAGATGGCCAGCGGCCAGGTCAGATGAAAAATTTTTTTCCAGACCTGCCAGTCAAAAGCAAATTTTATTTTTATAAATTTTAAGACTAATAAATAGTTGATGATAAAATTCACCAGGTTACCCAGGACCACTGCCCAGATCAAATTTAAAAATCCAAAATTGTTAAAGACAAAAAAAGCCACGAGGACGAGAAGTGTCAGTCTGCCGGCAACCTCGGCTATGGCGACTCCTCCCAGCTTCAGCTCATTTTGAAAAAGGCTGATTAGAATTTGGTTGAGCGCTGATAAAAAAAATGAAATCGAAGCGATGGCGATGCCGATTTTTATCAGATTATCGTAGGGAAAAAAAATAACCACGAGAGGGGCGAGTCCGAGGAATATAAGAGCAGTAAAAAATCTAAAGGTAAAAATATTATTAACCGCCTTTTCTTTCTCTGCTCCAAAATCGGCAATCAATCTAATGACGGTCAGCGACAAACCCATGTCGACAAGTATCCCAAAAAATTGAAGAAAGGCCATGATGGTGGAGTATTGGCCAAAACCCGATTGCCCCAGATATCTGGTCATTAGGGCGATCGTAAAAACGCCTAAAATGGTTCCCAGTACTTTGCCGGAAAATTGTAACGCGGTGTTAAAAGCGATTTTTCTTGTTAGAGACATATTAAATATATGGTAGCAGAAAAATTGATTTTTCGCCATTGAAAAGACTCCGTGTTTTGAGACCTCCATTTTTGACAAGCTTAATCAGATTGTCTTGAATTCATTGAAAATTTATTGAACAAATAATGTATACAAAGAGCCCATTTTCATTGACTGAAACCGAAAAAAATGCTATAATGTAAATATAAAATAAAAATAAAATGAGAACCTTTAATACAACTTATTTCGGCTGGAAATACTGCCAAAAGCAGGAACGAGCTATGACCAGGAAAAGAACCAATCTGGATTTTTTCCTTAGTATTGTCATAGCTTTTTTGATTATCTTTTTCGTCTCGCAGTTTTTAGCTCACCTCGATACCATCATAAGATTTCCGGCTGGTCAAAATTTTTCTACACTTAATCCCTTCGCGATTAGCACGGCCGAGGCGGCCACAGCCACCTCCCTGAAAGAAGGCGATTTAATTAAATATTCCGGAGCCGCTGCCGTCTATCTGGTAAAGGACGGCGGCAGATATTCTTTCCCCTTTAAAAAAGTTTACCAGTCTTATTACGGCGATGATTTTTCAAAGGTAAAATTGATTACGCTAGCCGAACTTTCCAGCCTGCCGTTAAAAGGCAACGTGAAATTGCCCGAAAATACTCTTGTAAAAATCGCCACTGACCCCAGGGTATATAAGGTAGTTAAGATTAACAGCTTGTCATATCTGAAATGGATCGAGACAGAAGCTGAAGCAAAAGCGCAGTTTGGCAGTAAATGGACAAATAAAATAATTGATATGCCCGATGTTTTTTTTACTGATTACCAGACCGCGACGGTTTTGGCGACCCAGCCGATAAATAATAATTCCCAATCAGTTGGTTTGGTGGAAATATGCATGAGCTTAAAACCAGATGAACAAAAAACAGCCGCTCAAAAGCTGCTCTTGGATGAATGTCAAAAAATAGGCGCCAATGTTACTGACGATGGAGTAGTTTTTGTTGATGCGGCGCCAAGCCCGCAAACTGCCGTCTATCCCGCTCCGACACCAGACCCCGCGCCAACGCCTGCTCCGACACCGACGCCAGTCACTCCCACTCCAACTCCCTCACCAGCACCAGGGCCTTCTCAATTAGATTCGGCGTATGGTCCTCTGATCAGAGTTGGACTTTATTACACTTCTTCCGCCGTTATTTTAACTGCCAATTATTCTTATAAAGTTAAGGATCAGAACAAATCGCTTTTGGCGAGCGTACCGGCCGGCGTGCAAAGCAACGTCACCTTTAACTTTTCCAATAAGACATACAGCCTGTCAGCCAACGGAGTGAATCTGGCGACCAGCTCATATTTAAGATTTGAAGGCGACGCCAGCAACACAGTTTTCGAGATAATTTCTTTTGACAACGTGACTGGCTGGAACGCGAATTTGAATGACAATAAATTTTTAGGAAGTCTGGAAATCAGATACGCGAGCGCGACAAGCAGATTATGGGTGATAAACGAGCTGCAACTGGAGAATTATTTAAAGGGTCTGGCCGAAACCACGAATTATTCGCCGCTTGAATATCAGAAAGCTCTGGTTACGGCGGCCAGAACGTATGCCATGTATCATTACAATCGAGGGACTAAACACGCCGCCGAGAATTTCACGGTTGATGCCACCAACGATCAGGTTTATCGCGGCTACAATTCACAGCTGCGCCTAACCGTGGTTACCCAAGCGGTTGAACAGACTAAAGGCATGGTAGTAACTTACGGCGATCAGGTCGTTGTCACTCCATATTTTTCTTACAGCGATGGCTATACGAGAGATTGGGAAGACGTTTGGGGCGGTTCGCCAGTGCCTTGGTGCCGCGCAGTTAAAGAGCCGGCCGGTTATGACAAGACAACCATGTACGGTCACGGCGTCGGGCTTTCGGCCAGAGGCGCCTTGCTCCTGGCCAATGATTACAGCTACGGCTACGAGCAGATTCTTAAATACTATTACACCGGAATCGAATTAAAAAAGATTTATTAAAAATAAAAAATTCCCCGCGGCGCGGGGAATTTTTTTATGTCGCTATTTATTGTTTTCGTGATGGAGTATCTCGTGTATCTCATGTTCGAGATTATCTTCTTCTCTTTGCACCAGGCCATTTATTGTTTTAACTATATCAAACGGTAAGGGCACCTGGTGAAAAGAAAAACGCTCCAACTTGCCGGCGGTTTGGACAATGACAGTGCCATAATTAAAAAATGTTTCAAAAAATCCTTTTTGCACGGCCGTAACATCCTGAACCTTGTCGATTGTTTGTTCCGAGATGACCCTGTTAAAAAGTCCCTTCTGTTCTATGTCGATGATCCTCTTGCTGGTTACGATCCAGACATCAAGATGATAGTCGATAAAAGCATTAAAGAAAAAGAGAATCATAAATAGATAGTAGATGCTGGTCAGCAGAAGGAGAAAGGAATAATAGATTTCATTCGTTATAAGGAAGGGAAAAGCGTAGAGCAGAAAGTAATATATGGCGATAGGGATTAACCCGAGCAGTATGTACAAGATCCATTTGCCAAGTAAAATAATCCAGTGGCGTCTTAAAAAAAGAAGCAGCTTCTCATCCTCCTGGCGGTTTGGTATTGTTCCCTCGATATACATAGGATATTTTAAATGGTAAAGGTTTGGGTCCAATCAATGGGCAGACCGAGTTTATACGTGATAAACAGCAATAAGACAGTGGCTCCCAAAAATAGAAACGTCGCCAAAAAGCTGGTGAAGCTCAAAAAGCCGAATCTGAACAGGTGGTAAAGATTTATCAGCGCATAAAGGAAAAATAAGGCGAGGCTGATTCCGTAGATGACAAGGTAGGTTGTGATGGAGACTTCGAGCATATATTTATAATAAGCTATTTTGCTCTTTATCCAAAATCGGCTTTAAACCGAGATGTTCAAAGGCGCGCTTGGTGGCGGTTCTGCCTCTGGGCGTGCGCTGCAAAAATCCTAACTGCATCAAAAATGGTTCATAGATATCTTCGAGCGTATCCATTTCCTCGTTGGTGGCTGCTGCCAATGTATTTAAGCCGACAGGACCGCCCGAGAATTTTTCAATAATGGCCATTAAAATCTTGCGGTCTACTTCATCTAGGCCTAGTTCATCAATTTCCAAAAGTTTAAGGGCGTCCAGCGCCAGATTTCCAGTAACATCGCCGTCAGCTTTGACCTGGGCAAAATCACGCACGCGCTTGAGTAAGCGATTGGCCACGCGCGGCGTTCTCCTGGCACGCTCGGCAATTAATTTGGAAGCATCACTGTCAATCTCAATATCTAAAATTTTTGCTGAACGGTTAATAATCTTCTGGATATCTTCATCTTCATAAAAATCCAGTTTGTATGAAGCGCCAAAACGGTCGCGCAAGGGAGCGGAAATTAAGCTGATTCTGGTAGTGGCGCCGATTAAGGTAAATTTTGGCAGATCCAACCGTAGAGTTCTAGCGCTCGGTCCTTTGCCAATAATTATATCTAGGGAATAATCTTCCATGGCCGGGTAAAGTACCTCTTCAATGGTTTTATTTAAACGATGAATCTCATCGATAAAAAGTATGTCGCCTTTTTCCAGATTAGTTAAAATGGCTGCCAAGTCGCCGGTTTTTTCAATGGCCGGACCAGAAGTAATTTTGATGTTTGAGCCCATTTCATTGGCAATAATATGCGCCAGCGTTGTTTTGCCCAAGCCAGGACAGCCATGAATTAACACATGCTCAATCGGTTCGCCGCGCTTTTTAGCTGCCTGTAAAAAAATATTCAAGTTATCTTTAACTTTATTTTGGCCTATATATTCATTTAATTTTTTTGGACGCAAATTCTTTTCAAAAGCGACTTCTTCAGCGCTTTCTTTGGAAGAGACCACGCGGTTTTTATCTTGTTTTTTGGGCATAAAAATAGTATTGGGTAATGGGTATTGGGTTCTTGGAATATTTTTTATTAATTTCCAGGTTCCCATTACTCATTACTCAATTCTCATTACTTCATCCTAATCTTAGCACTTGTCGCTTCATTAAATAATTTTGTCAATTCCGTATCTTTGAAATCTATTTGGTTAACCATTGACTTTGCTTTGTCATTTAATCTATTGTACATGAATTTGATTTTGTCTATCGTCTCATTTGGAGTATGCATTTCAAGATAATGCGGCAGGTTATTAAAAAATGCAACACTATCAGCTTCTTTTAAAATTTCAATATCGCCGCTACCACCAACTTCGTGATTTTCGATTAAGTGTTTAACTTTAACTATCGTGGATTCATCAAAATTATACTTCCGTAGTATCTCACACATTATTTGCGCGGATAGTAAGGCATGCTCTTCTTTGTATTCGTCGTAAGTCGCAAAATCCTGTTTTTTAATACGGCGTTCTTCAATACTTCTATCAATGTCATGACCTAAAGCGGCTAGTTGAAGTGCAATGTTGGCGCCCGGTTTCAGTTTAAGGACCCATTGCCAAACCGAATGCAAATGATCAAATTCAGTTTTGTCCTTTGCATTCTTTGTAATAGATTTTATTTCCTCTAAGACAAGGTCAAATTTATTCATAAAATTATTCAAACTCCAATATCAGTAAAAACATCAAATAATGTCCCAATAATTTTATAGCTAAGCTCTTTGTATAATACCTTGTCTTGCATGTTTTTGAAAAAGATATTTTTGTAGATTTTGTCTAGAAATTCGTAGTTTTGTATACCAGTATCTTAGCTTTTTTAAGCTAAAAAAACAAGCTGAAATAAAAAAGGCCATCTGATGACGGCCTTTTTACTTTTTGTTTATCCGAAGTCCGGATCTGAAACATGATCAGCTTCTTTTCCGCCGATTAAGCCAGGTGACCATCTGAACGGATTTTCCTTGGTAAGTAGTTCATCGATTTCTTTTTTTGAAAAGATTTTCAGCGGCATGATTTCAACGTCGCCCTTCAGATCAAAGGCAATGCCTTTTTCTGTGTTTGCCAGCACCAAGAGAGTGTCAATTTTGGCTTCTCTTTTTGGAAGCGTTTGCCACACCTTGCGCAGCAATTTTTTGTCGAGTACTCCCACGATTTCCGGTTCCGTGGCGTCGACCGTGGCAGTTGTGATGGCCGGGAAATATCCCATCAGCCCATGCTTGAGCTTCAAGCAATGATAGTAGGCAATTTGCCATCCTGCCAGGTCTTGACCCAATAAATGTCCGAGACTTTCAATTGAATCATTCACGATCTTTCCCTCCTTTTTTAATTTTTGTCTGACTATAACTTATAGTATCACAATAAAAAAGTCAATTATAATACAATTATAATACAAAAAGACGCTACACATCGTAGCGTCTTTTTTGTTTTATTTTTTATTCTGCTGCTCCTCTAATTCTTTTTCCCACTCTTCAAATGTTTTATAGCCGTCCTTTTTTATGAGGGCTGCTCCACCCGTTTTATCTTCCTGCCTTTGGGGATTTTTCCCAACAGTTGCCTGAACCAAATCTATACTTATAATTACCCTGTCTTTATCAACTCTTAGTTTTTCTATCGTGGCGGACTGTCTGTAGTCTTGTTCCTCCCACGGCGTATCTGGAAAACTAATCCCGATATCGTCTAATTTTTGGAGTGTAGAGTTTGGCTTTACTGCGTAGATTTCCAACCTTTGGCCGCCGTTACTATAGACGCTTCGTTCTTGTATCACTAAAAATCCCAGCAGCGTATCTTTATCGATAAATTTTTCCCAATTAAACGGGGGCCAGCCGTCATGGGTTGAGGCCTGGTCTGGATAAATTTTTTCTTTAACTTTTTTTTGCAGGGTGTCTAGTATCTCTTCCAATTTTTTCGTCTGCTTTTCTTTCTCTCCGCCGATTTCTATTCTTTCTCTCATATGTTTTAAATTATTCGTTAATACTATTAACATTTTATATTTACTTTCGTAGAATGTCAAATACAAAAAAGCTCCCTCGCGAGAGCCTCTTTGCTTTTTGAAATAAAGAACACAACTCCGATTTTACGGATGGTGCCGAAGGCGGGACTCGAACCCGCACGGAGGATTAACTCCAAAGGATTTTAAGTCCTTCGTGTATACCAATTTCACCACTTCGGCCCCGTTAGAAGTTTATGAGGCAATGTGTCTGACGCGTATTTCACGTCAAGCGTATCTTACCCATAAAACGGAAATATCCATAGACTTCTAACGGGGCCGGCCATCATCTTGTAATGGTTAAAAAAATAACTCCGTGCGGATTAATAAAATTTAATAAATTTATCCTTATTGCTTTTCGGAGAATTTATTTCTTTTAAATAAAATTTTAAACGTTTTTTCAGATATCTGCCGCCAGGACCTGTTTTCAAAAATTTTTCTCTCCTTATAGCATCTACTAAATTCAAGCCAGCTTCGTAGTAAATCAAATCAAATGGTCTCCTTGGCTTAGTCGATCTTGATTTACCTTCATTATGCTCCTTAAATCTTTTTTTTAAATCACCGGTATGTCCGATGTAAAAATTCTTATCCCTTTTACTTAAAAGTACATAGGTGTAGTACATATTTTTGTTTTTGTTCTTAAATTTCAGTGTTTCCTTTTTGTACCTCTTATATTAAAATAAAAAGGACTCTATGTCAAAGCAGAAAAAAGAAATTTATTTAATTTTGCAAAACATCCGCAGTTTGTTTAATATCGGTTCGATCTTCAGGTCAGCCGATGCTTTTTCCGTTTCCAAGATTTATTTATGCGGCTATTCTGGTTTTCCTGTCGATAAACAAATGGCCAAGATCGCTAAGACTGCGCTGGGCGCGGAAAAAACAGTGCCGTTTGAACATTATTGGCAGACAGCGACTTTGATAAAGAAATTAAAAAAACAAAAAATCAAGATCATTGCCCTTGAATTGACGAAGGGAGCGAAGCCGCTAAACAAATTTGAGCCGAAATTTCCCTTAGCCATTATTGTGGGCAATGAAATTCTCGGAATAACCAAAAATATTTTGAAGCTAGCCGATGAAATGGTTTACATTCCCATGCAAGGGAAAAAAGAATCTTTGAATGTTGCGATTGCCGCCAGCATCGCGCTCTATGATTTGAATTTAAAAAGAAACAAAAAAACTCCGTAGGAGTTCAAATAATAAATTTTTCCAATTCCTAATATCTAATACCTAATTACAAATTACCAATTACTAATTTGAGCGGGTGACCCCGCACCACAGGGGTGCGGGGTCAGGCTGGATTCTCAACCTAATTCTTGTTTGAGCGGGTGACCGGATTCGAACCGGCGACCTTTTCCTTGGCAAGGAAACGTTCTAGCCAACTGAACTACACCCGCCCAGTTAAAAGTTTATGTGATAATGCGTTTAGGCGCGTTGTTTATTCGTAGCCTAACAATGCGGTTGGACTCAATTAAACACTAACTTTTAACTGGGCCCGCCCCAATATACAAGATATATATCACACTAACTTTTAACTGTGCACGCCCAGCCTTATTCATATTACACAAACTTATAACCGGGCCCGCATTATGTAAAACCAGTTTACTACGTTTTATAAATAAAATCAAGAGGCGATTATTGACTATTCTTTAAAATTTAAATTATAATGAGGTAATAATACTTTATATGCCCACAGCCCTGTTATACGGTTTGATAAGCACCCTGGTTATCAGTATCATCGGCCAGGTCGGTTTTTTTGTGTTTATACTTAAAGACAATATTTTAAAGAAAATATTGATATTTTTTGTCAGTTTTTCGGCGGGCAGTTTGATTGGCGGCGCGTTTTTTCATTTATTACCGGATGTTATTGAAAAAAATGATGATATACTAATGGTCTTCGTTTGGACAATAGTCGGCTTCTGTCTATTTTTTATGATGGAAAAATTTTTGCGCTGGCATCATTGCCATGATAAAGAGTGCGAAGAGAAAAAACATCTCGGGCAAATTAACATGGTCGGTGATGGCATTCATAATTTTTTAGATGGCGTAATCGTGATGGCCGCCTTTGTCGTCAGCCCCGCCCTTGGTTTGGCGACCAGCATTTCCATTATTTCTCACGAGATACCTCAAGAGCTGGGAGATTTTGGTGTTTTGCTTTACTCTGGCTACAACAGAACCAAGGCTATTATTTTTAATTTTTTACTTTCGGTTATCGCGGTTTTAGGAGCGCTTGTCGGCTATTTTTTGAGCAATGAAATTAGCGGATTTGCCAATGTCATAATACCGATCGCGGCCGGAGGCTTTTTCTACATTGCCGCTTCGGATTTTATCCCGGAGATGCAAAAAGAAATTAACGCCAAGAGTTCAATAATAAATTTTTTGGTATTTGTTTTGGCTCTCGCCTTCATGTTTGTGGTTAAACTCTTGGGTTTGTAAATAATTTTAGAATTTCTCTCTAAAATAAGCGAATTTTCGGCTTATTTTTTGTTTGACTGCTTGACAAATCGTTTTTTAGCTGCTACACTGTTTAGATGTTTTATAATGAAAAAGGAGGAGCGATTATAATGACGTCGGAAAATAACGCGATGGTTGATGGTGAAATGCATTTGGTGCTCTTGCAAGTTCTAACCGAGATTGAACAAGAAATACGTGATGGCCGTTGCCCGAAAGAAAAGGCAAGTCTTTATCACCAAATGGGCGCGATTCTGGGCTTGATGGACGCTCGAGAACAGCAAGAAGTCGCCTGGCAAAAAGCAGTTGAGCTAAATCCCCGTTCAGAAACTTTTCGGCAAAGCCTGACAAGTTTGCGGGAGCAAAAAGTTTCCCCCTAAAAACAAAAGGCCTCTCGCGGAGCGAGAAGGCCTTTTTCTTTTGATTATTTTGCGGCCGCTGCCGGAGTTTCGACGGAAACTGATTTTAACCAGCCGCCAAGCATGGCGCCGACTGATTTTAGGCCCTCGTTGATTTCATTATACTTAGGCTCTTTAACCAGTTCTAACTGGGCGGCCATGTCAGCAAAGACTTTCATGGTATCCAGTTTACGCAGGGCTTGCTTTAGAGTATGTTTCTTTTCGACTCTCGCCTGGCGAGTGGCGATAACGATGAGTTCCAGTATTTCCAGGATGGTGATTTCAGCGCTTTTTCGCAGAGTATTTTCCTCGCTTGAAGAAATCCCCGTGGCGCTCTGGTAGAGTTCGTAAGTTTTGTTTAAGATTGGAAATTTTTCAGAAAAATTTTCCAAAATGTCTTTCATTCTTGCCATAAATTTTTTGTTTTTAATTTTTTTGTTAGAGTTTAAATTGTCAAAGAACGCTATATTATCCTAGGATTGACAGATTGATTTTTTTATGCTACGATTCGTTATAAAATATCTTTAAGAGGAGGTGAGAAATGCTCAAATTGATTTGTTGCATCTGCAGCAAAGTCTTGGGCTATTCTGAATCAGAGTTCGAAGATGAGAGCGGAGGGATTTGCCCAAGGTGTTTGAAGGAACATTATCCCGAAGAGTACGCGAGGATGAGGGAGACTGGCAAGCTGACCATAGAAGAAATCACCGAGGCCGAAGGTCTTACCCTGCATTAAAGCCCCATTAGCTAGAATTGGCGTGGGGCTTTTTCTTTTTTCTGGTCACGGCCACGACTCCCAGCCCCAAAAAAGCGGCGCTGGTTAATAAATATTTAAGAACATTTTTACCTTGGTTATTGGGCTCGATTTGCGATGAACCCGCCTGGTTCATCTGCGTCTTCGCGGTAGTTTTAGCGCTTTTAGCTTTCGTGGTTGTCTTGGATGTTTTGGGCGCAGCTTCTTTGGCCGGAGCGACAACTTTAACTTTTTGCGAGTCGCTAGTTTCTTCCTTCCCATCATTCACGGTCAGAGCGATTGTATACGTTCCAGCTTTTTCATATTTGTAGCTTGTTATCGGTCCGTCAAAATTTTTATCTTCAATTTGCCAGTTGAAACTCAATTCGTCATTGTCCAAATCGTAAGAATCAGAAGCATCGCAAATAATTTCCTCACCAAGGGTCACGGATTTAGTGCAGGTGAAGTCAATTTCGGGCGCGTGGTTCAGCTTCACGATTATATTTTCCTGATTTTCAGTCGGGCTCGTTGTCCAAAACCAATCGCCATTTTCATCTCTGGCAAAGGAAACGTTTTCTGGCACAGTTTCGTCCTCGTCATATTTTATTGTTTCCAGCGTCTGGCCGCTTGGGTTAATCAGTTTAACGCTGTCTTTGTCGTTATTGAGCGCGATGCCGCTAACGCTTCTTTTTATTATCATGAATTGGCCGGGCTTGATTGCGGTCTCGCCGATCGTTTCTTTGGAGACCGTATATTTTTTCTTACTGCCGTCATTAATTTTCCAGCCGGCTAAATCGATTTCGTTTTTGCCAATATTTTTTAGCTCGATAAATTCATCCTCGAGATCGGAACCGATCGGGTTGGGATAAATTTCATTGATGATTATATTTTTGTCTTCATCGGTCCGGCCTTCTTCAGCCGCTAGCTGGGTGTCCTTTTCTTGTTTTACCTTTTTAGCCTCTTCGGTAAGCGTTATCAGATTAGGCGTTCCCTTGGTCGGAGTTTGAGTCACGACAAAATCTTCCCTGTTGTTGTAGCTGTTGGCGCCGTCAAATATTCTGGCGGTTGAATCCGGATCTTTGGCGACCGGAGCGTTTTGGTCGGCAAAGCCGTTATCCCAATTACCGTAAGAAACCGCGTCAATAGTATTATTATTGCTGTCTTTTAAGATTAGGGCATCGCCGGCATTGTTTAATTTGCCTTTTGGTTTTTCAATGACAAAAAAGCGATTGTCATAATTTGAGCCCAGGATTCCGCTAAGTTCGGTGGCCGTGTCGGCGCCATCAATCAGTTTCCAGCCGCTAAGATCGATGTCAAAAACGTTTTTGTTGTAAATTTCCACCCATTCCACTTCTCCATCCGCGGGATCGGAGACAAATTCGTTGATGACAACGGTACCTAACGAAATAATTTTTGGGTGAATGACTGGGGCGCTGTCTTGAGCCGGCTCTTCAGGGTTGTCATTGGGCTTCTCGCCGGTGTCACCGCTCTCGCCGCCGTTTTGTTCTTCCTCACCCTCCTCGTTATTATCCGGACCTTGATTTTGGTCACCGTCATTTTGAGAAAATTCATTTGGTTTGCCGGCGCTGTTTGAACTGGCATGAGTGAGCCAATTTGCTTCACCGTAGTCATTTGAGTTCTGGTCGACTCTCTGCAGCGAGGTGTCCGGGCAGGGAAGATAGGTAAAAGTTTCGATTGGCTCGCCGCTTGAATTTTTTAAACCGATTTCTTCGCCACTCTCTTTTAGAGAAGACCACGAACTGTCCAAGACAGTTCCGGTAAAATTCGGATGCAGATTTATAAAGTTGTTACCGACATTGGCGATGATGGCGTACTCGCCGGCCTCGATAATAAAATCGCCCCGAACCGCCGTGAGTTTATGGTTTGTCTGGTCCTCATAGAATTTCCAGCCAGTCATGTCCACGGCTGCCGTGCCTTTGTTTAGAATCTCCACCCACTCATTCTCGCTCTGCTCATAGGCGCCAATTTCATTTATGATGAGATCAGAATCGGCGGCGCTTGCCACCTGCGGTTTAACAAAAAATCCTGACAAAAGGAGAATTATCAGGAAAAAGAATTTGATTTTTGTTTTTGTTTTTTTCATATTTTTAATTTTATATTTTTAGCATAACCGGCAATTTCCCCGCGATCAACAAATAAACCAAATAAATTTTGTTAATGTTCTTTAATAAAAAATCTAAATAAATCCGAAATAATATCGGCTATTTTTTGTTAATTATTCTTGACAGCGCCTTGTTCTTTCTGGGGATATTGCAATTTGCCCGCCGATGTATCAAAATATCACCATCATATTTAAAAAGGAGGGTGAGATGAAAAATCTGGAAGGATTGGAGGATTTTTTCAGACAAGAACTTTATCAGATAATTCAGAAGAGAAAGAATCAGTTGAGCCCAGCCATGGAGGTCGCCGAGGAAGATCTTGGTTACGTGATCTTGCTCCTCCTGCGGTTCAGCAGCCTCGAGATTTTCAAGGAGAATTTTACCAACACACCCCTGTTTGACCTGGCTTCGAAGCGACAGGCTTTCAGCCGTAGCCAGATCCAAGGCTTGGCAGACTTTTGCCTCTTCCGTGTTGGTTTTTTTCCGCTCGCTTTTGGCCGCAGACACATGCCGCCGAGAAAAAATTTCATTATCGCGGGTAGGAGCGCGTATCTAGAGCTAAGCCACGTCCTCCATCCGGCCTTGCTTTTTCTTTCTCTGGGCAAAAATTTTTTGCTTTTTACCAATCTGATCTCCGAGCTTAGACTAAGGAACGCGAATAACATTGACGTTATGGAACTTCTTGAACTCTGGGAGGAGACGGGTAGCCACTTTGCGGAAGATCAGCTTCGCCGGATGAAAGTTGTGCCGATGCGATTGAAAACGTAAAACAAAACCCCCTGGCCGTAAGGTCGGGGGTTTTTATTTTGGCTGTTTTTTACAAAACCGCTTCTTTAGCCGCTTTGGCGACTCGGAATTTTACCACTGTTTTGGCCGGAATCTTGATTGAGGCGCCAGTGGCTGGATTTCTGCCCATTCTTTCCTTGCGATGGACCTTAACAAACTTGCCAAGGCCTGGAATAACAAAGACGCCGTTTTTCTTGACTTCTTTGTAAGCCATGTCAACCATTGAGGTGACGAAGTTGGCTACGTCTTTTTTCTTCATACCGGTGCTTTCAGCTAAAGCTGCTAGCATCTGTGACTTAGTCATTTTTGCCATACTTTATAATGATTAGTTAATTATCTTAATTATATTATAGCAAAATATAGGAAAATACCAAATATCTGTCGATAAAAATGTGAAAAAATAACTTGACAAAAAATTACCGCCGAGTATATTTATTATTGTGTGAGCTACAACAAAAATTTACATATTCTTGCAAAAATTATTAAGTAGTAGCTTTATGGAGAAAGACCAGAAGTTTCTGGAGGGGGTCTGTCATATGCTCGTTGACCATCCGAACGATTTTAAGGTCAAACGAAGCATTGATGATCGTGGAGTTCTATTAACCGTTGATGTTCATCCGAATGACCTGGGCATGCTTATCGGCAAAGAAGGCAGGAACATATCTGCCCTGCGCCACTTGGTGAGAATGGTGGGTTTTCAAAAAAAGGCTTTTGTGAACGTGAAACTTAACCAGCCAGAAAGAGCATAGTAAAAAAACGTTAAAGATTGTCCTGGGAAGAAGCGAATAGTGCTGATGTAGAGTGGCTTCACATTCTTTTTTTATAAATCGTAGACTTCCTCGTAGCTTGGAGAGCGGGCGGAAATTCCTAAATCGTTGATGATTTTTTTCTTTAGAACCTCGGCAGATTTTTTTTCCGCCTGAACAGTAAAAACCATTTTTAATGGTTTTTTTATTTTATCTATGAATTCAAGGATTTGTTTTTGGTCGGCGTGGGCCGAGTAGCCGCCAATGGCCCGGCTCTCAATTTTATTTTTTATATCTTCGCCCATAATGCGAACAATCGGCATGCCTTCCAAGATCTTTCTGCCCAGAGTACCTTCAACCTGAAAACCGATTATCAGAAACATATTGTTGGGGTTGGCCAGATACAACTTTTCATGATAAAGAATTCGGCCGCCCGTTGACATGCCCGAACCGGCCACAATTATTTTAGGCGCCTTGACTTTGTTGATCGCTTTTGATTGCTCCCGACTGGGAGTAAACTCAAGCCCCGGAAAAGCGAAAATATCATCGCCCGATTTTATTACGTACTGCGCCTCTTTATTGAAATAATCTTGATGTTTTTTGTAAACGTCCGTAATTCTTATGGCCAGCGGGCTGTCGATAAAAATCGGAACTCGGCTGATTTTTTTATTCTCAACAAAGTCGTTGAGTTCGTACAGGAGTTCTTGCGTGCGCTCCAGAGCGAAAGAGGGCACTAGGAGTATTCCTTTTCTGTTAATGGCGTCGCTGATGGCTTTTTGTAAAAGCTGTTTCCTTATATCACGATCTTCGTGAACTCTATCCCCATAAGCCGAATCAATGACTAAATAATCCGTTTTATCTATTTTGGCAGGGGGATTTAAGAGCGGTGTCGGCGGGTTACCCAAGTCGCCGGTGAAAACAATTTTTGCTTTATTTTTTCCCTCGCTTAAATAAAGTTCAATCATACTGGAGCCGAGTATGTGCCCGGAGTCTCTTAGCGTAAATTCAATGTCCTGGTTGAATTTTATTCTGGTTTCATAAGGATGTGTTTCAACGAGCTCGAGCATGGATTTCAAGTCATCGATCCCATAGAGCGGTAAAACACCCCTCTCCTGATATTCTTCTTCCATGAGATGAACCGCGTCTGCCAGCGCGACTTCCATCAAGTCTCTAGTCGGCGGCGTACAAAATATTTTCCCTCGAAATCCATTTTTTACCAGTTTAGCCAGCCGACCGCAATGGTCGAGATGAGAATGGGTAATAAAAACACAGTCGATTGTTTTTGGATCGTAGGGAAAAGGTAAGGAATTCAGCTCTATTAATTCGGGCGGACCCTGAAAAAGTCCGCAGTCAACCAGAACCTGGCTTTTACCCGCCTTGATTAAATAATTTGAACCGGTCACTACCTTGGCTCCGCCGTAGAAAAAAAGTTGCATGGCTGATTGTTACTTATTGGAAATTCGTTGATAATATTATAGCATTTTCAAAAATAAAAGGGGCTTGCTTCGCAAGCCCCTGCGGAATCCGCGGTGCTGTCTTTGCCCACCTGGGCTTTTTCTAGGTCAATTTTCACCTCCTGAATTTTGCGATTTTCATCGCGTCCAGCTGCTTACGCGCCAGTGAATGGCCGCTGAAAGAGCTTCTCCATTAACACCTCCTTCGTTAATTTTTCGGCTCTCCTCGCCAAATCCGTTTTTGGCTAGATATCTGTCGGGCTGCTCATACTTTTTCCTCCTTTGATTTTAATTATACCTTGGTTAAAAAAAATCGCAACCGGCTCCAGACGATGGTGTGGAAAAATAAAAAACTCCCGCGTGGGAGTTTTTTAGTATCTGATTATTTTTTCGCTGTTTTCTTTTTGGCACTTTCTTTCTTCACTGGTTTTTCTTTTTTAGGCTCTGGCTTCTCTTTCTTTTCTTTTTCCTCTTTTGCCTCCGGCTTGCTTTCCTGCTTAGACTTTTCTTTAAGTGATTTTAGGCTCAAACCCAGGCGATGGTTTTCTGGCTCCACGGAAATAACTTTGAATTTTAACGTCTCGCCAGCCTTGGCGATTTCATTGACGTCCGTAATTGGTTTTTCTGACAATTCGGAGATATGGGCCAAGCCGTGAATATCTGAATCCAGTTCGACAAAGAGTCCAAACGGGTTTACTTTGAGAACCTTGCCGCTGACCACGTCGCCGGCTTTATATTTTTTTTCAATATTTTTCCACGGATCGCCTTTTAGCTTTTTCATCGAGAGAAATATCTTAGTGCCTTCTATCTTTATTATTTCCGCGTCAACCGCGTCTCCAACTTTCACAAACTCGCGCGGGTCATCTATCCTCTGCCAGGCGATTTCTGAAATATGGACGAGGCCTTCCATCTTATCCCCAAATTCCACAAAGGCGCCGAAGTCCGTGACAGCGGTAATCTTGCCCTTTACTTTGTCGCCGACTTTGAATTTCGAGACTGCTTTTTCTTGAGCTTCGGCCCAGGCGGCTTTCTCGGAGACGATCAGTTTTTCATCACGCTCATCAACGTCGATAACCTTGACCTGAAGCAGTTGGCCGACGAACTTTTTTAAAAATTCCAGTATCTTGTTTTTATCGCCGCCTTCAACGCGGGGGTAATGCTCGGGAATTAGCTGGGAAACTGGCAGAAAACCAGCGGTGTGATCGAGCTTAATCATCAGACCGCCCTTGTTGGCGTCAGTAACTTTGGCCATGATAACTTCGCCTTTGGCCATCAAGTCTCGCAGAGAATTCCAAGCTTTTTGCTGACCGGCAAAACGGAAAGACAATTCAAGTTCTCCGTTCTCATTTTCAAGTTCTACCACCGTTGCCTCGACAGTGTCGCCGACTTTGAGTCCGCCGTATTCATCTGATTCATTATAAAGTTCGCGGCCGCGGATGACGCCAGTTTTGACGCCGCCAATATCGAGGCGCACCTCGCTTTTTGAGGCGTTAATTACTTTGCCCTTAACCACTTCGCCTGCTTTTGGCAATGTAAAATATTTTGGGTCAGAAATTAGTTTGGCGAATTCCGAATTTTTAGTGTCTTTAATAGACATATTTTATCCTTATAAAATAAAGAATTCTCCTTAAACGGGAGAAGTTTATTTAAGGTTAACCCGCAAAAGTCTTGTGAGATGACCTTGCAAGTCCCCTCATTTAGAGAGGGGTGTTAATTAAGGTTTTCAAATGGTATTTAGGATTTTAACTCAAGTAAAAATTATTGTCAAGCTAGGTTTTTTTCAATTTGGTTAGCATGGCCCTTAATTCCGCGGATTGTTTTTGGGTCAGATTCGGATTTTTTGATAGAGTTTCAATAAAACTAATTATTTGCGGAACGTATTCCTTGGGTGGGTTTTGCGTTATCAGCCTTAAGTGATCCATGATCTCAATTATTTTTGCCTGGTTATTGTTTTGTATAGTCTGATCTTGGAATGCGTTTTGGCTTTGTAATAAATTTAATATTTGTTGCTGCTTATTTTTCTCGCTAGCATTGCCGATCGCGATTAAAAATAAAATTATAAAAAGCGCTATTATTATTTTTCTTTTATGTCTTCGCCAAAACGACTTTTTGGCGGGTTTTTGTTCTTCTTTGCTTTTTTCTAACGGAAGCGGCGCTGCTTGGGTGGCTACGTGTTCCTGGTCCTTGGCTAGATTGGCATTGGCTTGGGCGAGTTCCTCCCTTTTTAATTTAGCGCGAATTAGATTGGTTTGTTCACTTAACACTTTATAAACTTTAATCTGTTCAGGAACACCCTTGAGCCGTCGATAACCGATTTCTGCGGTGGGTATTTCATTTTTGTTCATGGCCAGATAAACCGCTTCAGTGAAATACACCTCGTTTGGCTCGGCGATGCTCTCAATGCGGGAAGCGATATTAACTGGTTCCCCGAAAATATCATTATCCTTAATATTAACCTCACCCAAGTTAACAGCGATTCTTACGTCAATCTGATCGGTCGTAGCCGCGCGGGCGTTGTGATTTAAAATATTTTCCTGGATTTTCATGCCACAAAGTACCGCGTCTGTCGGACTTTCAAAAGTGACTAAAAAAGCATCGCCAATGGTTTTAACAATGTGGCCGTCGAAAAGATTTATGGCTGGTTTTATCAATTCATCTTGCAGTTCGAGCAGATGGTGTAATTGCTCGCGTGAGTGAGTAGCGGCTTTAGCCGTAAAGCCTTTCATGTCCGTGAACATGATGGTCAGATTTTTGGTTTGAATCATATTTTTAGGTTTGAACCCATTATAAACAATTCATGATTTTAATCAATATTTATTGGTTTTGAAGGCTTTATTTTTTTCTGCCTTCGTGCTAAGGTTGAGGAATTCGATAAATGTAAATAATTGAACTTTAACAATAAATAAAGGAGGGTAATGTGGAAATAATTTTAGACATGCTGGATATTGAACAGAGGAGCGGTATTTTTCAAGTGCCTCCGAGCGCGAAAAGATTGGGAGCTTTTAAATCCAGTTATGGGAACAGGAACGCGTTCAAAAGAGGCATTATTAATTTGCCGTGCATTATTGAAGGAGAGAGATATTTCCGGAGTGGGATTGAAAAAAGATTAGTTTTGCATTATTCCACGGTAAGGAAATTATGCGAGTCTGGGTTGTTGCGGTCGCTAACAAAATCCAAATCGAATGGATTTTTGCCTTTGGCTAAAAAACCAATTTCTCCACTCTCGATAGCTCAAACTTTGAGCTGGCTCCTGGGGGTTCCCATTGAAGAGATCCTGAAAAATAGGTTCGTTTTTAAGTCAGGAAAATTTGCCAGCCTGACGGCAAAAGAGAGGGTGAAGATTTTATTTCAAGCCTATCGCGGTTGTGAATGGTTTGAAAAATTTCTCACCAGGCAAGAAAAACATCTTGAATTTTTAAAGAAAAAAAAGCTGATGGTCGAACGGCCAATCACAAGAAGTCATATCGAAGATTGGTTTACGCTTGGCTTTGATTATCGAATCTGTCAAAATTTGATTAAAAACGGCCTTATTATTCCTGAAGGTAGATTCAAAAATAAAAGCATGCATAATTACATCGACCTGGAAGCCTTTGCGCAGCTTCTTTCACTAATCACCGGAGTTGAATACGAAGAAATATTTTGTCAGGGCTACAGCTCGGCCTTAAAAGCGATGGCTGATAAATTTGTCGTAAGCCGTTTAAGGCCATTTATGCTAGAAATGAAGATTAAGCCCTCAAAACTTTTCACAATAGCCGAAGCAGGCAAGCTTCTGGGGATTTCTTATCAAACTCTTTTTTCGGCGCTAAAGCGGGGCTTTATTAAGAATTTTCCCGAGGGACAAAACACGGCAAAAATACTTGGCGTTGATTTGGCCATCTATGGCATTAAGCATAAATGGGGCAATATTCTAATTTTCCGGCAGGCCGATGTCTTAAATATTTTCGGCGTACAGGGAAATGTTAATTTAAGAAAACTTGGAGTCTTAAGTTCTCCAGAAGGAACTTATTCCAAGCACCATTATGTCTTTCCGCTTTACGACAAAGTAGCGGAAGTTGCCCGGGAGAAATATTTCAGTGATTCAAAAAATCAAGACTTGCTATTCCTCGTCGGTAGGAGCAATTTAGTGGTTTGTGTTGATGGGGCCGCGAAAGAAAATTTTCTCCAGACTTACGACTTAGATATTTTTGATGAAGATTCAGAATCTTGGTTAGAGATGCAGCTCGCCAGGCCCGAGTCGATAGGTGAAAAGGAGATAATCACGCGAGATTTGGTGATTACCATTTCCCCAAAAGATCCTAATGTTGATTTCGCCAAGGTTAAATCGTTTAAATTAAGGATTGATTAACCGCCAAGAGGCACAAATTTGTGCCTCTTTTTTATAACTTTTTCTGTTGCAGACTTCGTTTTTTTATGCTAAAATATTAGTAGCAAAGTGAATAACTTTGTTTTATTATTTAATACTTAAATATCAAAATATGACCATTTTTTGGCTCGGTCATTCAGCCTTCAAAATTCAAGACAAAGAGGTGACCGTAGCCGTTGATCCGTACGGCGCCGGTGCCAAGATGCCAAAATTCGGCGCCGAGATCCTGTTGATTACTCACGCTCATCTCGATCACAATAACAAGGAGGCCATCAAAGGCGAGCCTTTTTTAATTGACGGACCCGGCGAATACGAAGTTAAAAATGTTTTTGTCTACGGTATTAATTCTTATCACGACAATAAGCAGGGAGCCGAGAGGGGCAAAAACAACATTTTTTTAATAGAGATGGAAGGAATAAAAGTGGCTCACCTGGGTGATTTCGGACAAGACAGCCTGACCGATGAACAGCTGGAGATGCTGGAGGGAGTTGATGTGCTTTTAATTCCTGTCGGCGGCAACGTGACCATTGATGGCGAACAGGCAGTCAAAATTATCAGTCAGCTTCAGCCCAGAATCGTCATTCCGATGCACTATAAAGAGGCGGGCGTTTTCACCAAGCTTGAGCCAGTTGATAAATTTTTGAAAGAATTTGGCAGTACCAACCCGGAAAAAATGGATAAGCTAAAAATTAATAAGAGGGAGGATTTGCCCCAGGAAGAAACAAAAGTTATTCTTTTAAGTAAATCTTAAGTCATGGCAGGAAAAAAAAGTTTGAAAATAAAAAAACCGGTCAAGGTTAGACGAGGTGTTAAGAAGGGTGGCGGCCAGACAGAAGGTTTTTACGGACAAGTAATGGCCGAGCCTACAAATTTTGGTCCGGCTGCCGCAGCTGATCTAGTAGGGGAAAGACTTGAAGATGTAGATGAGAATTTTATTTATTTTGAAAACAGAAAAAAAGATAAGAGTCAGAAGAGAAAAATGCGGCTAGTCTACGCCGGAGTTTTCGGTCTCACGGCCGTGATTATGATATTTTGGTTATTAAACGTTAGAGAAGGTTTCGGCAAGGGGCTGGGGAATCCAAATTCCAGTCAGGATTTGTCAGCGATCGTCGGCACCCTACAAAATGCTCTTGGAAATTTTAGTCAGGCCATCGGTTTGCAAAAACAAGCCGCCGACAATTTTTTACAAGCGACAGAAAACATTATCATCGAAGAGAAAGTTAAAAATGATATTACCGAGCAAATGAAAAACCAGATTGAGGGTAGTCAAAATTTGAATTTAACAACTAATTAAAGATTAAATATGGTAGCGAAAAATAAAAGTAATAAGAAATTCAAGAAAATTTCAGGCAAAAAAGTTAAAAAAAATGAAACTTCAGAAGAATTAGAAAAATCAGGCGCTCCTATCGCCAGCCAAATTGAGCAAAGGTCTCTTGTCGATGAAATGCAAGAGTCATATTTGGATTATGCCATGTCAGTTATCGTGGCCCGCGCCTTGCCAGATGTACGCGATGGTTTAAAGCCGGTTCACCGTAGAATTTTATATGCCATGTGGGATGTGGGCTTGAAACCTTCGGCTAAATTCAGAAAATCAGCTACCATCGTCGGTGAAGTTTTGGGTAAATATCATCCTCACGGCGATTCTTCCGTCTACGAATCCATGGTCAGAATGGCCCAAGATTTTTCCATGCGCTATCCATTAGTTTGGGGCCAAGGCAACTTTGGTTCCATGGATGGCGACAGGGCTGCTGCTTATCGTTATACCGAGGCCAAATTAAAGGGTATTGCCGAGGAAATGCTTTTGGATATTGATAAAGACACGGTTAACTTTGTGCCAAATTTTGATGGCTCGCATAATGAACCCTTGGTTTTGCCAGCGAAATTACCTAATCTGCTTTTGAATGGTACTATGGGCATTGCCGTTGGCATGGCCACTGACATTCCGCCTCATAATTTAACCGAATTGTGCGACGGTATTACCCACCTGATCGATTATCCCAAAGCCACTGTTGAAGATTTGATGAAGTTTATCAAGGGCCCTGATTTTCCAACCGGCGGCATTATCTACGATGTGAAAGAAATTCAACGCGCTTACGCGACGGGCAAGGGAGCCATTGTTATGCGCGCCAAAGCCGAGATCATGGAAGATAAAGGCGGCAAATTTAAAATAATCGTGACCGAGATTCCTTACCGCGTGAACAAAGCCGAGTTGATTGAAAAAATCGCTGACTTGGTGCGCGACAAAAAAATCAAAGACATTAAGGACTTACGCGATGAGTCATCAAAAGAAGGCGTGAGAATCGTGATCGAACTTAAAAAGGATTCTTATCCCAAGAAAATTTTAAACCAATTATATAAGCTGACTTCTTTGCAGGATACTTTTCATGTTAATGCTTTGGCTCTAATTGACGGCTTACAACCCAGAGTTTTAACTTTAAAAATGATTTTGGAAGAATACGTGAAACACCGCGAAGTGGTGATTAGGCGCAGAACCGAATTTGAATTAAGAAAAGCTAAAGAGCGCGCTCACATCTTGGAGGGCTTGGTTAAGGCGCTTAATAACATAGACGCCGTCATCTCAACTATCAAGAAATCAAAAGATAAAGATGAGGCCAGGGTAAATTTGATGAAGAAGTTCAAATTTACTGAAATTCAGGCCACTGCCATCCTGGAAATGCGGCTCCAACAGTTAGCTAATCTGGAAAGGCAGAAATTAATTGATGAGTTGAAGGAAATTAAGAAATTAATTGAGGAATTGGAAGGCATCTTGAAATCAAGAACAAAGATTTTAAATATCATCAAAAAAGATTTGGCGCAAATTAGAGAAAAGTATGGTGATGAGCGCCGAACAGAGATTGTTAAATCACCAGTCGGAGAATTTTCAGTTAAAGATTTGATTCCCAATGAACCGACTATCGTGGTGGTGACTCGCGACGGTTACATCAAGCGCATGCCGCCAGAAACATTTAAGACGCAAGCACGCGGCGGCAAGGGCGTGATGGGTTTAACTACAAAAGAAGAAGATATCGTGGAACATTTTTTCACCACCAATACTCACGCTGACTTATTATTCTTTACCACCAGCGGTCGCGTCTTCCAACTAAAAGCCTTTGAAGTCCCGCAAGCGGCTAGAACTGCCAAAGGTCAGGCTTTAGTTAACTTTTTACAACTAGCACCGCACGAAAATGTTACTTCTGTCTTGGATCTGGCTGATTTAACTGGTTATAAATATCTGGTTCTGGTGACTAAAAAAGGTTTGATTAAAAAAGTTGATATTACCGAAATCACCAAGGTCAGAAAGAGCGGTTTGATTGCCATCAAATTAAAATCAGGAGACATCTTGCTTTATGCCAAACCATCCAGCGGCGTTGATGAAGTAGTTTTGGTAACTAATGACGGCATGTCAGTGCGCTTTAGGGAAAAAGATATAAGGCCGATGGGCCGAGCAGCCGCCGGCGTGCGCGGTATCCGCCTGAAAGGCGCTGACTTTGTAGTGCGCATGGATATCAATGAAAAAGGCATGAAAGACGCCAACTTAGATTTATTGGTGGTGATGAAAAATGGTTATGGTAAACGTTCTGGCATAAATTCTTATAGATTGCAGAGCCGCGGTGGCACAGGTATTAAGACGGCCAAGATTACTGAAAAGACTGGCAAAATTATTGGCGCGCGCTTGATTAATAATAAAGATTTGGATCGCGACATGATAATTATTTCAGAAAAGGGCCAGGTGATTAGATTGCCGCTCAAGAGCGTCAGCCACTTGGGTCGCGCCACTCAAGGCGTGCGCCTGATGAGCTTCAAGGAAAAGGGCGATAGGGTGGCTAGCGTAACATTAGTTTAATTGAAATAGAAAAGAGGGTGCTTGCGCATCCTCTTTTGATTCTGAATTAGTCGTCATCGATAGAAAGATCTTGTTGCGAAAAATAGCCCGAGGGCAAGTGCTGTACGTTCAGTTTTTTTTCGATTGCACGTAGGCCATCCTCTTGGCCGATAATCCAGTATTTGCCCCCATCTTTTGTCTTTAGGCCAATGTGTAATAAACAATGAAATTCATTTGCCAGATCCGCGAGTCTTTTTTCCATATTCTCTCCCGGCTCTTCATGAAATCTAAGGCTCGCCATTTTTTCCTCCTTTAATTTTGATTTTTTAGCTTATCAAAGATTATTAATCTTGTCAATATTCAAAGCTTTTCTCTTGAATAAATTTTGGAAATAAGCTACAATATTCTTAATTCTAAATTCATAATTCATAATTCCAATTAATTATGTCAGTACCAGCGAAAAGACGAGCCAGCAGTTCAAAGAGGAGAAGAGCGGCGCACTTTGCTCTAGAGGCGACCAGAACTTCATCGTGTTCAAAATGCGGCAAGCAGATTTTACCACACAGAGTCTGCCCGTATTGCGGTTCCTACAAAGGCAAGGAGTATCTCAAATCAAAATTGGACAAAAAAGAAGAGAAAAAATTAAAAAAACAAAAAGCTCAAGCCGCCGAAAAACAGGGTAAGTAGAAATCTGAACTACTAAATAATTAACACGAAAAAACACGAAATTTTAGTGAGTTTGGTGAAAAAAATTTCGTGGTTAATCATTCCAATATGTCAAACCGCCACCTTTCCCGCACTCTTGCCATGCAGACTTTATATGAGTGGGATTTTAACGGCCAAAAAGAAAAAGATTTAAAAAATCTTCTGGTTTATAATCTCGCGGAATTCGCGCCCGGTTTTGATGACAAGGATTTCGCGCAGAACTTGGTGGAGGGCGTGGTAAAAAATATCAAGGAGATTGATGAACTCATAAAAAAATATGCGACCGAATGGCCGCTGGAGCAGATTACGGTCGTTGACAGAAACATTTTGAGAATAGGGGTTTATGAATTGAAGATGGATCCGGAGATTCCTTCCAAGGTGGCGATCAACGAGGCGATTGAAGTGGCTAAGGCCTTTGGCGGTGAATCATCGGGTAAATTCGTGAACGGTGTTTTGGGAGCCATTTACAAAGAGATGGAAACCAATGGACAGATTAAGGAATAATTTATTTGGCTCGGAGCCTTGAGCTTAGAGCGTAGAGCTCTTAGCCCATAGCCCCAAGCCCAAAGCTAATATTATGAGAGATTTTTCCAAGCTGGAAAAAAAATTAAAAGTGAAATTTGAAAATAAGGATCTGATCAGACAGGCCGTTGTTCACCGCTCATATTTAAACGAGCATCCGGAGTTTGAATTGCCGCATAATGAGCGCTTGGAATTTTTAGGCGATGCCGTTCTGGAGCTGGTCGTCACCGAATATTTATACAAAAATTATCCCAACCCGGAAGGTGAATTGACCAACTGGCGCGCGGCCATGGTTAACGCCAAGATGCTCTCGGAAATTGCCAAGGATTTGAACATTGAAGATTTTCTGTATTTAAGCAAGGGCGAGGCTAAGGACGTAAATTCCAAGGCCCGCCAGATAATTTTGGCCAATGCCATGGAGGCAATCATCGGCGCCATTTATTTGGATAAGGATTACGAAGCCGCCAAAAAAATGATTAAAGCGGAGGTAATTGTTAAACTGCCGGGAATTTTAAAACACAAACTTTATCAAGATCCCAAGAGCCGCTTTCAGGAAATCGCCCAGGACAGGGTCGGGGTAACACCATCATATAAAGTGATCGAAGAGTCGGGGCCAGACCACGCCAAGCACTTCGTGGTCGGAGTATTTTTAAAGAAAGAGCTGGTAGCCAAGGGCGAAGGTACTAGCAAACAAGAAGCACAGGTGGCCGCGGCAGCCGAAGGGCTGAAAGCAAAAAATTGGGAATAAAAAAATCGGCTCGTATAAAATACGTAGAGACGCGGTGCACCGCGTCTCTACATTTTTTAAAAATGTGCCGATTTTTTATTTATTCTGGTCAATCAATATCTGCCAGCCGCGAATGGATCCGCGGTTTTTATATTGTTCTGGCGTCTCGCCCTCAAATTCAATTTCCCAGCGGCAAAATTGCGTTTCGGTAATTTTTAATTCCAGATAGGTTGGTATATTAATTTCGGGCAATTCAATCTTCATGCCGATTCTGGCAATTTTGCCCATCACTTTTGTCGAATAATCTTCTACAATTTTCTCCTCAAAATTTTTCACCCTGGTTCTTTGGCTGCCAGTATATTCATCAATGGCGTGATAAGAATTGATAATCTTTGCCTGCTTGATAATATCCGAGGCTTCTTGGTTTGTTAAAACGCAACGAAATTCTTGTTTCATATATAATAAATATACAAATTTTTTGCGAATTATACAATAATTTTTTATGTTTAAGATTGACAGAATTTTAAAAATGAGTTAATTTTCTATCAATCGTATTCACGGCAGGTCCGAGTTCGTATAGGTGTACGAATAGGGTAGGCCACAAAAAAGGAGGACCAAATGGTCAGGGAGAAGAGCGATTTTTTGAGTTCTTTCGGTATCGTATTTGAAATTTGGAAAAAGATCGTCAACGCCGTGCAGGACATTGGCGGCACCGACGATGATTTGCGCGGCATTCTTACCGAAGACGGTCTGGCCCAGAAATTGGCTGATGTTCTTATGTCGAGTTTACAGATCACCGGACCGTTTGAGACAAAGATCAATTATAACCGGTCGCTGGTTGAACTAATCGAAGCCGGCAAATATGACGGCGTTGACCCGGAAATCAATGATCAAAATTTTCCGGTAGTGGGCAATGGCGAGCATGAAGTGAAATTGTTTTGTGTTCATTTTAAAAAAAGCTGTACAACAGAGGAAGTCTTGGCCTATTTAGTTCAGCATGCCTTACAACCGGCCAAGATCGAACATCTGCTTGCCGTTGGCGAAACGCACGGGCAAGCCAAGCGTCTTTTGCCCAAACTTATCGCGCTGGGTACTAGCTGGATTGATAGTGAGGGTAGTAGATTTTTTGTGGGTTTGCAAACTCTGCATGAAGTTTGTAATCTGCGCCTTGCCCTGAATTTTAGTGCCTGGCGCAAAGATTGTTACTTCCTGGCTGTGCGCGAAGCCGCGTGAATTATAAATCCCCGTCAACATTCTGGCGGGGATTTTCTTTTGAACACTAAATTTTTTATCACTAATTTCACGAATTTGATTTATTAGTGTTATTCGTGTTTAAAGATTCGTGTTTCAGATATCCGTTGTTCTCATCAAAGAAAAATCTGTATTTGATTTCTTTGCCGGCCAAGGCGTCGGGTAACCAGTAAATATCGTCTGGCCACATTTTGTCCAGAGGAATTTTATCAATATCCCACCACTGCGGCAATGATTCTTCGCTCTCGCGCATCCTACCGGTAAAATTTTTGGAGAGAAAAATATGGCAGACCTGATTATTTTCAGGTTTGTGCGGCCAAATAAATTCAATAAACCCAAGATTTTGTAAATTAGCTGGCGTGTAGCCGGTTTCTTCTTCAACTTCGCGGATAGCGGCTTGTTCTGGGGTTTCGTTTTGTTTTATTTTGCCGCCTGGTCCGTTCCATTTGCCAGCGCCAAAACCGCGCTTTTTCATAATCAAAAGTACCTGATTTTTATTATTGAGAAGATAACAAAGATTAACAATGTAATTAAATTTGTAGTCCATATAGATTTAGTGTAAAGAAAAAATCCGCCCCAGTAAAGAGCGGATTTTATTTTTTTGACTATGCTTTGATTTCAGCCAGAGCGACTTTCAAAGTAAAGCGAGAAATTTTCAGTTTTTTTCTCAATGCCCTGATAGTGGAAGTAGAGACCTGACAGCATTCGGCAATAACAGTGTCTTGCATTCGTCCCAAAAACGGCGTGACTTTGCTTTTCCAATCATGAATTTCCTGAAAAGGATAATCAATGTTGTTTTTGGCAAAGGCACTTTTCAGTCCACCGTGGTGAACAATTGCCGAGCGATAGACTGCCGGCTCTTTTTTGGAAATTTCTTGCGGAGAAAGATGCTGCAGCCCTTCCATTTTATGAAGAGTTTGGCAGTCGCAGAAAAAAGGCAGTTCAACTTCTGTGCCGTGACCGAAGCAGATGATGGTCGGCTGGAAGCGGTGACCGCATCCAGAACAAGTCGTGTCAAAGTCATTGATGTCGTGGCTAAAGCCCCTAATAATCTCGGTTGGAGTCAATTCGCGACCGCAAGCTGGGCAATGAGCCTTTGGCTGGTAACGTTCGCCACCCAGTTGTTCCACGAGTTCGAGCCGAAGAGACAACTGCTGAGATTGGATAGCACTTTGTTGCAATGTCAGTGATGTTGCCAGCTTTTTCGTTTGGCGCAAGCTCTGACTTAATCCTAGTCCTATCATTTTTTCCTCCTTTAGTTTTTTGTTTAAAGTACATTTGTCTTAATATGTTAAATCCTGGCTAGGGAATTGTCGCTTTTTCAATAACTAAGATTATCATTTATTATCGTTTTTGTCAATATTAAAAAAACCGCTCAATTTGCGAGCGGCTTTTTTTATCTGGCGAGTTGTTTTGCTTTTCTCAAACGCCATTTCAACTTTGGCAAATGAATGCCTTTGGTTATTTTCTTTCCCTTAGCCATAATATTTTTTAAAATTATTTAATTAGATTATTAATACAATGCCTTGATCACCGTCCATTTTTATTTGAATCCGCTGCCCGTGTTTTATCCTTTCAGTCGCATTGCCAGTCCCGACGATGCAGGGGATGTCAAACTCTCGAGCCAGGATGGCCGGGTGAGAAGCGGCACTGCCGTGATCAGTGATGACGGCTTTGATCTTTTTGAAAAATGAAGCGTGCGACGGCTTTAAAAATTTAGTGACCAGAATCTGGCCATCAATTTTTTCCAGATTTTTTGCCTCGGGGTCCAAAAAAGCCTCGCCCATCATCTCGCCGCCATTTCCGATAATCCCAGTTAGAATTTTATCATCGTCTCCAGTAAGTGATTTGCGCCAGTCGACCTTCTGCCAATTTTCCAGTGCCGAACTTATCGCCTGATTCAAGTCGATGCCTCGCAAAAGAGAGCAGGCTACCAGTTGGACAAAAATTTGTCCATAAGACATTGCCTCATCGTTCTTGCTGCCATGCGGCCTGGCGCTTGGGTTTAAATTTTGATCGTGCGTTACATATTTTGCCGCATCACCAATTTCCGAAAGCAATATGTTTAATCTAAATTCAATATCCTGACGGTCTTCGCCGACCATCAACTTTTTGATTTCTTCCGCGATATGATTTATTGAATCCATTTGGGCGCTAGTGAACGACGTTAGAACTAAAAGGGGGGACGCGAGAATGAAAATGTTTGCTAAAGAGCACATGGCACCAGATCTGGAGAACATTAAATTTTTCTTCTCAGACACTCAAAATCATTTCCACATTCCTGACCTTGAGAAAATAAAAGGGGGAACGTAAAATGTTTATAACTCCACGATTAGTAAGTCTACAAAATTTAATGCCACTGCCAATGCAGGTTCTTGTCAGATCTGCATTCAGGAGAATCTTCTTTAGTTTCTAGGTTTAGAATTGTCCTTCGATTGCTTTCGTTGGTGCAAAGATCGTTGCGATTCAGCGATCGCCTTGAAAAGGTTGACCAGATTAATCCCCATGTCCCAAGCTTCTTGATCGGAAAGCTCTATGTCCAGTTCTTTTTTGCAGATTTGTTTGAGTTCGTCTATGGCTTCTTGCGTTAGCCCCATATAAATCAATTATATTTGTCTAGGCGGTAAGATTCAATCTTAAGGATACATACTGTGGACAATTGGGCGCTAGTGAACGACGTTAGAACTAAAAGGGGGGACGCGAGAATGAAAATGTTTGCCAAAGAGCGCATGGCACCAGATCTGGAGAGCATTAAATTTTTCTTCTCAGACACTCAAAATCATTTCCACATTCCTGACCTTGAGAAAACAAAAGGGGGAACGTAAAATGTTTATAACTCCACGATTAGTAAGTCTACAAAATTTAATGCCACTGCCAATGCAGGTTCTTGTCAGATCTGCATTCAGGAGAATCTTCTTTAGTTTCTAGGCTTAGAATTGTCCTTCGATTGCTTTTGTTGGTGCAAAGATCGTTGCGATTCAGCGACCGCCTTGAAAAGGTTGACCAGATTAATCCCCATGTCCCAAGCTTCTTGATCGGAAAGCTCTATGTCCAGTTCTTTTTTGCAGATTTGTTTGAGTTCGTCTATGGCTTCTTGCGTTAGCCCCATATAAATCAATTATATTTGTCTAGGCGGTAAGATTCAATCTTAAGGATACATACTGTGGACAATTGGGCGCAGCAGGACTCGAACCTGCGACCGTTTGCTTAAGAGGCAACCCCGAAGGGGCCCCCTTGGGGCTGCTCTACTAAAAACTAATAAGTTAATATTTTTTAATTTTTATCGGCAATTTATCTTTTGGGGTATTTTTGATCAATTCGGTTATTTTTATTTTTTCCTGGTATCCATCGGGATGTTTCAGATAAAATTCTCTTTTAAAAGCTAAATTTTTATCATTATAAATTTCGTAATACATTAAAACAAAAGGAATACGATATCGAGTTGACTTTACTTTTCCTTTATTATGATATTTCAATAACCTTTCTTGCGGCTTGCCAGAAGTACAGCCGATATAAAATTCATTATCTCTTAAACTTAATAGAAAGTAAACAAAGTATTCCATATGACCCGGCTGGGATTCGAACCCAGGACCTATTGCTTAAGAGGCAACCGCTCTAGCCAACTGAGCTACCGGGTCTGATTCTTATTGCACCCAGAAGGAGTCGAACCCTCAACCTCTTGGTTCGAAGCCAAGCACTCTATCCAGTTGAGCTATGGGTGCGCGTTTGAATTTAGCACTCCAGTTGCCTGCCCGCCGAAGCTTTAGCGCAGGCGGGAGCTATGGGTGCGCGTGATTTGCCTAAAGATATTGAAATTTTAACATAAAAAAGTTTTTTAGTCAATCTCGGCAAGTCGCAAAAACATTATTTTTCTGCTATAATAAAATAAATTGATTGGGGGTATGATAATAACAACTTTAATTGTTCTACAATATATATTTTTCATAGGCACCCTGGCAATAATGGGCTATCTGGCTTTCATTATGTTGAGTTTTAGAAACATGGTGCCGTACGTGCCGACTCCAAAGAGAATTATCTTGAAAATGATTGAGTTGGCGGGCATAAAACCACACGAAAGAGTTTGTGATTTGGGATCGGGCACGGGCAGGATTGTTATTCAGATCGCTAAAGAGCATAAAGAAAATTTAGTGGTGGGTATTGAAAAATCTTTTTTTCTCCGGCTTTTCACGAGGATCAGATTACTTTTTCATCCATTTATAAATAGAAGGATCCAGATTATTAATCAGGATTTTTTTAATATGGAAATTTTTGATTTCGAAGTGATCTTTTGTTTCTTGACTTCCGAGGCGATGAGGCGACTAACTCCAAAATTTAATAATCTAAAATCTGGTGGCAGAGTTATCTCGTATATGTTTCCGATTGAGAACGCCTCTGCTTTCCGAGAGATAACAGAAGCGGTTACGGCGAGCGACAATATATACGTCTATCAAAAAATATAAAATAAATTAAAACAAAAATATGCTCCTAGCCAAAAATCTTCAGGACCTAGGCTTGACCGAAAAAGAAGCTCGGTTGTATGTCGCGCTTTCAGAAATGGGAGAGGCGACACCGCAGCAGCTTGCGCTCAAGTCCGGGATTAATAGGGCGACGGCCTATGTCACGCTTGACGGCCTTTTGCACAGAGGTCTGGTGAATACCTTGATAAAACAAAAAAAAGCGCATTTTTCGATTGAAAGTCCGGCCCAGATCATCAACCTGTTGGAAAAAGAAAGAAAGCAGATCGAAAATAAAATAAATTTGGCGCAAGTTCTGATGCCCGAGCTGGATATGCTTAATAAGTTGACCACCGAAAGGACGAACGTTAAATTTTTTGAAGGGAAAAGCGGAGTCTTGTTCGTGCAGAAAGAAATCGCCAGATCCAAGGCGAAAAAAATCGATGAGATTTTCAATTTAAATATCTGTCTGGATTTTTTTCCGACCAAGCCGAATGATCACAGAAAAACGCTCTATCACCGTAAAATTAAAACGAGGTCGATTATAGTTTATGATTCAAGGGAACCGATACTTAAGTTACCATTGCTTTGGCAAGAAGAGCGGCGCTATCTGCCTTGTGATAAATTTCCATTTTATTCAGACATAGTTTTTTATAGAGACAAAGCCGCTATACTTTCTCTCAAAGATAATTTTGTCGGAGTGATTATCGGCAACAAAGCCATAGTCGATGGGTTAAAGACGTTGTTTGAGCTCGCCTGGCAGGGAGCCGAGCCGTATAAAATAGAATTAAGCGAATGAAAAAACCCAAAGAGTACTTTGGGTTTATAGATTCTTTTTTAGGCGTTTATAAAGCTGGTCAATCTAGATATTGGCAGCTTAATCGATCCAAAAGCGAGTGTCTATGGATTCAGATAAATTATTTTCTCAAATAAAGCCGTAGCTTTTTTAGAAAACGAAAAATACGAAAAATATTTGGTAAGCAGCCATCAGTTCTGTTTTGCTCAAGATAGTATAAAAGGATGACTCTTATAAACGAGCAGGATCCGATCTTTTTACGATAATTTCCTTGGCGAGCACAGAAATTTTTTTGAAACCATAGTAATCGAAACTTGCGTTCCTAGGAGCTCTCATTATCCAATGGATAAAGTAGCTCTTGCTAGCCGCCAGCTTCGCAGTGGGCAACAGGGCGCAGAAAATATCTGTGCGCCCGAGCAAAGTTCAGCAATTTCCCCCTATTTTTTGGAAATTTAGTGCCGAACTTATCTGTCAAAACTATGCTATCCATTTTAATCCTCCAATCGGTACCGAGCGCCGCAGTTTCGCGCTCATTGTTAGTCGCTGGTTGTTTCATGGTTTACGGCCGGTATATGATGGCAGGTCGCCTAAAAAGGATGTAAAGAACAGTGTTGTATCTTAATTATATCATTTTTTTATAACGGTGGCTGTTTATAAGCTTGTTAAAACTTTTTGACAAATTATTGATTTAAATCAATTTGGAAACAAGGTTTTTCTCTTATCGTTATCGATCGTTGACACCCAATATCATTTGCTTGAGTTCGAAAATTTTATTATAATGTTTAATGAAGACAATTAAATCACATGCCTAAAGATAAAACACCGATTTTTTTCACCAGTCTGGAAGATCTTAAGGATGATTTGGACCTCGAGAAGGAGGCCGGTCGTCGTATTTTGGAATTGCCTAATTCTGATTTAAATCAGGGTGAGCAGTGGTTTTCCGAAGATTACGAAGGGCAACTATCCGTCGATGTTTTTCAGACAAGCGATAAGCTCGTGGTAAAATCTACAATCGCCGGGGTCAAGCCCGAGGACCTGGAGGTTTTTCTACATAATGATCTTCTGACAATCCGCGGCAAGAGAGAAAAAGAATTTGAAGAATCAGACGCGGAATATTTATTTAAGGAGTGTTATTGGGGAGGGTTTTCCCGCTCGATAATTCTGCCATTTGAGGTTAAGGCCGATGAGATCATGGCCACTTATAAAAACGGCGTCTTAACTGTTATTCTGCCAAAAGCGATAAAATCAAAATCAATCGCCGTACATGTTGAACAGGACTAATAAATATTTAGATTTATCCCGATGAAAATAAAAGAAATATTAGGCATCAAAGAAAACAAAAAAAAGAAAAAGAATAATCGGTTAATAGCGATATTAACCATTTTTTTTATTTTCGTAGTTTTATTTTTGATTGGCGGAGCTTCCTCGTTGGCTTACCAATATATTTACAAAGACAAGATATACTACGGAGTCGAAATTGACGGAATCAGCTTTGGCGGCTTGGGCAAAGAAGCGGCCAGAGAAAAGATTAATCAGCTGGCAGACAATCTTAAGGCGCGGGGGCTGAATTTTTATTATAAGAATGAGAAATTCGTCGTCGATTTTAACGTTATTTCGCCCGTTGATCCTGACTTGGCTTATAACATATTATCCTTTGATGCCGAAGCGACGGCTAACAGAGCCTTCAAATTCGGCAGGAGCGGATCTGTCGCGTTAGATGTGCTAGACCAAGTTTTCGCCTTATTCAGGAAGCAGGAGTTGAGGCCGTCTTTTATACTGAACGAAGAAGAGCTGTCCAAAATCTTGCGGGACAAATTCAAATCTTATGATAAGCCAGGCAAAAACGCCACTTTGAAATTTTTGCCGAGCGGAGAGATCACTATCGAACCCGAGAGTTACGGCGTCAGCATCGATTACGATGCGGTTATCAGCGAACTAAAAAGTTCCGTTAATCTGAATTTCATCAATGATTTTAAATTGAAAACAAAGCTCGATTCTCCGACCGTCTCTAAGTCAGAGGCCGAACAGGTTTTGCCTGAAGTGAAAAGTTATTTGGCTTTTGAGAAAATCGATTTAACCTACCAGGGAAAAAAATGGGTAATTTACAATGACGAACTAAAAACATTATTGGCTTTTGTCAAGAAAAATAATAATACCACTTTGGCGTTTAATCGCGAGACGCTTTTGCAGAAACTCGACAGCATCGGCCAGAGCATTAATGTCGAAGCGCAGGACGCCAGATTTGTCATGGCGGATAATAAGGTGGTGGAGTTCACGCCCGCGGTTTCCGGCATTCAGTTGGATACGGCTGCTTCCGCTGACAAGCTAGACGATGATTTTTTTAATAATAAAAAAACCGAGATTGAGCTTGTCGCCAAGGAATCAGAGCCCAAGGTGAAAACAGCGGACTCAAATAATTTGGGAATCAGAGAATTGATCGGGGCGGGCGTTTCGGATTTTTCGGGCAGTCACGTCAATAGGATTAAAAATATTAAGAACGCGGTTAATCACTTAAACGGCATCTTGATTCCGCCCGGTGAATTTAGCATTGTCGAGGCCATCGGCGAAGTTAACGCGGCGACTGGCTATTTCCCGGAGTTTGTCATCAAGGGAGATCGGACCATTCCCGAATTCGGCGGAGGCTTATGCCAGATCGGCACGACCATGTTTCGAGTCGCGCTTTACAGCGGTTTGCCGATTACGGAGAGGCGGCCTCACTCTTACATTGTTTCTTATTACAGCCCGCTGGGCATGGACGCAACTATTTATGGACCGCATCCCGATTTAAGATTTATCAATGACACCGAAAATTATATTTTGCTCCGTATAAAAATCGAGGGCACCAAATTGACTTTTGAATTCTGGGGAACCGGCGACGGACGCAAAGTCGAAATAACTAATCCAGTTTTGTATAACTGGACCGCCCAACCCCCTGATAAATTAGTTGAAAATCCCAAGCTCAAACCCGGTGATAAGAAATTGGCAGAAAGCGGCCGACGCGGCGCCGACGCCTATTTTTATCGCTATATTACTTCACCTTCCGGCGAGAAAAAAGAAGAAGTCTGGCGAAGTCATTACCAGCCCTGGCCCAATATCTACGAAGTTGGTCCGGTAGTCGAAAGCGTAGCGTCTCCTGAAGTTAGCGTTGCCGCGCCAGAAATTAAAAATTAGTTTCAATAGATTATTAAACAAAAAAACATCCTGTACCGTACGGTGCAGGATGTTTTTTTGTTATTCCCAGAAATCAGCAGACAAGAAAACGTAAGTAAGGAGTAATCTAGCTGAAAGCCGGATTGAGTCCTCTCTTGCGTTCCCATGCTTATCGTGTCTGCTGGTTTTTAGGAACAAATCTTTTGATTTATCCCCAAAAAGTCGCTCAGCTGATTGACAATAGTTTTCAGGGGGAAGAAAAGCAATCGTCAATAAAGCAGTTGAGCGATATTTTAGTTTATCACAGAGAAAAAAACTTGTCAAGCGCGCTATTCAATTATCTTGTCAATCAGGCCGTATTCCTTGGCTTCCTTGGCGCTCAAGAAATAATCTCGGTCAGTGTCTTTTTCGATTTTTGCTTCCGATTGGTTCGTGTGTTTGGCCAGGATTTTATTGAGCAAATCCTTGATTTTAAGAATGTGCTCGGCTCGGATTTTGACATCAGTCGCTTGGCCCTCGGCTCCGCCCATGACCTGATGAATCATCACTTCAGAATTGGGTAGGGCAAATCTTTTACCCTTGGCGCCGGCTGCCAAAAGTACGGCGGCCATTGAGGCGGCGATGCCGACGCAAACCGTGGTCACATCCGGCCTGATATATTGCATAGTGTCATAAATTGCCAGACCGGCCGTGACAGAGCCACCCGGAGAATTAACGTATAGTTTAATATCTTTTTTTGGATCCTCGCTGTCGAGAAAAAGAAGCTGCGCGATAACCGTGTTGGCCACGGCGTCATCGATCGGCGAGCCGAGGAAGATGATCCTTTCTTTTAAGAGACGAGAATAAATATCGTAAGCTCTTTCGCCATATGTAGATTTTTCTATGACCGTGGGGATTAGATATGAATCCCCTAATTCCTTATTTTTATTTTCCATAAGTTTATGATTATTTAGTTAATTATTAACTTTTAGTTTGTTTATTATAGCATCGACGGCTGTTTTTTTCCAATCACCATCCCCCAAACCGCTTTTTTTAATTTTGAAACCCGCGGCCTTTTTATGACCGCCCCCTCCGAGATTGCGAGCGATCTCTGACAGATCAATAATGTCTTTTGTCGTACGCAGGCTGCCTTTAATAAATTCGTCATCTTCCTCGGTCAGGACCACGATAAAATCCGGTTCAGAGAGCAGGCTAAAAAAGTTTGCGATTCCGTCTATCTCTTCTCTGCGAATTTGATTGGCGATGATATCGCCTTTTTCGATTATGACATAGGCAAAGTTGTGTTTAGGATGTATTTCAGCTCTATCCAGTATGGTTCCCCAGAATTTTAAAGCCGATAAATTTTTATTTTGGGTAAGTCCGCTTATAATTTGATTTGCCCTGGCGCCGAGTTTTATCAATTCGGCCGAGATCTTCATGCTCTCTTCGGTTGTGGCCGCGTTAGTGAAGTTCATGGTGTCGCTAAGAATGCCGGTCAGGAGACAGGTCGCCATGTATTTATCTATTTTTATTCCGTTTTCAGCCAATATTTGGAAAACAATTTCGCTCGTCGACGAGGCGAGCTGGTTGACTAAATTGTAGTCGCCAAAAAGATTATTGCTCTGATGGTGGTCGATGTTAATTACAATTTTTTTATTTTCCTCGCGGGTATTTAAGATTTCGTTTAGGCCGGTTCTTTCTATAGACCCGCAATCAATAATTATAAAAAGATCGTGCTCTGAAAAATCAACCTCTTTTTGATTAAACAGCATGTCTTCAATTTTTGGCAAAAAGCCAAAATAAGAGGGCGGGGCATCAACGCAAAAATGGACGAATGGTTTGCCGAGATTAGTTAAATATTGAGCAAAAGCCAAGCTAGCTCCCAAGGTGTCTCCATCCGGTTTCTCGTGGGAAATCAGAATCGGGAAGCGCGAATCTTTGATTGTTTTTAGGATATTTTTTGAGCTATTTTCTTTCATGAGTGGGCTTCAATCATTAACGAGTCAGATTATCATTTGTTTCTGACTTCGTCAAGAAGCTCCTCGATTTTATTGGCATAAATTTCCTGTTCGTCGATAAGAAAGGACAGCTTGGGAGTGAATTTAGTTTTTAGATTTTTTGCCAGCCCACTTCTGAACATACCTGCCGACGAATTCATAATTTTGAGTGCCGTGCCGCGCATGTTGTCGGGGAGCACGGTGACGTAAGCTTTCGCGTATTTTCCATCGGGGCTGACGTCCACCTTAGTTACGGTCACCAAAAGATTCTCGGGAAATTCAACTTCCTTCGCAATGAGACTACCCAGAGCGTGCTTGATTGCTTCATTCAATTTTTCTGTTCGATTTGCCATATTTTATTTTAATTTAGCCAATTTTTGGCCATCAGACGTTGGCTTTTTGATTAACACGAAATTTCTTGACACTTTAAATGTTTAATGCTATGCTATGTTTAGCAGATAATTTCCCGCTATAATTAAGCAAAAAGTAGTGGGTTTTCAATACAAAATCCTAACTAAATAATAATTTATCAAAACTCGCCAGAAAAGACGAGAGGTGAGTTATTTTTTATGTCTAACAAAATTTCCTCTTCAAATTTTACTCCCAGCCAAAAACACAAAGAAAGAAAAATGTTTGGCAATTTCCAAACCGTCATGCAAGTGCCTGACTTGGTAGAGGTTCAAAAGGATTCATATGCCTGGTTTATCAAAGAAGGACTGCGCGAGCTCTTTGACGAAATATCACCAATGAAGGATTTTGGCGGCAGAAATTTAGAACTCTCTTTTAAAGATTATTATCTTGATGAGGCAAAATTTGACGAGAGGACATCGAGAGAAAAAAATATTACTTTCGAAGCTCCTCTGCGCATAAAAGCCGCTCTAGTCAACAAAAAAGATAATAAGAAGAAAGAACAAGAAATATATTTGGGAGATTTTCCCCTCATGACAGATCGGGGCACTTTTATCATTAACGGCATTGAGAGAGCGGTTGTTTCTCAAATAATCAGATCGGCCGGCGTTTTTTTTACTTCTAATTATCTTAGAGGTAAAAGATTCTACGGCGCCAAAATTATTCCGAATCGAGGCGCCTGGCTCGAGATCGAGACCGATTCCAACAACGTCATGTGGGTCAAGATCGATCGCAAAAGAAAAGTCGCCATCACTTCTTTGCTGCGCGCCTTTGGCTTTGCTACCGATGAAGAGATTTTAAATCTTTTTAAGGATGTTGACAAGCATCCCTCAATTAAATACATTGCCAGCACTCTCTTAAAAGACGCTGCCAAAAATCAAGACGAAGGTCTCATCGAAATTTATAAAAGAATCAGGCCGGGTGATTTGGCCACCGCTGATAACGCCAAGTCGCTCATTGAATCAATGTTTTTCCGCTATGAGCGTTATGATTTGAGCAAGGTCGGTCGTTATAAAATAAATCAGCGCTTTAAATACAATATTCCCAACAATAAAGAGACCAGAATTTTGCGCCGAGAAGATTTGATCGACGTAATCAAGGAAATAATTCGACTCAATATTACCCAGGATGAACCAGATGACGTGGATCATCTTGGCAACAGAAGAATTCGGGCGGTCGGTGAATTGATTCAAAATAGATTTAGAATCGGGTTGGCTCGCATGGAGAGAATCGTGCGAGACAAAATGAGTACCATGGATCTAGATTCCATGACCCCCAGTCGCTTGGTGAACGCCAAGCCAGTTATGGGCGTGGTCAAAGAGTTTTTTATGTCCAGCCAGCTCTCGCAGTTTATGGATCAGACAAATCCATTGGCCGAGCTTGAACATAAAAGAAGAATTTCGGCCATGGGTCCGGGCGGACTTTCTCGCGAGAGAGCCGGGTTTGAAGTTCGTGACGTGCACACAACTCACTATGGCAGAATCTGTCCGATCTCAACGCCAGAAGGCCCGAACATCGGCTTGGTCGGACATCTGGCTAGCTATGCCAAAGTCAATGAATATGGCTTCATTGAAACGCCTTATCGTGTCGTCGAAAGAATCGCCCTTGATGACATTAAAGATACTGACAATAAAAAAATATTAGTTAAAAAAGGACAAAAAATTGATAAAGATGCTGTAGATCTTTTGAGAAGCAAAAAAATAAATTTCAGCGCCAAGGCCAGAGCTACTGAAGAGATTGTCTATCTCAATGCTATTCAGGAAGAGCGTTCAATCACTACGGCTGCTACCACGCCTCTTGACGAAAAAGGTTACTTTATCGAAGAAAGGGCCGAGGTCAGAAAATTTGGCAAGCCCGACATCGCCAACGTCGATCAGGTTGACTATATGGACGTGGCCTCCAATCAGATAATCAGCATTGCGACTTCGTGTATTCCGTTTTTGGAGCATGATGATGCCGTCAGAGCTTTAATGGGCAGCAATATGCAACGCCAGGCCGTTCCTTTGATTAGACCGGGTGCGGCGCTGGTCGGCACCGGCATTGAAAAGATAGCCGCATTTTATTCTGGCCACGCCGCCATTTGTCAGGCCAGCGGTAAAATTTCAAAAGTTGACGGCTCGGGCATCGAGGTCATGGAAGATAACGGTAAAATTAAATTTTACGATTTAAATAAATTTCAGCGCTCCAACGCTTCCACTTGTATCAACCAGCATCCGACTGTGGCTCTGGGAGAAAAAGTCAAGAAAGGGCAGGTAATGTCTGACGGTCCGTCTATTAACGAAGGTGAATTGGCGCTTGGTCAAAACGCGCTAGTTGCTTTCATGGCCTGGGGCGGTTATAACTACGAAGACGCTATTATTATTTCCGAGAGAGTCGTACAGAAAGATTTTTTTACCTCTATTCATATAGAAAATTACCCAATTGAAGTCCGCGAGACGAAATTGGGCCCGGAAGTCATTACCGCCGACATCCCAAATATCGGCGAGGAAAAATTAAAGAATCTCGATGAAAATGGAATCATTAGAATCGGAGCCGAAGTGACTTCGGGCGATATTTTAGTTGGAAAAATTACGCCCAAGGGCGAGACCGAACTCTCGGCCGAGGAAAAATTGCTTCGCGCCATCTTCGGCGAAAAGGCGCGCGACGTGAGAGACAGCTCTTTATATCTGGAACACGGCGATCACGGCAAAGTCATCGACATTAAAATATTTTCCCAGGAAAAAGGCGACAAGCTGCCGCCGGGCGTGACGCAGATGGTTCAAGTATCAGTGGCGGATTTGCGCAAAGTCCAGGTCGGAGACAAAATGGCCGGCCGACACGGCAACAAGGGTATTATTTCCAAGATAATGCCTATTGAAGACATGCCTTTTTTGGCAGACGGAACTCCAATCGATGTAATCTTGAGCCCGCTCGGCGTTGTGTCTCGTATGAATCTGGGTCAAATTCTTGAGACTCATCTGGGTTTAGCCGCTAAACGACTTGGTTTTAAGGTCGCGACTCCGGTTTTTTACGGCGTTTCCGAAGAAAAAATAAAAGAACTTTTAAAAGAAGCCGGCTACCCAGAGGACGGCAAACTTATACTTTACGACGGCAGAAGCGGTGAGCCATTTGGTCAAAAAAGCACAGTCGGCTGGAAATATCTAATGAAACTTAATCACATGGTCGAGGACAAGATCCATCAGCGCTCAATTGGCCCTTATTCTTTGATCACGCAGCAGCCGCTCGGAGGCAAGGCGCAATTTGGCGGACAGAGATTCGGCGAAATGGAAGTTTGGGCGCTGGAGGCATATGGCGCGGCTCACACCTTGCAAGAAATTTTGACCATAAAATCTGACGACGTGCCGGGCAGAGCCAAAGCTTATGAATCCATAATCAAAGGCGAGCCGATTCGCAGAGTCAACATTCCCGAATCTTTTAACGTATTGATTAGAGAATTAAAGGGTTTATGTCTGGACGTGGAATTACTAAAGCAAGGCGAGCCAATTGATGACAACCAGAAAAAGTATTCTAAAGAAAAGAAAAAAGAGGAGAAGGACTAAATAATATTTAAAATATTAAGCATAAAACGATGATATTTAATCAAACAAAACCCCTCGACTTTGACGCCATCAAAATAAGACTGGCGTCTCCGGAGGCGATAAAAGCCTGGTCGCATGGCGAGGTGACAAAACCAGAAACCATAAACTACAGAACTCAAAAGCCAGAGAAGGACGGTTTGTTTTGCGAAAAATGTTTTGGACCCTCAAAGGATTGGGAGTGCTATTGCGGCAAGTACAAAAAAATTAGGTACAAGGGCATTGTTTGCGACAAGTGCGGAGTGGAAGTGACTCACTCCATGGTGCGCCGAGAAAGAATGGGCCACATTTCATTGGCCGCGCCGGTTTCTCACATCTGGTTTTTAAGAGGCGTGCCTTCGCGCCTGGGTTTGATTTTGGATGTTTCAGTCCAGAGCCTTGAGAAGGTGATTTATTTCGCCAGTTTTATTATTACTAAAGTTGATGAGAATTTGAAAACTCAAGCCATTGAATCATTACGCGCGGAATACAAGAGCAAGAAAAAACAGATTGATAGCAATTTTAAAAATAGGATTAATCAAATAAAAAACGCCAAGGATCTCAAAGAGAAAAGCAGAGACGCCAAGATAGTTGAAATAAACAAGGAACGCGATCAGGAGCACGCGGAATTGGACAAGGAATTCAGCAGGACGGAGAGTGAGCTAAAAGAGCTGAAGCTGAAAAAGATCGTGGCCGAGGATGAGTATCAAGATATGTCTTTGAAATTCGGGCACATCTTTGAAGCCGGTATCGGCGCCGAAGCGATTTATCAGCTTCTGACGGAGATAGACATGAAAAAATTGGCCGCAAATCTTGAGACGGAGAAAGACAGCGCCATTGGCGCGAAGAGGGAAAGGGTCATAAAAAGATTGCGTCTCATAAAGAATCTCGCCAAGAACGATATTAGGCCGGAGTGGATGATTTTGCTGGTGATTCCCGTAATTCCGCCAGATCTTCGTCCGATGGTTCCGCTTGACGGCGGTCGCTTTGCCACTTCAGATCTCAATGATCTTTATCGCAGAGTGATAAACAGAAATAACAGATTAAAAAAACTTAAGGAGCTAAACGCTCCAGAAGTAATTATTAGAAACGAGAAAAGGATGCTTCAGGAGGCAGTCGACGCGCTCATTGATAACAGCGCCAGACACACCAAAACAACTAAAGCCTCAACCGGCCAGAAAAGACAGCTAAAATCTTTGGCCGACATCCTAAAGGGTAAACAAGGCAGATTTAGACAAAATCTTTTGGGTAAGAGAACTGATTATTCTGGACGCAGCGTCATTGTAGTCGGTCCTAACTTAAAACTTTATCAGTGCGGACTGCCCAAGCGCATGGCTCTCGAGCTGTTTAAACCTTTTGTCATCAGCCAGTTAATAAAAAGGGAATTTGTTCATAACATCAGAAGCGCCAATAGGTTTATTGAAAGTGGCCGTTCAGAAGTCTGGGATATTCTGGAAGAGATCGTAAAAGATGCGCACGTGCTTTTGAACCGCGCTCCAACACTTCATCGTTTGGGCATTCAGGCTTTTCATCCGATTTTGATAGAAGGCAAGGCGATCCAGCTTCATCCTCTGGTCTGTTCCGCTTTTAACGCAGATTTCGATGGTGACCAGATGGCCGTCCACGTACCGCTGACCGAGCAAGCCAGAACAGAAGCGAAAGAGCTTATGTTATCGTCAAAAAATCTTCTCAAGCCGGCGACAGGTAATCCAATCACGGCGCCCAGAATGGACATTGTCTGGGGCTGGAATTATGTCACGACTCTAAAAGAATTCAAGCCAGAGCTAAGAGTCTTTTCTTCGCCAGACGAAGCAATTCTAGCTTTTAAATCAAGCGTGGTAGCCATAAATGAAAAAATAAAAGTCAGAATGTCAGTCGGTCATAAGAAAAAATCAGAATACCTTGAAACAAACGTCGGCCGGATATTTTTTAATCGCATCTTCCCTCAAGGTCTGCCTTATTACAATGAGCAGATAACCACGAAAAATTTGGGCGAGATTATCAAAAATTGTCTGGAAAATTTCGGTAAAGAAAGAACGGCCCAGATTCTCGACGACATAAAAGACGCGGGTTTTTATTACCTGACTTTAAGCGGTTATTCCTGGGGCATGGACGATCTGCCCGCTCTGCCAGAAAAAAAAGTCATTATCGACGAAGGAAATAAAATGATTGATGAGATAGACAAACAGTATCAGCAAGGTTTATTAACCAAGAGCGAGAGACACTCAAAGATAATTGAAGTCTGGACCGCTATAAAAGAAAGGATTGTTCAGTTAGGTAAGGATAAACTTGATAAAAATGGTTCCGTCTATACCATGGTTATCTCGGGTGCCAGAGGTTCCTGGGCACAGGTGACTCAAATGGTTGGTATGAAAGGCCTGGTTTCTAACCCGGCCGGTGAAATTATTGAATTGCCCGTTAAGGGAAGTTTCAAAGAAGGCTTTGATGTGCTGGAATTTTTTATCTCGACTCACGGTTCCAGAAAAGGTCTGACCGACACGGCCTTGAGAACGGCCAACGCCGGTTATCTGACTCGCCGTCTGATTGACGTGGCTCAAGACGTGGTGGTTAGAGAAGAAGACTGCGGCGACAGAGAAGGCATGATTTACACCAAGAAAGAAAGTGAGGAAATCGGCGTCGATTTAATCGACCGCATCTGGGGCAGAGTCTGTACGGAAAAAATAGTTGATCCCAAGACCAAAGAAGTGATTATAGAAAAAGGTGGCATTATAACGGAGGCCATCGCCAGAAAATTAAAGCCCCTGAATCTTGAACAAATTAAAGTGCGCTCGGTTTTGACTTGCAGAAAGAAAAAAGGAGTTTGTCAAAAATGTTACGGTCATGATCTGGGCTATAACGAGATGGTAAAACTCGGCACAGCAGTGGGTATTATCGCGGCTCAAAGTATTGGTGAGCCAGGCACTCAATTAACAATGAGAACTTTTCACACTGGCGGCGTGGCCGGATCAGATATTACCCAAGGTTTGCCAAGGGTTGAAGAGCTTTTTGAAGCGCGGCCGCCAAAGCGCAAAGCCTATATGGCGGAAGTTGAAGGCCTGGTTTCGATTTCTGACGCGCCGAAACAAATCGAGGACGAAAAAGGTAGAATCTTGTTAAGCACCGCGCGCGGACAGAAGATAGTTAAGATAAAATTTGACGACGTTGAGGAAGATGTTTACCCGCTCAAGAATAAAAAAGCCGAACTTAAGGTTAAAGATGGTGAAAAAGTAGCCAAGGGCGCCACGCTTTTTATCAATGGCAGTGACGAGATCAGGGCAAAACGAGCCGGCCTGATAAAATTAACCGAAAAGACGGTTAAGGTTATCACTCAAGTTGAAAAGGATAAGGAATACATCATCCCGCCGGGCTACAGAATCTGGGTTAACAACGGCGATTTTGTTAAAAAAGGCGATCAGTTGACCGAAGGCAGTTTGGACCTGCATCAACTTTTCAAACTGCGCGGCAAGGGCGATATTGAAAAGTACATTGTCAAGGAAATTCAATACATCTACGCCTCTCAAGGCCAGCGTCTAAATGAAAAGCACATCGAGGTAATTATCAGACAGCTTTTTAGCAGAGTCATGATTAAAGATTCAGGTGAGACTAATATTTTGCCCGGAGAAATAGTTGAAAAATCAGAGGTCTACGAGGCCAATGATTTAGCCGAAAAAGAAGGCACCAAGCCAGCGACGTTTGAGGAATTATTTTTGGGAATTACCAAGGTTTCTTTAACGACTCGCAGCTTCTTATCATCGGCTTCTTTTCAGGAGACCTCAAGAGTCTTAATCAATGCGGCTGTTTCAGGTAAGGTAGACAATCTCGAAGGACTTAAGGAAAATGTTATTATCGGTCGCTTGATTCCAGCTGGCACCGGGTTTAAAAAGAGTGCCAAAGACGAAGCCTAAAAGAATAATATAAACTAAAAAAATGCTCAACTTGGGCATTTTTTTAGTTGCAAAATTACTAAAATTAGCCGATTTTTGGTGGTATTTTTGCTAAAGCTAGCCAACTGGCAAGGGGTGGGTATTGACAAATCATAGATTATATGATATGATTGTTAATTCTTTAAAAAATAATAGTTGGCAAAAAAATGGGGGTAGTAGTGGCGTTGGGTTCTAGATAGTTTCTGGCTTCGGCTCGAAATTGCCTAGACCTGATGTTTTTCTGGCAGGGCTCTAGCTCAAGGCCAGAAGTTCCGGTGCAAATCGGAACAATACCTCCAGTTTCTTGCCAATTATTTTGAGTCTCGAGTAAAGGGCTATTTGAGGCCCCCATCAAATAAAATGTACTTTTTACTTTTACCGGGGGAAACTCTAGCCCTTCATCGGGGACTTAAATCAACAAATAAATAAAAGTTCCAAAGGAGGATCAGGTTATGGAAGAAACCATCGGCGTTAACCCAAGTTTCTTTGATCCGGAGTCGGTCAAATCCGAAACCGGACTCGCGACGGCCACTTTCGATGGAGAAATGATCGAAATCGAAGAAGTCGTCATTGAAATCTAATTTAATCGGGAACCACCTGAAAAATCATCTGGTTCCCTCCTCATTTCAGGATGGAATGTCTCTTGTAGATTATTTTATCCTGAAACGAGGAATAATAATTGTTCCTTTTATCTATAAAAAAGAGGAAAGGGAAAAAGTTTCGAATAAACCAAACCCAAGGAGGGGAAAAATGAAGGATCTTCGGGTAAACGGCAAAATAATCTGCCTCTCCACTGCTCTCACCGGAGCGGTGCGGGGGAAAAAGGGAGTCCACATCGGCAAGAAGGCCATCAGCATTGAGTGCGAAATCAGTCCTGATGGTGGCGAGGCCACGGCCAACGCCCTACTGGGCATCGACGCGAAAATCCATTTCGGTTTCGACGTACTGGCGTCGGGTGTCAGCATCAGTCCCAACGAGAAAAGAGCCATGATTATCTGCGACCTCGACGGCTATGAGGTCAGGGGCACGGGCTACAACACGGACGACGGATTCAGGTTTAACCACCTGGGTTCGGTCACGAGAGTCGTTGCGGAGTATTGCGTCAGGGACCATCAATACATCACGCAATGGCACGTATCCCAGGCGCAGTTCAACGGCCGCAACCGGCACAGCATCCGAATCGCGGAAGATTCTTTCATTCTCGAGATGCCGGAACAGTTGGCCAAGCGCTACCTCATGCGGTACAGCGAAGAGCCGTTCCTGCCCAGGGAGCAGATGGTGTGCCTGATCAAGGCATACATCGACGGGACCGACAAAGTCTCGATTCCCTGGAAAGTGAGGCTGAAGCGCATCGTTGAAGCTCTCGCCGTCACCTACGCGAGGACGTTTGGCCTGGATGCCGCTCTGCCTCAAAGGGAAGAGCCAGCCAAAGTCCAACCCGCGGCCGCCGCCCCGCTCCAGCCCGCGATCGAACTGTCGGTCGTCGAGCCGGCTGCGAAAACGGAGTCGGCCGAGGAACCGGAACCCGAGGACGAAGCCAATTTCGTGACACTTGTCGCGGTTGGCGGAGGCGAACCGGCGATGATGGACGGTCCTATCGTTGACCCGCAGAAAATTGCGGGAATGGAGGCCGAGGCCATGAACCCCGGCGGCAGAGAGGGTCGCAATCGCCGCAGACCCCCCGCACCCAAGTCCCATGTCAAGGGAAGCAGGGGCGGGCGCAAAGGCGGAACCAAAGAAGAGTAGGCAAGCCACAAACGGCTTCGCCAACTCCAAACACGGAACCCAAAAAAAGGACCCAAGGAGGAACTATGGGAACCATGGATTACGGCTAAATGTGACAAATTTGCGTTTTACCAAGCTTTGACGCTGTCGACGACAGAAAAACTTGGTTATACGCCAAAAGACCAAGGCTAAGGCCATGGCCGGCGCGAATAGAAAGCGACACCCTGCTAACGATTTTGTCCCCGTTTCTAATAAAATGGAGAGCCTAAGAGAAGCAGTTCTCTCCGGAGAAAACCGAGAAAAATCGGGACAGTTTGAATCTGTCCCTTCTTTCCAAAGTCATAAGTGAAAATTTGTGGCTTTAGACAGAGGAGCAATTGACAAGAAAAATTGTTTCTGGTAAATTAAAAGAAGTTTGAAAAATTAAAAAATAAAAAGGAGGAGGAATGAGATATCTGATACTCTTCTTCAGCCTCGCGTTCATTTTCCCCATCATCGAACTTTTCTGGGCGAGAGTCGTTCAGGAAAGTTCGATCACCATCAGCTCCAAAACCTGGTGTGGCTTGAACCACTACGCCTCGGGATTTACCTAGAAGGAGTTGCGGTTCGATTGGCATCTGCCCCAAGGTTTGGGTCCTTGCCAGGCAGAGGAAGGCTCGCAAAATTCGACAAACCTGGACTACGCCACGTCGGCGTCGGGCTAACACCCCCACAAAGGAGGGAGAGTGAAGCACACGGGACCGCCCAATTCGTCAACCAAGTTGTTGACGCGCGATCATCGCCACATCGGACCCGCGTGACCAAGGGCTCGGTACCGGCCTAACAAGAAATGGTTAGGCCACGCCGAATCCGGTCGGAGGAGAAAAATTGATGAAAGATATTTAGCCAAGCGCTACCGCCGGCGCTCTAACACAAAAAGGCGTTGGCCCCCTGGAGAAATCCGGGGGCTTTTTTTATAACAAAAAATCCCGCACCGCGGGATTTTTTGGAATAGAGGTAGTAGTGGTACCTTATTTTCCCTTCAAAGCATCTTTTAATGCTTTGCCTGATTTGAATTTCGGAATGGTCACGGCCGGAATGTCAATTTTTTCTGAAGGCTTTTGGGGATTGACGCCTTTTCTGGCCGAGCGAACCTTGGCAGAAAATGTGCCAAAGCCGGTCAGCGTGACTTCCTCGGCTTTTTTCAAACTCTCGGTAATCGAATCAAGAATTGAGTCCAAGACATCTTCGACCTGCTTTTTGGTCAGATTTGTTTTTGAGGCAACGGCCTCAATCAAGCTGGCTTTATTCATAAGAGTGAATTAATTTTTATTTTATATATCAACTTGTTTATTAATCACCTTTATTTTGGTGGCCAATTTTGAGTCGGGATTTATCTCAAGGTAAACGCCGCTGATCTGGCAGATTCCGCTTTCGGGAATTTCGGCTGACATGCCGCCGTCAGTCAAAAAGTTTTGGACAACCTCGTCTTTATCCAGCCCGATGACTGATTCACTGGCGCCTGTCATGCCCACGTCCGAAATATAAGCGGTGCCATTTTTTAATATTTTTTCATCAGCCGTCATCACGTGCGTGTGCGTGCCAATCACGGCCGAGACTCGGCCGTCAAGATGATAGCCAAGCGCGACCTTTTCACTGGTCGCTTCGGCGTGGAAGTCAACAATAATGCCGTTCAGCGGCTCGCCTTTATGCTTCTCTAGGATTTCGTCGGCGACTTTGAACGGATTTTTATATTCATCCTGAAAAAAGACTCTACCCATTAAGTTTAACACGAGTAGCTGATGTTGGCCAATTTTCAGGATTCTTTCTCCTGTTCCCGGTACCGCTTCAATATAGTTGGCCGGACGGATAATCGGCATGTCTTTTTCCGCCAAAATAAATTCTCCGTCCGGTTTATCAAAGATATGATTGCCGGACGTGAAAAAATCAATGCCGGCCGCGATCATTTCATTCAGACTGTTTCTGGTGATACCGTGGCCGTGGGCCAGATTTTCCGCGTTGGCTATTATGACGTCAGGTTTATATTCCTTTTTTAACTCTGGCAGAGCCTTAATAATTCCTTGGCGGCCTATTCTGCCAAAGATATCGCCGAGAAAAATTATTTTTATTTTTTTCATATTTATCTGGCGTATTCAGTGATGCGTTTTTCACGGATGACAGTGACTTTGATTTCGCCCGGATATTTGAGTTCCTCTTCGATTTTGTGAGCAATGCCCTGGGCCAGCTTCATTGCCTCCAGATCGTCAACCGTTTCCGGCACGACAAAAACGCGAATCTCGCGGCCGGCCTGAATGGCATAGGATTTTTGTACTCCGGCGAAACCATTGGCTACATTTTCTAATTCCTCCAGCCTTTGGAGATAGCGTTCGTACGTATCTTTGCGGGCGCCTGGTCTGGCGCCAGAAATAGCGTCAGCCACTTTTACGATTACGCTTTCAAGCGTCTTTGGGTTATCCTCGTGATGGCCGATACAGATATAGGCAATATCCTCGGGCATGTTGAATTTTTTCATGATGTCGTAGCCGATTTCCGGATGTCCGCCTTTTACTTCGTGGTCAACGGCCTTGCCGATGTCATGGAAAAGGCCGCCCTTTTTACAGACGGTAATGTCGGCGCCGATTTCTTCAGCCATTAAGCCGGCCAGGTGAGCCACTTCAAGCGAATGCAAAAGAACATTGTGGCCGTAGCTTGTCCTGAATTTTAAGCGACCTAATATCTGAACTAGTTTTGGATCTATGCCCGTGATGCCCAAATCATAAAGCGCGTCTTCGCCCGATTTTTTTATTTCAATGGCGATTTCTTTTTTGGCGCTTTCGATGGCTTCCTCAATTCTGGCCGGGTGGATGCGTCCGTCCGCGATCAGCGAATCAAGCGCTCTCTTGGCCACTTGTCTGCGAATCGGGGAGAAACCAGAAATGGTGATAGCCATTGGCGTATCGTCAACCACAATTTCAACGCCGGTCAGTTGTTCAATGCTTCTGATGTTTCTGCCTTCTCGTCCGATAATTCTGCCCTTCATCTCATCGCTGGGTAAAGAAACCGTTGTGGTTGTGATTTCCTGGGCGTGCGAGATTGAACATCTCTGGATGGCCAGAGTCATTATCTCTTTGGCTTTCTGGTCAATCTCTTCTTGTCCCGAATCTTGTAATTTTTTTATTCTGGCCAGAATATCTTCCTTGGCGACTCGCTCGGTGTTGGCCAAAAGCGCCTCTTTAGCTTCGGCCTGGGTCATCTTGGCGATTTTTTCCAATTTTTGGAATTGTTCCTCCTTGAGTTTGTTGATTCGTTCTTTTATTTCTTCAATTTCTCTGGCCTTGTCCAGAAGTTTTTGCTGGCGGTTTTCCAGATCAAGCAGTTTTTGATCAAAGATACTCTCTCTTTTTTCCAACCTTTGCTGGATGTGAAAGAGTTCTTTACGTCTCTCCTGCTCTTCGCGTTTGGCATCGTCAATAATTTTTAAGGCCTTGTCTTTGGCCTCCAACAAATACTCTCTCTGTTTGTTCTTGGCTTCCTTGATTAGATTTTCGGCGCGGCTCTCGGCGTCTTTGATTTCCTTGGTCGCCAAATATTTTCTAACAAAATAGCCGACCAGAAATGCTAAAATCGCCGCACCGGCCAAAATCAAAAAGGTGTTTGTGTTCATATTTCTCCTAGTGGTATATAGAGAGGATTTAAAAGGTACAAAAAAACAAGAGTTTAATTTACGCCCTGCTTGTCTTTTGTCAGTTTAATATTTGAGGTCATTTAAGTTAAAAGTTTATGCTCTATCGAGAAATTTTTTCAGTAAATCCTCTGCTATTATTTATTAATTAATAACAATTTCATCTTAGCATTTATCTCCGTTTTTGACAAGCGCGGGACAAGATTTTCTAATTTTTTCACGTTGACTTTAAGCTTCTAAAAAGGTATAATAATTAAAAGGATGAGAAATCCTTATTTTTTATCGACAAATTCCTAACATGAACGTTTCTGAATTAGCCAGAAAATTGAAGATTAATTCAGCGGAACTCCTGGAGATACTGCCGGAGTTTGGTTTTGACATTGGCAAAAGAGCGATTAAAGTCGATGAACGTCTGGCCCATAAAATATTGAATCTGGGCCCGAAAATTAAAGATAAAATTGAAGAAAACAAAATAGCCAAATCAAGCGAACCGATCGTCGAAAAAGAAGTTGTCAGCGCGCCCAAAGAGATTCTCATGCCTTCGGTGGTCACGGTCAAAGAATTCGCCGGCTTGATTGGCAAACCCGTAAACGAGGTGATTAAACAGCTGATGAAAAATGGCGTCATGGCTTCTCTAAATGAAAGAATAGATTTTGATACGGCTTCAATTACCGCCGATGAATTCGGCATAAAGGCGGTTTTATCAAAAGATCAGGAAGCAATTTTAGAAGCGGAGACACTGGACGAGCGAATGAAGAAAATTTTTGAGACGGAAGACAAGAAAAAATTTGAAGAAAGACCGCCGGTTGTCGTAGTGATGGGCCACGTTGACCACGGCAAAACCAAGCTGCTTGATGCCATAAGAAAAACTAATGTTATCGCGACTGAATCGGGAGGAATCACGCAGCACATTGGCGCTTACCAGGTTGTTAAACAAAATAAGTTGATTACTTTCATAGACACGCCCGGCCACGAAGCTTTTACGGCCATGAGATCCAGGGGCGCGAGAGTCGCGGATGTCGCGATTCTGGTTGTGGCGGCTAATGACAGCATTAAGCCCCAAACCGTTGAAGCGATAAAGATTATCCAGCAGTCGAAATTGCCCATGATCGTGGCCATCAACAAAATTGATCTGCCGGACGCCAATATTGAAAAAGTAAAGCAGGACTTATCGGCTATGAATTTACTGCCCGAGGATTGGGGCGGCAAAACAATTTGCGTTCCGATCTCCGCCAAGCAAAACACTGGCCTCGACGATCTGCTCACCACCGTGCTTTTGGTTTCAGAATTACAAAAAGACAAGCTAGTGGCTAATCCAGAGGGTAAGACGCTGGGCACGATAATTGAATCGCACATTGATAAGGGCGAAGGTCCGGTGGCCACGGTTTTGATTCACAATGGAGCCTTGAAGGTGGGCGATAATATAATAATAAATGAAGTTTTTTACGGCCGAGCGCGAGCGCTTAAAGATTTTAACAATAAAGAGATTAAGGCTGGCACGCCGTCCATGCCAGTAAAAATAATTGGCTTGAAATTTCCACCCAAAGTTGGAGACATCGCCGAGGTGACAGAGAAAATTGAGCGCCGACACAAAATCTCGCCCGCTAACATAATGCAGGAGAGGCCAAGTATTTTGCGCAAGCAAGAAGCTAAAGAAGAAAAAGAATCGACCAAAAAATTCAACATAATTTTGAGAGCCGACGTGCTGGGTTCCCTAGAAGTCATTTCTGACTCGATAGAAAAAATTGAAGCGCAGGACGTTAGGGCCGTGATTGTTTCTAGGGGCTTGGGCAATATAAATGAGTCAGATGTTGAACTGGCCGCCAATGTGGGAGCCGTGATTTACGGTTTCCATGTTAAGGCAGACGCTTCGACCGCTGATTTAGCCAGAGACAAAAAAGTCGAAATTAAATTTTTTGACGTGATTTATAAATTGCTTGACGAGGCAAAGTCGCGGCTGTCGGAAATGATTACTCCCGAGATAGTCAGAAAGAATCTGGGCAAACTTCAGGTGCTGGCGATTTTTAGAACTGAAGCCAAGAGCATGATTGTCGGTGTTAGAGTTCTTGAGGGCAGAATAACCAAGGGCGTTAAAGCTGAAGATTTTAGAAATGGTAAATCAATATCGAGTGGAGAAATAGCCGAACTAAAAATTGGCAAGGAGGTTGTGACTGACGCGGTGACTGGCCAGGAATGCGGTATTTTATACATTGGTAAGCCAGAATTAAAAATAGGCGATATTATGGAGGCTTATTCCGAAGAGTCCGTTAAAAAGAAATTATAAAAAAAGGCCGGAAATCACTTTCCGACCTATCGGTTGCACGTTGTTTATTTTTCTTTGGCGTCGTACCACTCCAGGAATGTTTGCTTCAGGCCAAAGAAGCCGAGCCGGCCCAGGAGGCCGATTAGGCCGAAGAGCGCGCATGTGGCCAGGAAACAGTAGGCCGCCCATTTCAGGACTTCTGATATAAGTCCCATTCCAGTGAATAAAAACCAGACTGCTCTGATGATGTCATAGGCGATCAAACCCGCGAAAGTTAAGAACAGCAGAAAAATCAAAATACCCAAATTACTTTTCATCTTAGCCATTTTAATCCTCCCTTTTGTTTTTATTATAGCACTATTTTTATAAATTGTCAAGAGTCAAAACAACTATTAATATTATCAAAAAATATGTCAGAAATTAAACTTACTTCAGCCAATTTTGAAGAGGAAGTCATAAACAGTCAGACTCCCGTGTTAGTTGATTTTTGGGCCGAATGGTGCGGACCTTGTCGCATGATGGAGCCTATTCTAGAAGAACTAGGCAAAGAGTTAGAAGGAAAACCAGTTAAGATCGGTAAATGCAATGTTGACGAGAATCAGGACCTGGCGCAAAAATATGAGATTCTTTCCATTCCGGCCTTTAAGATTTTTAAGGGCGGTAAGGTAGTCGAAGAATTTGTCGGCGCCCAAACCAAGGATAGTTTAAAATCTAAATTAGAAAAAATATTATAGTTTATAGCTATATGGCAGAAAATTATGATCTTATAATTATCGGCGGCGGTCCGGCAGGCTTGGCGGCCGGCATCTATGCCTCAAGGCGCAAGCTCAAGACTTTGATTGTGGCAAAAAATATCGGCGGTCAAGCCGGTTACGCCAGCCAGGTGGAAAATTATCCCGGCTATGAATCAATTGGCGGCTTTGAGCTGATGCAGAAATTTCAAAAACAAGCCGAGAAATTCGGTTGCGGTTTTAAATATGAAGAGGTGCTCGAAGTTAAAAAAGAAAAAGATTTATTTGTTTCCAAAACATCGGGAGGAGAATATAAATCGCTGGCTCTGATTCTCGCTTTCGGCATGACGCCGAGAAATCTTGATGTCAGCGGTGAAAAAGAATTTCTGGGCAAGGGTGTGGCTTATTGCGCGACTTGCGACGGGCCGCTATTCAAAAATAAAATCGTGGCCGTGGTCGGCGGCGGCAACGCGGCCCTGGAATCGATTTTATATCTGTCGAAGATCGCCAAAAAAGTTTACGTGGTGCACCGCCGAGGAGAATTTACGGGCGAGGCCGTCTTGGTTGATAAGATTAAGAACGAAAAAAATGTCGAATTGGTTTTGGACAGCGTGGTGACCGGCATAAAGGGAAATAAATTTGTTAAATCAATCGGCGTGGAAAATACCAAATCAAAAGAAAAGAGTGAAATTTTGTTGGATGGTGTTTTTATTGAAATCGGTCATGTAGTCAACGCCGAGCCGATAAAAAAATTGGTCAAGCTCGATGAAAACAACGCCGTGATAATCGATTCGGATTGTCAGACCAACGTCCCTGGTTGTTTTGGCGCCGGTGATGTGACCAATATTAAATTTAAACAAATTGTGATTTCGGCGGGCGAGGGCGCCAAGGCCGCGCTTTCCGCTTATAAATATTTACAGCGATTGCAAAATAAAGAAAATCCTCTCTTTGATTGGGGCAAAAAGTAACTGAACCACTAATCTATTAACACTGATTACACTAATTCGTGTCATTCGTGAATAAAAATTCGTGGTTCAGCATTCAACTATTATGAACTTATCACAAAGAATAAAAAATACTCCGGCATCGCCGATTCGTAAATTCGCCCCGTTGGCCGAAGCCGCCAAGAATCGGGGCATTTTTATTTATCACCTGAACATCGGTCAGCCAGACATGGAGACGCCAAAACGCATCAGAAAAACCTTCAGCCACTTTAAAGGTAAGGTAGTTTTATACGCGCCCTCGCAGGGAATTCCGGAAGTTATTTCCGCTTGGCAAAAATATTATTTAAGCCATGGGATCGGCCTGGAAAAAGAAAATATATTAGTCACCAGCGGCGGGTCGGAGGCAATATTTTTTTCACTCATGGCAATCTGCGACCCGGCTGACGAGGTGATTATTTTTGAGCCGTTTTATCCTAATTTTGCTGGTTTTAGCGCCATGGCCAACGTGAAGCTGGCGCCGGTAACTCTAAATGTGGAAAATAATTTCAGATTGCCAAGCGCGGATGAAATAAAAAAGAAAATCACGTCCAAAACCAAAGCGATCTTGATTTGCAATCCGAATAATCCAACTGGCGCCGTTTATGCCAAAAAAGAATTGCAGGCTATCGTTAATCTGGCTTACAAAAATAATTTGTTTGTCATCTCCGATGAAGTTTATCGGGAATTTATTTATAATGGCGAAAGTCACACCTCGATTTTGGAGTTTCCGGAAATTTCTGACCGAGCCATTCTGATCGATTCAGTCTCCAAAAGATTTAATCATTGCGGCGGCCGCGTGGGAGTTTTGGTCTCCAGAAATTTAGAACTGATGCAAAATGTTTTAAAATTCGCCCAGGCACGTTTAGCCGTGCCGACTTTGGAGCAATATTCCGTGATTCCGCTTCTAAACGCGCCGAAAGAATACACGGATTCGGTTCGAGAAGAATATCTGAAACGCCGCGACATTGTTTTTAATATTTTAAAATCTATTCCCGGCGTTGTCTGCACTTTACCGCAAGGCGCTTTTTATATTATCGCTAAATTACCGATTGATAACAGTGAGGATTTTGTGAAATATTTGTTAAACGATTTTAATTTGAATGGCAAAACAGTGATGGTTACGCCGGCCCAAGATTTTTACGTCACGCCAGGGCTTGGCAAAAATGAAGTTCGTATTGCTTATGTCTTGAATGAGAAAGACATAAAAGAGGCGATGGAAATTTTTAAAAAGGCGTTGGAAGAATATGTTAAATTCCGTCGAGAGGGAAAAAATAATTAATCTGCCAAACGCTCTTACTCTGTTGAGAATGCTGGGCGCGCCATTTTTGGTCTATGTTATTTTTTCCGACTTCAGTCATTGGTTCACGGGCGGCGTTTTTTTACTTTTTGCGCTGACCGATTTGGCAGACGGGTACATCGCCAGGAATTTCGGTTTAAGAACAAAATTTGGCGCAAAATTTGACATGCTGGCGGATAGAATATTTTTTACCGCGGCCATTTTGGCCATAGTCGCGAGATTATTTATTTTTCCGGAAGCCGTCATCGTCAATAAGTTTTTATTCTTATTAATTTTGTCGCGGGAGATCATCGCTTTGCCGATAGTGTCTTTCATGCTTTTCGCCAGAAGTCCTTTTTTAAAAGTAAAATGGATTGGCAAGATAACGACTTTTACCCAAGGCGCGGCCATCGCTTCATTTTTATTTGGGTTTAGTTTTACAATTTATTTGATTATAATAGCCGCCCTAGTCGGCATAATCGCTGGCCTAACTTATTGGCAAGATTCATTAAAGATATTGACAAAGAAATAAATTTTTGTTAAGATTCTCAATCAAGTCAAAAAGGAGGAAAAATGGCCGAACGTTTTCTCGCCAAAGAAGGACTAAAGGAAGGTTTTATTCTTTTTTATGACCCGGAGGCTCAAAGCCTATTCATGCTTGATTCAAACGATAAGAGAAGTCTGGAACATGGTAACCGCATTTTTCTTCAGCCGAGAGACAACAAGCTCTGGATTGGCAAACTTGATGACCGCGGTCTTTTCGCCATAGCCATTTTGCTAGCCGAATCACACAAGATGAAAGTCGAGGCTTACGCTGGCCAGAAAAGAGGCTACATCTTCAAGAAAAAATAGTCACGAGGCGCTCCATCAAAAGGAGCGCCTTTTATTTTCAAAAAGAAAAACCCCTCCGCGCCGCGGAGAGGTTTATTTTTTTACACTAGATTTTGAGGCCAGTTGCTTTGCTCATCGCCTTAGCCACTTTTGGCTTGGTGATGCCTTTTTCTTTCAGCGTTTTTTCATTGACCAGCCAAAAAGCCTCGACGCCCTGGTTGACGACCATGGGCAAACCAGCCAGCGTTTGAAAGCCGTTAGCTTCGGCCATTTGTAAAAAAGGAGTTAGTTCCTTTGTCAGCACGACATCGCTTAAGACGGCATGCCTGGGAATAAGTTTCAAAGTTCTTTCTGCCAAATACTGGTTTTCGGCGATGTTTCTGGAGTCGGCTGGCAGTTTGGCCGGCGCCAAAGCATTATATTCCTCCATCTCTCCAGTCGCGCCTTTGGTGGAAACGTTAATGACCACGTCAGCATCGCCGACTTCCATGGGAATTTGGTCTTCACCGGCAAAGCGGACTTTGTCAGCACCTTTTAATTCCATGGTCCCATTAATTCTTTCGGCCAGGGCTTGGGCTTTGGCGATAGTGCGATTTAGAATTACGATTCGCATGCCTTTTTGAGCCAAGGCAAAGGAAATGGCGTTGCCAGTACCGCCGGCGCCCAAAATCACGGCCTTTTTCCCGTCCAATTTTAGTTTCTTTTGGCGAAAAATTTTTTCCAGGCTTTGGGCATAGCCCAAGCCGTCAGTGTTATAGCCCTTCAATCGATTTTCCGGAATTTTCACCACGACATTTATCGATTGCATCATCTTCGCCAGCGGATCTATTTCATCAACCAATTGCCAGGCCCTGTCTTTAAAACCGACGCCTACGTCGCCGCCGATATAGCGCGGGTCGGTTTTAAAAACCTGAAAAATCTCGGTCAAGTTTTTCGGATCGCCAAAGAGGCGCACGTTTCTAGTGGGTAACCCAAATTGTCTGTAGGCCGCGTTCCACAAAAGCGGTGTCTGGGCGGGATAATCTTCGTTGGCGAGGCCAAGACAAAAGCTGGGTAATTCCAAATTTTCGGGGTTGCCTTTAGCGTTTTTGCCGAACTCCAGGATATTATTGGCAATCAATTCTTCGGCTCTGGTCATTTTTTTAACCTCCTTATTATTTGTTTCGAAATTTATCATAGATATTCAAAATAAACAAGGCTGACAATATCGTCGTCATTAAATTCTTTGTTATAAATCAGGGCGAGATTGTATTTAACCAGGCCTGGCTTTTGACAGTCGGGCGAGCAATCTTTCAGATCCGCTTCGCTTAATTCTTTTATCGGTTTGCTGATTATTTTATAAATCAAAACTTTTGCCTGAAAGTCGTCAAAAACCGGCAGAATTTTTTTCTCCTCGTTGCCTGGCGTAATAATAATTTTGATAACGGCTTCTTCATTTTCATTGGCGCATTTGGGAGCGGGGCATTTTCTTGCCCCGGGGCGCAACGCGACTTTTAATTTTTTTGCTTCGATTAATTTTTTGTAAGCCAGGCGGAACCAAAGTTCGTAAGTCTTATTTTCGCTTTCCATCTTTTTGCTATATTTAATAACCTTAATCTTATAAGAAAATGAAATATATTTCAAGCCCAAAAATTTGCGGTTTTTTTCAATTTATTATAAACTAATCGCAGTTCTCTAAAAAAATATAAAGGAGGTGGCTATGGAAGGATTTCCTCGCCTTGAAGAGAAAATTGTTTTCTTTGGTCATCTTGGCCTTCATCTTGAAGCGTGTAATCTCGATATCCTTATTGATCTTTTCGGCGAACCGCTCGAGGATTACAGTTACATTGAAACTAATCCACGAGTTAGAATTTTGAGATTTAATCACGCGCTGGGAACCATTTATGCCTACGTTGTCTTTACCGATTTGGATTTTTCTAACCCCAAAAAGCGGCCGGTGCTTTTTCCGGATCGAGACGACAGAAAAGTAGACCGGGGATTTTTAGTTGAATTGCACCTTGAGCTAATAAGCCCCGAACTGCTGCGGGTGTTGGGTGATCCAGTCTCGATTATTAATAACAAACCCTATCAGTTTGCCATTGTGAATAAAATCTGCCTGGCCAGAATGATTTATAAAAAATACTTTGATGCCGTTTGTTTTATTAATCCGTTGGTAATTAATGGGGTTAAGAATTCATTTATGTTCGCCAAAATCTGGCCGGTGGATGAGCAGATTAAAGATTTGAGGGAAGTGAAGAAACAATTTGATGAAGAAGAACAGTCTGAAAAAATTGATAGAGAAAAGCGCCAGGAAAAAATCAGAAAAAGTCTTATCGAAGTTAGAAAGGGCCCCTGTAATTAAGGGCCCTTTTTCTTTTAACTTTGAAAAAATAATAATTTTTGAATATAGATAAAAGTTTTAAAGTGAAAGGTTTATAAAGTTGATGGTAAAAGTTATAATATTTTAGCTAAAATTAGCAAATTGATTTGGTTTAGTGATTGACAAAAATGTTAAAATCTACTAAAATTAGAGCAAAATAAAGTCGGCGGACTTTAAGCGCAGGAGGAACCGTCCATGAAAGATCATGGAACCGTCCCCAAAAAGGACACGACCAGGCAGGCACTGGAGTTTGGCGCGGCTGTGTTAAAACAGTTGCCGTACCTCGCGCCCGAGGACATGCAATTCTGGATCAAAAGCCAGGGCAAACTGCAGGAAGCGCTGGCTGCGGCGCTGGGTATTCCTGACCCGCGGCTGGAGTGGGAAAGATTCTATGAGGAAGTTTTCGGCATCAAAGTTGATCTATCCAATCTCGTTCTTCCCCAAAAGCAGGACGGCTTCAACTGGCTGCTCGTCATGGCCGAAGGCCTGATCCCGAATCGTCTCTTTGACAAGTTCAAAGAACGCTTCGCGACCTACCGCTACTACGACGACCTGAACACCATCACCTCTGTCCGCAAAACTGACAAGACCTATGCCATCTGGTTGCGCGACCGAATTGAAGCCGACGAGGAAAACAAAAACCTCTCCGCTAACAAATGCAAGGAGCTCAACATCAACGGCGTCACCCTGGAAGAGCGCCTTTTGCTGGAGCTTTTTTACCACTGGCGGACCAATAAGCATTTGGACATCAACAATGTGACGCTCTGTTCGGGTTCCCGCTATTCCGATGGCCATGTGCCGTGCGTGCGCTGGGGCGATGTCAGGGTGTTCGTCGGCTTCTGCGGCCCTGGCAGTGCCGATGGCGTTCTGCGCGTCCGTTCCGCAGTTTCTTTGTAAACTTTAACTTTGTTCCTTGTATCCTTAACCCCGCACCTTTTCTCTGAAAAGGTGCGGGGTTTTTCTTTTATAAAAGTTATTTGGGCGAAAACCCTTCGGCGTAAAACGCCGTAGAGACGCGGTGCACCGCGTCTCTACATTATCGTCATATGATACATGACGTAGAGACGGGGTATACCCTGTCTCTACAACGACGATAATGTCTGTTTTCGCCATTTTAAATTATTATGGCTTGAAAAAAATGTTATTTTTGCGTAAAATTGGGTTATAACAATTTAATCTTATGGAACAATATAATCACCAAGAAATTGAAGTCAAATGGCAAAAGGTTTGGGACAAGTCAGATTTGTATAAAGCCGAAGATTTTTCCAAAAAGCCCAAATATTATTGCATGATTGAATTTCCTTACCCATCAGGCGATGGCCTGCATGTCGGTCACTGTCGTTCTTACACGGCTTTGGATATTTTAGCGCGCAAAAAAAGAATGGAAGGCAATAATGTTTTATTTCCCATCGGCTGGGATGCTTTTGGCTTGCCAGCAGAAAATTATGCCATCAAAACAGGCCAGCATCCGAAGGTTACCACTGAAAAAAATATTGCCACTTTTAGTCGGCAGTTAAAATCATTGGGTTATTCTTTTGACTGGTCCAGGGAAATAAACACTTCGGATCCGAATTATTACAAATGGACCCAATGGATATTTTTAAAACTTTTTGAAAAGAACTTAGCTTATAAAACCAAAATGGATATTAATTGGTGCACTAAATGTAATGTCGGTTTGGCCAATGAAGAAGTGGTTAATAATCTCTGCGAGCGATGCGGCGGCGAAGTTTATCACCGCGAAAGGGAACAGTGGATGCTGAAAATAACCGCCTACGCTGACCGCTTGCTTGAAGATTTGGACAAAGTAAATTATTTGGAAAAAATTAAAAAACAGCAATCGGATTGGATTGGCAAAAGTTACGGCGCCCAGGTTGTTTTTAAGGTAATCAGCAAATCATCATTGCCCAAAGATAAGGATTATTTTTTACCGGTTTATACCACGCGACCCGATACGCTTTTTGGCTGCACTTATATGGTAGTGGCGCCAGAGCACGAGGTTATTCAAAAATTTGCTGACCAGATTGATAATTATGATGAAGTCTTGGATTACATTGAGCAGACCAAGAAAAAAACAGAAATGGAAAGAACAAATTTGGAAAAAACCAAGACCGGAATTGAACTTCACGGTTTGAAAGCATCAAATCCTGTGACTAAAGAAGAAATTCCGATCTTTGCTGCCGATTATGTCTTAGCGACTTATGGCACTGGCGCGATTATGGCCGTGCCAGCGCATGATCAGCGCGATTATGATTTTGCTAAGAAATATAATCTGGAAATTAGACCCGTTATTAGTCCTGATCTGGGTAGCATAGATGCGGATAGCAAGATTAATAAAATGTTTAGCCTGGTCGATGAGATAACAGATAAATTTAAAAAAGAAAAAATTAAGATATGGTTTATCGGTACTTTTGCGGTCTCGGCCTACCGACAGAAAATGTTTGCATATCCTGCGGATATTGATTTTGGAGTATTAGAAAAACATTTTCCGGATGCAAATAAGATTTTAGTTGGTTTGGGCTATAAATTGATAGAGGAAAAAGTTAATGAAAAATTTAAACATAATGTCTACAAAAAAGGAGATGTTATTGTACAAGTAGGAACATTTGATAAAGATTTGGGTGACAAAGAGTTAAATTTTTGTGGTGTTAAATACCCAGTATCTGATGCCAGTTGGTTAGCTGAATGTTACAAAATTACTGCTCCAAAAGAACGACGAAAGGGGAAAAATGATTTAGAACGGGCAATATTTTTAGATATTATCGCCGGCAAAATTCCTAATCAGGCTTGGGAAGGTGACGGCACTTTAATTAATTCGGATTTTTTAAACGGCTTAAATGTCCAACAAGCGACCGACAAAATGATTGATTGGCTGGAAGAAAGGGAATTAGGTTTTGAGACCACAAACTATCATCTGCGCGACTGGGTTTTTTCCCGCCAGAGATATTGGGGCGAGCCTATTCCGATTATAATCTGTCCAGAGTGCGGCTATGTGCCAGTGCCGGAAAAGGACTTGCCCGTTGTTTTGCCTGAAATTAAAAATTATCTTACAACCGAGAATGGCGATTCGCCGTTAGCCTTGATTGAAGATTGGGTAAATGTAGAATGCCCGAAATGCGGCGGCGATGCCAAGCGCGAAACAGACACTATGCCGAATTGGGCCGGCTCATCCTGGTATTTTTTGCGCTATACAGATCCGCGCAATAATAAGGTCTTGGCTGATTTTAAAAAATTAAAATATTGGACGCCGGTTGACTGGTATAATGGCGGCATGGAGCACACAACTTTGCATCTATTATATTCCAGATTCTGGCATAAATTTTTATTTGATCTCGGCGTGGTGCCGACTCCCGAACCTTACGCCAAGAGAACTTCGCACGGCTTAATTTTAGGCGAGGATGGCGAAAAAATGTCCAAGTCGCGCGGCAACGTGGTTAATCCCGATGACGTAGTCGGCCAAGTCGGCGCCGATACTTTCAGAGTTTATGAAATGTTTATGGGACCGTTTGATCAGCCGACGCCCTGGAGCACGCAGGGAGTTACTGGCGTACGCAGATTTATGGAAAAAGTTTGGCAGATTGGCAATAATTTAGACGATAAAAAAAGAACTGGCAATGATGATTTAGTGAGACTGTTAAACAAAACCATCAAACAGGTGACAGAGCAGATTGAAACCCTGGATTTAAACACTTGCATTTCAGCCATGATGATTTTAGTCAATAAATTTCAGGCCGAAGGCTGCGACAAAAAAATGTTTGAAGATTTTTTAAAAATATTATCGCCATTCGCGCCGCATCTTGGCGAAGAGTTGTGGCAAAAATTGGGCCACAAGAAATCAATATTTTTGGAAAAGTGGCCGGCATTTGATTCCAAATTAATAAAAGATGAAGCCATAGAAATCCCAGTGCAGATTAATGGCAAGGTTCGAGCTAAAATTTTTATCACGGCCGACGAGAGCGAGGGAGAAATAAAAAAGAAGGCGCTGACAGATGAAAACGTCAAGAAATATTTGAATGGCGGCGAAGCCAAAAAAATTATTTACGTCAAAGGAAAAATAATTAACATAGTTATCTAAATGGACACAATGGCTTTATACGGGTTGATTCGCGCGGTGCCAGATTTTCCCAAAAAGGGAACTAAATTTTTTGATATTACGCCGGCTCTGGAAAATAATGAGTCATTTCAATTCATAATTAAAGAACTGGCGCTGCCTTACGAAGGCGAGGTGGTTGATAAAGTGGTCGGTATTGACGCTCGCGGTTTTTTGCTAGCCGCGCCCCTGGCTTTTTATTTGGGTTGCGGTCTGGCCATTGTCAGAAAAAAAGGCAAATTGCCGCACAGCACTTTTAGTCAGGAATATGAATTTGAATATGGTTCGGACACGATTGAGATGCACAAAGACGCGATCGCGGAGGGAGAAAAAGTGATTATCGTTGATGATATCTTGGCCACCGGCGGCACCATGAGAGCGACAGTTGATTTGGTACATCAGTTTAACGCCGAAATCATTGGCATCAGTTTTTTGGCCGAACTAAGCTTTTTGCACGGCAAACAGCACATTGAACATTATCCCGTTTATTCGCTTTTAACCTTTGATGAATAATATGAGCAGAGCCCTGGTTGTTATACCCACATATAATGAGAGAGAAAATATAGGCCGCCTGATTAAAGAAATTTTTAGTCAGAATTTACCATTAGATATTCTGGTGGTGGATGACAATTCGCCCGATGGCACGGGAAATTTAGTCGAGGAAATGAAAAAAACTGAACCTCGACTTTTTATTTTACATAGAAATAAAAAAGAGGGAATCGGCCGCGCTTATTTGGAAGGTTTTAAATGGGCGCTGTCAAAAAATTATGAATATATTCTAGAGATGGACGCGGATTTTTCTCACGACCCCAGAGAGCTAGGCTCACTTTTGGAATCAGCCAGAGAAAATGATTTGGTTTTGGGGTCAAGGTATATAAAAGGAGGAAAAATTATCGGCTGGTCTTGGCCGCGGAGGACGGTAAGTTATTTTGGTTCACTTTACGCGAGAATAATTCTGGGACTCGGTATTCACGATTTGACCGGCGGATTCAAGTGTTTCAAGAGAATCGTGCTTGAAACGATTGATTTAGATAAAGTTAAATCAAATGGTTTTGTTTTTCAAATCGAGATGACTTACTTGGCTAAAAAGAATGGTTTTAAAATTAAAGAGGTGCCGATAACTTTTAGAGATAGAACAGCCGGCCACTCAAAATTTGATAAGAAAATTTTTTTCGAGGCCTTAAGAAATGTCTGGCTGCTAAGATTTGGCCGAGCGAAATAAATATTTGCCCGAGCACAGTTCACTTGATATAATTAAATCGCAAATAATTTTTGAGGGCCGGAAAAGCGCCCAAGTTTTTTGATTAAAAATTTATTTAGTTTATATATTTTTTATTAATTTTTTTCAATATGAACTCAAAAAAGAAAAAGCAGAAATCTAAGTGGCATCGCCTGATTGATAAGAATTTTATTGCCGTTAATATCGCCCTGGCCATCACCCTGGTTATCTACCAAGTGGCTTTTTCTGTGTTTTGGGGTCGAGGTACGGCCTGGGCGCTGCCCGCACCCAATATTTTCAGAGCGCCGATTAATTACGGCGTCGGTACTGTCCCTGCTTTTGTCACCAGCGCTGATTTTAACGGCGATACTCATTCCGATTTAGTCGTGGCTAATAGCGGCTCTAGTAACGTTTCTATACTTTTGGGTAACGGTGACGGCACCTTTGCCGCCGCTGTCAACTATAACGTCGGTACCGCGCCCAACTCAATTACCAGCGCTGATTTTAACGGCGACACTTTTTTGGATCTGGCCGTGGCAAACAATGATAGCGATAATGTTTCCATTCTCCTCGGCGCCGGCGACGGCACTTTCGCGGCCGCGGTAGATTACAGCGTCGGCACCGCGCCTCGCTCAATCACTAGTGCTGATTTTGACGGCGACACTTTTTTGGATCTGGCCGTGGCAAATGATACCAGCAATGACGTTTCCATCCTGCTCGGCGCCGGCGACGGCACTTTCGCGGCCGCTGTTAACTACGCGGTCGGTACTAATCCGGTTTTCATTACCAGCGCTGATTTTGACGGCGACACTTTTTTGGATCTGGCCGTGGCAGATTTTGCCGACAATGACACCTCTATTCTCTTGGGCGCCGGCGACGGCACTTTCGCGGCCGCGGTCACTTACAGCGTCGGCACCAGCCCGACTTCTATTGCCAGCGCTGATTTTAACGGCGACACTCATCTTGACCTGGCCGTAACAAATTTTACCAGCGAAGATGTTTCCATCTTACTTGGCGTTGGCGACGGCACTTTCGCGGCCGCGGTTAATTATGGCGTGGGCAAAGGTCCTAGCGCGATTATCAGCGCTGATTTTGACGGCGACACTCATTTGGATTTGGCCACTTCAAATAGCGGCACTTATGATGTTTCCATTTTGCTCGGCGCCGGTGACGGCACTTTCGCAGTCACGGCCAGTTACCGAGTAGGTGCTGGTCCTCTCGCGGTCACCAGCGCTGACTTTAACGGAGACATCCATCCTGATTTAGCCGTGGTAAATTCTACTGATAATAATGTTTCCATTATTCTCGGTGTCGGTGACGGCACTTTCGCGGCTACGGCCAATTTCGCGACAGCCGGTCAGGCCCCCAATTCGTTTGCCAGCGCTGATTTTGACGGCGATACTCAAGCTGATTTAGCCGTGGTAAATGTTGACAGCGGTGATGTCTCTGTTTTTTTGGGCGTTGGCGACGGCACCTTCGCGGTTCCAGTTACTTACGTCGTCGGCACTACTCCGACCTCAATTGCTAGCGCCGACTTTGACGAGGATACGCACCCTGACTTGGCCGTAACAAATTATGGCAGTGATAACTTTTCCATTCTCTTGGGCAACGGTGACGGCACTTTCGCGGCCGCGGTTAATCACGCCGCTGGTGTTGGTCCGGGCATAATTATTACTGGCGACTTTGATGGCGACACTCATCAAGATCTGGCCATATTGTATGCGGATAGTAACGAAGTTGCCATTTTGCTGGGCAACGGCGACGGCACTTTCGCGGCCCCGGTCACTTATGCCGTCGGCGCCGGTTCCAGCGCGATTACCAGCGCTGATTTTAACGAAGACACTCATCTTGATCTGGCCACGGCTGATTTGGGCGCCGGGGACGTTTCCATTCTGCTGGGCAACGGCGACGGCACTTTCGCGGCCGCGACTAACCTTGGTCTTGTCGCCAGCCCCGACTCTATCGCCAGCGCCGACTTTGACGGCGACACTCATCTTGACCTGGCCGTGACAAATTTTGCTACTGATGACGTCTCCATCCTCCTAGGCAACGGCGACGGCACTTTCGCCGCTCCAGTCACTTACGCCGTCGGCTCCGGCCCTGGTTCAGTTGCTGTCGCTGATTTTAACGGCGACGCTCATCCTGACCTGGCCGTGGCAAATATGAACGGTGATAACGCCTCTGTCTTGCTTAACAACAGTGACGGCACCTTTGCCGCCGCGATTGACTATGGAACCGGCATCAATCCCTTATCGGTAATTAGCGCCGACTTTAACGGCGACGCTCGCGCCGACTTGGCTTCTGTAAATTCTGGCACTAATAATGTTTCCATATTTCTTAACAGCTACGTTCCTGTCGGTGTGCCAGTCTCGTCTGGAGGCAGCGCGGCTGGCCAGCCTTATGTTGGTCCATTTGTGATTTTAATTAATGGCGGCGCGGAAAAAACTGATTCTACGACCGTGGAGCTAACTTTGCAGGCGCCTGGTGCCGTAACCATGCGCGTCTCCAATGATTTTGAAATGATCGGAGCAGAATGGGAGTTTTTTACCGCGACCAAAACTTGGTCTTTGACTTCGGGCGAAGGTGAGAAAAAAGTCTACGCCCAATTTAAAAATAGCTTTGGCGTAACATCTGGCGTTGTTTCGTCTTCAATAATTTATCAACCGGTCGCTTCTTCTCCCACACCAGAACAACCGACTGCCGGTCTTATATTACATGGCCAAGAGCCGGCCGCGCCACTACCTCCAGGCACAGAAGTGGGCACGCTGGTTAAAAGCGCGGGTTCAAACATTGTTTATTTTATCGGTGAAGATAACAGGCGCCACGAATTTCCAAGCGAGGCAATATTTTCAAGCTGGTTTAAGGATTTTTCCGGCGTTAAGACAATTTCCGCTGGCACGTTAAATCTTATTCCGCTGGGCAGCCAAGTGACTGTCAGACCAGGGACTTGGTTGGTCAAGTTGCCGTCAGATACCAAAGTCTACGCGGTTGAACCATATGGCGTTCTTCGCTGGCTAAAAGTAGAACAGATTGCCCTGGATTTATACGGCCCAAACTGGAATAAGAGAGTAATTGATTTGCCCTCATTGGCTGACTATCAGATCGGGTCTGATGTTATGACCTTGATTCATCCGACTGGCTCGGTCATCCAATACGCCGGCGCCAGCTCCAGATATTACATTGACAATGGAGTTAAAAAATTTATACCGTTGCTTGTCTTTAGCGGTGATTTATTCCAGGATAGATTTGTCTGCGATAATGTTTCCGCGGCCATAAGCTATTCCTCTGAAAGCGATCTGTCTGTCCGGCCGGTTCAAAATTTGATGACCTTAAGATAAAAAAATTATAATATTTTTTGGTAACCAAAAGCCTTGAAAATATTTGGCTAATTAGACACAACAAATAAGTGGATAAACATTTGCCCGTTTTTTGCTTTATTTGTTATAATTAAACAAAAGAAAATAAGTTTGAATAAATGGGAATAAATAAAGTTTTTTGTTGCGAAAATTAGCAAGTTTAAATATTTAATTTAAGCGTTTTTATTAATTTCAAAAAATATGAATTTCAAACAAACAAAGCAAAGATCTAAATGGCACCATTTAATCGACAAAAAATTTATTGCCATTTATATCGCTCTCGCCGTTGTCCTGATTATTAATCAAGTGGTCTTCTCCTATCTTTTGTCTGACAAGAGGGAGGCCAAGGCGTTTGGCTCGGGTTTTGGTTCGGTCCTGATGACAGATTTAGCTGATTCGGTTGTCTATGCCGGGGCCAGCAACGTTCTCTTGGCTCAATTTTGGGTTCCCGATCCCTTGTTAAGCACCAGCGTAACTTGTAATTGGGCGCTGGGTAATCCTTGTTTGCGGCTAGTGGAGGCTGATGGCACTGCCACGGCCGGAGCTGGCGTTGACGATGATGGCGCTACTTGGTTTTTTCAAACTGAACCAAGTGGAAGAATGGCAAGAACGTTTTTTACTCCCGCTGATAACGTATGTACTGACAGCATAGCCACTCCAACTTGCATCTATATTGATAGCGACGGTGATTGTGACGCCACGTCAGGCACGCAGACCTATATTTTGGGCGCGGCTTGCGGCACGGCAGCCGATACCAGCGCTGTAACAGCGCCAGGGGCATCGCCCTTTTGGACGCATTCAGAATTAGTGAATGCCAACGGCCTCTATGATTATGGCAATAGCGCGGCCACGACCGAGACAATCTGGGTGTCAGACCAGCTACTAGATACGACCTACAAAGCAGGCAGTTTGTGGGCGCTCGGCAGCGCTACTGGTATTTATCAGGGTGACGCCGCCGGAACTTGGCATGACGCGGGCACGCCTGGCGCTGAAATGTATTATGATCCCGCCGCTGTCGGCCATTTTACCGGAGATATTGCCCAAAGCATGATTATAGACCGCGACGCGGATAGCCATTATGAAAACGCTGCTGATGATTTAATGGATGCCGACGGTTCAGGGACAGCGGGCATTGGCGCAGATGACGATGCCCTTAATCCAGGGGACGTGCTGGTGCCGTTAAAAGTTTCTGACAATGTTTGTATCAACATGCTCGGGCTTGGTCTTGCTGTCTTCAGCGGCGTAATAATTTACGTTGACGGAGACGGGGATTGCGTACCAGGCAGCGGCGGTACAGATACCATTATCAGGGACGATGTGGGCGCGGGTCTTTTGACGACAGGTGTTTTTCCTTACACTTATTTTAACGCGGCCGGTTTTTTGGTCTACGC
>JAQTMG010000002.1 GCA_028714455.1 Patescibacteria group bacterium
ACTACATAGTGCCGATAGTGTTTGTTGGTATGACCAGTGACACGGGTGCACGTTTAGCGGATGTTAACGGCGATGGCCTTGTAGATATCGTTTGGGGAGATGGTATAGGACAATACGAAATTAGGAGGGTGTATATTAATAAAGGAGATGGAACAGGCTGGGAGGAGGATTCGGGATGGGTTTTACCCGTTGCATTTGGTCCCACATGGGACACGGGTGCAAGAATTATCGATATAAATGGGGATGGGCTTCCAGATATTGTATATGGTACATACAACTCACAAACTAGAAAGATTTATCTGAATACTGGTTCGGGTTGGGAAGAAGATTCGACTTGGGCCATTCCAGAGCCATTTGTCTTCGCTGGTGGCTATGATTTTGGGGTAAGATTATTTGATGTAAACGGGGATGGACTCCTCGACTTGGTCAGAAGTTCGGCTGATCGCGAAGGTAATAATGGATATAAAAAGGTATATATAAATACAGGCCATAGTTGGGAATACGATGAAAATTGGGAAGTACCTGAATATTTTATTTATGGTACATTTCAACTGGGGCTTGAGTCGGTCGATGTTAATGGTGACGGTTTAGATGATTTAATTTTTGCTCCTTATAATCAATCCTTGAGAAAAATTTATATTAATACTGGAAAAAGTTGGCAAGAGGATAATAATTGGACTATACAATTTTCTTTCTATGACGGAGGTTTTGACATGGGCACAAGAGTAGCTGACGTTAATGGCGATGGATTAGTTGATGTTCTTTACGGACCAAGTAATGCGAGCTTAAGAAAAGTCTACATCGCCGACCCTAAGAACGCTGATATGCTCGAGCAAGCAACTAATAGTAGGGGCGGGGAAAATGACATCACCTACAAAGGTTCTCCTCAATACACAGATGGCAGCGGCGATTTATTAAATCCCAATTTACCCATACTGACTCAAACCGTTTCTCAAATCACCTACGACGACGGCTTGGGCCACAACTGGTCGGAAAATTACGAGTACGCCGACGGCACATATTATTTTTCCGACTATCTCAATCGCAAATTCGCGGGTTTTGGCCAGGTGGTTAAAACCGACGCCGAAGGCAACGTGACCAAAACATATTTTCACCAGGGCAATGACAGCGATTCAAGCCACGGCGAATACAGCGACGATTATTACAAAATTGGCAAACCGTATCGAACCGAGGTCCATGACGATAGCGATAACTTGTACTCAAAATCAATAAACAAATGGGAGAGTTATGATTTGGGCGATGATAATGCTTTTGTCAAACTGACCCAGACAATTTCTTCGGCCTATGACGGCGACACCACGCACAAAGACAAGGCCGAGACTTACGCCTACGACGATGACAGCGGCAACCTGACGCAAAAAATCAGTTGGGGCGAGGTGAGCGGTTCCGACGACGGCACTTTCACTGACACGGGGTCTGACAAATACACGACTGACATTGATTACGCGGCCACGACAGGCAGCGCTGTCATTGGTTTGCCCAGCGAGGAGATAACGATTGACCAAAGCAGCGACACTGTCAAAGACACAAAATATTATTACGACACTTTAACCTTGGGCAATGTTGACGAGGGCAATTTGACCAAACAGGAAATGTGGACGGATAATGCGAATTATATTAATATCCAGAAAACGTATAATGCGTATGGTCTTGTAACACAAGAATTGGACCCAAATGGCAATGAAACTGATTACGCCTACGATACATACAATTTGTATCCGGAAACGGTGACCAACGCCTTGAGCCAGGAAACCACTTACGAATATGATTATTCTTTGGGCAAACCGAGCCAATTGACAGACCCAAACGGCCGGGTTTTCCAGACGATTTATGACGCGCTTGATCGAGTCAGTTTGGAAAAGCAGCCGGACCTTGCCAATCCCACAACCTTGGTTACCAAAACCTCGTACGCCTATACTGACACCAGCGCTCCGACCAGCGTTTTGCAGACAAACTATCTGGATTCATCCAATAGTTTTGACGTCTACACCTATTTAGACGGCTTTGGCAGAAAAATTCAGGAAAGAAAAGAAGCGGAAACTTCAGGCCAGTTTTCAGCCAAGGATTTTGCCTACAATGATTTGGGTCTACTGGAAAAAGAATCCTTGCCGTACTTTTCCGCTGGATCAGCAAGAGCAACAGCAACGAGCAACAGTGATTTGTATACAACTTACACCTATGACCCGCTGCAAAGAGTGGTGACCGCAACCAACGCGGTCGGCACCACCACTAACACTTATGACGACTGGAAATTGTCCATCATTGACGCAAAAAACAATGCCAAGGATTTGTACAAAGACGCCTATGACAATTTAATCCAGGTTGACGAACACAATGATTCCAGCACCTATTCCACCTATTACGATTGGAACGGGCTTGGTAATTTGATTAAAATCACTGACTCGCAGGAAAACGTCAGGAATTTCACTTACGACGGTTTGGGCCGCAGACTTTCAGCCGAGGACTTGCACGATCCGGCAGACGAAACTTTCGGCACCTGGTGGTATGAATATGACGACGCTGGCAATTTAACTTCCAGAACCGACCCCAAATCCCAGACAGTCAATTTTGATTATGACGACCTCAATCGCGTGACTAGCGAAGATTACCTGGGCCAAAGCGGCACCGAAGTCGCTTACGTCTATGACAGCGGCACTGACGGCCTTGGCCGGCTTTACACGGCCACCACGGCTGACTTCGAGACAACTTACGAATATAATCCGCTTGGCCAAATTAAAACCGAAACCAAAGACATTGATTCAACTGAATACGAAACCCAATTTGATTATGACCGGGCTGGCAACCAGACACTAATTACTTATCCCTCGGGCGACCAAGTGAAATACGAGTACAACGGCGCCGGACTTTTGGAGAGCGTCAGCCAAAAACCTGACGGCGAAGCGAATTTCACTGACATTGTCAGTAATTACGATTATTCGCCGCTGGAGCAAGTGAATTTGCAAGAGGACGCCAACGGCGCTGTCACAACTAATACTTATGATGAGTCCAATCTCTACCGCCTGTTAAACAAATACACCCGCGTGCCTTATGACGGGTCTGACGGAGCTGATGTCAACTCCTGGTTTGGCAATGACTACGAGGCCGAGGAAGTGCAACTTTCCATGAGTTCTGCGAAAAATGATACGAATGACGAATCCGGAGACGAATATACAAATGGTGTGGCGATGAGCGCGATCAAAAAGGCGGTTGAACCTTTGTTTAATAATTTCCAAGCCGCCTTGTCTGACCCGAGCCAGTCACCAGCTGTCATGGTGAGCACAGCCGAACCACCAGCTGGCTCGATGCCGGCTTTACCCGACAACGCGCCCCGCGACATGTTTGGCCGTCCCATTTTGCAAATAAGCGACAAAACAATCTATCTCAAAGCCGAGAAATTAGACAAACCAGCGGCTTTGCCCAAAGAAGCGGTTGACGCTTTTGACAAAGCGAGCAAAGACTTTGGCCAGCAGCTTGAATTAAAATCATACCTGCCCAAAGAAGCCATACTACAGCAAGAGCAACAGCAAGAGCAAGAGAACATGCTGCTCTCGGGAAACGCGCCGACCGCGCCGACCAATTTGGAAACCAGGGACTTGTGGCTGACCCAGAATTTATTATCCAATTCCGGCTTTGAAGACGGGCTTAACAACTGGCAGTGGCAAAACGATTTGGACGCTACGCAAACGCAAGACTGCGCCACTTCGCACTTTGGTTCTTGCTCGGAAAAAGTGACCATCAACACGGCCGGCAGTGCCTGGCAGGTTCAGCTCTACCAGACTCTGCGCTTGGACCAAAATACTAATTACAAACTGCGCTTTTGGGCCAAGGCCGATTCTGCTGCCGCCGTCACCTTTGAAGTTTCGCAAAACCACAGCCCTTACAACAACCTGGGCCTCTGGAAAGGGGAATTTGGCCTCACCACGGCTTGGCAGGCATATGAATTTGATTTCACCACCCTCTCAACCGACGACAACGCCAAACTGGCTTTTGAACTTGGCGCCCATTCCGGCGACTTTTGGTTTGACGATATTCAGCTTGTTGTGGACAACTTTAACTCCATCAAAAACAACTCCTTTGAAAACCACCTGGCTTCCTGGGACTTTATGAGTTACGGCCAGGGCCAGGGCGCCGGCACGCTGTCAGAATACGGCGGCACAGTGCCCGAGGGCAACGTTGGCGCCCAAATCGACGTCAGCAACCCGGGCGACCCCTGGCAAGTCAGCCTGGCCCAGGCAATCGGCTCTGTTTCAGACAGCGAAAGCTACATCGTCACTTTTTACGCCCGCTCAAGCGGCCAACCAAGGCTGGCCAAAGTCGCGCTGGCCCAAAACTCCAGCCCTTGGTCTGACTTGACTTCGGAAACGGAATTTGAAACCAGTTCCAACGACTGGCAAAAATACCAGGTGGAATTTACCCCGAGCGCCGACGAAGCCAATTCGCGCCTCATTTTCTACGTGGCCCAGGATTCCACAACTATTTACTTTGACGATATCCACGTCTATCAAACCCAGCCCACCAGATTTGACAGCCAGCCGTACTTTTCGGCCATTTACCACGATGCTGACAGCGGCGATTACGCTGACAATTACCAGATTCAAATGATTAAATACGACGGCGACTGGGACAGTCCGCTTTGGGATTCAGGCAAGACCGCTTTAACAACAAGCGTTTTGGAAGGCGACAGGTCAGAAGATATCTCTTACGGCGGAACATCTTTGCCCCAAGATGGCATGAAATATTTATGGCGCATTAAATTCTGGGATGACGACGACAACGAGGGCGATTGGAGTAATGGCAATGACTTCTTCATCATGAATGGTAAAAGGCTTCAAGATTTAAGCTACGAGTATGATGATGTGGGTAACATTACTCAAATAATTGACGAATCAGAGACCAACACAAGAAAGAAATCAGAATTTGAATACGATGACCTTTACCGCTTAACTTCAGCAACCATTACCGATTCAGCCACAGGAACCGATTATACCCACAATTACACTTATGATTCATTGGGCAACATCACGTCTTTTCCTGGCATGGGCACCTATGAATATGAGGGCAACACGGGTTCTAATTACGCCAACCCTCATGCTTTCACATCTGTTTCGGGGACAAATAACGCTAATATAAATTACGATAACAACGGCAACATTATTTCAGAGGTTCTGATGCCGTATAACTGGATAATATTCCAGGCGACTTGGGATTATAATAATCGCTTGGCTTCAACTGGTGGTTGGCAAACCCCGGCGACCTATAGTTATGACCACGCTGGCCAAAGGATAAAGCAAAACATTGATTCAGGCTCTATCGTGACCATTTATCCTAACAAGTACTATAATGTTGAGACCCAAGGCGAAGACACAAAGGTTACCGAACATATCTTTGGCAACGGTGAACCCGTTGCTGTCGCGGAAATTAAAGATAGTACCTTAACGCTCTATTATATCCACGGCGACCACTTGAACAGCTCCAGCATAATGACAAAGTCAAATGGCGACATTGAACAGGCCTTGGATTATTATCCTTACGGTGGAATAAGGTTTAACGAGCAGCAAACTGAAAATCCGCTGGATGAACAGAGAAAACATACCGGACATGAGTATGACACAAATTCCAGTTTGACCTACATGGGCGCCAGGTATTATGCGGGGACAGCGGGAAGATTCTTGAGCGAGGACCCAGTATTTCTTGTTGTCGGAGATGCCATCGCCTCAAAAATTTGGAGCAAAAATTTAATTGACCCACAAAATTTGAATAGCTATAGTTATGCAAGGAATAACCCTTTGAGTTATATTGATCCATTAGGATTATATAATACCAAGACTGGTGTTGTTGAAAGCGGCGACACTCCCGATTCAATTGTCAACTCAATCAATAGTACTTTTAACATAAATACAGATTGGGCAACTGTGCAGGAAGTTAGTTTCTATCATGAACGTTTTCAGGATAAAACTCTCGATCAGATTGTCGGGGAAAGTTTGAGAATTGGAACGGATATGACCACGGATATAACTGACAGATTAAACTCATTAAATCAGGCACGGTCAATAGCGGCAAATTTGATGGGCAACCCGCTACTTCTCTTTGCCCCGAATTGCCCATGGGATATAAAGAATTCTTCTGATCCAATTTTGGGTGGTGGGAAAAATAGAACCTATTATTCTTATATTTATAACGGAGGGCTTATCAGATATGATGCACCGGGGAATATTAATTATGGATATGTTGCTCGGTCACTAGGGCTAGATTCCGGAACTATTAAAATGGGCGCATCCATGGAACAATTCGGATCCAATTTGTTTGGCGATATGTCCTTCTCGGATAATAGTGGTGACGCAAATTATGTTCAGATAGGCATTGACTCTTATAATACTACTCCTTGGTGGGAAAAATTATTAATTCATTATATATTTTAAAAATATGACAAAGAATATAGAAAAAACAATAATTATTTTTGCTATTGCAGCGCTCATAATTATATGTGGAAGTGTTGTCCTCGTATGGTATTGGAATAATAACCCAGAACCATTATGTAATAGAGCAGGAGGGTTTTGGGACTTTAATCAAAAATGTGAAAATTTATGTGACAAAAATATAGCTGATTATGATTGTAACGACAATCTTTTTCATGCAGGTTGCTGGTGCGGATTGGAAAAATGTTGGGATGGAAAACAATGTACAGAAAGGACAAAAAAATAGGATTATGAATAAATTTAGTACCGGCACCTCTTACGCCAATCCGCACGCCTTTACTTCGCTTGCGGAAACTTACAACGCCTCGATAAATTACGACCACAACGGCAATGTTATCTCTGAAGTGCAAGTTACCTGTTAACAATTTTCTTGGCAGATATTTATATTTTTGTTATCATTTAAAAACAATATAATCATATGCTTGAACCGCAAGATTTAAAACAAATAGAAACCATAGTTCGGTCTACGGTTGAAGACCTATTAAATCCAATTAAGCAGGAATTGGCTGATATTGAATTTGAACTCAAGGAAATCAAGGAACGCCTTGATAAATTGGAAAAAGCTGAAATGCAAGATGTCTCGGCCGCGTACAGAGATATCGAGTCCCTGAAAAAACGCATTAATGATTTGGAAACGCAAGTTAAGTCATTGCAAACCGCGCAAAATTAAAGAATTGTTATTAGATATAAAAAAACCTCGGTCTTGCCGGGGTTTTTGATAGCTAATTTTTTGACCCACTCGGGTCGCTCGATAAAAAAGTCTTGTGGCTGGATAATGGAGAAGTTGACAAAATTGATTTTTTGCGGTTTAATTGTAGACAAATACATAAGGAGGGTAAAATGGCAAAGCCGAGAAAAAGATTGACAAAAAAAGAATTTGATCTTTATTATGCTTTCGCTGTTACGTCAGCAGAAAAAATCGTCCGGGCTGTCCGGAGATTTGTTGCCGAGACGAACAGGGAACTGGGCCTGAACTGACGTACTGAAATCAAAGCCCCCGAGCAAATCGTTCGGGGGTTTTTTCTTGACAAATTCTAAAAGTTTGTTATTATAAGGAATGGTCTTTTAACAAAATAAAAAAGGAGGAAACGTAATGAAGAGGGCAGTGGTTTTACTGTTTGCAACGGTTTTCGCGGCGATCTTGTCGGTTGGCTGTGAAAAGGAGTCCGCTAGCATGCCGCCAGTCGCTTTCGAATGTACGTGCGATGTTGGTCATTGTCTTGGCTGTAGTTTTATTCCCGGCCCCATTTCAGCCGCTGACATTCAAGCCAAAGCGTCCGTTTTTAACTACCCGCCGGTGGTGGTCATCACCTATCCTGCCGATGGTGCCAGTGTCCTGGCGTCCTGGACAGGCACGATCAATGTATTCGCAACCGATGTTGATGGCGATCTTGTCAGCGTAGAAGTGTTACTTGATTCAAAGAGTCTGGGCGCGGTTACCAATGCACCTTATGATTTTCCCGCCTCGGCTTTATCTTGGGGGAAACACATTATTGTGGCTATTGCCACGGACAGCAACGGTGAAAAAGCCGTTTCAAACTTCGTGACATTTACAATCATCAAACCGTAGTCATCGTTCAACGATAAACACAAAAGGAGTTCAGAAAGTTCTGAACCCCTTTTTTTATATTCAAAATTATATATCCAAATTTTTAACTTGTTTGGCGCGGGCTTCGATAAAGTGTTTTCTGTTTTCCGCCTCATCGCCCATGAGAATGTCAAATACTTCGTCGGCTTTAGCAGCATCCTCAACATTTATTTTTTTCATAACTCTTGTAGCTGGATCCATGGTTGTTTGCCAAAGCTGTTCCGGATTCATTTCGCCAAGACCTTTGTAGCGCTGAATAGAGATCCGACCAGTTTTGGCCACGGTTTCTTCAGCTTCTTCGCTCACTTCGCCTTCTTCAACTTCAGTAACCTCAACCAATTCTTCTTTCTTGGCTTTTTTGCCCTTGGCCTCCGTGGTTAATTTGGAAAGCTCGGCAATGATTTTTTCTTTCTCCTCATCAGTATAGGCGTATCTGATTTCCTTGCCCTTGGCCAAGCGGAAAAGCGGGGGCTTGGCAATATAGATGTGGCCATTTTTAATCAATTCAGGGAAATAGCGGTAGAATAAGGTTAAGAGCAGCGTTCTAATGTGAGCGCCGTCAACATCGGCATCAGTCATGATAACAATTTTATGGTATCTCAAATCAGCGATATTAAATTGTTCGCCGATGTTTGTGCCCAAGGCAATTATCAGAGATTTTAATTCATTATTAGCCAGCATTTTATCCAAACGCGCGCGTTCAACGTTAAGAATTTTGCCGCGCAAGGGCAGGATGGCCTGATTTTCTCGACTGCGGCCTTGCTTGGCCGAGCCGCCAGCAGAATCTCCCTCGACAATAAAAAGTTCTGAAATCGTGGCGTCTCTTGAAGAACAATCGGCCAGTTTGCCCGGTAAAGTAAATCCCTCCAAAACACCTTTACGTAAAATTGTGTCGCGGGCGGTTTTGGCGGCGAGTCGAGCTTTGGCTGCCAGTAAACATTTACCGATGATTGCCTCGGCGTCTCTCGGATGTTCTTCTAAAAATATGCCGAATTGTTCGTTGGTAATAGTATCAACAATTGATTTGACTTCGGCGTTGCCGAGCTTGGCCTTGGTTTGTCCCTCAAACTGGGGATTTTTTAATTTAACCGAAACAATGGCGGTTAAGCCCTCGCGAGTATCATCACCAGTCAAATTTTCATCTTTTTCCTTAAGAATTCCTTTGTTGCGGGCATAATTGTTTAAAGTTCTGGTTAGCGCGGTTTTAAAGCCCATCAGATGCATGCCGCCTTCAGTCGTATAAATGTTATTGGCGAAAGACAGGGTGGTTTCGTTGTATTCATTAACGTATTGCAAGGCAACCTCGACCATGACCTCCTCGGCTTCTTTCTGGGTGTAAAAAACATTTTCGTGCTTCGGTTCTTTAGTGTGATTTAAAAAGCGCACATAAGAAGCAATGCCGCCTTCAAAATAAAAAGTATAGACCGACTTATTTTTTTTCTCCCGCTCGTCAACAAAAATTATTTTTACACCCTTGGTTAGATAGGCCTGTTGTCTTAAATGGTCTAAAATTATTTTTGGTTTAAATTCCAGCGTGGTAAAGATTGTCGGGTCTGGTTTGAAAATAATCGTGGTGCCGGTGCCTTTGGCGGCTTTGGTTGCTTTCACTTTTGAAACTGGTTTGCCGCGTCTATATTCCTGAACCCAGAGTTTGTTATATCTTTTAACTTCGGCGCGCATGTAATCAGAAAGCGCGTTGACGACAGAAACACCGACGCCGTGTAAACCGCCAGAAACTTTATAGCCGCCTTCGCCGAATTTACCGCCGGCATGAAGTTTAGTCAGCACTGTTTCTAGGGCTGACTTTTTTGTTTGCTTATGGATTTCCACTGGAATACCGCGGCCGTTATCTTCTTCCGAAACCATGCCATCAGAAGTCAGGGTGACAATAATTTGCGTGGCATAGCCGGCCATGGCCTCGTCAATTGAGTTATCAACTACTTCCCAAATTAGGTGATGAAGTCCGGCTTCGGCCGTATTACCAATGTACATGCCTGGTCTTTTACGCACTGGCTCAAGGCCCTCAAGCACGGTTATTTGTTTGGCCGTGTACTCTGCCACAGCGGCTTTTTTGTCGATTTTCTTGGATTTTTCTAGAGTTTTGGGCATTTTTTTATGTGAAATTTAATAATTAAAAAAAGAAAAAACTTTTGTCCAGGACGATTTTTTTAGGAAAAAAGTTATTCACTTTACTGACCTAATTATAGCATTAATTTTGCAAACGCTCAAGTCCCTTTTCTCTAAAAAAACCGGCAAATGTGCTATAATAAAATAAAGAATTATTGCGATTTTTTATTCTAAAATAAGCTTTTATTTATGCCCGATCGCGGCCTCGAAGAAAAACAACTTTCCGCGGCTTATTGGTTTGTGACGCGCAAGCTTTTACTAAGAAAGATATTGGTTATCGTTCTGATTATTTTAAACGTGGCAGTCTTTGCCGCTCTCGTTTATTATTTGGTTGCAAATTTATTTTTGGGTCAGAGCGGTTACGAAAGCAACTTGTCAGCCGTTGTTTTGGCCAATCCCGACTACGCGCTTTTACGAGAAAGTAAATTGCCCTCGTCTCTGCAGGTCGCCAATTTAAGAACTCTGCCCAATTCGACAAGCTTTGACATCCTGGCCGATTTGAATAATCCCAACGCGGTTTGGGCGGCTACGTTTAATTACCAATTTAAAATAGGCGATAACGTGACTCCGGTCAAAAAGGGCTTTATTTTTCCGGCCGAAAGCAAAACGGTTTTTAACCTTGATATTGATAACGGTAATCTGGTCTCGCAGCTTATTTTAAGCGACGTGGTGTGGCAAAAAGAAATTGACTTTCAGACGATTTACAAAGATCGTTTCAGATTTGATTTGAGCGGTGTGAAGTTTATTCCTTCAAGCGAGCTTGGCCTTGGACAGAAGCTTTCAATCAGCAGAGTCCAATTTGACGTCTCGAATTCGAGCGCTTTCAATTACGCCAATGTAAATTTTATTGCCTTTCTATATTCAGCCGGTACTCTGGCGGCCATCAATCAGGTGTCATCCGGCGATCTCTTGAGCGGCCAGACAAAAAATCTGGAAACTACTTTTTTTCAAAAATTGCCCAACATCGACAGCGTCAAGGTGGTACCTGAAGTGAATATACTCGACAGCGGCGTTTTTTTAAAATTTTAATTTGTAATATATGAAATCGGGGAGGATTAGTTTGTCGTTAAGAAAAATTGACTGGCCGTTATACGCGGCCATTTGTCTCTTGTCGATTCTCGGGCTGGTTCTGATTTACAGCGTGGCTCTGGGCACCGGACTTGATCAGAATTATTTAAACCTTAAAAAGCAGATTGCTTTTTTTGTTTTAGGCGTTTTTCTCATACCTCTTATCGCCGTTTTTTTGGATTACCGAGTTCTGACAAAATATAACGGCTTGCTTTATGGCCTGGGCATTCTGCTGCTTTTGGCTGTTTTGTTTTTCGGCAAGACGATTCGGGGAACCACTGGCTGGTTTAATCTGGGCTTTTTTTCTTTCCAGCCAGCCGAATTTGTTAAGATATTTATAATCATATATTTAAGCAAGTTTTTCTGCGATAAGGCCAAGTATATTTCGCAGTTCAGATATCTGGTCATGAGCAGTTTGGGTATTATTTTGGCGATTGCGTTAATCGCGCTGCAGCCGGATTTCGGCTCGGCCCTGATTTTATTCGCGGTTTGGCTGATTTTGATTCTGATAACCGGCGTAAAAAAATCCCACCTACTGTTTCTCGTTTCGATTTTTTTAATCGCCTGTCTGATTCTCTGGTTTTTCGTTTTCGCGCCATACCAGAAGGAAAGGGTCATGGTCTTTTTAGATCCGGCGCTTGACCCGCTGGGCAGCGGCTATAATGTCACGCAAGCCGTGATCGCCATTGGTTCTGGCCAGCTCTTTGGCAAGGGACTGACTTTCGGTTCTCAAAGCCAGCTGCGGTTTTTGCCGGAGAGCCAGACTGATTTTATATTTGCCGTGCTCGCCGAGGAACTGGGTTTAGTCGGCGTCATGCTTTTACTCGGCATCTGGGCTCTTGTTTTTTGGCGGTTGATTCAAATAGCAAAAAAGACGACTGACAATTTCGCTCTTTATCTGGTGATTTCGATCGGAACTTTATTTTTTGTGCAGATGATTGTTAATGTTGGCGGCAACTTGGGGCTTTTGCCCGTGACCGGTATTACCTTGCCGTTTGTCAGCTATGGCGGCAGTTCGCTCATTTCTTCTCTTATAATGATAGGCATCGCCGAATCAATAGCGATTCGAGAATAAAAATTTATGGAAGAAAAAATCAGAAAAGCAGTGGAGATCGCGCGAGATGATCTGCGTTCATGCTACGCGGCTGACGGAATAATCGCGGGCCAAAAAAGATTTGACGACTACTGGGCGCGCGATTCTTTTTTTGCCAGCCTCGGCTCGATCTCGCTCAATGATTTTGAAATAGCGAAAAATAATTTTGCCTTGTTTTTGCTTTATCAAAAGCCCGATGGCCAGCTACCGAGGCGCTTAGACCGTCATTACGTACTTTTAAAATATCTCGGATTTAAAATAAAAAGACCAAAATTAAAAGTGAAATACAGAACCGCTTTTGGCAAGTGGCCGGCGACCGACCCCAATTCGCTCTTTATTTACGCAGTTAATTATTATTTGAAGATAAGCGACGACAAAAAATTCGTTGAGGAAAATTTTGACAAGATAAAAAAAGCCATGGATTGGAATTTTTCTCTGGACATCGACAATGACGGCTTGCTCGAAGAAGGATTCTTGGCTAACTGGGAGGATACCATTTTTAAAGCCGGCAAAATAATTTACACCAACGTACTGCACTACCTGGCCTTAAAAAGTTTCGCAGAAATTTTATCCGCGCTTGGCCGGGACGCGGATTTTTACGAAAAAAAAGCCGAATGGTCAAAAATTCAGATAGAAAAATATTTGTGGAACGGAGGGCATTTCATCGGCTGGATTGGCCGTCAGGTTCATAACGTATTTATAGCCGACGGCAACTTGTTGGCGATAATAAGCGGACTCGTTGAATCGCAAAAAGCCGATTCGATTTTGGCCAAGATCGGGGAGTTTAATCAGGAGTCAGACCTTATTAAAAATATTGATTTTAAATACGGTCTGTGGCGCCATTCTCCGGTCAGAATCATTGGCTTGGCGACCGGCTATCATGAAAAATTTGAGTGGCTCTGGCTAAACTGCATTTTGGCGCTGGCAAAAAATACCATTGGCGATAAGAAGGGCGCGCTGTTTGAATTAAATAAGATGGCGGAAATAATCATCAAGCATAATCACGTTTATGAAATCTATAAAGGCAATGTGCCGGTCAAATCAAGGTTTTTCGTGTCCGAGGTGCCTTTTGCCTGGTCAGCCGGACTTTATATTTACGCGGAGACTCTCATAAATCATAATTTAGTTGACAAAAATTAAATTCTCGTTTAATATGGGTTTACGGAATTAATAAATCATTTTTAAGAAAATTTACAGATTTTCTTTTATTTTTTAACTTATGGCTAGCCAAGAATTAAAAGCGACACTACGCGAAAAAGTCGGAAAAAAATCAGAATCTCTAAGAAAAGAGGGCCTAATTCCAGCTGTCTTGTATGGACATGGTTTGGATAATAAAAATTTATCAGTCAACAGGAAGGAATTTAGCAAGGTTTTTGAAAAATCTGGCTATTCCCATCTTTTGGACTTGAATATAGAAAAAGCAAAACCGATTAAGGTATTGGTGCATGACATCCAATTGGACCCGGTTAGCGATTCCATTATTCATGTGGATTTTTATCAGATTAGAGAAGATGAAAAAATTACAACGGAAATTCCATTGGTCTTCGTGCATGAAGCGCCAGCCGTTAAGGAGCTTGGAGCTATTTTGGTTACCAACTATCACAATATCAAAATTAAGTGTTTGCCGGCTGAACTGGAAAAAATCGGCAGCGTGGAAGTTGATCTTTCAAGTTTGAAAAATTTTTCCGATTCAATTCATATCCGTGATTTAAAATTACCCAAGGAAGTTGAGGTTTTGGAATCAGCTACCGAAATCATTGTCATCGCGACCGAACCTAAGGAAGAAGTGGTTGAGGAAGCGCCAAAGGCGGCTACCGAAGTCAAAACAGTGGCCGAGGAAGAAGCGGCCAAGAAAGCAGCTGAAGCCGGTGAAGCAGGTGCTGTTGCCGGAGCTGCTCTCAAAGAGGCTGGCGCTGCCGCGGCAACTAAGCCAGTTAAAGAAAAAGCAAAATAAACCAGGCACGCTCCTTTTGAGGCATATTCAAAATTATGAACGAGAATATTAAAAAACCAGTCTATATCGCGATTGCACTTGCCGTTTTTTTGATTCTGGCCGGCTGCACGCTGGTAAAATTTTTGAATTATAGAGTCGCCATTGATAACGTTTTGAATCTGAATGTTAACAAACTTGTCTCTGACGCAAATATTTTGAGAAGGAAAATCGACGGCAAGATACTTGATACTCCCGAAAAAACAAATTTGTATCCGGTCGCCATTATGATTGAAAACAACCTGGAGGCCTGGCCACTCGCCGGCCTTGATAAGGCGAATGTCGTGATTGAAGCGCCTGTCGAATCCAATATTCCGCGTTTTGTGGCCATCTACGCTAATAGCGAACAGATCGAAAAAATCGGTCCCGTCAGGTCGGCCAGACCATATTATCTCGACTGGGTCGCGCCGTATGACCCGCTTTATATGCACGTCGGCGGTTCGCCAGAAGCTCTGCAACTTTTAAAAACATATAACGTCGTTAATCTTGACCAGTATTTTAACGATCAATATTATTGGCGCGACAATTGGCGATACGCGCCCCATAACGTTTACACTTCTTCGGAAAAAATCAGAGAGGCAATAGTCGCCAAACAACTCGTCAGCCCGACCGACTACCAGACCTGGAGCTATAAAGACGATTTGGCTTTGGACAAAAGGCCTGATCAATCAAACGATATTGTCGTAAATTATACGGCCGGGGAATACCAAGCAAAATGGCAATACGAAAAGCAGGCTAACGATTATTTGCGCTATCAAGGAGGTGATGTCATGAAAATGTCTGACGGCTCAAGAATCCTGGCCAAAAATGTGATTATTGAAGTCCATAATATAGTCGTAATTGACAATATTGGCAGGAAAAAGATTACCACCATCGGTTCGGGAAAAGCGCTCATATTTCGAGATGGGCAAGTGGTAATCGGCATCTGGAGCAAAGACGACGTGAATAGCGCCACGAGATACCTTGATGACAAGGGCAATGATATACAGCTAAACGGTGGCACGACCTGGCTAGAAATAGTGCAAAACGAAGATATATTGAGATATTAAATATATAAAAAAGAGGCGGCGAACGCTTCTTTTTTTTTAATTAATTTTATTGATATTGACAAAAAGATTGAACGGTGGTAAATTTTAAAATCAATAATAAAAGGAGGTGAGAACGAGTGGGCAGATATGTTATCCAGGTCAATGCGCGCTTGAAAGGCTCGGGAGGGGAGGATGAATACGTATCCGTTAACGTCTCGCAAGAGCTGTCGCTTACCGGGGATAAAACTTTTTCTCTTGACATGCTCTGGCTATCGGTTGAAAGAAAGCTTAGGCAAGATTACGGCGAAAAATTCGACAGAATTGTGAATTTCAGGATTATGAAAGAACAAGACGTTGACATCAGCGCGTCTAGCGGGTCAGATCTTCGTCCCGCAGTGAAAACCGACCCCTCAAGAAGGGAGGGAAAATTTTAATAAAGTCTCTTCGCAAAAACGGAGAGACTTTTTATTTAGATGAAAAACAATTAGTTTCCAAAATCCTTGACAAAATTGTAAGAGTGTGCTAAATTAAAACATAAACTTGTACATTAGATTTGAACAAAAAACCGAAAAAGGAGGGAAAATGAAAGATTTGAGTAAGGGAAGCATGATGGTCGAAACAGCAATCAGATTCTTAGTGGTTATATTGATTACGCTTGTCCTGGTTGCCTTATTCTTCAGGCCAGCAGATTCAGCGCGCCTGAAGGTGTTACAATTCGTCGTATGCGAAATCGAGATGCTGCTCGCAATCGCTTTCGCCTTTCTGGCTGGCAGAAGAAGGAGCCTAGAGACAAACCAGGCTATCAAGGCAGATGGGTATACCCTTTTTTTCGCCGTTCTGACTGGCAGAAAAACGAGCCTGGAGACAAACCAGGCTATCAAGGCAGCTACCCCTTTAATAGCCGTTTTATGGTTCAGCATCTGTTCGATTAGTTTTTGGCTTCTCCTTTAGCATCTCCTGTAGTTCAATAAAATAAAAGCCCCCACAGAAATAAATTCTGTCGGGGTTTTTTCTTTTTAGAAAATTTATTTTTTTATGACCACTGCTCGGTCAAAACCGCAGAGATCTTTTTTGATTTCGAATCGGTAATTTGGCAAAACTTTTTTTGCCATCTGTTTTATCTTCGTTGCTTGATTCCAGCCGATTTCCAGAAAAATGGCTCGCGGTTTAATTTTAAATTTATCGATCTGATCAAAGAGCTCGTAAAAATATTTTAAACCATCTTGGCCGCCATCGAGAGCAACCCTTGGTTCATATTTTAGAATTGAATTTTTTAATTCTCTTGAAGTTAAATAGGGGAGGTTGGCGGTGATTATTGGCTCGGAGCTTCGAGCTCGGAGTTCAGAGCTAAATGGTTGTAATAAATTGCCTTTAAAAAATTTGATATTCACTTGATTTAATTTGGCATTTTGCTTAGCAAGTAATAAAGCTTTTGAAGAAATTTCAGTGGCGTAAAAATTGGCCTTTTTAATATTTTGGGCCAAGGAAATTATTATACAGCCTGAACCCGTGCCGATGTCGACAATGCTTGGAGCTTGGAGCTTGGAGCTTGGAGCTTTTACGAAATTAATTACTTCATCAACCAAAATCTCGGTTTCCGGGCGGGGAATGAGGACATTTTTATTGACTTTGAAATTTAAATCGTAAAATTCTTTTGAGCCGAGAATATAGGCGATTGGCTCACCTTTTGATCTGCGGCTAAAAAGTTTTTTGAAGAGAGAAAGTTGTTTGGTCGACAATTTTTTTTCTGGATACTCGTAAAGATATTCCTTGGGCTTGTTGAGCGTGCGTGATAATAAAATTTCAATATCCAAAAGAGGACTTAACGATTTTGATTTAAGTTTGGGAAAATACTTTGAGAATATCTGTTTTATTGTCATAACTATGAAATAAGAAATATGAAATATGAAATAGGTGATTTGTTTTTTAAAATAATTTTTCTTTCTTTCCCTTATTTCGTATTTCCAATTTCCTATTTCTCATCCAAGTTTTTCCTTGAGAACGTTGAGAATCGGATCCAGGTCGCCTTCCATTATTTTTTGGATGTTGTGCCAATTTTCAGAGACGCGATGGTCAGTGATTCTGTCCTGGGGGAAATTATAAGTTCTGATTTTTTCAGAGCGCATGGCCGAGCCGATTTGGCTTTTTCTTTCGGCGCCCAGCTCTTTCGCTTGTTTTTCAACTTCCAGCGCGAGCAAGCGCGTGCGCATAATTTCCATGGCTTTTTCCCTGTTTTGAAGTTGCGAGCGCTCGTCCTGGCACTGGACAACAGTGTCTGTCGGAATATGGACTATTCTGACTGCCGAATAAGTCGTGTTGACGCTTTGGCCGCCATGTCCGCCGGCGCAAAAGGTGTCTATACGCAAATCTTTTGGCTCGATTTTTAAATCAAATTCCTCGGCAATGGGTAAGACGGCCACAGAGGCGGTTGAGGTGTGGACGCGGCCGCTCTTTTCCGTTTCCGGGACCCGCTGGACTCTGTGGACGCCGCTTTCAAATTTCATGGTGCCATAAACATTTTTTCCCTTGATTTCGCAAATGACTTCTTTGAAGCCGCCAATGCCAATTTGGTTTGAGGAAAGCATTCTAACTTTCCAGCCCCTGCTTTCGGCGTAACGAGAGTACATGCGAAAAAGCTCGGCCGCAAAAAGCGCTGATTCATCGCCGCCGGCGCCGGCCCGAATTTCTATGATGGCATCTTTTTTATCATTGGGATCTCTGGGATTCAGGTAATTTTTGATATCAATTTCTAGCGCAACTTTTTCTTTCTCAAGCTTTTCCATTTCTTCCTTGGCGATTTCTTTCAGCTCTTTAATTTTCAAAGACTCTCTGGCTTCTTCGATTTCTTTTTCTACTTTTTCCCAACGGACCACTTTTTCATGAACCTCGCGTACTTCGGCGAACTCCTGGCTGGCCTTTTGATATTTTTGAGTATCAGAAAGAATGGCAGGATCTTGGAGCTGCTGGTTGAGTTGGGAATATTTGTCTTTGATTTTTTGATAATCGTCTAACATATGGAGTGGCTGAAACACTAATTTATTTTCACTAATAACACGAATTTTATTAGTGAAATTTGTGGTTAATAATTCGTGGTTCAGCTAACATTATAACACAAAACCCCCAGAAACGGGGGATTGTGAATAAAAATAATCCGGTTATTTTTTATTGGCTTTTTTCTTGGCGCTGGCCTTTGCTTTCTTTACTTTTTTGCTGGCAAAAGTTCCTTTCTTAGCGGCTCTTTGTCTGAATTTTTCTACGCGGCCAGCCGTGTCCACAAGCTTCTGTTTGCCTGTGTAAAACGGGTGGCACTCTGAACATAATTCAACTTGTATTTCCGGCGTGGTGGAGCCAACGCTAAAAGTGTTGCCGCAGGCGCAGACAACTTTGGCTTTTTCGTGGTATTTTGGATGAATTTCAGCTTTCATTATCTTGAGTTTATTTTTTAGATATTAAGAATTTTAGCATAAAAAAATATATCTGGCAAGAGTCGGCTTGAAATGTTTGTTTTAGACCCTGGAATTTGTTATAATTTGAATAGGGAAAATTATTAACATTTCCTATGATAAATCGCTTAAGAAAGCTAAATTTCTTAAAGTCTTTTAATTCTATCAGGCCAATTTTAATTTTGGCCTTAATTTTTATTTTAATAGTAACTTTTGTCAATCAACAACCAATAAAAAACGCCAAAGCAGCCACTTATACATATACTGAAAATTTTCTTACCACTACTTATAAAGACACGTTATTTACGAATGGCAAATGGGATACTGCTTTGGGCCAAGCAAATTTACTAAGAAATCAGCTGGGCGGTGAAAATGTTTCTAATACCGGCCCCAGTCTTCTTTACCAGGTGGATTTCCAACTGGATGCCAGTAATAATCCTTTTGTCGTATGGGGTGACGGTAGCAGCGGTGTCTATCAAATATTTTTCAGCAAATTGACGCCAGGAGTAGGTTGGACAAAAATGGATGGCACTCTGGGCCATGAGGTGATTTCTAATCCGGGCCCAAGCAGCTCTCAAGACATGCAAATTTTATTGGACAGCCTTGATAATCCTTATGTTGTTTTTTCGGGACTGAACGGTACTAATTTTACCAGGTGGACAGTCGGTGCTGGCCCAGGAGTCTGCGGAGTTGGCATAAATGATTGCTGGACAAATATGAGGGGGAATATTCACGGGGCAGAATTATTGCCCCTTGGCGGTAGCGCGATTTACCCGCGCATGGCTTTGGGTGCAGGTAATATTCCGCATATAGCTGCCGCCAACGGAGATGTTGTATTTATTAAATGGACTCCGGGAACTGGCTGGACAAAAATGGATGGCACGCTTGGTCATGACTCTATTCCGGGTACTTTTGTGGGTTCTGTGCAGATTTTACTTGGATCAGGCATGCCTTATTTAATGTGGGATGACGCGGCAACTAATGACACAGCGTTCGCTAAATGGACAGTCGGTGCTGGCCCAGCTGTTTGTGGCGCCCCAAATGATTGTTGGACAAATATGGCTGGTGATTCCATAACCCCCGATAACATTTCAAATGATGGTCAGGCTCTTTACGGTAATAGACATTATGACTATTTTCAGATAGATTCAAGCGGTAATCCCTATATAGTCTGGCATGACGGGACAGATTCTTCGCCCGGCGCCCAGATTTATTTCGCCAAATGGACGCCTGGTCCTGGTTTTTGCCCAAACCCGCTCGGTTGCTGGACCAAGATGGACGGAGTCAGCCCTAGCCCTGACAATATTTCCGATATACCGGCCGGCCTAACTCCGCTTTATGTTTCCCTGCATCTGGATAATTTAGATAATCCTTATGTAGTTTGGAGTAATTCGATGACTGGCAATCAGGACGTTTACTTTAGCAGGTGGACTACCACTGGTTGCGGTGGCCTTGGCTGTTGGACAAGTATGATTGGCGACAAAAAATGTTTTTTTGGCACTAATAATGGAACTGTTTGCACTAGTGATCTTGATTGCACCGGCGGCGGTCTTTGCCGAGGCTTTGACAATCTTTCTCATAATTTGACGACTTCTCAAGACGCTATTTTGGCTTTTGATTCCGTTTATAACCCTTATGTAATCTGGACAGATACTTCATCAGCGTCAAATATCGCAATCACCAAATGGACCGCTGGCGCTGGCCCGGGAGTCTGCGGAGGAGCTATTAATGATTGCTGGACAAATATGGATGGTACGACCGCGGGTTATGAAAATCCCATTGGCACTAGCAATGTCTATGGCATTAACGCCATGATGATAATTGATTCGCTCAATAAACCAAACATATTTTTTATAAACTACATTAATCCTTCTGTTCCTGTCCAGAGAGATGTTTTTTATACAAAATATTTAACCGGCTATACTTATCGATCTACGATTCAATCGCTTAAAGTTAATACGCCGGTAATTTATGTGGATTCCGCGACATTAACAACCACTCAAACCGACTCTCCGCCCGATCAGACAATTGATTACTATCTTTCTAATAATGGCGGGCTGGCTTGGGAGCCGGTAACTTTGGGCGTTGATCATGTTTTTTCTACATCTGGAAACGATTTGCGCTGGCGCGCGGTTTTGCATACTACGGACAGTAATTTTACGCCGGTCATTGACGACCTGACCATTGATTATTCAGCTAGAAAAATTACTTGCAGTGTGTCACCGACAGACATTGGCGTGGGTGGGGTGGTGGATATTAATTCGACCTTATCTTTTGTACCAACCAGTATAACCGCGCAAGTGGTCAATAACGGTAATATCTTAGCCACAATTCCTTTAGTAAATATTGGCGGTAATAATTATAGCGCTCCACTGGCAACGGCCATTGAGTATTTAGGCACCAATACAGTCACGGTCTCGGCTGACGACCCTGGTCCTCCCGAAACAGTAACTTGCGGTTCTTCCTTCACCGTTACCAACAGCGGCAGTAACGTTAATTATCCTCCAGCCGCCCCCACTAATTTTGCCTGTACCGCGATAAGTTCCGATACGATCCGCTGGACTTTTAGCGATAACGCTACTGATGAAACCGGTTTTCGCCTTTATGGCCCAGAAGGCTTGATCTATGACACGGGTCCGGAAGTGGTTATCGATTTAGACCATTTCGACGAGATTAACCTGGAGACAAATTCACAGTACGTGGACCGTTATGTCACGGCTTTCAGCGGTATTGGCGAATCAGCCCCTTCTAATAAGGCTTCCTGCTATACCTTGGCCAAAACTCCTTTGTATCCGAGCCAGCTTTACGTTGATAACACTAGTATAATTATCGCGTTGCAGCCAAACGACGGTAATCCGCCAAATACGGAATACGCTATTAGAGAAAATATTTCCGGCAAATACATTTTGGCTGACGGCACTTTTGGCGACACCGAGATTTGGCAAACCAATGAGGGTTGGGGCGGGACAAACGGCGTTAGGATAATCGGCACAAATCCAGCCGTGACCGCCGCTACTGCAGACGGACAATTAAAAATGGCCCTCACGTCCGGCACTAATTATTCTTTTTCGGTTAAAGCCAGAAACGGTGACGGGATTGAGACTGAATTTTCTTCTGCCTTGGGCGTGACAACCGCGGGCGGACCGTCCCAAGTCACATTCACGGCTTCCAAGGGCGTGGCTGTTAATCTGGTCAGCAATCTCCAGGGCAATTTAGTGAAAATAGCCAAAGCGGCCAGCGTCGCCGTAGTTGAGCCAAAATATATTCTCTTGCTTCGCGAACTTTCCTTCTTTTTAAGTATAATAATTTTTATCCTGATAATTTTTTTGGTCATGTCTTTGTATAAATCATTTAGATATTTATCCAGAGACGGCAATTATCGCAAGGGCATAAATATGATCTGGTCGCTCTTGACCAAAGATCCCGCCGAATTTTTTTCCGATAACGCGCAAAGGGACGAGAAGGGCACTTTCAAATCATCATATGAAAAGCACAGGTCTTCCCATATTTTCAGTAGAAAGACGCTGATGCACGCTTTTGGCCTGATTTTCCTTAAAATAATCATCTTGGCAGTTCTTGTTATCGGCTTAAGCAGTGTCAATCACCATGGCTACGCCCAAGGCGATTACAACGATAATGGGATGCTTGTTAATATAGGCGATAAGCTAAGCTATATAATTACGGTTGAAAATCATGGCCTCTCGTCGGCTAGCAACGTCAATATTAGTGATGTCTTAAATTCCCATCTAGAGTATCAAGCCGGTTCAGCTAAAATTAAGATTGGAAGTAATCCGGAAAGTACAAGCGGCATAAGTTTTGACGCTGCCACCAACACCCTGTCGGTTCACATCGGCGATCTGCCGTCGCAGACAAACGGCCAATTGACATTTGACACTCAAATCAAACCCGGTTCGGCTGGCGTCCTGATCACCAACGTGGCCGTAGTCTCGGGCGATAATTTTGGCCAGACGCAAACCAGCTTTACTAATAATCAGGTTTATCCGCCGCCACCAGGTGAAAAATTTTCTTGCAATTCTGCTACGGGAAGCTGTGTGGTTGATGAAAACGGCCCCTTCACCTCTATTTCTGATTGTCAAAATCAATGCTCGGCGCCAGTCACTAGATATGCCTGCGGCGAAAGTGGAGCTTGTACGCCAAGCCCGAGCGGAGCCTATGGCAGCCTCGAGGAGTGCCAGGAAATATGCCAGGCGCCTCTCAACAACAATACCAATATCAACATCAATACTAATATCAATACGCCGCCGCCTCCGGCCTGCGTCGGTGAGGAGTGTGGAGTCACGCCGCCCCCGTCTTGCACCGGACCCGAATGCGGGGAGGTTCCGCCTCCGCCGTCCACTCCGGTCACGCCTCCGCCGACACCGCCAACTCCGATTAACGAATTGTTACCGGCAGTTAGCTCCATTATTGAGGTGATAACTTCGCCTGTCGCCAAGGTAATTAGTCAGGACATCATCACTCCGATTCTGCTTTCAGTTGCCGCGGTCAATACCATTCCGATCGCTGTTATGCTGACCACCTATCTGCTGCCGTATCTTAATGTGATTTTTGCCGAGCCGCTTTTGTTTCTTTTCCGCAAGAAGAGGAAAAAGTGGGGAGTCGTCTATAATTCTCTTTCCAAGGTTCCAGTCGATCTCGCGGTTATCAGACTCTATGACAAGAAAGATAATAGATTGGTTCAAACAAGAGTGACTGACAGACAGGGTCGCTATATCTTGATAGTCAAAGACCCCGGCTCTTATTACATCAGCGCTTCCAAGGGCGGTTTTGCTTTCCCGACCAGATATCTTTCTAACGAAAAGCAGGACGCCAGATTCATTGACTTGTACCACGGCGAGCCGATTTCCGTCTCTGCTTCTGGCGCCGTTGTCACCGCCAATATCCCGCTTGACCCGGTTGAAAAGACGATTCGGCCCGAACGCGAGGTTGTCTTTGGCTACCTTCTAAAAAATACCAGGGCGATTGTCTCCTACGTCGGCCTGATTTTAGCCGCCTTAATTTTTTTGGTCTACCCGACTCTGATCACGGGGATCTCCATTGCTACCCACCTTATCCTTTTTGTCGTCTTTAGACGGCTAGCCATAACTCCCAAGCCCAAATCCTGGGGCATCATTTACGACCAGGCCGACAAAAAGCCTCTTCACTATGCCATTGTCAGAATCTTTGACACCAAATTCAACAAGCTGCTGGAGACCCAAGTTACTGATTCGGCTGGCCGCTACTCCTTCTTAGTCGGGCAGAACCAGTATCAGCTACTTGCCGAAAAGGAAGGCTACCAGTCCAGAGAGGTTAAGCCGCTTGATCTGACCCAGAAAGAGGAGATTGTTAATCTGGATTTGGGGCTGACCAAGGCTTAGACCTTGCAATTTTTTGGAGTTTATTGTAATATGAGGTTTATAGAAATTTAATTAACTCAATAATCTCACACATTCGGTTTTTTTCCTTGTTTTGGGCGCAAGCTCGAAATAAACCCGAGAGGGTTAGCCGAATGGAGGTTGAAAGGAAACTATGACAAAAGTACCAACAGTCTTGGAACTGCTGGAGGCTGGAGCTCATTTCGGGCACCAGACATCTCACTGGCATCCCAAGATGAAGAAATTTATTTTCGGCGAGAGAAACAACGTCCATATTATTGATTTGGAAAAGACAATCGAGCAGCTCGAAAAAGTCCAGGATTTTATTAAACAAATAGTTTCAAGAAACGGAACTATTTTATTTTTGGGCACAAAAAAACAGGTGCATGACGTGATCGAGAGGGAAGCCAAAAGATGCGGCATGCCCTATATCTCCAATCGCTGGATCGGCGGTTTTTTGACGAATTTTCATTTCGTCATAAAATTGACCAGAAGATATAAGGATTTAGTTTCGAAAAGAGACAGCGGCCAATTTGAAAAATATACCAAGAAAGAACGCTTGAATTTTGAAAAAGAGATCGCCAAATTGGAGTCCGAGATTTACGGCGTCAAGGATGTTGAAAAATTGCCAGAGGCCATATTTGTTTGGGACGTCAAAAAAGAAAAAACAGCCGTGGCCGAAGCGCAAAATAAGGGCGTACCGATAATCGGCATCTGTGATACCAATGTTAATCCCGATGGAATAAGCTATGTGATTCCGGTCAATGACGATGCTACTAAAACCATTGATTTAGTCATGAAATATATTGCCGATTGCGTCATCGACGCCAAGGCAGAGGTGGCTAAAAAACCTCAAGAAAATAAAGAAACAAAAAAATAAGAAAAAAAATATGAACATCGACACAAATTTAATTACCAAATTAAGAAAACAGACCGGCGCTGGTATGGCTGATTGCCGCGAGGCGCTCATAGAGGCAAATGGCGACATGGAAAAGGCCATTGAAATATTAAGAAAAAAGGGTTCAAAAATCGCTACTAAACGTTCCGGCAAAGAAGCCTCTGAAGGAGTAATCGTTTCCTACATTCATTCAAATAATAAAGTCGGCGTTTTGGTAGAATTGAATTGCGAAACTGATTTTGTGGCGCGCAACGAAGAATTTAAGAAACTCGCTTATGATTTAGCCATGCAAGTCGCGGCGCAAAGCCCTCTTTACGTCAGCCAAGATGATGTGCCAGCCGATGTCTTGGCCAAGGAAAAGGACATTATTAAAGAACAGCTGGCCGCCGAAGGTAAAAATACCAGCATGCTGTACAAGATTGTAGAAGGCAAAATCAATAAATGGTACGAAGAAGTTTGTCTGTTAAATCAACCGTTTATAAAAAATGAAGATATAACTATCGAGGAATATATTAACGAGAAAATAGCCAGTCTGGGCGAAAAAGTCGTGGTGAGCGGTTTTTGCAGAAAAGAGATTTAATTCATTCTTCGGTAAAGTTGACCTTTATGAAGATAGCCGAGGTACAATTTAACATGTGGGATAAGGCGGCCAATTGTCCGATCGCTGAAGACGATTTAAAATTGGGCGATAATGTAATTATTAACGTTGATTCGAATTCGGAGCTCGGCAAAGTAATTGGTTTTAGAGAAGTAGACGAGAACGCGATAAATTTGATGAAAGAAGCCAATGATCTTCACGCTATTATAAAAAAAGCCACTCTAACCGATTTGGATAAAAAACAGGAAGCGGGGAAGAAAACAAGCGACGCCTTGGATGTCTGTAGAAAATTAATTGAAAAGAATCAGCTGCAGATGAAATTAGTAGACGTCCATTTTTCACTTGACGAGAAGAAAATTATTTTTGCTTTCATCGCGGACGGCAGAGTTGATTTCAGACAATTGGCCAAAGATCTGATCAGGCATTTTCAGAAAAACGTCAGACTGCAGCAACTTGGCGTCAGAGACGAAGCGAAAATCAACGGCGATTTGGGTTCTTGCGGCCAGGCGCTTTGTTGCAAGACACACCTGCGTGTTTTGGGCAATGTGAATGCCGAACAGGCCGAGGCCCAGCAGATTTCTCACCGCGGCGCAGAGCGTTTATCAGGCATTTGCAACCGCTTAAAGTGCTGTCTGCGCTATGAAAATGACCTTTACGTCGAATTAAGCGCGAAATTTCCGCCCATGGGCAGCGTGGTTAAAACCTCGCGAGGCAAAGGCCAAATTATTGAATGGCACATCATTAAGCAAACGGTCAATGTTAAGCTGGAAGATGGTGAGACAATAGCCGAGATACCGCTTACCGAACTAAACTGAATATTATTTCAATATTTCTAAAAGTCCTATATAATGTATGTAGGACTTTTAGTTTATTCATTTTTAATAAATTTTATGCCAAATAATAAAAAAAATGACTCAAAATTTGACCAGGTTATTTTTTTAAAAGTTTTAATAATCTTCGCGGTCGCGCTGATTCCTCTGACCTTCATGGTTATGGATTTAAGCAAGAGATTGTCCAATTTTTTATCCGGTAAACCCGGCGTGGTCGCGAACCAGGGAGTCGACTTCAGAGTCTCTCTGCCGGCCAACGCTTCGGGAGATTTAAAGCTCGTGCCCAAAGACAAAATAGATTCTTTGTTTAATAATTTGAAAAAATAAGATAATTTTATGCCAAACAACTTAAGGAAAGTGGCCATTAACGGTTTTGGCCGCATCGGTAGGACAGCGTTTCGCGCCGCTTATGACCAAAAAGCCAAAATAAAAATCGTAGCTATTAATGACTTGACTGATCCGGCCACGCTGGCTTATTTGCTGCGTCATGACAGCGTTTATGGCAGTTGGAAAGAACACGAAGTAACTTCGACTAAAGATTCTCTAATTGTCGACGGCGAAAAAATTCCAGTTTTTGCCGAAAAAGATCCAGCCATGTTGCCCTGGGGTAAAATGGGAATTGACGTGGTTGTTGAATCAACTGGATTTTTTACTGATAAAGATGGCGCGGCCAAGCATTTAAAAGCCGGCGCTAAATCAGTGGTTATTTCCGCGCCGACAAAGTCAGCGGATTTGAGCACTTATGTTATTGGCGCCAATGAAAAGAATCTGAAAAAAGGCGAGCAGATAGTTTCCAATGCTTCTTGCACGACAAATTGCACTTCGCCGGTCATGAGTGTTTTACTTAACAAATTTGGCGTGGTTAAAGCCATGCTGACGACAGTGCATGCTTACACGGCCACTCAAAAATTAGTTGACGGGCCTGATTCTAAAGACATGAGAAGGGGACGAGCAGCCGCTGCCAATATCGTGCCTTCCACAACGGGCGCGGCCACAGCCGTTATTCAAACCCTGCCTGATTTAAAAGGTAAATTTGACGGACTTTCAATTAGAGTGCCAGTCATTTCAGGATCATTAATTGACGTGACTGCTTTGGTTAAGAAAAAGACAACTGTCGAGGAAGTTAATCAGGCTTTCAAAGATGCGGCTAAAAATCCATTATACAAAGGCATTATTTTTGCGAGCGAAGAGCCGCTCGTTTCCACGGATGTAATTGGTACTACATATTCAGCGATAGTAGATTTGGAATCAACTAAAGTTGTGGACGGCGATCTTGTAAAAGTCATGGCCTGGTATGATAATGAATATGGCTACTCGGTACGCCTGATTGAGATGGTGGAAATGGTAAAAATATAATAAGTTAATAAAAGAACTGGATACACACCGCTCGAACACTTAAGTGTTCGAGCGTTTTTTAGCTTATTTTCGCTAATTTTATTGGAATTTTATAAGTAAATCATTGACAAAATTATAAAAATATAGGTTAGTTCCTAAAAACCGAATATAAACAGGCTAAAATTAGTAAGGAGGATTGAAATGGTGGAAATAAAGATAAGCATGTTTTGGGTGGCAGCTATGTTTGTTATGGTACATGTTATTTTATTCGCCTGCTTCTGGTATTGGAAACCCAAGCAAACAGATGACGAGTTCACAAATTCGTTTAGATGGGCCACTAGGATAGTCTGCTTAGGATTTACGGCCATCTCTTTGTTTGCTTTTCTTATGGCAAGTTTGCTGGGTTATCTTACAGATTAATGTTTTTGGGAGGCTCTCTGGAGCAAGCTCGTAAAAGACCAATGTCCCCGCATAGAGCAATTTCCGTGCGGGGATTTTTTTTATTTACAAATTTTATAGTGTTGTTATAATGTTATTAACAAAACAAAAGTCCGCCTTCGCATGAAGCTTCGGCGGACGAAGGGAGGTATAAAAAATGGCGGAAAATGGGAGCAAACTTTGCCCGGTATGTGGCGCGCCGCTCATTTTGGGGTTAGTAATTAATGGGATTGTTAATTATGTAGTGCATGAGCATGAAGCATCCGGGCTTTATTGCGAGGGGTGCTGGCACGAAGAAGAATTACCGCCCAAAAGTGAGCCGCCAAAGCAAGGCGAAGTTTCGACACCTTAACCCCGAGCTTATTTCAAGGCTTGGGGTTTTTTGTTATAATGCAGGTGATAACTGAACCACGAAATTTTAACCACGAAAAGCACGAAATTATTTCGTGTATTTCGTGAAAATTTTTTAGTGGTTCAGTACACAATTTACTATGAATAAAACCCAATTTAACAAATTTGTTGAATATTTATTGAAGAAAGATAATGTTTTTGCGCCGCAACGCAATGTTGAGGGCAAACTTATTATTGGTCCCCTTAAAAATGCCAAAGATTTATATTTGGGCGCTGAATTGCCCTTGGATTCCTGGAAATGGTACATGATTCCGCCATATCAAAAAATGTTTGATTACAAAGGCGATAAAATGATTGAAACTTTGCCCGAAGCAAATAAACAGATTTTTTTGGGAGTTTCTATTCTTGATATGCAAGCCTTAACTTTACTGAACCAGATTTTTGAACAAGATCCTTATTATCAGGAAATAAAAAAGAAAACGATTATAATCGGCACCAGCCATGTACCCGAAGATAATTTTTCAGAATATTTTGCCGAGTTTGAAGAAAATAAATTAGAACATTTGCAGTTTGATATTTTTTTAGCGGTTTTGGGAAATGATTTTAAACTTTATACGGGGTCAGAAGATGGCCAAAGATTTTTGGACGATTTCGGTTATAAAAATTATAAACACATTGAATATGCCGGACCAATTCGCGAAGAGGGTTTGGATCCGCAGATGGTTTCGGTCATGGACGGCATGCAAAATTATCATGACCAAAAAATCTGGGATGACTTGGGCAAGCGTTGTATCCAGTGCGGCAAATGCACGATTGCTTGTCCGACCTGTTTTTGCTTCCGTATTTTTGATAAAGCGCATTTGCAAAGGGGGACTGGCGAACGAGACAGATGCTGGGATACTTGTTTTTATAATGAATTTACTCAAACCGCTGGGGTGGCGCCTGACGCGCCGAAACACAAAATGATGAATACCACGGCGCAGAAAATTTATTTTTGGTATGAACACCATTTTGTCAGAACGCCTGCGACTTTTTCCCTACCTGGTTGCGTGGAATGCGGCCGCTGCACCAGGGCTTGCCCGGCTGATATTGATGTCTTTCAGACACAAAGAGATATTTTAGCTGCGAGAACGAAAGGTAAAAAGAAATAATATGATCAACGATTACCAAACCTACAATTCAAAAATTTTAAAGATTGAAAATGAGGGTTCTGAATCAAAAACCTTTACCTTGAGTTTGTCATATCCTGATTTTAGTTTTGAGCCAGGACAATATGTCATGGTTTCATTGCCTGGTTTTGGCGAGAGCCCGATTTCACTCACTTCATATTTTAATGAAAAGAAATTTATTCAGCTGACCATTAGAAAAGTTGGAATTTTGACGTCGGCGATTCATGAATTGAAAAAAGGAGATATGATCGGTATTCGAGGACCCTATGGTAATTCTTTCCCCATTGGCATTGCCAAGGGCAAAAATGTTTTGATTGTGGCTGGCGGTATTGCCATTGAACCAGTGCGGCCAATAATTTTAGACGCTGTTAATAACCCCGGTAAGTATAAAAAAGTTTTTATTTTTTACGGCTGCCGAGACGAGTCGGCGCTGATTTATAAAAAAGAATATCCGGCCTGGCAAAAAGTTTGCGATTTGAGTTTAGCCCTGGATAATCCAACTACCAAAAAGTTCACCAAGGGCGTAGTTACCGCCTTGTTTGACGTTAAGGATATACCAGCTGATTCCATTGCTTATGTTTGCGGTCCGCCAGTCATGTATAAATTCGTGTTAGCCAAGATGATGGAAAAAGGGTTTAATCCCGAAAATATTTACGTTTCGCTGGAGCGCCATATGGACTGCGGCCAAGGTATTTGTCAGCACTGCGCCATTGGCACAAAATATGTCTGCAAGGACGGACCAATTTTTTCCTATGCCGAACTAATGAATTTTAAAACCTGGTTAAGCGCGATTTAATATGTGTCTTTCCATCCCTTACAAAATTAAAAAGATAACTGGCGGCAAGGCAGTCGCTGACTCTTGCCAAAAAAAGAACAGAGTGATAGATTTGGGTATACTGCCAAACGCCAAGGTAGGGGACTGGATTTTGGCTTTAAATAACTTTGCGGTTCAGGTGATTCCCGATTCTCAAGCCGACGAGCTCATGAAGATGTTAAATATAAACCGAAAGGAAAGGAGGTAAGATGGACGGATTACAGATGTTCATTTCCTATGGCCTAAAACCGCATCAGCTGGGTTTTTGCGGGCCGAAAGAATCAGAAGTTAACGTTCTTTTAAATTACTTGCAGGGAAATTCGATCGAGCAAGAACACGTCCGGCAAATTTTGTCCCAGTTTGAGCGTGCTCACGCTTATTGCGATTTGATAGCCAAGTCAAATGGCATGTCAGATCCTTTTAGCCGCGAAGTTGTCGAGGCCTATTGGCTTGGCAGTGATCTTCTTGAGAAGGTCAGCGCGCCAGACTTGCGTTCAGCGGCCGCCCAGGATTTGGCCTTAAGCGGTTTGTCACAAAAAGCCGTTGATAAAGCCGTTGAAAAAATTCCCAAAAAGGCGGTCGCGCATCACAGTTTTAGCGTGTTATCAAAATCAGGCCGCAATATTGGCATGAACTCGTTGTGCCTTGTCGGCTGGGGCATTGTCAGAGAGAAGAATGCTGACAAGATAATCGTCAGCAGCTCCTCACTTTCGAGCCGGCGCGGACTGAAATTCACTCGAGACGAAGTGAAGGTCATTGCCTGGGACAGGAGAATCGTTCCCGATCTGAAAATCGGCAACGTGATTTCCTTTCATTTCAATCAAGTCTGCCAGGTTCTTAACCGCGCGCAGCTTGAAAATCTCATGAAGTACACGGCCATAAACCTGCAGGCTTTCAAGGGGAGGACCTAAACTCCCTTTCTCAAAAATATTTTTCTTATATAACCATGCCAAAAACAAAAAAGAAAAAACCAAATGTCGCGATATTTAGCTTAACCTCTTGTGAGGGTTGCCAGTTTTCGCTTTTGGATTTGAGTGAAAAATTTTTAGAGCTGACGGAGTACGTCAGCGTCGATGAGTTCCGCATGATTTCCGATCTGGAGCCGAAAAAGCATTACGATATTTCTTTTATTGAGGGAAATCCCTGCACTTCAAAAAATTTAAAATTTTTAAAACAGATTAGGAAAACGTCTGACATTGTGGTGGTTTTGGGCAACTGCGCTGATTTAGGCGGTGTCTGGGAGATTAAAAATTATCATGATTACAAAAAATATGGGGCTTATGTTTATAAGGAGCATAAGACCATTGAAAATGAAAAAATAATAGAAGTGCCTAAGGCGATTAAAGTTGATTATATAATTCCCGGTTGCCCGATTAACGCCCACAATTTTTTAGATTTAGTTTATAGTTTGTTGAATAAAACTCACTGGGCATTATTTCAAAATCCAGTTTGCTGGGAGTGCCAGATCAATAAAAATCCCTGTCTTTTGCAGGAAGGAAAAATTTGTTTGGGTCCGATTGCGATTGCCGGTTGTAACGCGGTTTGCTTAAACTCGCGCCAAGAATGCTGGGCTTGCCGGGGAATTTTGGACGATTCAAAAGAGAAAATTGAAAATTTGATTAAAATTTTACAAAATCACGGTTATGGCCTGGAAGATATTTTGGAGAAAATGGAATTTTTTGGAGCGCGAGACAGGATAGAAGAGGCCATACAGCCAATGAAAAAGAAAAAATAAGATAAAAGGAAAAGCCCCGCGCCGCGGGGCTTTTTAGTTTAGTGCAGGTTTTCCGGCACAGGATTGTGATCGCAGTGGCAGCCATCGCAATGGCCGCCTTCATCAATCGGGTGTCCGCATCGGCCGCAGCGGCTGCCAAAGCTTAGCTCCGAACCGCCAGACTTCGGCCTCGTTCGGGTTAATAGATACGCCGGTAGGCGCATCAGTGTCCTTTGGCCATATTCATCGACATGAATCACGATAACATCCTTTCCGTCCGGCATTTTCAACCTCCTTTGCCCATGTTTAGACAGGTTTCGCAATTTCGGCACTTTCGGCGCTGACAAGGTTTTTCCAAGGGAATGACTTTTGCCTTGCCCGCCTCTTCAACGCACTCCGTAATCTGACGGTGAAGTTCCGTCAACAACAGCGTCTCGTGCTTTCCGTCAGTAGCCTCCTTGGCGATTTGAAGTAAAATACAGTGGATGCTTTTTTCGGCCATTTTCTGACCGCAAAAATTTTCGAGCAGCTTGCGGATTTCTGACACCGCCCGCGCTTCCAATTTTTTTTCGCCCATCTTTCTTAAAGTTAACTCGGAAAGTTCCTCGAGCCCAGAAATAACTTCTTCTCGCTCTTCCATCAGAGCCCTCCTTTTTTTGTTATTCTTTATTTTAGCAAAAATTTGGCTTTTGTCAACATCTTTGGATGTTTATTGATTTTTGGTATAATAAATGGGTAATTATTAATTAATTTATCAATATGGTCGAGTATTTAGATTTCGATATTCAGGCAGCTTATAACGAAGTAAAGGAAAGAGCCGAAGCAGCGCCGGTCACCAGTAAAGACGCTTGGGACGAAATGGTTGATGATTATATTACGGAAAGATTGGAAGTGGGGGAGCTTAATAAAGATGATGACACCGACAACATGATTGAAGATTTGAAGAATATGTGGGCAGAGTACGAAAAGAATCTGAACATTAGGTAACTGAACCACGAAAAACGACACGAAAATACACGAATTTTATACTGTATGAATAAATTTTTAAAAATTCTGTTGGTTGTTGTTATTATTTTAGTAATTTTATTTTTGGCTGCTTTTATTTATTTTTACCCGCAGATTGGGCCAGCTTTTTTGCCGCCAGCGCAAAACGTGGTCAATTTATTGCCAAATGCGAATGTCAATATTAACGCTGTCCGGAACATTAATACTAATGCCGCGAATGATATTTTAAATCCCACCAAGGCAGGTCCGTTTACAATTTTGGGCAATTTTCAAATGAATATCTTTGCCCAGGGCTTAAACACACCCAGAGTTTTGCTTTTTGATGACGCTGGTAATTTGTTGGTTTCAGCCATGGGCGAGGGAAAAGTTTATGCCATTAAACTAGATGGCACAAAAGTTGTCTTGGCTTCTGGTTTAAATACGCCTCATGGTTTGGCGCTCAATGGCGGATATTTATACATTGCTGAAACAGATAAAGTCAGCCGTTATACTTATGATTCGGTAAATTTGAAATTTGGCGCCAAAGAATTTTTATTTAATCTGCCAAGCGGGGGAGAGCATGTGACTCGGACAATTCAATTTGGTTCTGATGGTTATTTATATGTAGCAGAAGGCTCAACCTGTAATGTTTGCGATGAAATTAATTCTCAAAGAGCCGCGATTTCCAGATATAACCCGAAAGATTGGTCGTATACAATTTTTGCGAGCGGTTTGCGCAACACGGTTTTTTTCACTTTAAACCCAAAAACAAATCAATTCTGGGGAAATGATATGGGCCGGGATTTTTTGGGCGACAATTTACCGCCAGATGAATTAAATATCTTGACTGGTGGAAATTATGGCTGGCCGATTTGTTATGGCAATAAAGTGAATGACAGAAATTTTGATAAGAGAATTTATGTGCGCGATCCGTGCATTGATACAATTGCGCCAATTTGGGAATATGGCGCGCACAACGCGCCTCTGGGCTTGGCCTTTATAAATTCATCGATGTTTCCGGCTTCCTGGCAAGGGGATTTATTAGTTGCTTTACACGGTTCATGGAACAGCACGGTGCCAGTCGGTTATAAAGTTGTGCATTTGAAAGTTAGCGGCAATCAAGTTTTAAGTTCAGAAGATTTTATCACTGGATTTTTAGTTAATGGCGGAGCAATTGGCAGACCAGTTGGCTTGGCTTTTGATAAAGCCGGTGCCTTATATTTGTCAGATGATAAAGCAGGAGTGATTTATAAAATATTTAGATAGGGGCGAAACGGCAATTATTTAAATAATTGTAGAGACGCATTGCAATGCGTCTCTACGGCGTTTTACGCCGGCCGTTTTCGCCCCTTTTGTTTTGCCTTGACATTTTATTAATTTCAGGATAAGGTTGAATATAAATCCCTGCCAAAGTGGCAAGGTCTGGCCGCGAATACCGGCTGGCAAGATGAACTTTTAAAAGGTCCGCCTACGCATAAAGTTTCGGCGGACGAAGGGAGGACAAAATGGTTGCGAAGACCAACCATGACCGGCTAGGGCGCTTGTACGAACTTTTCGGACAAGCAATAGAATTAATCCGGAAGGGCAAAAGATCTCCGGGGCAGATAGAAAATCTTTTGCATGAATTGCAGCGTTTTAAGGAAAATATACCATTGGACGTTTCTAGGTTGTTGATCGAATGGCAGGACTTCTACCACCAGGTCTACGGAATCGAAGCTGACTTTTCTTCGTTGCGTATTCCCGAGCGTCAAAAGGGCTTTGACCGACTGATCATCGTGGTGCCGGGCATGACACCCCAGCGCTTGTACGACAAATGCAAGGAAATGTTTCCCTGCTGGAAATGGACCAAGGCGGACCTGGATAAGATCGTCACTTCGGACAGAACGGCAAAAAATGGCGCCTATGCCGTCTGGTTCCGCGACCGTGTCGAAGCCGACAAAGAGCTGAAGAATCTTTCGGCTAACACGCTGAAAGACTTGGGCGTCGTCGGCATAACCTTGGAGGAAAGACTGCTCTATGAGCAGAAATTTTTTCTGGAAACTGGCAAACACCTGGACATCGACAACGGGACTCTCTGTTCGGGTTCGCGCCATGACGATGGCGGCGTGCTGAGCGTCGAATCGGGCAACCTCGACAGGCTGGACATCAGTTGGTTCGATTCTGGCGTTTGCCATGCTATCCTCCGTGCTCGTGCCGCAGTTCTGTAACTTTGTAATTTGTACCTTGTAACCTTAACCCCTAACCTTTTCAAAGAAAAGGTGAGGGGTTTTTCTTTTCCTTAAAATCCGAATTTTTGGTATAATTTAGACAAGCTCAATATTAAAAGCCATGGTTCAGTTCGACTGCGCTCACTGTAAACTTTAAGGCCTGCCTTGAGTTTATCGAAGGGCTCACCATGACATACCATATGTCCAAAAAAATAATAAAAATAAACCACATTGCCAAAATGGAAGGGCATACTGATTTTGTGGCCTCGATTTTAAACGGTGATGTGAAAAGTGCGAAAATGGAAACGCAAGAAGGCGCGCGTTTAATTGAAGCCTGCCTTTTGGGTCGGGATTATTTTGAAGTGCCTTTGATAGTGGGCAGAATCTGCGGCATTTGTCCGATTGTACATTATCTTTCATCTGTTCATGCCATCGAAGAGGCCTTTGGTGTAAAAGTAAGCCAGCAGACAATTATTTTGCGAAAAGTTATGGAATGGCTGCAGATTATTCACTCGCACGCCTTGCATTTATTTTTTCTTTCCATCCCCGATTTTTTTGGCATTGAAAACGACCTGACTTTCATCAAAAAATATTCTAAAGAAACCAACGCGGCTTTGCGCGTGAGACAATTTGCCATTGATTTGGTGGAAATAATTGGCGGCAGAATTGTTCAGCCCCTGACAATTGAAGTTGGCGGATTTAAAAAATTACCCTCAATGGAAGAAATAAATAAAGGCCTGAAAAATTATAAAGCGCTTATGGAGGATGCGGTTATGATGGTTGAATTCGCGAAAAAATTGCCTTATCCAAAATTTGAACGCGAAACAGAAAATATTGCCTTATATAATAAAAATGAATATGAAATTTTATTTGGCGATGTGGTGACATCGAGCGGCAAAAGATTTAAGGTTAAGGATTTTTACAAACAAATAAAGGAATTGCATCAGCCATATGAAAAAGTTAAGAGAACTGAATTTAACAATAGACCGTATTTAACTGGCGCGCTGGCCCGCCTCAATTTAAATTTCAATAAATTAAATCCACTGGCCAAAAAATTGTGGAAAAGCGCTGGTATTGCCATGCCTTGCCACAATACGTTTTATAATGTTTATGCCCAGGCCGTTGAAGTTGTTCAGGCGCTTGAGGAAATCAAAAAATTATTTACCGAACTCGGGACAATTGATCAGAAAAATACCAAAGTTAAATTTACCATAAAAGCAGGGGAGGGTTATGGCGCGGTTGAAGCCCCGCGAGGAATTTTATTTGATTATTATAAATTAGATAAGAACGGGAAAATTTTGGAAGCTAATATAATTACTCCAACAGCGCAATTTTTAGCCAATCTGGAAGCTGATTTACTGGTCTATTTGCCCAATGTTTATAAAATGCCGGAACATGAGAGAACGATTAAAATTAGAACATTAATTCGCGCTTATGATCCATGTATTTCGTGCGCGACGCACTAGAACTTGAAGCTTGAAGCTTGAAGCTTGAAACTTTTATGGCACAATTTCATGAAGAATTAAAAACAAAAATGGATGAATATGTTCATCTGGTTTATAATCTAACACGTAGATTTCCAAGAGAAGAATTATATGGCGTAACTTCACAATTGCGAAGATCGGCGATGTCAGTAGTTCTTAATTATATTGAAGGATATGCTCGACTTAGGAAGAAAGTTCACAAAAATTTTCTTGAAATTTCCTATGGTTCATTGAAGGAATCTAAATATCTATTAAATTTTTCAATGAAAGAGAATTTTTTTTTAGAATCGGATTATTTAACAGCAATGAAATTAGCGGACGATATCGGAGCAATGCTCTGGGGAATTATAAAAAATATTGAAGCTTGAAGTTTAAAATTTGGAACCTTTTTGCCACTAAGGTTTTAAGTTTTAAGCTATAAGAATTTTCATGCAAAGATTTTTTCTCAATCAAGCCATTGAAGACCCGCAAAGGATTGTTATTAGAGACAAAGATGCTGTCAGAAAAATCACCAAGGTTTTGCGCAAGCAAATTGGCGATACGATTTTTATTTTTGATTTAGCCAACGAGGAATTTGAAGTTCAGATTACGCAAATGACTGGCAAGGAGATTGTTTGCCGCTTGGTTAATCGCGTGGAGATCGATAGAGAGTTGCCGATTGAAATTAATTTGTATCAGGCGCTTTTGAAGAAAGACAAGCTGGAGTGGATTTGCCAAAAGGCCACGGAGATTGGTGTAAAAAGTATCACGCCAATTATTTCAGAAAATTGCGTGGTTAAGGAGCTGAATTCGAACAAAGCCAAGCGCTATCAAAAAATTATTGAAGAAGCGACAAGCCAGTCAGGCGGTAAAATTCCACCGGTTTTTAATAAAGTTAAAAGTTTTGAGGATGTTATTTTGGATTTGAAACAGAATGAATTAAATATAATTGCTCACGAAGACGAAAGACACAATACACTTTGTAATATTTTGAACGAGAAACAAGCGAAGAAAATTAATGTTTTTGTAGGTCCAGAGGGCGGATTTTCGCCGGAGGAAATTAATTTGGCCTTGAGAAATAGTTTGGTTTCGGTAAGTTTGGGTAAAAGAATTTTAAGAGCTGAAACCGCGGCTATAGTAAGTTGTGGAATAATCGGGAATTTTTATTATTAATTTTTTGTGTATGAGATTTACGATAGGAGATTTTGACTCGTTAATTTCAAAAGATAAAATAAAAATTAGAAAAGTTGACGATAAACTTAAAAGTTTAATTAAAGAAATCTCTAAAGGATTAGATTATTTTTACGGTGTATATAAATATAAGAATCGATATTCTGGATTTTTTTCGAAGACTAGGGATAGAAAAATATTTTTTAATCTCCAAATTAACAGTGAGGACTTGAGTTTAGAGTTTCAAGTTGAAAGTAAGCCATTAATTTTGAAATTTATAAAAAATGTAAAGATAGAAACAATAAAAAATCTTAAAGAAATAGGAGACTGCGAGATTGTCGTTTGGGATAATGGCAAAAAAGTAATTAAATTATATCCGGAATACCTAGATGATTTAACAATAAAATTTTTGATAAATAAAATTAAAACAACAAAAAATCCGATTATTAAGATTAGAAAGATTTATTCAAGAGAAAATCAAGTCTTGAGATCAGATAAATTAGCAGATAGTATTTTGAAAGATATAAAGCAAATGGAAGATTTTTATAGTAAAATGTTTTAAACGACTATTCGTATATTAGTAATTATTCGTAATTCGTATCACATGCATGATTTACACGAGGCGGATAAAATTTTAAAAGTAATTTTAGATTACGGCCAAAAGAATAATTTAAGAAAAATTACAAAAGCAGTGATTGATTTAGGCAGTATGGTTGAACACGGAGAAGAGCTTTTACCAGCTAATGTTGAATTTAATATCAAAATGCTGGCGCAGGGCACGATTGCCGAAAATTTGGAAACTATTATAAACAAAACTCATGGCGATAGCTGGGTTCTGAAAGAGATAGAAGGGGAATAGGTGATAAATTCCAAAACACAAATTCCAAATTCCAAAAAATTTGATTGCGAATTATTTGATATAATTATTATTTAATTTTTGCTATAATTAATATATGCAATTAAAAAGCATTGAACAGATTAAAAACCTTAAAAATAAACGCGTTTTAGTGCGCGTTGATTATAATGTTGACATTGAAAAGGGAAAAGTAACTGAACCAGAAAGAATTATCCGAAGTTTTCCGACAATAAATTTTTTAGTGAAAAATAAGGCCAAGGTGATTTTAATGTCGCACCTGGGTCGGCCTGATGGCAAGAAGAATTTAAAGTACACCTTAAAACCGGTTGCGATTTTTTTGGATCATCAGACGAAAAAGCCTGTCCATTTTGCCCACGACTGCATAGGTAATAGTGTTAAGGAGAGGATAGATAAAATGTTGCCCGGGCAAATTTTGCTTTTAGAAAATTTACGATTTTATAGCGGGGAAGAAAAAAATGACGCAAAATTTGCCCGCGAACTCGCTTCACTGGCTGACATTTACGTCAATGACGCTTTTGCGGTTTGTCACCGAGCCCACGCCTCGGTTGCGGCGATTACAAAATATTTGCCCTCTTACGCCGGCTATAATTTAATTGATGAGGTGGAAAATTTGAGTAAAGTTCTCAAAGGGTATAACAGGCCGGCCGTAGCCGTGATTGGCGGCGTCAAGATTTCCACCAAAATTAAAGTCTTGGAGAATTTTTTGAAAAATTACGACAAAGTGTTAATTGGTGGCGCTCTGGCCAATAATTTTTTCGCCGCGCTCAAATATAAAATTGGCAGATCGGTTTATGAACCGGATTACGTTAATTTTTCCAAGAGCTTGCTGGATAGATACAAGGGGAAGATAGTTTTGCCCCAGGATTTAATTATAACCAGTAAATTAGATAAAAATAGCAAAACAGAAAAAGTCAAAGTGTCAGAATTAAATAAATTGAAGAAAAAGAATTTTATAATCGCTGACATCGGCAATAGAACGGAACTTTATTTCGAGAGTTTCATTAAATCAGCCGAAACTTTTGTCTGGAATGGCGCCATGGGCGTTTTTGAAATTCCGCAATTTTCCCACGGCAGTGATTATTTGGCCAAGATTATGGCCATGCAGGCGAGAGGCGATGCTTTTGGTGTGGTCGGCGGAGGTGAAACAATCATGTTAATTAAAAGAAATCATCTGGAATCCTGGTTTGATTTTGTTTCCACTGGCGGGGGAGCAATGCTGGAGTTTCTGGAAGGGAAGGTGCTTCCTGGTATTAAACCCCTGCTAAAATAAGAGATGCGGAACCACTAATTTATTTTCACTAATAACACGAATTGATGGGGGAAATATTTTATAAAGATTTAAGTTACAGAATAATTGGATTAGTTTTTGAGGTATTTAATAATTTAGGATTTGGTTACAGAGAAAAGTATTATCAGCGGGCATTAGCTGAAGAATTAAAGAATTCAAAAATTAATTATAAAAAGGAGGTTCCCGTAAGACTTTTTTATAAAAATAGATTGATTGGCAAATATATTATTGATTTCGTTATTGAAGATAAAATAATACTTGAAATTAAGATAGCGAAAGAATTTTACACTAAAGATATTAAACAGCTACTCGGATATCTTAAAGCGAAAAATTTAAAATTAGGGATGTTGATAATATTTACCAAAGATGGAATAAAATATCGAAGAATTGTCAATTGATGAGTATATTAGTGTTATTCGTGATCTTGATTTGTGATCCATCAAACAATTTATGGGCACAAGAAATTTAAAGGATCTCGAAAATATCGAAAAACATTTAGATCACATCAAGTCATTGTTAAATCCAGAAGATTCACCATATATTTGCGATACGATTGTTACAAATATTGGAGATGAGATGCTCGTTGATTTGATAATGGATATGCTGATTAATATGGGTTATAAGAATAAAATGATTTTAAAAGTAGCGAAAATAATAAAACAAATACAAGCTTAATATTAAATTAAATAATTAATTAAAAAATTATGAACACATGTTGCGTTAAATTTAAAGAGAATCCGGTTCTCTTTATCTTAATCACTGTTCTTCTAATTTGCGTGATCGCGGTTTTGATTTTTTGGGCCATGAATCTGTACAAACAGAATTATTACATTGGCAAAAACCCCCAGATTGATCGCACCATTACAATCATGGGAGAGGGTAAGGTGACGGCGATTCCTGACATAGCTAATGTCACGCTGGGAATGCAAAATACCAACCTAAATATTCAGGTTGCCCAGAAGAAAAATTCAGATACCATGAATGCTCTTATCGCGCAGTTGACCGCGCTTGGCATATCAAAAGATGATATTCAGACGACAAATTACAATATCTATCCGCAGTATGATTATTCAAGCTCCAGACAAACCTTAACCGGTTATACTGTCTCTCAAGATGTGACAGTTAAAATCAGACAAACTGATAAAGTTGACCAGGTTTTGAAAATCGCCGGCGATTTGAAGCTTAATCAAGTTGGTGGTTTGTCTTTTGCCATTGATAATCCCGAAACATACAGACAACAAGCCAGAATTTTGGCCCTGCAAAATGCCAAGGACAAGGCCGAAGCGCTTGCCAAAATTATGGGCGTGAATTTGGGTAAGGTAATTTCATTTGCAGAAAGTTCAAATGGCGTTACTCCTTATCCGATGATGGTTAGCGATAAAGCAGTTTCCGGAATTGGCGGAGGCGGGACAGCGCCGTCTGTTTCAGTTGGCAGCCAGGATATCATCATAGACGCTTCAATAGTTTACGAGTTAAATTAAACTGAATGTTTAATAACAAAAGAATAAAAAAAATTGAGGCACTGGAAATTTTGGATTCACGCGGCAATCCGACTCTTGAAGTTAAAGTTATTTTGAAAAATGGCTTGACAGGCACGGCCATGGTGCCTTCGGGCGCTTCAAAGGGCAGTCATGAGGCGATAGAATTGCGCGACAATGATAAGAAACGATATGGCGGTCAGGGCGTGCTAAAAGCGATCAAGCACGTGAATGTCGAACTTAACGCTTTATTGAAAAATACTGACGTGACTGATCAACAAGATATTGACCGCCTGATGATTCATCTGGATGATACGGAGAATAAGGCAAATATCGGCGCTAACGCCATGCTTGGCGTTTCTCTGGCCTGTGCCAAGGCAGGTGCCAATTCAGAAAATATGCCGCTTTATAAATATCTGCGACACGTTTATAAAATCCATTACAAATCATTTCATTTACCCAGACCAATGATGAATGTGCTTAATGGCGGTAAGCACGCTGATTGGGCGACTGATGTTCAGGAATTCATGATTATACTCAAGGCCAATTCAATGGCCAAGAGGGTTCAGATCGGCAGCGAGATATTTCATTCTCTGGCTGGTATTCTCAAGGAGAAGGGGTATGAAAATTTAGTGGGTGACGAGGGCGGCTTTGCTCCCAAATTGAAAAAGAATGAGATGGCTTTGGATTTTTTGGTCGCGGCTATAAAGAAAGCAGGATATAAACTGGGCAAGGAAGTTGATCTGGGCATTGATTGCGCGGCCTCTGAATTTTACACGCCGTCAAAAAAAATCTATAAGTTGAATGGCAAAAAGTTTACCTCAACCCGACTCGTTAATTTGTATAGAAAATGGGTCAAGAAATATAAACTGATTTCGATCGAAGACGGACTTGCCGAAGATGATTGGCAATCGTGGCGAGTGCTCACAAAAAAGCTGGGCGGAAAATGTATGTTAATCGGTGATGACCTTTTTGTGACAGACAGCGAGCGTCTGCAAAAGGGGATTAATATTCAGGCCGCCAACGCAATTTTGATAAAGCCGAACCAGATCGGTACCCTGACCGAGACAGTCGCGACTATTTACACCGCCAAGATGAATAATTATAAAGTTATTATTTCTCACCGAAGCGGCGAGACCTGCGACAGTTTTATTTCGGATTTAGCCGTGGCAGTTAATGCTGAATTTATAAAGGCGGGTTCATTGAGCCGAGGAGAAAGGGTAGCGAAATATAACCGGCTTTTGGAAATCGAGAAAGAATTAGCTTAATCAAATAGTAAAAAAGTCTGCCGTAAAAGCGGGCTTTTTTATTTACGCCCATTGTCATTCCGAATGTAATGAGGAATCTATAACATGTAGTGGATTCTTCGCTCCGCTCTGAATGACGGAGAGGGCAATGGGCTTGTCCTGTTGACAAAATCATATTTTTGCCCTATACTGTAAAATCATGAACCTTAAAAATATCTCTTGAAAAAGGACAAGGGATTAGAAATATTGACCTCCGGTTATTGTTATTCCCAAACCCAAGTCGCCAAAAAAAAGAAGAGGCGAGAAAAGAAAGATGGGGAACGGGAACAATAACTCAAACCGGCATTAATTTGCCAAGGAGGTCTCATGCTGAGATATTCCAAGCTAAGCAAAGAGGAGCTTAGGGAGTTGAAGGCTAAGTCGATGTCAGAAGAGGATGTAAAGAGAATGCGCAAACTTGATGAAGAGACTAGCTGGATCCTTTCTATGCATCAAATCAGTGAAGTACACGGCGAAGAACGAGCGTCCGGTAAAGCGAAGCTAAAACGCAAGAGATAACTTTTGCGCTCAAGGCCTGCTGTAAAAAGCGGGCCTTTTTTATTTGTGAAAATAGGAACTGTAGGAACTACAGGAGCTAAGGGTAGAAAAGGGCTATAAGAGCTGTATGAACTAAAGGCCAAAATGAGCTAAATGTTGATAGGTTAACAGGTCCTTTTGAACCTTTTAACCTATAGTTCCTATTATCATATAGCTCCCTTTTTCTTTTGGTTCCTATAGTTCCTATTACCCCTATTTCCATATAGTTCTTTTAGCTCATATAATCAAATGGGTTATTTGAAAATATGGGCAATTTGAGGTAAAATAAATACATATGAATAAGACAGAAAAAGTAAAAAATCTGCCTTTTGTTTTGGTTATTTTGGACGGCTGGGGTATTGCGCCAGCCAGCCCAAGTAATTCTATTTCCTTGGCTAAAAAGCCCAACGTGGACTATTTTTTGAAGCACTACCCAAATACGCAGCTCATCGCTTCGGGAGAAAAAGTCGGTCTTAAGAAAAATGAAGATGGAAATTCAGAAGCTGGGCATATGAATATCGGTGCTGGCAGAATTGTGAAGCAAGATCAGATCATGATTTCGGCAATGATAAAAAATAAAAGTTTCTTCAAAAATCCTGCTTTACTTGAAGCGGTTAAGCATGCCCGCAAATTCAAATCAAACATTCATATAATGGGGCTTTTATCAAATGGCGAAAGCGCCCATTCTGATCCGGAACATCTTTTTGCGCTCCTGGAATTTTTACACAAACAAAAATTTCACAAGATTTATTTGCACATTTTTACTGACGGCCGCGATTCGCCGCCGCATGCGGCTGCGCGCCTGATGAACAAGCTGATTAATAATTTTAAAAATAGCGAGACCATTTCCACTGTCATGGGCCGATTTTACGCCATGGATCGCATTAAAAAATGGAATAGGACAGAAGCAGCTTATAACGCCATGGTCATGGGTGACGGTTTGGTTTCTGATAATCCTTATAAAGCAGTTTCCGAAGCCTATAATCGTGGTGAGACAGATGAATTCATTATTCCCACAATAATCAGAAATCCGAAAAAGAACCCGAAATTTATTAGTAATAATGATTCGGTTATATTTTTCAACCTGCGGTCTGATCGAGCGCGCCAAATCACCAAGCCATTTGTCCAGAAAAATTTTGAGAATGAAAATCCGGGCGCTTTCAAAAGGCATAAAGTTTTAAAAAATCTTAAATTCGTGGCGCTAACTAATTTCGGGCCAGACCTCGATGATATAAAAAATGTTTATGAGGGCCAGGAACTTGTTAATACTTTACCTTTCGCGCTAAAAGATATTAGGCAGGAATACCTGGCCGAGCGCGAAAAATACGCACACGTAACTTACTTTTTTAATGGCGGCCATAATAGGCCTGTTAATGGCGAAATTTGGAGGCAAGTAAAATCAGAAGGCGCTCAAAATTACGAGACCTTTCCACAGATGTCAATTGTGACTTTGACTGATATAGTTTGCCAGGATGTTAAATCAAATGATTTTGATTTTATTACAGTAAATTTTGCCAACGCCGACATGCTTGGTCATACTGGTAATATTGCGGCAGCTATTAAGGCGGTTGAATATATTGACAGTTGCTTGGGAAAAATTTATAAAGCTTTAGAGAAAAAGAAAGGCACGCTAATGATTACGGCTGATCATGGCAATGCCGAAGAGATGATGAATATTAAAACACACGAGAAAGATACGGAACATAGTACAAATCCCGTGCCGCTGATAATTATTCATCCAGGTTTAACCAAGAAAAAATTAAAATTAAGAAAAGGTATATTGGGTGATGTGGCGCCAACAATTTTGGCGTTGATGGGCCTAAAAGAGCCAAAGGAAATGACCGGGCGATCGCTGATTGTTAGTTGATTAGTTTATTGGTTTAATGGTAAAATTCGGACCAATTTCCTAATTAACAAATAAACCAGTAAACAATTCGTTAAATTATGACTAAACTAAAAAATAAACCCGTAGCGCTCTTAATACTTGATGGTTTTGGCATTGCGCCGCCAGCTCCGGGCAACGCCATTAGCCAGGCCAAAAAACCAAATATTGATAAATACATAGCCACCTATCCTTCAATGGCGCTGGTTGCTTCTGGCGATTCGGTCGGTCTTTCCTGGGGGGAGATGGGCACTTCAGAAATCGGTCATCAAAATATAGGTTCAGGCATGATTGTCTATCAGTGGTTGCCCAGAATCAATAAAGCGATTTCTGACGGCACGTTTTTAAAAAACGAAGCATTTTTAAAAGCCGCGGCGCACGTTAAGAAAAATAAATCAAAGCTGCACCTCTTCGGCTTGGTCTCATCGGGCGGAGTTCATTCGCACATTGATCATTTATATTCTTTACTGCAATTTGCCAGCCGGCAAAAAATAAATGAAGTTTACATTCACGTGATTCTCGACGGCCGTGATAGCATTTACAACACGGGCAAAGGTTTTGTTGAAGAACTGTTAAATAAAATTAAAGAATTAAGAGTTAACGCGAAAATCGCCGACATATCAGGCCGTTTTTACGCCATGGACCGCGATAATCATTGGGAAAGAACCGAAAAAGCCTTTAACGCCATGGTTAAGGGGGAGAGCGATGAAAAATTTGAAGATCCGATTAAAGCCGTAGAGAGTTCTTACAAAAAAAAGGTTTACGATGAAGAATTTGTGCCGGCGGTAATTACAAAAAAAGGCAAACCAGTCGGTTTGATTGAAGATAAAGACGCCGTGATTTTTTTCAATTTCCGCGCCGATCGAGCCAGACAGATTTCCGAGGCGTTTATACTGCCGGAATTTGATAAATTTCCTCGTCCTGATTTTTCCAAATTGTTTTTTGTGGGCATGACGCAATACGATAAAGATTTACCACTTGACGCCTTTGCTTTCGCGCCGATTGAAATAAAAAAACCTTTGGCTAAAATTTTGAGCGACGCGGGTCTGAAGCAGTTGCATATAGCTGAAACAGAAAAATACGCTCACGTGACCTATTTTTTCAATGGCGGCGTGGAAGAGCCATTTCCTGGCGAGGATCGCATTGTTATTCCTTCGCCGCGCGTGCCCTCTTTTGATCAAAAACCCGAGATGTCCGCTTATAAAGTTACGGACGAAATCGTGAAAGCTGTTTCAGAAAACAAATATGATTTTATCGTGGCCAATTTTGCCAATACCGATATTGTGGCCCACACCGGTAACCTGAAAGCGACAATTGAGGCCGCCGAAGTGGTTGATAAATGCGTGGGCAAAATAATAAATTTGATTTTAAGCAAAAACGGCGTTGTTTTTTTGACTGCCGATCACGGCAATGGCGAAGAATTACAAAACATCAAAACAGGGGAAATGGATAAGGAACACAGTACTAATCCCGTGCCGTTTATAATCATTGGTCATCAGTGGGAAGGCAAAAACCTTGGCCTGCCAGACAGCGTAGGCGGCGATTTAAGCTTAGTTACGCCTTCCGGTGTCTTAGCCGATGTAGCGCCCACGATTTTGAAGGTAATGGGCTTTAAACCCTCGAGTGAAATGACAGGAACGCCATTGATTTAGAAATAGGAAATATGAAATACGAAATACGGAAAAGGTATGAATAATTATATAAAATTCGAAGATTTGGATGTTTATAAAATATCAAGAGAACTTTCGGGGGTTTCATGGGAAATTTTTCAAGCGTTAAATTCAGAGCAAAAATATATATTCGGCAAGCAATTTGTTACGGCAGTTGATTCGATAGGGGCAAACATTGCCGAAGGTTATGGTAGATATCATTATTTGGACAAAATAAGATTTTATTACAATGCCAGAGCATCTCTTTTTGAATCTAAACATTGGGTAGATTTATTGCATGAAAGAAAAGTGATAGATGTTTCGAATCATAATTTACTTTTAGAAAAATTTAATTTACTGAATGCTAAATTGAATAATTTCATTAAAGCTACTTTGGAAAAATCCAAATAAATTATTCCATTCACTTATTTCTAATTTCGTATTTCATCGTTATGCCAGAGCTGCCAGAGGTAGAAACAATAAAACGCGGTTTAGCAAAAAACATAGTGGGCAAAACCATAGCTGATTTTGATTGTGATTGGAAAAAAATGTTAAATAGACCACTTTCTGAATATAAAAAGGTTTTGAAAAGTTTGAAAGTTGAAAATGTAAAAAGACGCGCCAAGTTAACAATCATAAATTTATCAAGGGACTGGAATATCTTGGTTCATTTGAAATTAACCGGCCAATTGGTTTTTGGCAGTAAGACTAGATGTGTGGTCGGCGGCCATCCGATCAAAGAAGGTTTTGATTGTCTGCCTAATAAATTTACGCACGCCAATTTTACTTTTAGCGATAAAAGCCATTTATATTTTAATGATATTCGTAAATTCGGCTGGCTTCACCTTTTGACTGATACTGAATTGGAAAAAGAAATTGAAAAAATGAAGCTGGGCATTGAGCCATTTGATAAAAACTTTACTTTGGGATATTTGAAAATTTTATTAAAAAGAAGGCCGAATATGAAAATTAAGCAATTTTTACTTGACCAGTCATTGATTTCCGGGCTTGGCAATATTTATAGCGATGAAGTTGATTTTTACGCGCATGTGCGGCCCATGAGGCAGGTAAAAACTTTAAGTGAAAAAGAAATTAGTTTGATTTACGCGGGTATCAAAAAGATTTTAGCTGCTTCTATAAAAGCCCAGGGCACGACTTTTAGCAATTATCGCAATGCCAACGGGGAAGCGGGTGCTTATTCTAAGCAACTTAAGGTTTATGGCAAATATGGCGAGCCCTGCCCAGGCGGCGGCAAGATTGTGCGGGTGCGTATAGCTGGTCGCTCCGCCTCATATTGCCCTAAGTGTCAGAAATAATTGTTTAAAATTAGCCAAATATTGTTGTTAACCTTGTGTTTTTGGTTAACATATGTTAACCTTTATCTATATGGAAAAGAATAATAAAAAACTATATTATACAACCGCGGAAGTGGCAAATTTGTTGGGCGTAAGCCGCATAGCGGTATTTAAAAAGATTAAGTCGGGTAAGATCAAGGCCTCTAAAATGGGTCGAAATTATTTAATTTCGAAAGATCAGCTTCCGGAAATTTTTGGAGAGAAACTTACCGATAGGCAGAAGCACTTAATAACCGAAGCTGTTTCAAAGACAGTCAAGGATTATGGAGAAACTTTAAGATTATTAGGTCAAGAATAATATGATAATGCTCGATGTCGCAACGGTAGAATTTATGGCCTTTCGCCTGGCGAGAGAAATTATGAAATATAATGAGCCTATCCCAGATTTCGGCACTCGATTTCCTAATATTTTAGAGAGTTGTCTTGTTACGCCATTCCAAACTTTCGACGGAAAAGATCTATATGAAGGCTTGATCGGGAAATCAAGCTTTTTATTTTATTTAATGATTAAGAATCATCCTTTTCAGAATGGCAACAAGAGAATCGCGATAACCACACTTTTAACTTTTTTATATTTAAACAGTAAGTGGATTGAGGTGGATAGCAAAGAATTATATAATTTTGCAAGATGGGTGGCGGAAAGCAATCCGAAATTAAAAAATGAAACTGTTAAAGCGGTAGAAAAATTTATCGAGACATATTTAGTTGATTTTAGTTTGGCAAAATAAAAATATGCCTAAAATAAAAAAAACCGAAGAAGAGTGGAAAAAGAGTTTAACGCCGCAGCAATATCATGTTTTGCGCGAGTCAGGCACAGAGCCGCCGTTTACTGGCAAGTATGTAAAAACAAACGACAAGGGAATGTATATTTGCGCGGCTTGCGGCAATGAATTATTTCCCTCAAGCACAAAATTTGAATCAGAGTGCGGTTGGCCCAGTTTTTATGAAGCGGTAGATAACAAAAAAATAATTTTACGCCCAGATACCAGTCATGGCATGAATAGAATGGAAGTTTTGTGCGCCAATTGCGGTAGCCATTTGGGTCATCTTTTTGAAGGCGAAAATACACCGACAGGGAAAAGATATTGCATTAATTCACTGGCGTTGGATTTTAAGAAAAAGTAATTTTATTAATAATTAAATATATTTATGAAAAAAATTATTTTCGTGCTCTGCCTTAGTTTGCTTTTAGCTGGCTGCGCAAATAACGGGTCCCAGACCAGTGCTCAAGGTCAGCCAGTTTCTGGCTCGATTGAGGATTTAATTAAATTGGGCAAAAATTACAGATGCGAGCTCCAATTTAAAGAAGGTGATCAGATAACATCCGGCACTACCTATCTGTCAGGCAGTTCCGCCCGAACTGATTATCAGATGAAATCAGGCACCCAAACTATTAATAGCCACGCTATTATGACTAGTACAACCATTTATTCTTGGGTAGATGAAATGCCTGCTCAGGCGCTCAAAATCAGTCAAGCCGACTTAAAGCAGTTCCAGAGCCAGGCTCAAACAACCTCGCCGAGCGTCAGCAGCTATCAGAATAAATATGATTATAAATGCTATTCATGGACTCCCGATCAGTCCAAATTTACGCCGCCAGCCGGAATTAAATTTACTGATTATTCTGCTTTCCTCAAACAGCTTCAGGGTCAGCTGCCAAATTTAAATGTCAGCACACCAGGTACTTCTAATCTTTGCGCGAGTTGTAACGCTATCACTGATACAAATACAAAAGCAATGTGTAAACAACAGTTAGGCTGTAAATAAAAAACTGCCAAAATAAAAAGACCGCTGTCAATCAGCGGCCTTTTTTATTTGTAAACTAAATTATGAGCGCAATAATTATGCCGATTAGAATTCCAGCCAAGGCTTGCATGTAAGTATGGCCCAGCCGTTCTTCTAGATGAGGATATTTATCTTCCTCATAATCTGGCAAATCTTTAATTAGCATATTCAGAACCTTGCCGTGGTTGCCTAAATATCTGCGCAAACCAACAGCGTCTCTGATGGTTATAAAAGCAAAAATTAAGGCAAGGGCAAAAGCGGCTGAAAGCCAGCCAGTTTGCAGGCCGACTTCTGTCGCCAAAGCCGCCACGATAGCTGAATGAGAAGAAGGCATACCGCCATAAGAATTGAAATTGCTCCAGGAAAATTCGCCCTTAGCAGAATCAATAATCACTTTGATTAATTGGGCGATGATGAGGGCGAGAATTGGTGCGAGGAGAAGTTTGTAGGACATAGAATTAGAAATATGAAATATGAATTATGAAATATGGAATTGGATGGGCGAAAATGGCCATCCTGCGCCGTATCGCAGGATTGTAGAGACGCGGTGCACCGCGTCTCTACGGCGTTTTACGCCAGCCATTTTCGCCCTTTTTGTTTGGATAAATTTATGATATTATGATTTCATTATAGCAAATATAATTTTATATGAAAAAATTTATAATTTTGTTAATTTTGGCGATTTTAGTGGCGGTCATTTTATGGACGCTTAAGATTACTTTCATTTCGCAAAGCGGTAGTGGTATAGTCAAACAATTTGATATTAAAGAAGGGGTAGGCGTGCATCAAATCAGTCATGACTTAAAAAAGGCCAAACTGATTGACAGCTCTTTTGTTTTTGAAACCTATCTGTGGTTTATTCACGGCGGCAATAAAATTTTGGCTGGCCAGCACTCAATTAATGATAAATGGAGCGCTAGAACATTGTGCCGAGCTTTAATTACGGGCAGCGATTTGGAAAATGAAACAACTATAAAAATTCTTGAGGGCTGGGATTTACGCGATATCGCTGACTATTTTGAAAAGCAAGGCATTGCTAAACAAGAAGATTTTTATGATATTGTGGGAACACCAACAATAAATTATGATTTGAATAAAAGTTTGGAAAAGCCAGTTGATTTTTCAACAACTTATCCGATTCTTTCGGCTAAGCCGAAAAATTATAGCTATGAGGGATTTTTGTTTCCCGATACTTATCGGATTTTCAAAAACTCCAGCGTAAAAGTAGTCGTGGAAAAAATGATCAGCAATTTTCAGAAAAAAATAAGTAGCCAGATGATTTCAGACATGAATGCGGCTGGCAGAAATCTTTATGATGTAATTACCTTGGCCTCAATAATTGAAAAAGAAGAAAAGTCGCTTGAAGATAAAAAAATAGTGGCTGGCATTTATTATAATCGTCTGAAAATCGGCATGGCATTACAAGCCGATCCGACAGTGAATTATATTACTGGCAAGCAAAGCGGCGGACCCAGCCAGGTTGATTTAGAAAGCAAAAATTTATATAACACTTACAAATACCGCGGTTTACCGCCCGGACCGATTTGTAATCCCGGCCTTGATTCGATTATGGCCGCCATTTATCCGACTAAAAGCAGCTATTTATATTTTTACAACGGACCAGACGGCAAGCTTTATTCGGCCAAGACGCTCGAGGAACACAATAATAACATCTGGCTTCATCATTAATTTAATTTACAAATATGATTGATAAAAAATTTTTCACCAAATTAAAAAAAGAATACGATTCTTATGACATTGGCCGCCGCATAATCATACGACACTCCAATGATATCTTGAAATTTGCCAAGCAGGCGATTTTCGCCCTGCATCGGGAAAATCTGAAAGAGGCCGACAAAACTTTAGCCGAAGCCGAAAAACTTTTTGAGTATTTGCAGACGAAAATTGACGAGGAGGAGGGTTTAAAATATGAGGGCGCTTATTTAGCGGCAGTCGAAGAATTTATTGAGGCTAAACTTTTTGAGCAATATATTAAGACCGGGAAAATTGGCGAGATTAAGGGTTATAAATTTGAAGCCGAAAGTTATCTGGGCGGCGTTTGCGATTTCACGGGCGAAGTTGTGCGCCGAGCCATATTTTTAGCTACTCATCGCCGTTATAAAGAAGTTGAGAAGTGCCAGCAAGTCATTGATGAGGTTATTCACGAATTGATTCAATTTAATTTGATCGGCAGTTTAAGGCCGAAGTATGATCAGGCCAAAAATAATTTGAGGAAAATTGAGGAGATTATGTACGATCTGGAAATAAAGAAAAGAAATTAGCCCTTCGACTTAGCTTAAGGCAGGATTAAGCACGGAAATTAGGTAGAAAAAATATAGAAAAAGGGCTCGACGATTGCGTCGAGCCCTTTGAGTTTATCTGGCAGTACAGATGGCCTTTTGGTGATCGTTGATGACGGCCAGGTCACCGCCCATTGCTGTCTGCAGAGCGTTCAGGGCGCCGTAGATAACGCCGATTTTGATATTGGCGTCATTCTGCTTATCCCTCCAGTTGTATTTCTTGCCATAGATCTTGATCAGATCGCAGATCAGGTGGTAGAAGGTGTTCAGCTTGTTCGGGCCAGTGCAGTAGACCTTTTTCAGCTTGGCCAGTTCTTCCTTAACTTTGGCGCGCAGTTCTTCATTCGATTTGAAACGGGGGATAAGCGCTTCTAGCCATTCGCAAAGACCCTCGGTTGTGAATTGAATTTTTTGCGATTCCGCAACCGGTTTTTGAATCTCAACGAGTTTTTGTTTGGCTTCGGCGCTGTTGGTCACTGATGCTTCGGCGGGTTGTTTGATAACTACTTCTTTGACCTCGACAGTTTCAATAACTTTTTGCGTGGGCAAATCGGGCAGTGAAAGGACTTCCAGCTCAACCTTTTCCCCAAGGTCGAATTCTTTTGGCGTTATCTCTTGAAGTTTTCGAGCGAAGTGGGTATCAATTAGCGTGAGTAGGTAGGACGGCAGTTTGCTCATGCTCTGATGAATGTGATTTTTGAGTTCATCGGCCGAGCATTTGATTTGCCGTTCGATGAGCAGATTTACCACTGCCTGAAGCTCCTGATAAAAAACAAATTCAAGACGATCTGTTCTGCTAAAGTCCTGCATTTCCCGAGAGTCAGACATAAACTCATCGATGAAAGCGCGAATGACCATGCCCCTATCTATTTCTTTCCTGGATTCCGCATCTGATGACTCCCTCTCTTTAATTAACTGATCTAGGGTGTTTATCTGACCCCACATATAAAGGTCCTGGTCATCCTCAAACACGCTGGTAAATATGTCGGGGTTGGTGATGTTGTAGCCCTTTAGTAAAATTCCCGCGAGCTCAAGCGCCTCCCACATAGTCACCCAGCCGCCGTAATTGATAAGGTCTTGCTTAACCTTATCCCAGACGCGCCTGAAAGTATAAATAGCGAGCTTCTGGTCATCATATTGTAGATCATTGAGGATTCTAGCGGCGTCACCATCTTCCATCCTGTCGCTGAAAAACTGTCCGAAAAGTTCGCGTCTGCTTCTATTGGTAAGTGCCATTTTCGCCTCCTTATGCAGCTAGGGTTTATGAACTATTAACTTTTATATTTTAAGGAACTCTTTTGATTCCTGATATACAAATTTATCACAAAATTTAAGTATTGTCAATAATGCAGATTGTTTGGAAAAAACGGCGGGATTGTGTTTTTTGCCCGATATTTGGTAAAATGTTGATATAATAAATAACGCAAATTTATGGCAGAATTAACAAAAATAAGTCCCGACAGGATCGCTGGCGTAGACAAAGAAAAACTAATTATCTTGGAAGACATTTCAGATGACATAAGGAAGGTGCTGTTGAGCGCAGAGGCATTGGAAAAAGCGCAACTACTAGAGGTTGATAATCCGTTAAAGAGAAGAGAGGTGCTTGGTGACTGTCTAGTTAAATATCAGAAAGGTCTAGATATGATTAGGGAGCAAATTCGAAATAACACAAGATGGAAACTGCCTAAAGAGAGTTTAGCCAACGAAGAAATATATATCACGGAACGCATGGATTACCTTGAGGGGATTTTGCACAAATTGCCAAAGCAGGTGCATTAATAATTTAAGCTGATTTGATGGACGAGAGGATAGAAAAATTACTTTTGGGGCTCGAAGAATTAAATAAAGCCGGCGGCCAGTGGAATATTTCTCACACGACTGGCCAGTTTTTGTATGATTTGATTATCGATAAAAAACCAGAAGTAATTGTTGAAGTCGGCGCTTCCAACGGCTATTCCACTATCTGGTTGGCTGTGGCTGCCAGAAAAATTAATGCCAAAGTCATAACCTTTGAATTCGTGCCAGAAAAAGTTCGTGATTTGGTTTCTAATTTGCAAAAAGCAGGACTCATTCAATACGTACAAACAGTTCCGGATGATGCCAATAAAAGATTGGGGGAGTTGGAAGAAAAAATTGATTTTGTTTTTTTAGATGGCAGAAAAAATGAATATCTGCAACAACTAAAAATGCTTGAACCAAAATTAAATTCAGGTGCGATAATTGCTGCTGATAATGTGATTTCACATAAACACGCGCTAGAAGATTATCTTTATTATGTTACCAATGAAAATAAATATCGGAGCGAGCTAAAAGATATCGGGACTGGACTGGAAATTAGTTATTTATTATCTTGACACACTTCAATATAGTTGTTAACTTTAAGTTAATGAGTCACATAAAAAGGAGGGAAAAATGGGAGAGCAAAAGAAAGAACCGACTATTGAAGAGCTCATGAAAATCATTGAGGATCAAGGAGAGCAGCTCAAAGCACTTAGGGAAGAAGTGGAAAAACTTAAAAATCGGCCTCCCCGGATTGAGGAGCATCACCATCACAACGAAGGAGGCGGAGGAGACCTAGTAATTGAGTATGGTCTGCCCAATGCGCCACGTAAACATCTGATTATTTTCAAAAACGGCACCGTGTCCATCTGTGACGGTGAGGAACTAGCTTCAAATCGCATCAAGCAAGCCAAGCCAGGTGAAATTGAAAGCGTTTGGGAAATGAAAAAGCGGACAGTAAAATAATTGCTATGAAGGGCTCGAATTAACCGAGCCCTTTTTCTTTACAAAAAATTTATTATATGTTAAGTTAGGATATAAATTTGTTCCTTGAAAGGAGAAAAAATGGAAAGATATATTCCAAAGCATTGCGTTTGGGAAACGACGTTAAGATGTAATTTGAAATGCTTGCATTGCGGTTCAAGAGCAGGCAAATGTCGCGATCAAGAGCTAAATCATGACGAAGCCATCTTGTTGATCAATGACTTGAAAGAACTTGGTTGCGAGAGAATTATTCTTGGCGGCGGCGAGCCGCTACTGCGCAAAGATTTTGCCAATTTGGTTTGGCATATTAAAGAAATGGGTATGAGACCCTGCTTGATTTCGAATGGTTTGATTTTGCCCCAGAAAATTAAATTGCTGGCAAGTTTGCCGCTTTATGCCGTAGCCATTAGCTTAGACGGTTTAGAAAAAACGCATAATTATTTGCGGCAGAATCAAAAAAGTTTTAGCCAGGTCATTAAGTCGTTTCACTCTCTATCTAATTTGTTTATTGATGTTTATGCCATTAGCCAGATTAATCGTTTCAATTTTTCAGAACTGGAAGATCTTTATGAACTTATTTCGCATTTGCATATTGATGGCTGGCAAATCCAATTGACCAATGACATGGGCAGGGCCGAGGATTTAAAGGATTTTAGGCTTAGTCGCAAACAGCTCGTTAAATTGGTTGATTTCATTGTCAGGTACAAAAATGGTCCGCTGAAGATTTATCCTGGCGATGACATTGGCTATTATTGCCGCGGCCAATTTCAATTCCAAGGTTGTCAGGGTGGAATTCAAGTTATTGGCGTTGAGGCCAATGGCAATGTCAAGCCATGTTTAAGCATGCAAAAAGACAACCGATTTGTCGGCGGAAACATTCGCGAAAAAAGTCTGAAAGAAATTTGGCACGATCCCAATTTCGCGGCCATCAATCGTAAAGCACACAAGCTCGCTGGTAAATGCGCTTCTTGCGCACATGCCCGCCAATGTCGGGGTGGTTGCGTGGGCACGGTCATGTCATTTGATTCTTTGGGAACTTATCCATTTTGCATAAGGACAAGGTAAAATCTTGTCCTTTTTTATTTAAACAAGTATGATTAAAGTATGAAAATAAAAATAATTGCCATTTCCAAAGATAAATTTGATTACATTAATGACGGTGTAATCGATTATGTGGCGCGCCTGAAAAAGTATGCTGATGTGGACATTTTGAATTTGAAAGAAGAAGCGATAAAGAGTCAGCCAATTGATGATATTTTAGAAAAAGAAGGCGAAAAGATTTTAGCCAAATTAGATGATGAATATTATAATATCGCTTTGCACAGAATGGGCCAGGGAAAAACCAGTTTTGAATTTGCCAAATTAATTGAAGATGTGCGCGATTTTAAGGGCGGCAAGATTTGTTTTATTATCGGCGGTCCGCTCGGACTTTCACAAAAAGTTTTGGCGAGCGTTGATTTGACCCTTTCATTATCAAGAATGACGCTTACTCATCAGATGACGCGGCTGGTACTTTTAGAACAAATCTATCGTGGGTTTGAAATTTTGGCTGGCACTGAATATAATAAATAAATTCTTCATATTTTATGGCTATTAATAATATCGAAATTGAAATACAAGTTAATATTGGAAATATCAAACCACTATTGAATTTTCTTGAGTTAAGGGCGATTTTTCAGGCCGAAAAAAGACAGATTGATGAATATTTTTCCCCAATCCATGATGATTTTTTAGCAGTCAGGCCAGTTAGGGAATGGCTACGTTTGCGCGATGCCAACGGCAAATGTTCATTAAATTATAAAAATTGGCATTTTGATGCTAGCGGAAAAAGCAACTATTGCGATGAATTTGAAACCGGAATTGACAAATTTGAGCCGGTTAAGAAGATGTTGAATGTTCTCAATTTTAAATCAATCATTACGGTTGAAAAGTTGAGAAAAATTTGGACTTTTAAGGACTATGAAATTGCCATAGATTCCGTTAAGAATTTGGGTGATTTTGTGGAGATTGAATATATTGGGAATGATGATCGTGTTGAACCGCAAAAAATAACAGATGAAATGATTAACTTTTTGAAAAATTTAGAATGCGGAAAAATTACTAGAAACTATGTTGGGTATCCTTTTCAATTGCTTTTTCCTGATGAAGTAAAATACGATATTTTATGAGAAAATTTAACCAGACAATTGTAATTTCAGTTGGCGGATCATTAATTTGTCCCGAGAGTATTGATGTGGATTTTTTAAAAGATTTTAAAAAGGTTATTTTAGATTACATCAAAGAAGATAATCGGGTGATTTTGGTTGCCGGTGGAGGAAAAATTTGCCGAAAATATAATGAGGCAGTCAAACAATTAGAAGATAATTTATTAGCCGAACAACTCGATGCCATGGGAATTAGAGCCACAAAATTAAATGCCGAGCTGGTCAGATTGGCTTTTGGCGAATTAGCTTATAATAAAATTTTAGATGCACCAGATGAAAAAGTTATTAGCGATAAACAAGTTATTGTGGCTGGCGGCTGGAAACCTGGCGCCTCTTCAGACAATATGGCCGTGAATTTGGCTAAATTTTTTGGCGCTAAAAAAGTCATTAACTTGAGCAATATAGATTATGTTTATGACAAAAATCCCAAAGAGTTTAAAGACGCCAAGCCGATTCCGAAAATGACTTGGCCTGAATTTTTTCAACTAGTGGGTGAAGATTGGAAACCTGGCATGAACGCGCCATTTGATCCGATTGCCAGCAAATTAGCGCAAGAATTAAAATTGGAAGTGGCTGTTTTAAACGGAAAGAATACTAATAATCTTATGAGTTATTTGAAAGAGGAAAAATTTATAGGAACGATAATATCTTAAGAAAAAATTTATAACAATGAGTTAGCATCAAATTTCGGCGTGTAATTTTTGTCAGCCGATTCCAGTTCCTGAAAGTAACCGCCAGCAAATTTTAAATCTTCATAATATTTTTTAATCTCATTATATTCTACGGATGAGATTTTTTTATTTAGTTCAGGATATTGATCGGCTAAATACATCGGGTAGTATTGGCTCATTAAACTAACCCAAACTTTATCGCCAAAATTTTCCTTGATTGATTTCAGAATCCGTTTGGAATCTTCAATCTGGTCCGGCAAAATTAAGTGTCTGATGATAACGCCTTTTTTGATTAAGCCGTTTGAACCTAGTTTAACCTCGCCAATCTGATTTACCATCTCGGTAATGGCGTTAAGGGCGGTTTTAAGGTAGTTTGGGGCCTTGGAATAGCGAATGGCTAATTCATTATTATAATATTTAAAATCAGGCAAATAAATGTCGACCAAACCGTTTAGTTGTTTTAAGGTTTCAACTTTTTCATAAGCATTGGAATTCCAAACGATTGGCAATTTTGTCTTGGCTTTTATTTCAGGTAGTAGCTTAATTAGCAGATGAGAATAGGGTGTCGGGGTGACAAAGTTTAAATTATGAGCGCCCTGTTTTTTTAATTTTAAACAAAGATCGATAAAATCATTCTCGCTAACTATTTTTCCTTGTCCCAATTGGGAAATTTGGTAATTTTGGCAATAAACACACTTGAGGTTGCAATGGGAAAAGAAAATCGCGCCAGAACCAATAGCGCCGGAAATGCATGGTTCTTCCCATTTATGAAGCTGAATATGGGCAATTTTAAAATCAGCCGGGGCCTGGCAGACACCGAAAGAGTTTATTCTATCGGCACTACAGTTGTGCGGGCAAAGGTTACATTTCATATTTATTTAGTATAAAGCTTTAAATATTTTTGTAAACTTGCCAAAATAATTAAAAAGCCTTAAGATTAAGGCGCCGAAAGGCTTGATAATAAAGAATTCCAGTTCGGACCTTGAAAATAAAATAATAAAAAGGAGGAAGTAATGGGAAAAGGAAGTAGGGGTAATAGAGGGAGAGGAAAGTTCAGTCTGCCGCCTTCGTTGAGAGCTCTTCCGCCCAGATTTGACAGAAAGCCAGATCTTGTTTTGGTAAGTGAACCTAAGTCGAGGATATTCAAACCGCTGAAGATAGACAGTTCGCCAAAAAAAGTTTTTATTTTGGATACCTCGGTTCTTATCCACGATCCTGAATCAATCGAATATCTGGCCGGTAACGGCAATCTGGTGGTGGTCTTGTCCTGCGTTATTCAGGAGCTGGATCATTTAAAGATGTCGGAGAATGATGCCGTGGCGCGGGCATCTCGGGAAGCGACCCGAAAAATGGAAAAATATCAGTTGAGAGGTAATTGCCGGCGCGGCGTAAAAGCCGACAGAGGCGGTTACATCATTTTCGTGGAAGCCGATTTGGATAATCTTTTTGTGGCCGATTCGATCTTGATTGAATACGCCCGATCGCAAGTCATCAAGGAATTAAGGGCGCAGTCGGTCATCATCGTCAGTAAAGACACCAACTTGCGCTTGGCGGCCAGAACCAAGGGCGTAACCGCGGAAGATTACAACACTGACAAGGTATCGAATCCCGAGAGCTTGTTGCCCGGCTTCTCTGAATTTAAAGTTCCCCTGAATGAGGTAGAGTTTAAAAAAGGAGAATGCGGTCGTGAAAAAGAAAGGAAATTTGTCTTGATGCTGGACGACAGTATCCTCGCGCAGCACATTGACGTGAACAAGCTCAAGGAAAATAACTGCTGTAAAATAATTCTGGCCAATGGAAATGTATTGTATACGATTTTCAAGAAAAGCCTGGGCGCCTTTTCGCTTTTTCACAGAGATTTCAAAAGGATAAAGCCGAAAAATGACGAACAGACATTTGCTCTGGCCCTGCTTTTCGACCCGACCATAGAGCTGGTGGCTTTGCCGGGTCCAGCCGGCACGGGCAAAACTTTACTGTCGCTTTTGGCGGGCTATGTACAGCTTGACGATCTTTATCGCAAAATACTAGTGCTTCGCCCGATTGAGACAGTGGGCCGAGATCTCGGTTCTTTGCCCGGCGACCAGAGTGAAAAATTCGCGCCTTGGCAGCTGCCGATTATTGACAATTTTAATTTAATTCTGGGCGTGAATGAGAATGAAAGGCCGAGGAAGGGTAGAGAAACCAGGAGTGATGATTTTGAGCAATACAACCAGCTGGAGATTTCGCCCTACATCTATATCAGGGGCAGAAGCATAAAGGGTGAATTCATGATCGTTGACGAGGCTCAAAATATTCCGCCCAAAGATCTTAAGACAATCGTGTCCCGAGCCGGACAGAACACCAAGGTCGTGGTTATCGGTGACCCGGAACAAATCGATCACCATTATCTTGACCGGAGTTCCAACGGTTTGATCGTATTGATAAAGAAGATGATCGGCTTGCCGCTTTTTGGCTCGGTCACTTTGAAAACAAGCGAAAGGTCAGAGCTTTCTGGCCTGATAGCTAGCTTAATGTAATCATAAGCCCTTCCGCAAAAACGGAAGGGCTTTTTCTATATCCGCAGCAGCTTTTGGCGCAGGCGGATTTGACAAAAATTATACTCCTGCTATACTGTATTTATAACCGCAGACAATAGGTTTTCGCAAGATGTAAATCCTATCGAGGTTGTAAAATCAATAATTGATTTTTTATCGTATTGTCTGTGGGAAACCGCAGATTTTTTTGTTTTAGATATTGGAGATTGGTGACTGGAGATTAGCGAAAGGAAAAATCCATTCCCTAATCTCTAATCCCTAATAAACTAATATCAAATAAATATGCCAAAAACTAAAGTACAAAAGAAGGAAATATTAGACGAACTAGTGGAAAAGCTCGGCAAGTTTAAGGCCGCTGTTTTTACTGATTATAAGGGCCTAACCGTGGCCGAAGCCAAAGAAGTTCGTAAGATGGCCAAGAAACAAAATGCCGAATACATCGTGGCCAAAAAGACCCTGATTCAAAAAGCATTAGAACAAGTAGGCATTAAGGATATTGATGTAAAGAAAATGCAGGGTAATGTTTCATTAATCATTGGTTTTGAAGATGAAATCGGACCAGCCAAGGTTGCGGCTGAATTTGGCAGAAAACACGAGAGCCTGAAAATGATCGGCGGTATCATGGAAAACAAGTTTATTGATTTGGATCAGGTAATCGCTTTATCAAAGATTCCGCCCAAGATGGAATTGCTGACTCAATTAGTTGGCAGTCTGCAATCGCCGATTCGTGGTTTTGCCACTGTCTTGGCAGGCAATCTGCGCGGACTTTTAACCGCTTTGAACGCGATTAAAGAACAAAAAGTTTAAACGGCTTTGGGCTTAGAGCCTTGAGCTCGGTGCCCTTAGCTCGTAGCATTCAATTATTATTAATAATTTATAAATAAAACTATGGCAGAAAAAAAAGAAGTTACTGTCCCAGCTAAATTTAAATCTTTAGTTGAGGAAATCGAAAAAATGTCAGTGCTTGACCTCGCTGAATTAGTCAAAATTTTGGAAGACAAGTTCGGCGTTTCAGCCGCTGCGCCAATGGCAGTCATGGCCGGCCCGGCAGCCGCCGCTCCAGCCGCCGAAGCTAAATCAGAATTCAATGTTGAACTGGCTTCAGCCGGTGACAATAAGATCGGCGTGATTAAGGCCCTGAAAGACATTACCGGTCTTGGACTGAAAGAGGCAAAAGATATGGTTGACGGCGCTCCAAAGATGATTAAGGAAAAGGTGAAGAAAGACGAGGCAGAAGCTATGAAGAAAAAGCTTGAAGAGGCTGGCGCTAGTGTTAATCTGAAATAAAAAGTACAAAAAACCACCCTGTCATTCCGAATGTAATGAGGAATCTAGAACTTAATAATAAAAGTAATAGATCCTTCGCTACGCTCTGGATGACAGGGTGGTTTTATTTTATATGTGTGAGGTCGATTGAGTAGATTTGGTTGTTATTGACCAGATACATTTTTTTGTCTTTTTCTGACACATCAAAAGCTCGCAGGCCGTCAAATTTTGAACTGTAGTATTGGGTAATCAACTGGCCCTCTTTATCCAGCACGACAACTCTATTATTTTTCGGTTCCATGACGTAAATGTAATTTGTGCCATCGCTGGTTAAAAGCTGGGTTGGCGCTTCAAGGCCCGGGTCAAGGTTTTTTATGTCAAAAGTTTTTTGCGCGCCCTTGTTGAATTTATCAATCTTGCCCGTAGAATCAAGCAGCCAGATATTTGAATCAATGCCTAGCGACAAGATATTTTTCATGTCAAAAGGATTTTTTAGCCAGGTAGCGCCCGCGTCGTAGCCGGTTTCGCTCGAGGTGTATCTGTAAATTTGATTGTTAGACAAGTCAGCGGCATAGAGTCGGCCATTGTAAAAGGCAAAAGCAATAATTTTTCCTTTGGCCGGCAAGGTTAGGTCGATGGGCATGAAAGAACCGTTTTTGTGTTCCACAAAGCCGTTTTTATCCTGATAGGCGAGTATCTGATTGCCCGCGACTTTCACTTTAGTAATTTTGCCGATAGCTGACAAATTAGAAGTAAACGCATCTTGTTGTTTATTGGCTAAATTATATCGAAAGACAGAGTTATTGTTGGAATCAAAGGCCAAGAGGAAGCCACTATAAAAAATTAGATTGGCGATGTTGGGTTTATTTTCCTCGCTCAAGTTAGCCAGTAGAGTCGGTTCTTCAATATCAACGATGTGGCGAAGTTTGGCAATGACCGCCTGGATTTCAGAATTTAAATTTTGATAGCTTTCTTTTTGCTTTTGCGAATTGATGGGCAGGGTGGCCAGAATATTTTGCGCCTCCTCGATTTCGGTTCTGGCCTTGGCCTCGTCACCGATAATGATGTCTGACTCGGCCTGGGCCTTTTTTATCTCTATCTGGTCAACTATGCTTTGAAAAGCCGGATTATCAGTCGAATTATTTTTCACTTGTTTGAAATAAGCGGTTGAAAAAAGGAAGAGAATGACAAAAGCGATAACCACGGCTATGAGCAGTTTGGAAAAACGCGGTATTTTGGCCAATTGAGTTTTGAGATAAATAAGTTTTAAACGCAGCCAGAGCTTGGTTTTTTCCATTTTTTCGCCGTAGAAAGGAGTTCTCTGCAATGTTTTTCGAAACGACTTATTTAATTTCAGTTTGAGACTGCCCAGAGGCGCTTTGGTGGCTTCAAAGGCGCCGGTTTCGTCGTTCAAACTGGGCAGAGCCGGTTGCTTAGCAGCCATTTTACGCTCCTGCAGATTTTTTTCCATTGAATCCCACATTTTTTTGAGCGGAATCATGATGGCTCCGCCAAAACCCTTGGCAATCGACCAGAACGAGGGCGAGAGTAGTTTTTCGGTCGAGCTCTCTGTCTTGGTCAGATCGGAAATGGAAGTCACTGATTTTGGTATGGCTGATTGCGCTTCGTGTTCGCTGGAAGAATTTTTTACGATAATGGCCGCGAAGTTTTGGCCCTCGGTTTGGAGCAAAGAATTTTTAAAATATTCAGCGGCCTTGTGAATGGGCAGGGAAGTGATGGTCTTTTGAATTCTTTCCAGCGTGACAAAATTCAGGAAACTGCTGTTGGAAAGAAATAAATAGTCGGGCGGGTTTAATTCGCCTTCCATGAAATTGGAAAAGAGTTTGTGCGCGTTATCTGTTTTAATTTCATCGGAACTTTTTGTTTGCCTCAAGTCAATGGTCTTGTAATCCTGCTTGGTTTTATGAACCAGGTATAAAGAGATGTCATTGGAATAGGAAACGCAGAGCTTATTATGGTGCAGCACGCCCACGGCCAGATTTATTTTTTCCTTGATCGTGTTTTCATTCAAACTGCCGACCAGATAAAATTTCTTTTCCGCGATCAGCTGGTTAAATCTTTGGTTCACGCGTTCCAGGGCGCTCTCAAACGCGGCCGCGATGTCCTCACTATTTTCATCTGTCTCGCCGTAATACGATTCTTCCAGCGCGTCAATCAGCTGCGTGATAATGTAGGGGTTTTCCCGGCTGGGTACATTAATTTCAATAATGCCAAAAAGACGACCCATTTGGTCTTCCAGCGCCAGATTCGGCTCACTAATAAAAAGCTTGCAGGTCGAAGCCGCCCTGCTGCCGTAATAATTTATAAATATGTTGGCAAACTGACTGCTAAATTCAGGCATACTATAATAATTGACTTGTTTTTTATAAATGTATTATACTAAAGATAGGGAAAATTTGAAAGGGTTTTACGCCTTTTCCGCCCATAATCATTGGCGCGGTAAAAAGACCTCAAAATATGCTTGAACAATTATTTGGTTCACAATCTCGAGTCCGGCTCTTACAGATATTTTTGGCTAATCCGGATGAGAAATATTTTGTCAGAGAGCTGACCCGTTCTTTGAATTCCCAGATAAACGCTGTCCGAAGGGAGCTGGAAAATCTGGAAGATTTAGGCGTGATTAAAATTTCTGAAGAAATTGAGGAAAAAAAGAATCAAAAAAAGAAATATTATAAGGTGAACACTGATTTTATACTTTATCATGAATTGAAATCTATTTTTCAAAAGGCCCAATTTTTATTGGAAAAGAGATTCGCCAAATCAGTGCGCAAAATCGGCAAGGTTTACTTTTTGGCCCTCACTGGCTCATTTGTGGGCAAAAAAGATGTGCCTATTGATATCATCGCCGTAGGTAGTCTGGGCAAGAAGAAATTTGAAAAGATAATTAGGAGTTTTCAAAAAGATCTGAAGAGGGAACTAAACTACACGCTTTTGGACAGGGAAGAATTTGATTACCGCCGCAGCGTGGCCGACAGATTTTTGTACAACATTTTAGACAGCGACAAGATTGTTTTGATTGATGAGATTTTTAACCCGACTGAAGAATAAAGCCATGGTTTTATTTATCAATGCCGCCAAGGAAAAAGAACTTTCAGTTTATTTAATTGATAGGACTAAGATAAAAAATCGCCTCAAGCAAAAAGGCGATTTTAAAGTTTCAGAATATCTTTTGCTTTTGGTTGATAAACTGCTTAAGAAAAATAAAATTGGTTTTGGCGATCTAACTGGCATCATCACAGTCAGCGGCCCAGGACCTTTTACTTCAGTCAGAATTGCAGTGGCAGTTGCCAACACTTTATCGTATTCGTTAAAAATTCCAGTTGTTGGTATAGAGTTTAAAAAACGTCAAAGCGAAGAGCAAATTATTAAGCAGGGTTTATCAGCACTTAAAAAAACCAAAATTGGTTCATATATAAAACCGGTTTACGGGGGAGAGGCAAACATAACCAGACCAAAGAAAAGATAAGGAGGTACTAATGGCGATTGAGATCGATTGTGATTGCGGTAAAAGCTATTTAGTCGGACCACAAATGCTGACCGTTGAGAAAACAAAAGATGGTCCAATAGTCACATTTACTTGTCCGCATTGTAGGGAAAAGCAGATGGCCCTCGCTAGAGAGATCAAGGAAAAGGAGGAATATAAAAATGGCAAGAAAAAGACCTGATCAAACAGCGAGTTCATTATTGAAAGGCAGACAGAGAATAAAAGACATACTTCTGAAGGCAGGAAAAGAGAGGAGGGTCGTTGATGCATCTGAGCTTTTTCCCGATTGCGGAGCTGATCGGGATAATGACATTTTAAGAACAGAAGTTCCACCAAAAATTCCATGCTGCATCGGTGTTAATGGGCCGCCATATAAACGCCTATTCCCAAAGCCAAGTTGTTAACAGCTTGGCTTTTTTATTTGATTCCAAGTTAATTTTGCCTGTGGATAGAGTGGTTGACGCGTATATTGCGGTGGGGTATAATGTAATCAATGAGGGGAAAAGTGGATAAATGTGGGGATAACCCCGAAGAAGTGTGGATAAGTCACTTTAGCTTAAAATCTTTATGTTTATCGGCGAATATCAGCACAATTTGGACGAGAAGGGACGACTGGCAGTACCAGCCAAGTTTCGCGCAACATTGGCTAAAGGCGCCGTGGTGACCAGGGGATTGGATAACTGTTTATTTGTCTACACTGCTTCTGAATGGGAAAAGCTGGCCGTTAAATTGGCTGCTTTGCCAATTAATAAAGCTAACACCCGCGCTTTTGCCCGCTTCATGCTAGCCAGCGCCATGGACGTACAGTTGGATAAACAGGGCAGAATAATTTTGCCAGAGTATTTGAGGCAGTACGCTTATCTCCGAAAAAAATCAATTGTGGCCGGTTTATATAATCATCTGGAAATCTGGGACGAAGATACTTGGAATAAATATAAGAAGGGAACTGAAAAGCAGAGTGGCAAGATCGCTGAAGCACTGGACGGACTGGGTGTTTAATTTCTTTACAAATTATTGCAGTCGCGGAATATTCTATTTTTCGCTCCGCGCTGAATAAATATAATGTTTGTTTACGGCATTCATTATAGGCATCATTTCGATGTCTTAACAAAGTAATAATTTGCCAAAAACAAGCAGGGTTTTATCCAGGAGAGAAATGGCTATGCTTATCCTATTTCTCTCCTGTAAAAGCTTTTGTAAATTTTAGGAAAACAATGTCTTTAAACCACACGCCGGTTTTACTCGAAGAAGCAATAAGGTATCTTGACCCCAAACCGGGTGAAAATTTTATTGATGGCACTCTGGGCGCCGGCGGACACGCGCGAGCGATTTTAGAACACACAACGCCAGGCGGCAAACTTTTGGCCATTGATCTAGATATCAAAGCGATTGAGCTGGCTAAAAATAATTTAACAGAATTCGCGGACAGAGTTTTATATACCAATGACAACTTTAAAAATTTAGAGAAGATAGCCAATGAATCTGAAATTTCTGAATTTGACGGCATCTTGCTGGACCTCGGCTTATCAAGTATGGAACTCAATGACGAGAAAAGGGGATTTTCTTTCTCTAAAGATTCATTTCTGGACATGCGCTTTGGCAGCGGCGGTTTAACCGCGGCTGATGTCATTAATAAATATTCCGAGAATGAATTGATTAGAATTTTCAAGACTTACGGCGAAGAGAGGCATGCCAAATTGATTGCGGCTGAAATCGTCAGACAGAGAAAAATCGGAAAAATTACCACCACGAATCAGCTAGTTAACATAATTGAAAAAGTTTATCAGGGAAAAGCCCGTCCGAAAATAAACGTGGCGACCAAAGTTTTTCAGGCCTTGAGAATAGAAGTGAACGGAGAACTAGAGAATTTGAAGCAAGTCTTACCCGTAGCTCTGAAGATTTTAAAAAAGGGCGGACGACTCGGCGTGATTTCCTTTCACTCGCTTGAAGACAGAATTGTCAAAGAATTTTTCAAAAAAGAAGCAAAAGATTGTCTTTGTCCGCCGCAGGTTCCGGTTTGCGTCTGCGGTCACAAAGTAAGTTTGAAAATTTTAACCAAGAAAGTAATTATTCCATCAAACAAGGAATTAATAAATAATCCCAGAAGCAGAAGCGCCAAATTGCGCGCGGCCATTAAGCTCTAAATCTATGACGAAATTTATGCTGGGCGGCAGATTTTCACATCTGGATCGCACTACCAAAACTAGCGTGTTTAGCGAACAGGTACACAACAAGATGATTTTAGTTTTGCTCGTGGCCGCGATTTTTATGTGCTTTTTTGTTTATCTCTGGCAGGTTAATGGCATGGCTACCAAGGGTTATAAGATAAAAGATCTACAGACGAGAGTCTATGATTTGAAAGACCAGAATAAAAAATTAGAATTGCAAGTCGCTGATTTGCGCTCCAGCGCCAGAATTTCGGAGAAAATTAAGGAAATGAATTTAGTAGAAGTGGTCAGAATTGAATATCTTATTGATAATAGCGGTTCAGTGGCGGTTAATCGATAAATTAAATACTCAAATAAAAATCGCCGAGAAAATCGGCGGTTTTTTTTGTCATCAAGTGATGGAATTGAATTGTTTTGAGCTTTTAATATACTTTTTGCTAAATATTGTTCGTACTGATTATCTGTTCTTTTTGTAACCAAAAAGAACCAAAAAGTTTTGGGGTCGCAAATGCGCTAGTGCATATAGCTCGTTTTATCGCGACGCCCGTGACGCTTAGTTGCGCCCCCAAACCCCAGGGAGCTTTTAACAACTTTCTTTCGACAAAATTATTATTAGCTTGTACTGAGCGAATAAAAAGCGCCGAAGGGCTCCCCAGACCCCTCCGGAGCTTTTAATACGTTTTCACGGGGCTTTATTTTATGCAAAAATAAAAAATACCGCCGGTTGTTAGCCAGCGGTATTGTTTTTATTTCATCCCAATGTAATAATGGTAACGAAACTTTTTTATAATTAAATGCTGACTAACTTAAAAAAATCAAATAAATCAGGCGCGCGCCTCGGCAGATTAAAAACAGCTCACGGCCCCATCAAGACGCCATTTTTTATGCCCATCGCCACCAAGGCTGCCGTGAAGAATCTGTCAGTCGAGGATTTAAATTGCCTCGGCGCGCCAATCATCTTGGCCAACACTTATCATCTGTATCTGCAGCCAGGCGAAAAGCTGATTAAAAAGGCTGGTGGCCTGCACAAGTTCATGAATTGGCCGCATCCGATTTTAACCGACTCCGGCGGTTATCAGGTTTTTTCTTTGTCAAAAATAAATAAAATTAAAGCCGACGGCGTGGAATTCCAGTCGCATCTGGACGGCTCGAAACATTTTTTAACGCCAGAAAAATCAATTCAGATTCAGCAGGATTTGGGCTCTGACATCATGATGGCTTTTGACGTTTGTCCGGCTGGCGAGGCCAAACAAAAAATAATCAGCGAAGCCTGTGCCACAACTTTTGACTGGGCCAAGCGCTGTTTTAAAACCTGGCAAAAAACAAAAAAGAAGCAGCAACTTTTTGGCATAATTCAGGGCGGGATTTATAAAAAGTTGCGCGATCAAAGTTTAAAACAAATAACCGGCTTGGATTTTTCCGGCTTTGCCATTGGCGGTTTGGCCGTGGGCGAAGAGAGAAAGGATATGTATAAAATTTTGGAATATATCGCGCCAAAATTGCCTGAAAATAAACCGCGCTATCTGATGGGCCTGGGTCGGCCAGAAGAAATTGTTTTCGCGGTCAAGCAGGGGATTGACATGTTTGATTGCGTTATCCCGACTCGCGAAGCGCGCCATGGCCGGCTCTACCAATTTTGTTCGCTAAAACAAAAAGGCGCCATCAAACTTTTCGACAACCTGGCTTATCAGACATTGAATATAAAGAATGAAAAATATAAAATGGAATTTTCCCCGATTGATAAAAATTCTAAAAATGAGTTACTTAGAAAATACTCCAAATCATATTTGCACCATTTATTTAAAACACAAGAGGGCTTGGGCTTGAGATTGGCTACGTTGAATAATCTGGAATTTTATTTGCGTCTAATGGATCAAGTCCAAGGGGCAATAAAAAATGACAGGCTTTAATATTGACAAAAAAATATTTTATTGCTAAGTTGAAGTCAAACTTCAAAAAGGAGGAGCTTAAAATGAATGGAGAAGAAGGATTGAAATTGCAATTACTTTGTGCGCTGAAGCACATCAGAACTTTAAAAGCGAGAACGGACGATGGGGAATCGTACAAAACTGGCGACATGACTAGAGTGGCTAACACCATCGGAATTGTCGTTGAAGATGTGGGCCCGAACGAAGATTTCGTGCTTGTTTACATGGCCAAAAAAATTGTCGCGCCCAAAATTTCCGGTTCGGGAACCAATTTTGTCCCGGGAGAAAACGTTTACTACGATTCGCAGGCGCACAAAGTGACGACTTCGAGCTCGGGCAACGTTCTCTGCGGCAAAGCCCTGGAGTCAGCCAGTGATTCGGCAAGCGAAGTTCTGATCGAGCTCATCGTGTTTGCGTAGAATCGCAATTTATCAAACCAAGGCGGAGCAGAAATGCTTCGCCTTTTAATTTTAGGAGAGGCGAAAACGGCCCATTACGTAGAGACGCGACATGCCGCGTCTCTACAACGGTTTTTTTGCACGCCGTAGAGACACGGCGCGCCGTGTCTCTACAACGGTCGTGGGCCGTTTTCGCGAATCGATTATTGACTTTTTTTATTTTTTGAATTATGCTAAGTTATTAAGATGTTCTCTAATAAAAGTCCCATCCAGGGGCAATAAAAAAGGGGGTGATAATTTGGTGAATGAAAAGTTGAAGTTGAGACAGCAGGCTTTGTTTTTGGTGGGCGGTTCGTATAAGGGAGAAAACGCTAAATTGATTTTGGCAAAGATCAGACAAGCGCTGGAAGATGGCTCGATTCATATTGAAGAGTTGGGCGTAACGCTGGAACAACTCAAGGAAGCCGAAGAGAAAATCAAAAAAGAGACTCTGCCCCGCGTTCAGGAAATGTCAGAAGCAGAGGCTAAGGATTTGGCCAGTGGTTTTGGCAAGTTGTGGCAGCAATATCAAACCGAAGCGGACGCGGATCAGAAAAAAGAGATTTTGGCTCTAATGAAAACCATGTGGCCACGCCTGGTTCATGGGGTTAAGGCTCGCCTGATTGTTTACGCCGATCTTGGCCTCGAAGACGCCGGAGAATATTTCGTAATTTCAGACGTCATGCACCAAGGCGGAAAATAAAGTCCTCTTAATCTTGAGAGGACTTTTTATATTGACAAAAATAGAATAATTTGTTAAGTTTTTGTTATCAAGGGAGGTCAAAATGGTACACGAAAAAGATCTTATTCTGGCGATCAAGCAAGTTGTCGGGTTGGATCGGCGAGAAATCCTTTTGAGCAGGCTGAAGGGCATCCATCCGGTTGATGACAAATTTTCCGGAGAACAGCTTGACAAAATCTTCGACGGTATGCCCGATTTAAGAAAGATTTTTCGCGAAGGATAAGTTCCCGGTTTTACTGGGAACTTTTTTTATTGCCTGAAATTTGATAAAATTAAGCCATGGCAAAGGAGTCGATTTTTAAACTTATTGGCCTGCTTTTACTCGACGAGTTAAAAGCGATTTTGTATTTTCCGCTCTGGTGGTATTCAAGGGGTTTTTTAAATTTAATCAAAGCGGGCGGCAGCTGGATAATAAATTTTGACAAGACGCTGGGTTTCACCATCTGGCTGAAAAATCTGTTTGTGCCTATGTTTGGCCAGCGCGACCTCGCGGGCCGTCTCATCAGCTTTCTACTGCGTCTGGTGCAGATTATTTTCAGGGGGATTTTATTGTTGATATTTATCATGATCGTTATCATTATATTTATCTTGTGGCTGGCTTTGCCGTTTTTTATTATCTATGAAATAATTCTTCAGCTCTAATGCCAAACAACGAAGAAAATTTAAAGTTTCTAAGCTGCGGTCAGTGCGGAGGCTTAGGCGTTTATAACGGCAAAAAATGCCACCTCTGCATGAGCCGGGGAATTGTCGCTTATCTGGACGGCTATATTTTGTACTGGGGCGAGAAAATAGATTCTGGCTTTTTAGCGCTTTATAAAGTTGAACGGTTTATCACCAAAGCCGTTTACGTTATTTTATTCGCGCTGGCTTTGCTCGGGATTTTGTCACTAGTCTCTGCCGTCTACTCTGTCGGCTATCTAAATATTTTGAGCCTTATTTTCTGGGAAAGCAGAAGCGTTTACTTGCTTTACTTTTGGCTTTCTCTGCTGGTTGATTTTTATCTTATTTATTATTTTTCGCTGGGGAGAGAGAGTAGGGACAAGATTAAACCTAAAAAATTTAAAGAATCAAAAGAAGCTTTTGGTCCGCTCATTTTAGATTGGAGCGAGATAGCGAAGATGAATAAAAGATTTTTGATTGACGTATCCAAATCAATGAGTGAGGAGGCCATGAGCGTGGTTGAAAAATCTTTTGAACTGGCCAGAAAGTACAGGGCCAAAGAGGTGCAGCCGATTCATTTTTTGATTGCCTGCCTGGTCGTTTCCGACGAGGCGCAGAAAATGTTTGTGCGCCTGGGCGTAGATTTTCCCGCTCTCTCGCAAAAGCTCGGCGCGGTCGCTTCGGCCGAAGCTCACGAACAAGGGCAAGCGATTTTTTCACCTAATTCGGAGAAAGTGCTTTTACGCTCATACAGACGCGCCTATTTTTATGGTGGAGCGGAAGTGTCTGTGCGTGATATCGCGGTGGAAGCGATTTTTGCCGACCAGCTGATCGCGGACGCTCTTTCTGACCTGAACGTGACGGCGCAAAAAGTGGAAAACGTTTCACTCTGGTTTGCCATGAACAAGGAGCTGAAAAAGCAGTGGTTTATTTATCGCGCTTCCAGCCGTTTGAAATCCAAGGCGGGCATTGACAGGGCCATGACCGCTTTACAAACCCCACTTCTTAATCGTTTTTCGGAAGATTTAACCAGACTGGCCAAAATGGCCTATCTACCTTTGTGCGTTGACCGCGAGAAAGAGTTTAATAGTATTTTCCAGGTGCTTGAAGGCAGTTCGCAAAAAGGCATCATTTTAGTCGGCGAGGCGGGCGTGGGCAAAACCGCCATGATCGAGGGCTTGGCCCAGAGAATGATTGCCGACGACGTGCCTAAATTTTTGGCTGACAAAAGACTGGTTAGTTTGAGCGTGTCCAGAATTTTAGCCGGCGCTTCCTTGAGTCAAGCGCAGGAGCGCATGTATCTGTGCCTGAATCAGATTATCAGAGCGCGCAACGTGGTTTTATTTATCGACAACATTCACGAATTAGTGCCCGAGCTGATCGAAATTTTAGCCGAAGCCATTTCTAAGAATTTATTTATTTGTCTGGCCAGCACCAATCCGCTGGATTATAAAAGGGTGATCGAGCCAACCGGACTTGGGCATTTTTTGAAAAAAATCCAGATCAATGAGCCGGAAGAAAACGTGGCCATCCAGATTTTGGAAGGCAGAGTGGGCTATGTCGAAGCGAAAAATAACGTCTTTTTTTCTTATGACGCGATTGAACAGGCTGTGAAGCTTACTGACCGATACGAGCACGATCAATTTTTGCCTTTTAAGGCGTTAAATTTAATTGAGGAGGCTGGAGTTTGGGCTAAAAATAATAAAGGCGCTAACGCTATGGTGACTGGCAATGACGTGGCCACCTTGATTTCCGATAAGCTCGGAGTTAAGGCGGCCGAAATAACCCAGAGCGAGGGCGAGAGATTGGAGCGTCTCGAACAAGTCATTCATGAAAGAATTGTGGGCCAGGCTGAAGCCGTGAACGCCGTGGCCAACAGTTTGCGCCGAGCCAGGGCAGAACTGCGCGAGGTGAACAGGCCGATTGCCAATCTTTTATTTTTGGGTCCCACTGGCACGGGCAAGACAGAACTCGCCAAAACTATTGCCGAGGTTTATTTTGGCAATGAAGATAATATGATTCGCCTGGATATGTCAGAGTATCAGGAACAAAGCGGCTTAAACCGTTTAATCGGCGCGCCGCCCGGCTATGAGGGCGCCGCTTCTGGCGGTCAACTGACCGAAGCCGTGCGGCAAAAACCTTTTAGCATCGTGCTCTTGGATGAATTGGAAAAAGCGCATCCTGACATTTTAAATTTGTTTTTGCAGGTGATGGAAGACGGCCGCCTGACTGATGCCAGTGGCAAAACAATTGATTTTACTAATGTAATTTTAATCGCCACTTCTAACGCTCAAACTTCATTTATCCAGGAAAAAATAAAAGAGGGCGTTTCACTCGAAGAAATTAAAAAAGAGCTTTTGGAATCGGAATTAAAAAAATATTTTAAACCCGAATTCATCAACAGATTTGACAATATCATCGTGTTTAAGCCGCTGGATATTGATGATGTTAAGCAGGTAGCCAGGCTCATGCTGGCCAAGGTGGCCAAACAACTTGAGGCCAAGGGCATTAATTTTAGCGTGACCGAAGTGGGGATTAGCGAACTAGCCCGGGCCGGTTTTGATCCGCAATACGGCGCTAGACCGCTGCGCCGCGCTATCTCGGAAAAAGTCGACAATGCCTTGGCAAGCTATCTGATTGCTGGTAAAATCGGAAAAAGAGATAACGTGATTTATGACCAGGGGGGAATAATTCGGGTGGAGAAAGCCAGAGAAATATAATATGTCATACGCCATAGGATTTATAGCCGCTTTTATTCTGTCGATAGCTTTTACTCTTTTAGTAAAAAAAATAGCGCTCAAAATAAAGCTGATAGATTTTCCCGACTTCAAAAGGAAAATTCACAAAACCCCGATTCCGCTTCTGGGCGGGCTGGCGGTTTTTTTTAGTTTCGCGCTCATTTTAGTCTACTACGCTTTTTTTACAGATTTGATTTTATTTGATTTTATCGTGCCCAAATACGTGCTGGGCATAATCTTGGCCGGTCTGGTTGTCATAGCCGGGGGAATTTTAGATGATAAATTTAATTTAAAACCAAGATACCAAATCATTTTTCCGATTGTCGCCACGCTAATAATAATCGGGAGCGGAATCGGCATCTCGCACATCAGAAATCCGTTTGGTGGCATCATCAGTTTTAACAACTGGCAATTGATTTTGTTCTGGCTGCATGGCACGCCGTATAAAATTACTCTCCTGGCCGATCTTTTCACTTTTATCTGGCTTTTGGGCATGATGTACACCACCAAACTCTTGGACGGTCTTGACGGTTTGGTTTCCGGAGTCACGGTTATCGGTTGCCTGGTGATTGCTTTTGTGGCCTTGAGCAAAACCGTCGCTCAACCCAATACGGCTTTAATCGCGTTAATTCTGGCGGGGGCGTTCGCGGGTTTTTTACTTTTTAATTTTAATCCGGCCAAGATATTTTTAGGCGAAGGCGGCAGTTTGTTTGCCGGCCTGATGCTCGGCACCCTGGCCATCATCTCCGGTTCCAAAGTCGCCACCACTCTTTTAATTCTCGGCGTGCCGATTCTGGATGTGATCTGGGTAATTTTGAGAAGAATTTTTTATCACCGACCAATCAGTTTTGCCGATAAAACACATCTGCACTTCCGCCTGCTGGACATTGGTTTTTCCCAGCGCCAGGCCGTCATATTTATTTACGTCCTGACCGCTTTATTTGGCGGCGCATCTCTGTTCTTGCAATCCTTTGGGAAAATGATAGAATTAATTATACTCTCGGTGTTCATGCTGGTTTTAGCCGTTACTTTAGTTGTGATTTATAAAAATAAGAATAATAATCTCGGGCCTGTCTCGAAAAGCAAGTCCGTAACTTTAAGAAAAAATATGAATAAAAAAAATTTAAAAATCCTGGTTCCAGTTGCCGTTGTTTTGATTTTTATCGCGCTGGTCGCGTGCGTCTATTTTTATTATGTCCAATCGGCCATGGCCACGGTTACGATTCGGGGACACGTGATAAAGGCGCAGGTAGCTGACAGTCCCGAAGAGCAAGCGCTAGGATTGTCCGGTAAGAAAAACTTGGGCGACAATAGCGGCTTGCTTTTTGTTTATTCGGACAGTCGCTACAGGACTTTCTGGATGAAAGACATGAAATTCCCCATAGACATAATTTGGATTAACGACAATAAAATTGTCTACATCGAAAAAAATGCTCCGGTCCCGGCCGATCCTGAAAACCCAGCTATTTTTACCAAGGGCGAGGTGAATAGGGTTCTCGAAGTCAAGGCCGGCTGGACTGATAAAAATAACATTCAGGTCGGCGATGAGGTTGGTATAAAGTTTTAAAAATAAACAGAAAAGGCCGCTCGATATCGGGCGGTTTTTTTATCCGCCGAAGCTTTCTCGTACGCCGTAGCTTTAGCAAAGGCGTAAGCGGAGGCGGAATTTGACAATTATTGTAATTTTTGATATATTTTGCCATTGGTTATTAAAAACAAAAAAGGAGGAAGAAAATGAATGTCATCGCCTTCTTGGTTCTGCTTTTGTTCTACGTTCTCATCTTCGCGCGGCTCGAGGCGGAGATTGAGGGAGAATTTGGCTGGGCAGCCAAACTGCCGACGGCCAGATATCGCCTGAAAGGCGAGGCGCTCGAATATCGCGCGTTTGCGTCGGCTGACACCAGCTGGGTTGAGATTGACAGATCCACGATGCGGGGCAAATTCTTTTCAGCTTATATCGGATTCCTTGGCGGCAAGGATTTTACCTGGTATCACCGAGTCGTCGATCTACTTCAGCTCTTTGTCGCCCACCTGATTATTTATCTGTGCTTTGGTTCTGAACCCAAGTGGGTCTTGGAAGTCCGCGCCGTGGCCACGCTTTTTCTGATCTGGAGTTTGGAAGATACGTTCTATTTCTTTGTGAACCCGAGGTTTGGGTTTAAGAAGTACAATCCGGAAAGCATCGGATGGCATAAAGATTGGCTGACCATCGGCGGAATCAGGATTGGAGACAAAGGCATGATGGGTTTGCTGGCTGGCGGCGCCATCCTATTTGTTCTTTCCCTTTTCCTCCACTGGCTTGTCGTCAACGTCATGCCGGCCGCCCTGTATATTAATGAGGCGGTGAAAAATATTTTTTGATCGCGCTTGATAAACCGTTCGAACCTTCGGGCGGTTTTTTATTGACAAAAATGGAAATTTAAGTTAAGTTGTTTTTATATAAACAGGGGCTTTTTCCGCGTGGCGGAAGAAGAAACAATGGCTCTTTAAAACATTCAGACCCGGACGGGTCAAAGAACGGAGGTTCAGAATGGACAAGAAGGCGAAGGCGTTGAAGAGGATTTTAAGCGAGTTTCCCTGGCTTTGGGCGCTAAGCAACGTTTGGTCCGCAAAACACGATAGTGTCACGGTTTATCGTGGCGGAAACCCAGGCGAAGAAAAGTTTCGCAGATTTATCTTTGAAATGTTTTTCTTCTGCCAGGAAGAACATAAAAATCTTGTCTCCGAATTCAAAATCTTCATCAAATACGACGGTTGTAGCGAGAGCTTTGTTATGATTACTCCGACCCAGGGAATGCCGTTGTTTTTGGGTTATTACGATTCTTTTTTTGCAAGAGCCTCTGTACCGGGTGCGCATTGCGTATGTATTACATACAAAGATGGAAACGAGAGAAAATATATGCTATTCCTGCTTCCCGAAAATTGGCGGGGAATCGCTAAAGCCGCCTGCGAAGTTTGCTGCTAGAATTTATAAACCGCTTGGCTTATGCTGGGCGGTTTTTTCTTTATCCGCCGTAGCTTTCTCGTACGCCTTAGCTTTAGCAAAGGCGTAAGCGGAGGCGGAATTTGACATTATTTTTAAAATACGCTATCATATTTTCATAAGATTTAGCTCGGTACTAATCTTTTTTATTTTTAATTTAAGGTTATGTCTAGAATAGCTGTGATTAAAACAGGCGGCAAACAATACAAGGTGAAAGAAGGCGATAAATTTGATATTGAAAAACTTATTGGCAAGGAGGGCGATAAAGTCAGCTTTGACCAGATTTTATTGATTGCTGATGAAGATGGCAAAAGCGTTGAACTCGGTAAGCCATTTTTAAGCGGCAAAAAAGTTGAAGCCAAAATTGAAAAACAATTTAAAGATGACAAAGTAATGGTGATAAAGTTTAAGAATAAGACCAGATACCGCAGAAAAAAAGGTCATCGCCAAAATAAAACCCTGATTACGATAAGCAAGATCTCGTAAAAAAACGCCCCGCTCCGCGGGGTGTTTTTATTTACATTTCTTTTCTATTTTTAATGGCGCTGGAAAGGGTGATTTCGTCTGTATATTCCAGATCAGAGCCGACTGGCATACCGCGCGCCAGGCGGGTTATTTTTACTTTAAACGATTTTAAAAGATTATTCAGATAAATCATGGTGGCTTCGCCCTCCATATCGGGATTAAACGCCAAAATAATTTCAGCCACCTTGTTTTTTTGCAGTTTGGCCAATAAGTCATCAAATTTTAGGCGGTCAGGTGTCATGCCCGAGAGCGGATCAAGCACGCCGCCCAAGACATGATAAACGCCCTTGAATTCTCCAGTATTTTCCACGGCCGCCAGATCATGCGGCTCGGCTATGATGCAGATTAACTTATGGTCCCGATTTTTGTCAGCACAAATAGCGCAAGGATCTTTTTCCGAGATATTATGGCAGATCGAACATTTAACAACAGAATTATTAATCTGGTTTAGAGAAAGAGCAAATTCGTCAATCTCATTTTTATTTTGTTTCAGCAAAAAATAAACCAGGCGCTCGGCTGTCTTGGGTCCGATGCCAGGCAGTTTGCAAAACTGATCGATTAAATCTTGAATTGGTTTGGGAAACTTGATCATGGTTGAGGGTTAATGGTGGAGAGTAGAGAGTTTGGTTGAGAGTGATTGGTTGAGCGAACCCAATATCTAATAACCAATTACTCAACGCCTCACGCTCCACTCTGTACGCTCTACTATTTCATTATTTTATCTGAAAAAAATCATTTTTACAAGCTGGTCCTTGATATATTTTTAATTATTTGATAATATTTGAGACATAAAATCAAAACGAGGGGGTTTAAAATGAAGTACGCACTTATTGGTTTGTTTGGTGGGAGCGCACTCGTCATCATTTTCTTTATTGCCAGGCGCATCAAAGAGAGCGGCAAATATAATGACCTGGTAAAATGAACCCGCGGCTCTGGGCTTAGCCCAGAGCTTTTCTTATTGACAAAATTATTTATCTGTGATACATTTTTATATTCAGTTTTTTAAAAGAAAGAATAATAATTTTAAACCGCCCAAAAGGGCAAAGGAGGCATTCGATGACCCTGGTTTTGTTGATGGTTTTCGCAATCGGCTTGGTTACGCTGATGGTGGTCACTCGCAAAAAGCGCGGCATCAACCAGGTCAGCGGGTTTTCCGCGACCAATCTTTACCGCGCGGTGGTTGACCCGGCCGAGCTCAAAGAGCGGGCCCGGACCATCAAAATCATGAACAAACGCCTGCGCTGGGCCAGACATCGGTTGGAACAGCCGCACCTGTGCAAAAAGGCCAAGCTGAAACGCGCCCTTCGGTATATCCAGGAAGCGCATCGGCATGAATTGTCCGAGATCCGATCCTGCGCTCGCACGCTGGTGAACCTGTTTGGCCGGTATGCCGATGCCAAGATCAGGCACCAGCTGGACATGACGCTGAAACCGTCCGCACCCGCCCCGCTGACCAGCAAAAGCAAAGTCGAGGAACTCATCGTTTCCCTGGCCAACGCGGCCTAATCTCAACGTAAAGAGGGTTGAATCTTCAACCCTCTTTTTTTGTTTAAAATTGTATTTCCGGAGCAAAGTTCGGCGGCGGCGAGTTAAAGCTTTTGTGCTCCAAATCGCGGAAGCTGACTTTTTGCTCATCAAAGAATAATTTTATAATGCCAGTCGGGCCGTTTCGGTGTTTGGCAATATGAATCTCGGCCACATTTTTTCTGTCTAGCTCTAGGTCGGGTTTATAAACTGATTCGCGGTAAATAAACATGACAATGTCAGCGTCTTGTTCAATTGAGCCAGATTCTCGCAGATCAGATAATTTTGGGATAGGCGGATTTCTTGATTCCACGCCTCGATTTAACTGCGAGAGCGCTAGAACAGGCACGTTTAATTCCTTGGCGATCTGTTTTAAGCCGCGGGAAATTTCAGAAATTTCCTGGACTCGATTATCTGTTCTAAAGGCGCCTTCCATTAATTGCAAATAATCAATGACAATTAAGCCCAGACCGTGTTCCATTTGCAAACGTCGAGCCTTGGTTCGGATATCCATAATCGTGGCTACGGCCGTGTCATCAATATAAATAGGGGATTCTGACAAAACGCCCATGGCGTGTCCGATTCTGGGAAAATCATCATCTTCATCTCGGTCAGAAAGCTTGCCAGTTCTCATTTTCCATAAATCAACGTTGGCTTCGGCGCAAAGCAAGCGGTCAACCAGCTGCTCCTTGGACATTTCCAGTGAAAATAAGCCGACTGGCACTTTATGTTTGGTCGCCACGCCTCGGGCGATATCCAGGGCTAAAGAAGTTTTACCGACAGAAGGTCTGGCTGCCAAAATAATCAAATCGGATTTTTGCAAGCCGGCCAGATGATTGTCTAGATCCTTGAAGCCGGTGGGAATACCGCGCAACTTGCCTCTCTCTTTGTGCAGTTCGTCGATTCTTTCAAATGTTTCATTTAAAATATTTGTAATCGGCACAAACATCTGTTTCTGATGACTTTGGGAAACGGAAAATATTTTCTGCTCGGCTTTATCCAAAATATTTCTAACCTCGTCTTCTTCGTTATAGCCCATCTCCGCCATCTCGCTGGCCGCTTTGATCAAGTTGCGCAAGGTGGCTTTTTTTTGAACTATCTCGGCGTAATTAACCACGTGGCTTGAGGTCGGCACGGCATTGCTCAAAGAAATCAAATAGGTTCGACCGCCGATTTCTTCCAGCTTGCCTTTTTCTTCCAAGCGATTGGCCAGAGTCAATAAATCAATGGGTTCGCGTTTAGCATACAAATCAATCATGGCCTCAAAAATTATTCTGTGTTTGTCAAAATAAAAATCTTCAGCCTCAACAATGTCAGCCACTCTGATGATGGCGTCTTTATCAATTAAAAGCGAGCCGATTAATGATTGCTCGGCTTCACCGTTTTGAGGCGGTAATTTTTGGAGTATTTCCTGGTCTTTCTTGGACATAAGATATGGATAACCACGAAATTTTATTCACGAAAAACACTAAATTTTCGTGAGTTTTTGTGTAATATTTTCGTGGTTCATCTTTCAGCTATTTTATCTTAACCATTTTAGCAAACTTTGACAAGTAATTAAATGTTTAGAAGTTGTTGACAAAAATGTGGATTTTGGATAAGCTTTTTTTATCAATAAAGTATAAGGAGGACAGATGAGTGAATGTCAGAATTTGGCCTTGAATTTAAGCCAGGAAGTGTTACTCGAGAAGCAAAGAGAGGCAAGGAAGCGACAGGAAAAGGTCGGTAAGCTCTTTGAGAAGGCGACGAAAATTCTGCGTAAGGCCGGATACGATGGCAAAACGGCGCGGGAATTGGTGTTATTCATCACGAACCTGATTGTTCACCTTGGAATATCCAGAAGCAGTTTTGAAAAGGCTCATTTCAAGTTGAGTGATCAGGGCGCAACGCGCATGGGAAAAAAAATTATTTTCCAGATACTTGATTTGATCGAGGAAGGGAAAAAAAATGGGAAGCTTCTTGAGAAGCTCGAGGTGGAGATCGATGAGCTGAAAGCGGTAATCGAAAAATTAGGGCAGATGTAATTCTGCCCTTTTCATTTGACAAAAATGACATTTTTAGATAAGATTTTTCTAGCTCTTTTAAAAAAAGAAAAAAGGAGGAAAGATGATTAAAAGGTATGTTAACAAAAAAATCGAGGAAATCTGGGCACTTGGGAAAAAGTATGAGCTGTGGCTCATGCTTGAGCTGACTGTTATCAGGATCAGGTGCGCAATGGGTATGTTTCCAAAATATACCCATGAAAAAATTTGTGACGCCTTAGGTGAGATTGAATTTGGTGACAAGCAAATCGCCGAAATTGCAGAGATTGAGAAAAAGACAAAGCATGACCTCAATGCTTTTATCGAGTGGATAAAAGCACGTCTGCCCGTTGATCTTCGCATGTACATACATTGGAAGATGACATCATATGATACTGAAGAAGCGCCGTTTAGCCTGATGCTGCTCGAATCCTTTGATCTTGTAATTCAGCAATGTGATCATCTTTGCGACGTGCTTCATGAAATGGTCTATAAATACCGCTATGTGCCCATGCTTGGACGCACGCACGGTCAGGAAGCCAAACTCCAGTCCTTTGGTCTGCGCGCTCTGCGCTGGTACCTTGCGCTGGATGAAGCACGACAGCAGCTTCTTGATTCGCAGAAAGAAATTAAGCTTTCAAAGCTAAGCGGTGCGATCGGCAACTACCAGGGGATCACTCCAGAAGAAGAGGACGCAGTGCTGCGTTCGCTCGGACTCAAGCCTTTTGTTGGCGCATCACAGATTATGCCTCGTATTTTGCACCAACCTCTTGTCAATGCCTTGCTTATGATCGTGGGCAGTTTGACTCAGATTGCCGAAGATATCAGAATCGCGGCGCGCAGCGGACTGCCGCTCATGCAGGAATTTTTTGACAAGGGCCAGATGGGATCATCGGCCATGCCCCACAAAAAAAATACCATCACCTGTGAAAATCAAATCGGCACGTGGCGCATGGCCAAAGGCTATGGCAATATGCTAAGAGATTGCATGTTAACTTGGGAAGAGCGTGCTATTGAGCAATCCTGTGTCGAGCGTGTTGCCTGGCCAGATCTTTTCCATGTAGTTATGCAGTCTTTCAAAAACATGGCAAGCGTGCTCGAACGCCTGCAGGTTTTCCCAGATCATATGATGCTGGAAATCGACAACTCGCACGGCTGCTATGCCTCGGAAGAAGCAAAAGAGCTGCTCAAGGAATTTGGCCTGATCGATGAGGCTTACAAAATTGTGCAGCTCGCCGCGGCCAATGTCCATGAGCATGGCCAGGTTCTGAGCGATTACAGAAAGCAGCTGCAGGCCAGTTCGGTCGAAGGATATCCGGATATCGATGATGCTGTGCTGCTCGGCAAGCATTACCGAAGTGAAGAAGTCGACTCGATCAATCGAGTGATCTCGCAGGGCGATCTGCGCCCCGCAGAGGCGCTTGGGCACAGCGAAGAGACAGTCAGCGCCTGGAATAAAAAACTCAAGGAAATCTTTGCTGACCCGAAAAAGCTGGAAAAGTGGAACGAGGTTTTTACCATCACCTTCCAGCTGCGTAACGAATCATTTATTTTTGAAACGCACAAGTAAAAAATAAGCCCCCGTACCAAGTGGTAGGGGGCTTTTTAGTTTGTTCAGTGTTTGGCAAAACCGCGGTTGATTTTGTCGACAAAGATGACTGAAAGTCCTGTCTGGCCAAAGAGCTCGATGACTTTGGGAAGTTCTTTCCCGTCAGCCACCACCACTCCGCCTTTGCAGCCCGCGTCAATCAGCAGCTCCGTGCCTTCGCGGTTGTCATATTTGGCAATAAAGAGGCTCAAACCTCCCAGCGTAGCCAATACTCCTTTCGGTTTGCCAACTTTCTGACAATAGTATGCGTATTCGATGAATTCCCCGTCTGCATTATCAATGAAATCAGACATATCTTCCAGGTTTGGTTCCGGGCTGCTTGCGTATGGGAAAAACGCATCAGAGGCAAACATGGAACCGTCCGTGTCATGTCCTGCTCGGGTCGCTCTTTCCAGGCAGAGGCGCACGCAAGTGATTCTATCCTGTTGGCCGCAACCGAGCGCGATGAGCGCGCTGTCCTTGGCCAGGGCTACGGTGTTGGAACTCGCGTTCCAACAGATTGCCCAGGCGATGAGCAGGTTTTCGAGGTCAGCAGCTTCGACGGCTGGTCCGACAGATGTCTCGTATGAATCCATGGTTAGGACGTAAGGATAGACTCTCTGGCGCAGGAACCCGCCACGTACCGGCTTATACATCCAGGCGTCGTTCGGCAGAGTCGGGTTGATCAAGGCCGGGTTGGAAAGTAGGCGCCTTTTTTTGGCTTTCATGAGTTCGCAGGTGTTTGCGGAAAATTCAGGCGCGATGATCAGGTCAAGACCCCAACGCTCGCGGCCGAGATTGAAATCGGCCGGCGGCTTGTGCAGGGCCTTGCCGAGTTCGTCACTGATAGGGAAGTTGGTGATGACCTCGCCGCCCATGACAGCGACTTTGTCGCCGATGAGCGCTTTGAAAATGGCTCGTGCCGGATCATGCCAGTCGATGGCCGCACCACATGGGTTGCCGTGTTTGCCGGCAATGACGATGTAGGGCACTTTGCCGAAATTCCGGCGAAATGCCTCGACCAACACGCACATAATCTGGAGTACGCCGTTGCCGTCGGCCATGGCAATGTAGCTGGGATCACCGACCTCGACTTTGAATTTGTCCAGAGCCAGCGGATCGTCATTGCCAAAGGAAAAAAGCGTGGCCGGATTTTGGCATTTGTTCTCGCCATAGGCCAGATCGAGCGCTTTTTTGCCCACATTTCCGTCGATATCACCGTCGCTGTGATAGCGCGCCGAATCCAGGCAATATTTGGCGACTTCGCCTTCTGCCTTGGCGCGCAGGCGCTGAATGCTTTCGGGCTTGAGTTCGTTGTTGTTGGCCCGAAGTTCGTCCAGCACCCAGCCTCTGTCCGCCGGGTCGCAGATGACGATGCGACCGCCTTTGGCAGCCGAACGCACCATGGTCGGCCCGCCGATGTCAGTCATCTCAATGACCGATTCAATGGTTGCATCTGGCTTGGCGATGGCGTTAGCCAGCGGATAAAAATCGCAGCAGACCAGATCGATGTAGGGCAGCCCGAGATTTTCCATTTCTTCCAGGTCAATATTATAACGTGCCAGCAGACTGGCATGGAGTTCTCGCGAGAGCGTGACCACACGGTGACCCAGGATTGCTTTGCCACCGACTAATTCGGCCACATCAGTGACTTTGAGACCAGCTTCTTTTAGAACCTTGGCCGTGCCGCCCGAAGAAAGAATTCTCCAGCCCATTATGCTTAGATCTTGGGCAAACCCCTTAATTCCGGCTTTGTTGAAAACCGAGATCAAAGCAAACTTATCTCCTTTTTCAAAAATCATTGTCCCTCCTTTTGGTTTTGATTTAGTTTTCCAAACACTTTATATTTTAACTTTAGTTTTTAGCTAAAGATTGTAAAGAACCGATGGCTGTACCTTAAACAAAATTTTGATAAATGTCAATGTTTATATTGACAAAACACATTAGAGTTGGTAAGGTCATTTCAGATTTTGTTCTATAAAAAAAGGAAAAAAGGAGGAAAAAGAATGGCAAAGATCCCAAAGGGGCTTGAGTCCCCGGAATTCGGTGGTCTAAAATTGATTTCAGACGGTAAGGTCAGGGGCACGTATGTTTTTAAGGATCAACATCCAAGCCCTTTAGTGCAATTGGCGACTGACCGCATTAGCATTTTTAATTTCATCCTCAACGCCAAAGTGCCACAAAAGGGAGAGATTCTGACGGCTATGACTATTTTCTGGCTGGAAAAGGTGCTGAAAAATTTCAAATCGCATCTTGATTTTTTTGGATCGTCTTGCGGAATTATGCTGCCTGTCGGCGCATATCGTGAGGATCCCGACTTGTGGAAAAGGGTCTTGATAATCCAAAATTTGATTCTGCCGCCGATTGAGGCCATTGTCCGCGGTTATTTGACCGGCTCTGGCTGGAAATCGTACCAAAAGTCAGGTGAATGCTACGGCCACAAGTTGCCCGAGGGACTCTGGGATGGAGCTAAATTGCCATTTCCCATTTTTACGCCCACGGAAAAATCCGAGGACGATGCGCCAATCAGCCATGAAGAAGTGGTCAAGCGGTTTGGCGGCACCATGGAAAGAGTGTCCATGCAGGCCTACTGGCAGGCATTGGACTTCGCCATTTCGCGTGGCATTATCCTGGCCGATACTAAATTCGAGATGACCAACGATGGCATCATCGGCGATGAGGTAATCACACCTGATTCCAGCCGCTTCTGGGATTTGAAGGAGTGGCAGAAACTCGTCGCGGAAAAGAAATCGCCGACCTCATTGGACAAAGAGTTTGTCCGGAAGTGGGGCAAGAGCGTGGGCATTCATGAGCTTGATCCCAAAAGCCTGGAACACATCGCTCGGGTGGAATCAATCCTTGTACCCACGGACGTCATTGAGAACACCAGGCGCATCTATCGCTACATTTTCTGGCGCTTGACTGGCAAAAAATTGGAAGTCTTCCAGAGCGAAGTGATGAACATTCCCGACGTCAGTATGCCCAGGGTCAAGATCGCTATCGTCATCGGCAGCCAATCAGATCTTCTTCAGTGCCAACCAGGCAGGGATTTTCTGCTCGGCCAAATGCAGAGGGGAAATTGCAACGTTGATTTCAATATCATCAGCTGCCACAGAAATCCAAAAGAGCTGCTCGGCTTTGTTCAAGAAGAGTCGACACCAGATGTTGTTATCGCCGGAGCTGGCATGGCCGCGGCTTTACCCGGTATCTTAAAATCTCTGTACGTCTCTGGAGGAAAGGCTGTGCCAGTCATCGGTGTAGCCTTTGAAGGCAAGAATAATGCCGAAACATTGGCAGCCCAACTCTCAATCGAAAAGCTGCCCGGCAGTCCAGTAATTCTCGGTCCGGATGGAGTATTTACCGGAGGGGAAGGATTTATGGCTGCTTGCAAGTACGCGCTGGAAAGTGAATTTCAGCCCGAGGCGCCGAAAGAACAGAAGAAGGCATGCCTTCACATGAAATAAAGAATCTTAAAACGGCGATCATCTGGTCGCCGTTTTTTCTTTTTGCGCGCTCCGTCATTCCGAATGTGATGAGGAATCTATTACTCCAAAAAGTCATAGATCCTTCGCTTCGCTCTGGATGACGGAGCGCGTTTCTGTTAAAATAAAGTTCATGAAAGAATATAAACTCAAAAAAGAAAATACTTGCCCGCTTAATTCCAAAATTGATTATAAAAATGAATTAAATGAGGAACAATTAAATGTAGTTTTGAATGGGGAAGGGCCATGTTTGGTTTTGGCTGGGGCTGGCAGTGGCAAGACCAGAACCCTGGTTTATCGCGTGGCCTATCTGGTTGAAAAGGGGATTGACCCGAAAAATATTTTGTTGGTTACTTTTACCAATAAAGCGGCTCGGGAAATGCTTAATCGCGTGGAAACTCTTTTGAAATGCCAGCCCAAGGGACTCTGGGGCGGGACTTTTCATCACATCGGCAACATGATTTTGCGTCGTTATGCCAAGATTTTGGGTTATGCTAATAATTTTAATATCTTAGACGAAGAAGATTCTAAGAATTTGCTCAAAGCCGTGATGGGTGAGATGCAGATTAATTACAAAGAAAAATATTTTCCCAAAGCCGATTTGATTTTAAACATTATTTCTTTTGCTTCTAATTCCCAGAAACCAATTTTGGATGTGATTACTGACAAATATAATTATCTGGACCCAAAGTTAATTCCGGTTATCGAAGCTATTGAAAGAGAATACCAGAAAAAGAAGCTCAAAAGTAATGTCATGGATTTTGATGATTTACTGACCAACTGGCTTAAGCTTTTGAAAAAAGATAAAAACGCCAAGGAAAAATTGTCAGCCCAATTCAAATATATTTTGGTCGATGAATATCAGGATACCAATAAAATCCAGAGCGAAATTATTTATGAACTTTCGTCCGCTCACAATAATGTTTTAGTGGTGGGTGATGATTGTCAGAGTATTTATTCTTTCCGCGCCGCTGATATAAATAATATCTTGGATTTTCCAAATAGATTACCGAAAACAAAGATTTTCAAATTAGTAACTAATTATCGTAGCTCGCACCAGATTTTGGATTTGGCTAATCACAGCATCGGTAACAATTTAAACCAGTACAAAAAAGAATTGCAGACAATCAGAGAGGGCGCGGTTAAACCGGCGCTGGTGCCAACCAAAGATTCTTATCAGCAGGCGGATTTTATTTGCCAACGAATTTTAGAACTTCAAGAAGAGGGTGAGTCGCTTAATGACATGGCGATTTTGTTCCGCTCCTCGTTTCAAGTCATGGAAATGGAATTGGAATTAAATAAAAGAAATATACCTTATGTCATGCGCGGCGGCATCAGGTTTTTTGAACAGGCGCATATTAAGGATGTGGTGGCCTATTTAAAGATCTTTGCCAATTTTAAGGATGAACTCTCCTGGAAACGCGTTTTATTGCTTTATGAAGGTATTGGGCCGTCAAATGCCGAGAGAATCTGGCAGGAAGTCATTAAGTACAGTGATTTGAAAAAAGCCGTGGCCGAACTTCTAAACTTACCGTTTTCAGTCAAAGTCACGCGCAGTTTAGAGCAATTAAATTTTCTTTTGGAAATTTTGCTCAAGCAGGAAAAAGATTTTATTGCCACAGCCATTAGGCAGATTTTGAAAAATAATTACGAAGATTACATTAAGAATAATTTTGAAAATGCCAAAGATAGAATTGAGGACCTGGTCCAACTGGCCAATTTTGCTTTGACTTATGAAAAACTGGAGGACTTTTTGTCTGATGTCACGCTGTCTGAAAGTTTTAAGGGCGAGACAGTGGAAAATTATGGAGAGGGTCCCGATGAACAAATTGTTTTGAGTACAATTCACCAGGCCAAGGGTTTGGAATGGAAGCATGTTTTTATTCTGGGCTTGGTTGAGGGACAATTTCCGCATTACAAAATTTATGATCGGCCGCAGGAGATTGAAGAGGAGCGCAGATTATTTTATGTGGCTGTCACGAGAGCCAAGGATGAACTTTATTTAACTTATCCGATTATTTCCACTTCGTATTTAACTGGCACAAATATAAACCGACCTTCAATTTTTGTGACAGAATTAGATTCAAAATTATTTGAGGAATGGCGGGTGGATGATGATAACGATTATACCGATGACGATATTGATTATGACGCGGAAAATCCGTTTTCAGGACACGAGTTTCTGAAAACAATTAGATATGATGATAAATAAAAACCCGCCTTTGCAATTAAGCATTGGCGGGCATTTGCTTATTCAGGTTTTGGAATATGAACGGGGACTTCGGAGAGCATTTCGGAAAGCATCCAGCCGGCCACGGCTTCCTTATCTTCATGCGAAACACCCCATGTGCCGAGGAATCCATGAAAGCAAGCTCTTTGGCTGACCTGAACATTTTCATCTGGGTTTTTGAATTTCCAATTACTGATATTGCCTCCGCAATAAAAGAGCTTCATGGCATATTCGGTCCAGGGGTTCCTGTGCCTAAACTCGTCAGGACAGGCTCTGGTCAGAGCAACTTCGTTGGTCAGGCCGCCGAGCGGCTGTGGCACACCTTCAAAAAGCATTTTTTTGTTTTGTTCCACGATTTCTTTCTCTCGTAGCTCCGCTCTCTTCAGTGCCTCGCCATCGGCCAGGCCGTTTTCTCTTGCATAGTTGATGAAATCAAGGCCGGCGACTTCGAGCAGCTTGTCGATTTTGACCAGAAAGATTCGTCTTTTGCGGTTATCTCTCATGGACGTCACGGCATTAAGCTCGTCTTTGTTCACTGCAATAAAAGCAATGGGCGAAACTTGATTTGTAACCAGCACGACAGGGAAGAATCCTTGGGGAACGCTTTCCCAGTCCAGCTTGAGGTCAAAAGGTGAGGCAAGCGCTTCTTTTTGGAGCCACTGTTCAACTGTTTGGTCTGATGGTCCGATCACAAAGTCCTTCATTTTCAATCTCCTCCTTTTTTATTTTGATTTTAAATACTAACATAATATAATTGCAATGTCAATATGGCTCTAGAAAAATATAAGCAAAAAAGAAAATTCAAATCCACGCCAGAACCAAAGGGCAAAGCACTCAAAAAGCTTCAGCAACGTTTTGTGATTCATGAACATCATGCCAGCCATTTGCATTATGATTTTCGCCTGGAAATGGAATCAAAAATTGACAGCGGCGAGATTGTCTTGAAATCCTGGGCCGTGCCCAAGAATTTGCCGGAAAAGGTAGGGGAGAGGCGCTTGGCTGTTGAAGTTGAAGATCATCCAGTTGATTACATAAATTTTTATGGAGTAATACCTGAAGGTAATTATGGCGCTGGCACTGTTAAAATTTGGGACAATGGTAAATATGATTTGATTCGGCGGACAGAAAAAGAAATTGAATTTATTTTGCATGGCAAAAAACTTAATGGGCCTTATGTTTTGGTCAAAACGCATTTTAGCAAAAATTCCTGGTTGATAATCAAATTGAAAGAATAAAAAAATTGTCACCCTGAGCTTAGTCGAAGGGCGACAATTTTTATTGCCAGATTGATGCTTTAGTTCGGCTACGCTCACTATAAACTTTTAGGCTTGTCCTGAACATGCCGAGGACTTCAGCATGACAATCTGGGCAGAAATTAGTATAATATAGATATAAATTCATAATTTCATATTTCTTATTTCATAATTTATATTTATGCTCAATATTGAAATCCAACACGGCAATTTAATTAAAGTTCAAGCCGATGCCATTGTCAATCCAACCAATTCTTTCGGCTGGATGGGCGGAGGTTCGGCCAGTGCTATTAAGAAAGCAGAGGGAAATAAAATTGAGGACGAGATTAAGGCCCAAGCGCCGCTGGAAATCGGCACGGCCATTGCCACGCCAGCCGGCGAATTGCCTTACAAAGCGATTATTCACTCGCCAGTTGTTGTTTCGCCGACTGATACGGCTAAGCCTTATGATGTGGCCATGGCGGTTTCTGGCGCTTTACTTTTAGCCGATGACAAAGGTTTTAAAACCATTGCCATGCCGGGCATGGGCACCGGTGTGGGCAATTTTCCGATTAAAGACGCGGCCAAAGTCATGATCGCTGAAATAAAAAAGTTTAAGCCGATTAATTTAGAAAAAATAATTTTGATTGATGAAAATGACGAATTGGCCAAGGCCTGGAAAGATGAACTGGAGAAAAAATAAAATTTTACAAATAAAAAGCGGGTGCCTAGCGTCCGCTTTTTTATTATTTATATGATAATTTTTTTCCTCTAATTACCGCGCACTCGCTATATTTATGTAAGCTTTTACGCTTTTGATTTTGAATATGAATAACTTTATAGCCAAGTGATTTTAATTTATCAGAAAGCAGCATACGATGGCAATTCCAGTATAATAATTCGGCGCACATAATGGCCGCGTTGCCTCCTTTAACTTCTTTTAGCAATTTTTTGAAGCCGTTTTGAAATCCCTTGGTTTGCATGTAAATTGCGTAATTGCGGAACCAGCTGGAGCGCCAGCAAGCGCCTTGTTTATTTTTTACTTTGGCTAATTCTTTTTTGGCGCGATAGCCACCCAATTCTTGGCCGAGCCAGAGATATTTTATTTCATTTTTTTTCAGAGTTCGTTTGAGAATGTACTGGTTGAATTGGGGGTTATAAGCTGAACCAGGGAATCGGCGCACGTCAATCAATTCTGAAATTTTATATGCCTTAAGAATGTCAATGAATTCTTTCATCGGATGGGTTGAGTGACCGATTGTGAAAACCGTTTTTGTCATAACTTAATTTTAACATAATTTGTCAAAGAAAAAAGTCCCGCGGAGCGGGACTTTGAATTTGGCTACATCGCTCGATAAGCCTTAGCGAACTTGCGAAGCCTTTTCAGTCTTTTCTCGATGTTTCTGGCATCTGCCCTGTTCATTTTTAGAGCGGCTTTGAGTGCCTGTATTTCACCGTACAGAGAATCCGCCTTTTCTTTCAGCGCTATTGCCCAGGCTTCTTTTTCAGTCAGCAGGTCTTTTGCCTGGCAGTAGTACTTGATATTCTGCCAGTATTCTTTGATTACCTTTTTGTGGTAATCGTATTTCACCATCCTTATTTCCAATTCATAATACCAAACCTTGTTTTCCCACATCTTGCCGATGATCTTTCCCATCTTGAAGGCGTCGCCCAATTGTTTAAGCGATAGCTCTTGGCGTATTAATCCGATAGATGGGTCGTCGTAGTCATAGCCTTTTTGAAAAATCGCCCTGTCTCCGATTTTGAATTGCCGCCTCTTAGCCTTCTTACTCGCCAATTTACACCTCCTTTAATTTTTTCTTTAGTATATCATTTGAAAAATTATTGTCAAAAGAAAAAAAGCGTCCCGATGAGCGGGGCGCTTTTTGATTTTACGCTTCATGCCTTTTTAATTCCTTGAGCCTGCCTTTAGCCAGAATTTTCAGTTCATCGGTCGGGGCATGAATGATCCAGTATTGGAGACGAATCGGGTCGTCTGCGGCGGAAATTGCCTTTTGCGCGGCTTGCTCTTGCAATTTTTGGTCGCACGAGATCATGCCCACCAAAATAGCTTCTTCATAAAACCGAGCAAGCGCCAGAGCTTTTTTAAGCGCTTCCTCTCTCTGCGGACCAGTAACACCCTCGGTCAGTTCGATACACTTGGTAAAATTATCAGCCTGTTCGAGTATGTTATGAAAAGCGGCTATCTCCGGACTTATCTCCGATCCCATTTTGCCCTCCTTTGTTTTAAAATCTATATCACACCTTAGCAAAAATAGAGATTTTGTCAAGTGAGTTTTTGCAAAAGAAAAACCCCCGCGAGATCGCGAGGGTTGGGGGATTAAAGTTTGGGAAGCTGTTTTGGCACTGGTTCGCCAATTTGGGCCCAGATCCGTTCCTCTGCTTCTAGCGCGAGAGGCGTTAAACTCGCCGGAGCATGTTTCACTGCCCCGCGAATCTGCCTTGCGTTTCCCGCTGCCGCTGCCAGCTCGATGAACTTTTTCCAGTAGATTTCGGGAGTGGACAGCATGTAAAGAGAGTCGTCAAGCTTTTCCATGCTCGGCGCTCTCTTGACGCACTCATCCGCCGCCCGGCGCCTTTTCTCCGCCGCTTTAAAATAATCGTGTTCGGGGACGTCCTGTCCCGGCAGCATTTGAACCAGCCAATGCCAGAATTCAAATCCAAGATCCGGTTCTTCGTAGTTTTCGAGCAGGGAAAGACATTTTTGCCTGGCCATAAACTGCATTTTGTCGGTTACGTAATGGCGCTTTGTTTGCTCGTACGCCCAGCGCGCTTCGAGCGGAGTGGTCGCGGCATTGATGCACGCCCACAGAGCATTGATATAGGTCGCCTCGAGCTGCAATTTTCTTTCCTCCAGGTTAAGAATCTCTTGCTTCAGCTCATCGAAATTCGACATTTTTATCCTCCTTTTATTTTAGGAACAATTGATTTAATAACTTATCAGAAAATTTTCGTTTTGTCAACCGCGCGCCATTTTATAGACGTTGGCCAGCAGCATGGCGATGGTCATGGGTCCGACGCCGCCGGGGACAGGGGAACGATAGGCGACAACCTTATCAACTTCCGGATCAACGTCACCCACGGTTTTACCAGCGATTTTATTAATGCCAACATCGATGATTGTCGAATTTTTCTTGACCATGTCGGTTTTGATAGATTTTGGTTTGCCTACGGCGACGATGAGAATATCGGCACTTGAGCTCTGAGCTTTGAGCTCTGAGCTCGAAGCTTTGGGCGAAAGGTAAGAAACATTACATTCGCGCATTAACGGTTTAAACGGTTCAGCGAATTTTTCAGAGTTTGATAAAATCACAACTTTTTTATTTTTCAAATTTTCACCAGTACTTTTAATCAGTTCAATAATGCCCGAAACCGTCGGTGAAATAATTTTTGACTGCGGTTGAAAGCCATCCACGTCTTTTTCCGGCGAAATCCTGGCTATTATTTTATCAGTGTCAAAGTTTTTGGGCAGAGGCAGCTGAATCAAGATGCCGGTAATCTGCTCATCCTTATTTAAAAAATCAATGACTTCAAATATTTTTTCTTCGCCGCAATCCTCTGACAAAAAATAACTGGAAAATTCAATGCCAACCTCAAGGCAGGCTTTGGCTTTTAATTTTATATAAAGTTCAGATGAGGGATCATTGCCAATTAAAATAGAAGCCAGAGCTGGTTTTTTGTCCATTTGAATTATTTTGCCGCGAAGTTCTAATTTAATTTTTTCGGCCAGAATTTTGCCGTCAATGAGTTTGGCTGACATAGGGCTTTTGGCTTTGGGCTCTGGGCAAAAAGCTCTATGCTCTATGCTCGTGGCCCATGGCATTAATATTTTAAATCCTTATAGATAGGGAATTGGTGCGTGAGTTGTGCCACCTGTTTTTTGGCTTTTTCCTGAATTATCGCATCTTCATGATTTTTTAGAAGTTCAGAGATTAAATTTCCGATTATCTTCATCTCTTTTTCTTTCATGCCTCGCGTGGTCAGAGCTGGCGTGCCCAGGCGCAGACCAGAGGGGTCGGCGGCTTTTCTCGCGTCAAAAGGAATCAGATTTTTATTAGTGTAAATGCCGACTCGAGCCAGAATTTCCTCGGCCTGCTGTCCGCCAAGACGCAGATTTGTCAGTTTTAGCAAAATCAGATGCGTGTCTGTGCCGCCCGAAACAAGTTCAAAGCCGTTATTAATCAGAGTGGCGGCCAAAACACTGGCATTTTTTATGACCTGCTGTTGATATTTTTTAAAGGTCGGTTTCATGGCCTCCGCAAAACAAACGGCTTTAGCCGCGATAATATTTTCCAGCGGACCGCCCTGAATACCAGGAAAAACGGCCTTGTCTATTTTTTCAGCCAAATATTTTTTGCACAAGATAAATCCGCCGCGCGGACCGGCCAGCGTTTTGTGCGTGGTGCTGGTAATAACATCGGCGTAGGGAATAGGATCGGGATGAAGTTTGGCCACGACCAGTCCGGCAAAATGCGCCATGTCAACCATTAATTTGGCGTTGACCGCGTCAGCTATTTTTTTAAATTTTTCAAAATCAATCTGGCGCGCGTAAGCGGAACCGCCGGCGATGATCAGCTTTGGCGCCTCGCGCTGGGCGATTTCCAAAACATTACCATAGTTTATTTCTTCGGTGTTTTTATCAACGCCATAAAAAGCAACTTTGTAGATTTTGCCTGAAAAATTTAAATGCGAGCCGTGGGAAAGATGGCCGCCTTGCGCCAGATTCATGGCCAAAATCTTGTCGCCTGGATTTAAGAGCGCCAGATAAACCGCCATATTGGCCTGACTGCCAGAATGCGGCTGAACATTGACATGCTCGGCGCCAAAAAGTTTTTTGGCTCGTTCGATAGCCAAACTCTCGGCTTCATCAATGAATTGATTGCCGCTGTAATATCTTTTGCCGATTTGTCCCTCTGAATATTTATTCATCAAAACACTGCCGCTCGCTTCTAAAACCGCTTGCGAGGCGTAGTTTTCAGAGGCGATCATTTCCAGCCCGTCTTTTTGGCGAGCCAGCTCTTTTTGAACCGCGGCGTAAACCTGTTTGTCTGTTTTTAGATATTTCATAATTTTTAAAATTATATCCTAAAATTAGGCAAAATAAAAGGGGCATCACGATGATGCCCCGGGAGACGAGGAACCCTATATTGATCAACCAGCTTAGCTGGCTTATTTCGGGGAGGGTGTGGTCGCACCCTCCTCACCAAAAAGAAGAACGAGTACAGGGAGGTGAACGAACCTATTTTAACCAGCTTTGGCTGGCTTGTTTTCGGGAGGGTGGTTTGGTTCACCCTCCCGCCTTTGAAGAGAGACTGAAAAAGACCGAACTTATTCGAACCTGCATTCGCAGGATTGCTTTCGGCCCGAACTGGCGTTCGGGCCAGATACCCGAGAGGCAAGAGCTAACCAAGTCACCACCCAGGACCGGATAGCTTTATTATAGCAAAAGTTTATCCACAGCTACAAGCTTTTCATCATGTATGTATTTTGTCGGCGATAACCAAGCTTCTTGTAATATTGTCGCACACCAATGCCAGAAATGACAGCGATTTTTTTAAAGCCTGCTTTTTTGGCGATTTTTTCCGCAGCAGCGATCAATTGGCGTCCTAAACCAGCGTGTTGAACCGCGTGCCCTTTGCTTTTTAGCGGAATCAGTTCGCCATAGGTGTGAACTTCACGAATTAAGGCAACGTCTTTTAATTCGGGCAACGCGTCTGATAATTTTTCATCAACATTTTTTGGCAATCTTAAACGCAGGAAAGCGAATAATGTTTTTTTATCTTTTGATTCGCAGCTCAAAAAATATTCCAGACCCTCGGAAGCTTTGTACTTCTTAATTCTATATTCTATATTCTTTATTCTAAATTCTTTATTTCTCGCTTCGCGGCAACGAATGCATTGGCAGAATTCGCCTGTTTTTTGAAAGCGTTCGTTAATGAGCTGGCGCAGATTGGAAATTTTATTGCCAGCCACAATGCTCTCGGAAGGAATGTCGCGGATAATTCTGCTTAGGCGCACATAAGGCGGAATTATTTTTTTTATCTTAACTAAAAGATTTAAAAGTTGTTTGTCAGAATAAGGCTTGAATTTGCCGGCTTTGTACCATTTATAAATCTTGGCAGTATCAGTCACGACGCAAGGATAAATTTTTAACATGTCTGGCTGATAATTTTGGTCACGAAATAATTGATTGAACATTTTGAAATCTTTGGCAGGAGTTGAAGTCGGCAAATTTGGCATCATGTGGTAAGAAATTTTAAAACCCGCATCCTTGAGTAATTTTGTCGCCTCAATTATTTCTTTGGTTAAATGACCGCGTTTTGTTAATTTTAATATTTTATCGTCAATGGTTTGCACACCCAATTCCACTCTGGTGGCGCCCAGTTCGCGCATTCTTTTGATTTCGGGAATGGAAATATAATCAGGCCGAGTTTCCAGAGTTATGCCAATAACTCGAAACTTCGCCGTTTCATTCAATTTTTGGGCTGAAGCTAGGTTTTTGGCAGTTCTCTGGTTAAAAGCCTCAAAACATCTCTTAATAAACCAAGTCTGATATTTATGCGGCAAATAAGTCCAGGTGCCGCCCATGATAATTAATTCGCATTTGTCAGTATCATGCCCGGTCATGGCTAAAGCTCTTAAACGCATTTGCACCTGCTTGAAAGGATCGAATCGGCATAAAATTGCCCTCATAACTGCTGGTTCATTAGATAAATAAGATTTAGGCATTTTCTTTTCATTGGGGCAAAAAACACATTCGCCCGGGCACTTGTAGGGTTTGGTTAAAATGGCCACGACTGCCACGCCAGAAAGTGTGCGTATTTCGCGCTTTTTAAGCAGCTTTTTCAGGGCTAAATGCCCATTTCCAGATTTGACTAATTTGTGATAAGCTGAAAGGAGTTTGATGCGCTTTGGCGAGGGGATTTTAAAGCCACTTGCTAGTTTTTTAACTAAATAATTTAACTCCCGCTGGGTGGTGGGTCTGGATTTGATTAACTGCTGAACAATAATTTTTTCTATATTGGATTGTTTCATAATTAAGATGAGCTATTTTAGAAGAGCTAAAAGAGCTAAATGTCGAGAAGAGCTATAGGTTTAAAGGTTAATAGGCAAGAATAAACCTTTTAGCCTATCACCATATAGTTCCTATAATCCTATAGCTCCTGTAGCTCCTATAAACGCATGAAGGAAGAAATCGCGTTAAAAATTTTAGCCAAGAACAAGGAGCTTTATAATGATATCGCTTCTGATTTTTCGCGCACGCGCGGCGCGGTCTGGCCTGAATTTGAGTATTTTAAAGGATATATCGCTAACGGTCAAGATATTCTGGATCTGGGTTGCGGCAATGGCCGGCTCTTGGAACTGCTTAAAGAATATCAGATTAATTATTTGGGTATTGATTACAGTCAGAAACTAATCGGTCAGGCCCAGCGTCTCTGGCCCGATAGCAAATTTTTAGTGGCGGATATTTTGAATCTGCCGCCGCTTAAGAAAAAGTTTGATTTGATTTTTTGCGTGGCGGTCTTGCACCACATTCCCTCAAAAAAATTTCGTTTGCAGGTTTTGAAAGAGATGAAAAATCTTTTGAAACCGGGCGGGAAATTGCTCATGATCAATTGGAATTTATGGCAGACGCGCTACCTGAAATATATCATCAAATACACGCTTTTAAAAATGACTGACCCGCTCAATGAGGCAAACGGAATTAAACACATGAATTTGGATTTGGGCGATGTTTTCATTCCCTGGCAGAAAAAACATTTGCGCTATGTCCATGCTTTTACCGAAATGGAAGTTGAATCGTTATTGAAAAAATCTGGGTTTGAAATTATAAAAAATGTTTCCAATAACAGAAACATAATTACGGTGGCGAAAGTAAAATAGAAAACAATGGGGGATGAGTATTTTAAAAATAAATATCGTGTGCCATCAACACGTTTGGGTCATTGGAATTACGCGGATGGGGGATTTTATTATGTCACCATTTGCACAAAGGATAGGAAATGTTGTTTAGGCGAAATAAGAGGTAATAATGTTTATTTATCAAAAATTGGAGAGATTGTTTTGGATGAATGGTTGAAAACACAAAAATTAAGGCCAAATGTGGTTTTGGATGATTTTATTATCATGCCAAACCATATTCACGGAATTATTGTAATTAAAAATAACCAAACCGCCGTAGAGACGCATTGCAATGCGTCTCTACAACGAACGGAACAGAGACAAAACGCATTTGGCCCGCAAAGAAATAATTTGTCGTCAATTACTCGCGGCTTTAAAGGTTCTGTGGTGAGAAATTGTCGCGAGAATAATTTTGATTTTGAATGGCAACCGCGATATTACGAACACATTATCAAAAACGACGAGGATTACGCTCGGATAAAAGGATATATTGCCAATAATCCGGTGAATTGGGAATTTGATCGTGATAATCCCAAAACCTTTAAAATATCTTGAATTTTTGCTAAAATTAACACATGGAACTCAATAAAATCAAAAAAGTCCACATCATCGGCATAGGCGGCATTGGTATTTCAGCTGTGGCCAAATTGCTTTTAAGTTTGGGTAAAAAAGTCAGCGGTTCTGATTTGGTTTCTTCTGACATTACTAGCACCCTAAAGAATTTTGGCGCTAATATCGTTATTGGGCCGCATAAAGCCATAAATGTGCCCAAAGATGTTGATTTGGTGTTATTTAGTGATGCTGTTCCACTAGAAAACCCGGAACGAGCTCGGGGCTCGGGGCTCAAAGCTCAAAGCCTAAGTTATTTTCAATTTTTAGGCGAATTTAGTAAAGATAAATACACCATTGCCATTTCCGGTTGTCACGGCAAAACCACAACCACAGCTTTAGTTGGTTTGCTTTTGGAAGCAGGCGGTTTGGATCCGACCGTGATTGTGGGCAGTAAAGTGAAAAATTGGGATGGCAATTTGCGCCTTGGCGCCAGTAAATATTTTGTGGTTGAGGCCGATGAATACAAGGCCCATATGCTGCAACTAAATCCCAAAGCGATTATTTTAAACAACATTGAATTTGACCATCCGGATTTTTATAAGGACTTAAATCAATATATTGACGCTTTTAACCATTTCGTTTATAAACTGCCCGAGGATGGAATTTTTATTTACAACGCTGATGACCATAATATCGTTGACCAGATTGAAAAACCCGCCTGCGAGGTCCTGACTTTTGGTCTAGAAAATCCCTCGGTTGATTTAACCGTGAAAAGTATTAAGGTGGACCATGGCCGCCAGATTTTTAAACCGCTCTATAAAAATCAGGAACTGCGTGATTATAATTTGCAAGTGCCTGGCCGATTCAATATTTTGAACGCGCTTGGCGCAACCCTGTTAGCCCTGGAACTTGGCGTTAATCCTGACGTGATTAAAGATACCTTATCCAGATACACTGGCGCCTGGCGCAGATTTGAAGTAGTTGGCACAATTGATAATCTGACTGATGATAAAAACGGCGCCATTGTTATTTCTGATTATGCTCATCACCCGACTGAAATTGCCAAGACCATCAAAGCCACCAAAGAATTTTATCCAGACAGAAGACTGCTGGTTGCTTTCCAACCCCACCAGATTCAGCGAACAAAAGCTTTGTTCAATGAGTTTATTAAAACCTTTGCCCAAAGTCCGGCTGACATTGTTATTCTTTCGGAGATCTATGATGTGAGGGGTAGGGAAGAAAAAGATGTGACCAAAAGAGTCAGTTCGCAAGATCTTTTGGAAAAAATCGTTTTGGCTGAATCAAAAAAGCTCGTTGAAGGCGTCAAGGTTTCAGAATACTATTATGCCGCTGATTTAGTTGAAACCAAGGCCAAGATTTTGGAACTCGTGCAATCCAATGATGTGGTTTTGGTTTTGGGCGCTGGTGACATTGATAAAGTTGCCAGGGAACTTATAAAATAATTATTTATGAAGGAAAAATTTGGACAAGAACCAAGATTTGTCAAAGATAAAGATAATCTTTTAATGCTACAAGAAGCTTTGAGATCTAAGAATATCGATAAAGATATTAAGCCCATTCTTGAGAAATTTTTTACTTTACCAATAACACCTCACCAAAGCTGCTATGGACATCCGGAAAAAGATAAAAGCCCATATTTAAGTTATGTCGAAGATGAAGCGCGAAATGAAAAAGATAAGCGTTTTCAGCAATTGCTTAAAGAAAAAATTTTAGAATTAACCAAGATAATCAATGGCAAAATCGGCGGAGAGGTTGTAAATATAGCCTTGGAAGAAGTTGATCATGGTGGTAGGGGCCCCAAAGATTATACGCTAAAGTTTGACGTCATTGATAAAAAGTTTTTTAAAGAAAACGGCAAGGAAATCCTGGACATTATTTGGCAAGAATTTTCAAAATATCTTGATAAAGCAGCGAGAGAATTAATTAAATAAATTAAATAATTTAATTCAAACTTATGAAAACCAAATTACTTTTAGTCGCATTTGCCTGCGTGATTTTGGCTGGTTGCTCACTGATTCAGCCGGTCAATGTCAATGTTAATGTGCCAGCCACTAACAATGTTGTCACCATTCCCAGTAACACTGTGCTGGATTTGAGCAATCAGGGTTTCACCAAAGTTCCGGATTATGTTTTTAACATGACAAATTTGCAAGAGCTGAATATTTCCAATAATCAGATTACGGGTGCCATTCAATCTCAAATTGGACAACTTAAAAAACTTAAAATTCTTAATGCCAGCAACAATTTAATGACTGGCGTGCCAGCCGAAGTTGGCCAGCTCACAAATCTACAAATCCTAGATTTATCCAACAACCAGTTAACCGGTTTGCCCAATGAACTTGGCAATTTGAAGAATTTGAAAACATTTAATATTTCAGGCAATAATTATTCTACTCAAGATCTGAATGGGATTATCCAGAAACTGCCAGCTAGCGTGAACATAATTAAATAAAGTTTAATAATAAATAATCAAATTCCAGCCTTCGTTGGCTTGTGATTTGGTCATTATCGTTGAGTAAGTTAATTTTATTTTTTATATAAATAACTAACAATCTTTTTATGTCAGAGGATAGAAAAATGTTTAAGGCGGTTTGCACAGAATGCGGGCAAGCGTGCGAGGTGCCGTTTGAACCAACAGGTGAAAAGCCGGTTTATTGCGCGGCTTGTTTTGCGAAAAGGCGAGGACAGCAACAAGGCCAGTCACAAGGCGGTCGCAAAATGTATTCTGCTGTTTGCGCTAAATGCGGCAAGCCCTGCCAGGTTTCATTTCAACCCACCCAAGGCAAACCAGTTTACTGCAGTCAGTGCTTTGGCCGAGGCAATGAAAGAGGCGGCGCAGGCAATCGTCCTGATCAATTGCAAATGATAAATTCCAAACTTGATAAAATCATCAATGCTTTGATTGTAGCCAAGATTATTAAGCCAGCTAAAGAAGTTAAGCCAGAAGTTAAGAAAGTGGAAGTGAAGAAATCAGCCAAAAAAGCGGCTAAGCCAGCGGCTAAAAAAATAGCTGCGAAAAAGAAAGGGAAGAAATAGGTTATTGTTAATATGAAAATAGGTAGATGTTTGAATACAACCAAAGAGGAAATAGAAGCTAAAAAATTCAATATATTTATTGGCATTTCGCTTGGTAATAAATATTTTACTAGGGAGAATATAAAAGGATATATTGACTGGGCCTTGGCAAATACCAAAGAAAAGGTTGCTATTTTAATTCCCGACAAAATTCACTCGGTAAATTATGAAGTTAAATCTGGCTACAAAAAAGAGCGAGCGGAAAAACTTGCCCATAAAGAAGGGGATAAGGTTTTGAAAATAGTTGAAAGTATTCTTGGTGAATTTGATAAAGCCCGACGCGGAATTGTAGACATCTTGACTTGGGACAAAATAGAGACGGAAGAGTATAAAAGGATGGTTAATGTTTTGCGCCAAGAATTTTCAATCGATGATAAATTTAGAAGTTTGATTTTGGAAATTGTAAAAGAAAATGTTAAATCTGATAAATTAACTGAATCAGATTACGAAAAATTAGCATCTTATCCACTTGAAGAACTGCCTATGCTCATAAGCGGGTTTGAATATAATGGCGTTAAATATGATTTGTTGCCATATCCCGGAATCTCAAAAATTGATTATTTAGTACTTGATCTGCAAGAGGGCAAGAGCTTCCCAGATATTACCAGGAAATTAAATATTAAAAACAGGCTGGGACTTATTGAGGCATATGCAGAATAATTTTGAAAAAAATATTTATTGCGCAGATTCTGGAAAATACGGAACAACTATATTTTCTGCGAAAAAAATTAATAAAGGTGAAACTGTCTTCATTATTTGCGGTCCAATTATAAAACAGCCATCAATTTATACGGTTCCGATTGATTTTAATTTATATATTGATCCGATTGCGCCTGGTAAATTTCTTAACCATTCCTGCGAACCTAGTTGCGGTATAAAGAATAGGACAGAAATCGTCGCCATGAGAGATCTGGGCAAGGATGAAGAGATAACAATTGATTATGCCATGATTGTTTATAAATATGATGATCTAAAATTAAAACAGAAAATAGTGTGTAATTGTGGTTCGAAAATATGTAGAGGAAAATTTGGCAGTTTTGAAACTCTGCCAGAAAATTTGCGTGAAAAATATAAAGGTTTTATCTCGGATTATATGATTCAATAAATTATGGATTTTAAAAAAGGCATTTTTCAAGTTCTTTTACAAATGTTTTTAGAAGGAAAGTAAAAAAAGGAGGTCTAGCAAATGGCAACAATACCAATAACAAAGGTGACCAACGAATTTCCGGATTGGGTAAAAGAAGCGCTCATCGGCTTAGAATTCCCAGTAGTAGAAGTTCCCAATGACCAGCCCTTGCGCGCGCATAATTTTTGGGGACCCCCGATAAATTCACCCCTACTGTCTGAACTATCAGAATCAGTTCATTGCGTGGATGGGGGCGTATTTTTGCAGATTCTGCACGAAAAAAATACGAAAGCCGCTGACTGGCTTGGGACAAAAACCCTTATGGGGTTGGCTCATTGGGTTGGTATCACCGGGGATAAACTTTTTTTGGTAGATTAAGCCATTACAAAAGGCGAGTTAGAATTCTTTCTACTCGCCTCTTTCTAAAAGCATTTGTTGATAAATTATATGGATTTTAGAAATAACATCCCACTTTCCAAATACACAACCTTTAAAATTGGCGGGGACGCCAAGTATTTTTTTATTGCCAATAATTCTGATGAATTAATTAAGGCGATTTCTGACGCGCAAAAAAAGAAAATAAATTACATTGTTTTGGGCGGGGGGAGTAATGTTTTGGTTTCTGATGCTGGCTTTGACGGTTTGGTTATCATCAATAAAAGTGACGCGATCAAGATTGAAAAAAACATTGTCAAAGCCGGCAGCGGGGTTTTGCTTTTTAATGTTGTCAATAAAAGCATTGAAAATAATTTGAGCGGACTGGAATGGGCAGCTGGGATTCCGGGCACCATTGGCGGGGCTGTGCGCGGTAACGCTGGCGCGTATAGGGGCCAGATGTCAGACAGTATTATTAAAGTTGAAGTTTTAAGAGACGGAAAGATTATTTCTTTGGACAAAAAAGATTGCGGCTATGGTTATCGCCAGTCAATTTTTCAAAATAATAAAGATTTAATTTTGTCAGTTGAATTGCAGTTGCAAAAAGGGGACAGGGTTGAGAGCGAAAAAAAGATCAAAGAGATTTTGGCTGACAGAAAAAATAAACAGCCATTGGAATTTCCTTCGGCTGGCAGTGTTTTTAAAAATGTTATGATTGATGACACGATTGATTTAAGCAGGTTTATTAATTTACCCAAAGAATATTTGGAGTATAAAAAAATACCAGCCGCGTGGCTGATAGATTCATTAGATTTAAGAGGCAAAACAATCGGTGGGGCGCAGATTTCCACCAAACATGCCAATTTCATTATTAATACTGGCAAAGCCAATGCCAATGATGTAATTCAACTCATTAGTTTGGTTAAAATGAAAGTGCGCAATAAATATGAGATTGAGCTGCACGAAGAGGTTGAATACGTGGGATTTTAAAAAAAATCGGGGATGAACTGGGCAAAAATTCATCCCCGCAGACAAGGAGGAGTGTTTCTCTATTTATTTTTTATATAGCCCGCTCCAAGAAAAAGGGGGGGCCAAATCGACGTGGTGGTTGGGCCGTTTCACGAGGGGAGCCCGAGGTACGCCGATTTGACCCCGTCCCAAAGGAGTATGATTAATTTACTACATGTGATATTTTCTGTCAAATGATTGAATTTTTTTATTTTTAGTGATAAATTATTATATATGAAACTGACAAAACAAGAAGTCGAAAAAATTGCCAAACTCTCGCGTTTGGAGTTAACAGAGGCAGAAAAAGAATTGTATGCCAATCAGCTGACAAAAGTTTTAGATTATGTGGATAAATTAAAGGAAATTAATACTGAAAATGTGCCAATCACGGCGCAGGTGACTGGCTTGGAAAATGTTTATCGAGGGGATGAGATTGACCAATGCGATTTTCAAAAAGATCTAATAAATCAATCAACAGAACACGAGGATAATTTAATTAAGACAAAGAGTGTATTTTAACCGCCCTTTGTCATTCCGAACCGCAGTGAGGAATCCAGGACTTATGGATTCCACGCTACGCTCTGAATGACTATTGCGACAAAGGGCATTAATTTATGGAACTTAACCAACTCACAATCAGAGAAGCTCACGAAAAGCTGCAAAACGGCGAGATTTCCAGTTTAGAATTGGTCAATGCTTGCATTGAGCGCATCAAAAAGACTGACAAAAAGTTGCACTGCTTTTTAGCCACTGATTTTGATAACGCGATTAAACAAGCCAAGGAGGTTGATAAGAAAATCAAAAAAGGCGAGAAAATAAAAATGCTGGAAGGTATTCCTTGCGGCATTAAGGATTTGATTTTAACCAAAGGCATTACCACAACTGCTTCTTCAAAAATGCTGGAACATTATGTGCCCTTGTTTGACGCCACGGTCATTAAGCGACTAAAAGATAACGGCGCCATTATTTTAGGCAAGCAAAATTGCGATGCCTGGGGTCATGGCGGTTCAACTGAAAATTCAGATTATGGACCAACGCATAACCCCTGGGATTTAACTAGGGTACCAGGGGGTTCTTCTGGCGGCAGCGCAGCTGCTACTGTTTCTGACCAGGTTATTTATTCATTGGGTACAGATACTGGTGGTTCAATCCGCTGTCCGGGAGCGCATTGTGGCGTGGTTGGCTTTAAGCCCACTTATGGCCGAGTACCGCGTTTTGGCGCCGTGGCCATGGGTTCTTCTTTGGACACAATCGGACCGCTCGCCAAATGCGTTGATGATGCAGCCATTGTTTTAAACGCCATTGCCGGCCTGGACGCTAATGATGGCACAACCCTACCTAAACCAGTGCCTGACTACACTAAAATGAAAGATAAAGGCGTGAAAGGCCTGACCATTGGTTTACCCAAAGAGGCGTTTGGCAAGGGCTTGCAACCAGAAGTTAAAGCGGCAATTGACAAAGCAGTTGAAGATTTGAAAAAGCTGGGCGCGAAATTTAAAGAGGTCTCTTTGAAATATATTGATTATGGCTTGGCTTGTTATTACATTATTATGCCTTCAGAGGTTTCTTCAAATTTGGGAAGATATGACGGCATTAGATATGGCCATCAATCAAAGGAAGCTGATAATTTGTTTGAAGTTTATACCAAATCACGCGCCGAGGGTTTTGGCGCCGAAGCCAAGCGCAGAATCATGATCGGCACTTATGTTTTGTCAGCCGGTTATTATGACGCTTATTATAAAAAAGCCATGCAAGTGCGCACCCTGATTAAAGAGGATTTTGAAAAAGTTTTGAGCGAAGTTGATTTGATTTTAATGCCCACCTCGCCTCGGCCTGCTTTTAAACTCGGCGAAAATACCAGTGATCCACTGACAATGTATCTGGAAGATATTTATACCGTGACTATAAACATGGCTGGCGTACCAGCTGCTTCAATTCCATGCGGTTTTGTGAATAATCTGCCAGTTGGTATGCAGCTGATTGCAAAACAATTAGGCGAAGAAAAGATTTTTCAGGCGGCTTATGCTTATGAAGCGGTTAATGGCTGGAACAAGGTTAAACCAAAACTTTAAACGAAAAAGGAGGGAAAATGAAAAGGACGCTTGCTAATAGGGCAGCTGCTCTTCGACATACTGGAGATGAAGAGAAGAGGCTATCCCAAATGATTGAGGAGAATGAATACGGCAAAAGGAGAGAAAAATACCGGGAAGAAATTCAAGCTCGCAGGAGGATAATGGCGAAGCATGGCGCAAGGTAAAATAATCCTGACGACAAAAAAGGAGGAAAGAAATGAGAGAAAAAGTAGATCGCAAGGCTAAATTAGCACCCCCAGGTTCAGAACGGGAAAAGTTTTTTGAGCGCCCTGGCCTGATATCTGTTAATCTGGGACCAGAAGGAATCGACGAGAAGACAGCGAAGAAGTTGAATCAACTCATGAAAGACATCGACGCAGGAAAAGTAAAGGAGGGTATTCCCGAAAAGGTGCTGGAAAGGGATAAAAGACTCAAGATGGTCTAGTCGATCAAGAGGAAGCGCAAGCTTCCTCTTTTTTTATCTTGACAAAATATTCTCCTTATGATAAGTTCTTTAAGTGCATATGGCCCTCCCAAGTCAGTATGCACGCTGACGCGCCGACCTGTCACCACCAGGTCGGCGCATTTTTTTATTCTCTAAAATCGTATATTTTGCTAAAATAGAAACAGCGCGTTATTAGGTGATTAGTAGAGTGTGATTAGTGACTAATATCCATTCACTCTCCACCAAACCCTCCACGCTCCACACTCAACGCTAAACCAGCGAAAAAATATATTTATGATTAAAAAAACCTATCATGTCCAGGGCATGGATTGCGCGGCTTGCGCTGTCCAGATTGAAAAAAAATTAAGTAAAATGCCTGAAATAAAAAAAGTCGTGGTTAATTTGGCCACTGGCATGCTTAATATTGAATCAGACAATGAGATTCCTTTTGAAGTTTTGCAAAAAGCTGTCGAGGATATTGGTGCTTATAAATTGCACAAAATGGAACCTGGCGCGGCCGGACACGAACACGGCGCGATGTTGAAAGAAGCGGAAATTAAGAAATTAAGAAATAAAACGATTTTTGGCGTGATTATTTCTGTCCTGGTGATGATTCTGTCTTATTCTCAATTTATTCCAATTCTTAATCAGATTTCAAATAATGTTATAAACCTTTTACTTTTGGTTCTGGCCGCGGCCGTGCAGATCTGGTTGGGTTGGCAGTTTTACAAAAGCACCTGGGGTAGTTTAAAAAGCTTTAACTCGAACATGGATACCTTGATTGCTCTAGGCACGACAAGCGCTTTTGTTTATTCTTTAGCAGCCGTGATTTATTCAATAATTAGTAATCAAAATGTTGGCACCTATTTTGACACGGCTGTTGTAATCTTAACTTTAATTATTTTGGGCAAATATCTGGAAGCCAGGGCCAAGGGCAAGGCCTCTGATGCTATTAAGAATTTAATTAAACTCCAGGCCAAAATTGCGCACCTCATGGTTAATGGGGTGGAAAAAGAAATTGAGCTTGATCAAGTTAAAATTGGCGATTTAATCATCGTCAGACCCGGTGAAAAAATTCCGGTTGACGGTGAAATTGTTGAGGGCGAATCCTCGATTGACGAAAGCATGATTACTGGCGAAAGTTTGCCGGTTGATAAAAAGATTGGCGATAAAGTAATTGGTTCAACAATAAATAAATCCGGCTCTTTTACTTTTAAAGCGGAAAAAGTCGGCGCTGACACTGTTTTGGCCCAGATCATTAAATTGGTTGGCGAAGCCCAGGGCACAAAAGCGCCCATTCAAAATCTGGCTGATATAATCTCCGGCTACTTTGTGCCGATCGTTTTGTTAATTGCCCTATTTACCTTTATTATCTGGCTTATTGCTGGCCAGGCCTTTGTTTTTTCTTTGGTCATGGGAATTTCCGTTTTAATTATTGCCTGTCCGTGCGCACTTGGGTTAGCCACACCAACCGCGATTATTGTCGGCACTGGCAAGGGCGCGCAAGAGGGGATTTTAATTAAGAATGCCGAAGGCCTGGAAAAGGCCGAGAAAATCAACGTACTTTGTTTTGATAAAACAGGCACTCTGACCGAGGGCCAGCCAGAGGTTCTAAACTTTTCAGACGAGGATACTTTAAAGATCGCTTATTCGCTGGAGTCAAAATCAGAACATCCTTTTGCCGCCGCCATCACTAAAAAAGCGCTGGAATATAAATTTGAGCCGCAAAAAATAATTGGGTTTAAAGCAATCACTGGCCGAGGCATTTTGGCCAGCATTGAAAATGAAAAATATTATCTTGGCAATCAGGAATTTTTAGCCGAGCAGGGGATTGAGTTGCCGGCCGAGACCAAAGCAAAAATTTTGGCAGAAGAAAATTTGGCGCGCAGCGTTTTACTTTTGGCAGATGAAAAAAAATATCTGGGTTATATTTCACTGGCTGATCCGATTAAGGAAAATGCCAAGAGTTCGATAGACTTATTAAAATCAATGAACATCAAGCCGGTTCTGATGACAGGCGACAATTCAAAGACGGCCGAGGTCGTGGCTGGTATTTTAGGCATCAATGAGTGGTATGCCAAGATCCTGCCAGATGAAAAGCAAAAGAAAATCTTGAGTCTGCAGGCTGATGGTAATAAAGTTGGCATGGTTGGCGACGGTATAAATGACGCGCCAGCTTTAACCCAGTCGGACCTGGGCATTGCCATGGCCACCGGCACTGACGTGGCTATTGAATCAGCGGACTTTGTTATTTTAAAAGGCGATTTGAATAAAGTTATCAAAGCCTTGGTTCTTTCCAAAAAAACCATGTCCACGATCAGGGGTAATTTGTTCTGGGCCTTTATCTATAATATTATCGGCATTCCCATCGCCGCCGGCATTTTATTTCCGTCAACTCATCTTTTGCTTTCCCCGACCATTTCAGCCGCGGCCATGGCTTTTAGCTCTTTGTTCGTGGTTTTAAATTCCTTATTGCTAAAACGCGCCAGGATATAAAAAAGCCCCGCAGGCACGGGGCTTCATTTTCTAACAAAGATCCAATTGGATTGGCAAAAACGCATCAATTATCTTTTTGATTTCGTAATACAGGTATTGGTCAGTTTCCTCGGCAATAGGCAGAATGTAAATTATCGTCTCCTTTATCTTACGGACCTGCTTCTCTCGGTCGCAAGAGCTTAAAGTCCGCAGATTGTGCAGGCGGTCAACCAGTTTCAGTATCCTGGTTTTATTGTTTGAGCGGCGGAGCTTTTGGAAATACTTCTGCAACGTTATGCCGTCGCTTAAATCAGTAGCGGATTTTTTAGTCAGAAATTGAACCGCCTTTTTCACCTCCTTGCCAAAAATGTGCTCAATGTCCCAGAAGTTCAAAATAAAACTGTCTTCGGGTAAATCATGCAGCAGCGCGCTGCAAAGCATTCTGGGGTCGTAGATTTTCAGCTCGTCAATCAAAATCAGAGCGCAGCTCTTGGGGTGTTCAAAGTACCTTTCGCCGCTTTCACGAGTTTGACCGCGATGGCCGTATTTCGCCAAGACGTAGGCCAGAATGACCAGATTGAGTTCGCTCGGCAATAACTTATCTTCCAGTTTTTCTATGAATTCTTCTCTGCCAATAGCCATTTTAACCTCCTTTTTAAAAGAACCGCTGATATTGGAGTTTAATACTTGACAAGCTCCTTGTCAACACTTTACATGAAAATTTAAATATTGTATAATAGTGATAATTCGTTTTATTAATAATTAATTAAGTTAATATGAACAAAAAATTTCTAATAGCTTCGCTTCTGGTACTAGTTTTGATATTGTCAGGTTGCGGCATCACAAGTCTGACCCGGGTTTTGAGCGCTGATGAAGCCAAAGCCAAGGCCGTTGATTTCATCAATAAGAATTTGGTGGCGGCAGGCACCACAGTGACCATAGATAAAGTAACTGAAGAAAGCGGACTTTACAAGCTGACAGTGACCGTGAACGGCCAGTCAGTCGATTCTTACATGACTAAAGACGGCACTAAATTTTTTACCCAGGCCATTGACATCGCCCAGGTAGAAAAAGATAACGCGCAAAATAGCGGTCAAGACACCAACACCGCCAAAGAAATACCGAAAAACGATAAGCCAGTCGTTGAACTCTTTGTCATGAGCCAGTGTCCCTATGGCACGCAGATTGAAAAAGGCATTATACCGGTCGTTCAAGCCCTTGGTTCAAAAATAGATTTTCAAATAAAATTTGTTGATTATGCCATGCATGGAGATGTAGAAATTAAAGAAGAAATGAACCAGGTTTGTATTGAAAAGGATTTCTCCAAAGATTATTTGACCTATCTGCAATGTTTCCTGAAGGCAGGGGACGGCGCTAGCTGTCTCAAAGAAGCCAAGATTGACACTGCTAAATTAAGTACTTGCGTCAGCGCTTTGGACAAACAATATAGCATCACGGCTAATGCCGCTGACAAGACAAAGTGGTCCAACGGCACTTATCCTCCCTTTGATGTTAATAAGGCAGATAACGTGAAGTATGGCGTTCAGGGCTCACCCACACTGATAATCAACGGTGTTGAATCACAGAGTGCCAGAGATTCAGCCAGTTTATTGAGTGCGATCTGCTCGGGATTTAATACGGCTCCCAGCGGATGCAGCACTAAGCTCTCCTCTGACACGCCGGCCGCGGGCTTTGGCACTGGCACTTCTGATACCGCCTCTTCCGCAAGTTGTGGAAATTAAAAAAAATCAAATAAATAAAAAGGGCTTAGACGCCCTTTTTATGTTTGACCAAAGTGTTGAAAAAATATAAAATTAATCTATGTTTAAGGAAAATAATTACAAAAAATATCTTTATATTCTCTCATTTTTTTGCGGCATGACTATCATGGCCGTGGAAATTTCGGCTTCGCGCCTTTTAGCGCCATATTTTGGCACTTCGACTTTTGTCTGGACCAACATCATCGGCGTGATTATGGTGGCTCTGGCCATTGGCTATTTTGTCGGCGGCAAGTTATCCGACAGGCGTCCAGATTTAAACGTTTTGCTCAAAATAATCCTGGTTTCCTGTATTTTTTTAATGACCATACCCTTTATTACTAGGCCGTTGGTGGAATTTATAACCGGCAGCATCTCAATCTGGCAATCGGCTACGAGTTTAATCTTTATCGGTTCTCTTCTGACCGTGGTCATCTTGTTTATTTTTCCGATAATCTTACTTGGTATTGTCAGTCCGTTTATAATCAAGCTGCTTTCTCTGAAAAATGGCAACGTAGGCAATGACGCTGGACTGGTTTTTTCCATCTCAACCGTTGGCAGTATTGCGGGAACTTTTTTGCCAGTGCTGGTTTTTATTCCCTATCTCGGCACCAGGAAAACAATTTTAATTTTTTCCTTGTCTTTGCTGGTAATCGCGATTATTGGTTTGTTTCCCAAAAAAATTTCCTTGATTTTTCTTTTACTTTTTATTCCTGTCATTGTTTTAAAAATGCCAGCGATCAAATCCGCCAATGCTGTGGCCGAGGGTGAGTCCGTCTATCAATATTATCAGGTGGCTGACCAAAATAATTTTAGATATTTAAAAATCAATGAAGGTATGGGCGTTTTTTCCGTGCTTAACAAAAGTTCAGACAGCGTTTTAACTGATTCTTATTTTGATTATTATAATATTTTGCCTTACATTGACGGCCAGAGTAAAAAGCAAGATGTCCTTATTTTGGGTTTAGCCGGCGGCACAGTCAGCACCCAGTTGAATCATTTTTTTGCCAACGACTTTGATCTGCATATTGACGGCGTGGAAATAGACAAAAAGTTAATTGAAACGGCCAAAAAGTATTTTAATTTGGAGAATCCCTCTCTGACCATTTACAATTTAGACGGCCGAAATTTTTTAGATTATTACCAAAATAAATATAACGCAGTGGTGATTGATGTTTATTCCAACCAGCTGTATATTTCTTTCCACCTGACCACCAAAGAATTTTTTGATTTGGTAAAAAATCATCTGAAGCCTCAAGGTATCGTGGCCATGAATGTCAACGCTACAGGTAAAGATTCGGCGCTTTTAAAAAACATCACCAATACCATGCTTTTGAGTTTTAAAAATGTTTATACGGTCTGGACCAGTAATTACAGCTGGAACTATTTAGTGATCGCCTCTGATAGCGATTTAGATTTCAAAGATTTGAAAAATATCAAAGTTGATCCGCAGTTAAGATCAATTATTGATAATACCAGACAAAATGTTGAGAGGGTTGAATACGACAACAAATTTGGTTTCCTGACAGACGATAAAGCGCCAATTGAAAATTTGACTGACTGGATGATAATTGATTATGTATATAAGAATATGTGAGGAGTTGAGAGTAAGGAGTGGAGGGCTTAGTGGAGAGTAATTGGATGTTGGTCATTAATTACCCTCAACCAATTACCTAACGCTCAACTCTCCACTCTCCACTATTTACCAAATGGAAGGTTTGCATGGCGGTCTAGTGCGCACGCCTGCCCCGTACCAATATTTATCAAGGAAGGATGGCCGAGAGGCTGAAGGCATCCAGCACCAACGCGGAGGGATCGCATAGTGGTCTAGTGCGCTTGCTTGGAGAGCAAGTGTGTCGCAAGGCACCGCGAGTTCAAATCTCGCTCCCTCCGCCATGGTGCTGGATTAATAGCGGGGGATATTAATCTCATTCCTTCCGCACATTTTTAAAATATTGGTACGGGGCTTGGAAAGCGTGTTGGGCGCAAGCCCTCGTGGGTTCAAATCCCACACCTTCCGCCATTAATTTACTTGACAAATATTATTTTTGTGCTATAATTATTAAAGAATTTATCCTAAATTCTGCTGAACGTCAGCGGATTTTTTATTTATGTTCCGCTAAGTTCTATATTCTCTATTCTGTATTCTAAATTCTAAGCTATGAGCATAAGAAACGTCGCCATTATCGCACACGTTGACCACGGCAAAACCACGCTCGTGGATGCTTTGCTGCGCCAATCAAAAACATATTTAGGCAAGGAAATGAATGAAAAGGATTTGATCATGGACAGCAATGATTTGGAAAGAGAGCGCGGCATCACCATTTTTTCTAAAAATGCTTCAGTGATCTGGAATGGCATAAAAATAAATATCATTGACACGCCTGGCCACGCCGATTTCGGCGGGGAAGTGGAGCGCGTTTTAAACATGGCTGACGGCGTGCTGCTTTTGGTTGACGCCAAAGAGGGACCAATGCCGCAGACGCGTTTTGTTTTAAAAAAAGCTCTAGAAATGGGTCACAGAGTGATTGTAGTTATCAATAAAATTGATAAGCCAGATGCTCGTCCTGATTATGTTCTAGACAAAACCTTTGATTTGTTCGTGGAACTGGGCGCTGATGATCAGGCTTTAAATTTTCCAGTTATTTATGCCGCGGCCAAACAAGGTAAGGCGGGACTAGAATCAGATTTAAGCAAAATGCAGGACATCACGCCGATTTTTGACGCCATCATCAATCATATTCCGGCTCCGATTTCTAATACTGAAAAACCGTTACAAATGTTAGTCACGACCGTGACCGCTGATAATTTCCGCGGCAGAATTGCCATTGGCAGAATTTATAATGGCAAAATTAAAGCCGGACAAGACGTGATGCACATAAATCGTGAAGGCCAAATGACAAAATTTCGTTTGGTTTCCTTGATGACTTTTGTGGGCTTGGGCCGTATTGATATTCAGGAAGCAGTAGCCGGCGATATCGTGGCTATTTCTGGCATACCCGAAGTAAATATCGGCGAAACAATTGCTGACGCTGAAAATCCCAACGCCTTGCCGCTTTTAAATATAGAAGAGCCGACAGTGAAAATGACTTTTATGATTAATGATTCTCCTTTTGCCGGCAAAGAGGGCGAGTTTTCAACTTCACGCCAAATTCAGGAGCGCTTGCATAGAGAATTGGAAACTGACATGGCTTTGCGCGTGGAAAATAACGCCGCTGGCACCTGGACCGTTTCAGGACGCGGTGAATTGCACCTGGCGATTTTAATTGAAAGAATGAGACGTGAAGGTTATGAATTTCAAGTTTCCAGACCGCAAGTTATTAATAAAGAAAAAGATGGAAAAACCTTAACTCCATTTGAAAGAGTCTTTATTGAAGTGCCTGAACAATATTATGGTTCATGCATTCAAAAACTTGGCAGTAGAAAAGGTGAGTTAAAAGAAATGAGAACGCTTGATGGCATTACTTATTTAGAATTTGTAATCCCTACTCGTGGTCTTTTTGGCTATCGCAGTGAATTTTTAACAGACAGCCGCGGTCTTGGTATAATTAATACATCTTTTTATCAATACGATCTTGACCCCAATAACTGGGGTGAAAAAGAACAGGGCTCGTTAGTTGCTCATGAAACAGGCACCTCGCATTTGTATGGTTTGGTTAATGTGCAGGGCAGGGGAGTTTTATTCATTGGACCAGGCGTTTCTGTTTATGAAGGCCAAGTTGTCGGTCTAAATTCTCGACCAGGCGATATTCGTGTTAATGTCTGTAAGGAAAAACAACTCTCAAATATGCGCTCCAAGGGTGACGGCGGCGCTGAACACTTTAATAAACCAAAGGAAATGGATCTGGAAGATGCTTTGGAATTCATCGGCGACGATGAACTTGTTGAAGTTACGCCAAAAAATGTCAGAATCAGAAAGGTTTATCTTGATGAAGTGTCTGCCAAGAGAATGGCCAGAAAATAAAAAAGCCCTCCGTAGAGCGGAGAGCTTTAATGAGATTATTCGCCGTAGGAACAGGTGTAGGCCGCAAATCGAGTCGCTTCGAAAACGATTTCTTTTCCGGCCGGGATGATGAAGGTTGAAATGGCTTTACATTCTTGGCCATTTATCTTGATGCACCCGTAGACAACAACGATTCTTTCTTGCCTTTTGGCGATGCCAAATTCGTATCTTCCGGGAGAAACTACGCCGACCGTGTGGTCGCCGGATTCGCTCGTAAAACCGAGTGATTGAACCCTTCCCTTGAAATACACATTGTGCTTGATCCCTGGATCGGTTTTCTTCCTCGCCATTTAATATCACCTCCTTTATTTTTTTAAACCTTAGCATATAATAATTCACAAATCAAATCATCCAATTCCTAATTACTAATCACCGGCCTGGAGAGGTACCAAAGTGGTCGAATGGGCCGCACTCGAAATGCGGTAGATCAGCAATGGTCTCGCGAGTTCGAATCTCGCCCTCTCCGCCAAGTTTTACATTCAGCGAAATTGAAAGATGTTGTCTTGGCGCAAAGCGCCTCGGCATGATATTTTTCCGCTGCCGTCGAATTTCGTATTTCGATTTTCGAAATGCGCCGCCGAGAACCATTATTTACCTTTTTTGATTTTTGGTGTAGCATTATAGTAGTTGAAAAGGAATATTACTTATATTTTAATTCTACTACCACGATATTGGTATGTCAAACATTACAAAAACACTTAGAAAACTTAGGGAAGCCAAGGGGTTATCCCAAGAAAAATTGGCGAGATTGGCTGATGTCGCCAATAATACCATTATTAAAATTGAAGCTGGTAAAAACCAGAATCCAACGCTTGATACTCTCAAGAAAATTGCGAAAGCTCTTGGGGTTAGCGTTGATGAGTTGATAAGGTAAATTTATGAAACATAAATCGCTTATCGCATATCTTGTAATTATCACACTTTTAAGTGCAGTATTTATTGTATTAATGAAATTGTTAGGCCAAAAAGGAAATTATCTCGCTGCTTTTTATATGCTGGGGCCAGCGATTGCTGCTATTATTACCAGATTATTTTTCTACGATAAAAAGTTTAAGGATGCAAATTTGAGGTTTGGAAAAGTTAAAAATTATTTTAAATTTTGGGCGATTGCCTTGAGTATAACCGTTTTATCTCTCGTCATTTATACCCTATTAGGTTCAATAAGTTGGGATTTTTCCGGGCAGGTGTTTTTGGGTCAATTGGCTAAACAATTTGCACTTACCGGCCAAAATATCAATAACCTTCCCGCTGGTCTTACGCCGCAATTGATGCTGATTATCTATTTTATCGGCGGGTTGACCATTTTTAATATTTTGCCCGGGGTTATCACTGGTTTTGGTGAAGAGTTCGGCTGGAGAGGATTTATGTTTCCGCAAATGTACAAAATCAAGCCCTGGGTGGCTTTTATTGTTGGCGGCTTGATATGGTACGCTTGGCATATCCCACTGGTTCTTGTAATTGCTCAAACACAAACATTTACGATTGCTCAAACAATTCTGAATGTAGCGGTTCTCGCCATTGGTTCAATCTGCACCCACACTTTTTTGGCGTATGTGTATGTAAAGTCAAAAAATGTCTTTGTGGCTTCTGTGACCCACATTACATTGGATAATGTCGCAAGATCGTTTGCCTATTTCATTATTATCCAAAATCAGATAACGGCAAATATCGGGCTGGCAATTACAATGTTAATTGTCGTGGCAGTTCTGTATTTTTCCAAAGAATGGAAAGTTTTTGAAAATTATTTTAATAAAAGGGAGATTGAAAATTATGAATAAATTTTGGTTTCGAACAAGAAAAGGTATCAAAAGCAAAGATTTAGGTTGGGGTTTTATTCCTGTAAGTTGGGAAGGGATTGTGGCTTATTCTGTTCTACTCGTGTTGGTTATTTTATTTGGAGCATATTTTGACATTTTACATGCAAACACAGCGCAGGGTTTTTATTTTCTTTTTTCGATAGTTATATTATTTTTTGCCTTTAGTGTTTTGGCTAAAGTCAAAACGCAAAGATAAAATAGAGTAGGATCCGACAAAGAAAAAAGCCGATATTCTTACGAATACCGGCTTTTGATTTTTACTGCGGAAAAATTTGGGCAGAGCTTGGGTTTTGTAAATCGCCAATAATCACCACGCGATTCTCGCCGTTTTGTGAGAATCTCTGAATCATTTGCTCCATGGGTGACTGCACCCTTAAAACCTGGCCAGGCGGCATCCAAAATCCCATCCGATCGGCTCCTGTGTCCGCGCACCTTACACGCAGACAACCAACAACCTGCAAGGGTTTTTTATTAAAAACAACCGCGTAGTCAGGGACCCTGAAATTTTCACCCGCCGCGTATAAGGTTACGGGTTCTCCTGGAAAAATTGGCTTGCCGCACCAGGCGCACCTTATTGTCATGGCGCTAAAACACTTATGGCAATAAGGAAGTTGGCCATTTTGCGGAATCATTTTGATAATATGTTTTTCGCCCTGGGCGGCGCAGATATCCCAAATTTTGGTCTCATGACCGCATTGGGCCATGATTTTTCCGCAAAAAAGATTCAAAAAGAACATTCTGGCTTTTAAAAGCATTTTGCCCTCCTTTTTCCTATTTGTATCATTCAAATCCAGGATAGTCAAATAGCATTTGAGTTGATTTTCAAAATTTAAATAATTGTTATATAATAAAACCAGTGCTAAAGATTAAATTTAAACCCATGCAACTAAAAAAAGTGGCGATTATTTGCGGTCTGGCGGCCCTTGTCTTGGCTCTTAGCGGCTGTCTGCCTCAATTTTTCATGCCTTCGGCCAAGAATCAAAACCTCAATTTCGGCTTTAATCTCAACGAGGATTTGAATGAGAACACAAATGAGAACGCGAATGTGAACGAGCCAGCCGGCGACGGCGACACTCATGTTACGAATCCAAACATGACCAGGGAGCGCTGTATTGAATTAATGGCTTATTCTCTCTACGGAGTAACTCTGATGCAACAAGGCAACACCGCGAAATTCATGCTAATTTCTCAAAAAGTCGCGAATCTGGAAAAGCAGTATAATGTTAACACAGATGATTATGACGAAGTATGCAATAATTTCCTCAACGAAGAACAGTTTATGATAGACGTGGAAAAACGCATGCAGCAACTTGGCGCTGACATAACTACCGAATAATCTTGAATCAAATAGTTTGCAAAAAAGCCGTTGATTACTCAACGGCTTTTGACTTTTTGCCTCATGTGTTATAATAATTTTATGGATAGGGGGACATGGCTAACCCAAGCCAGGAGGTGCTCTCATGAAAAAGTTTGTCGGAACCATGTCTCGGTTGTCGGGTCTGTAACATGCGGAAGGCAAAGTAACAGGCCTGCGATCAAGGGCGTGTCCGCTAAACCAAGGCGAAAGAGGAGCCTGTTTTTCTTTCGCCACGCGGACACGCCCACGACAATAATCCCCGTCGGAAAGGGGATAAAAGGATATTAAAAAATCAAAGGAGGAGCTTGCATGGAAAAACTTTTTTCCAGGCTCGTGGTCGATCTGTAGACTCCTGATACGGAGGAAGCAGATCATCTTAATATTCACGGTCCAAAAAGGACCCCAAACCCCCGAACATAGGTTCGGGGTTTTTATTTGTATATTTTTTAAAAGTCGAAGTATCGTGGTATAATACTTGTAAATAACCGCTTAACTATGATTAACAAAATTATAAAATTTACTTTTTTAGGCCTGCTAATAGTGGGTGTTTTTTCACTAATCGCCTGGGTAATCTTTGAGTTCACCCTTGATGATCCAAAGGGTGAGGAAAATGCGGTTAAAAAGATTTTTTACCAAGCCGCGAGTATCTTGCCTGTCTACCCGGCGGTTGATTTGACCGTGCCTTACCACCATCAACAGCACGCTCTCTCCTGTGAAGTTGCTTCCTTAACTATGGCCCTAAATTACAAAGGCGTAAAAGTAACTGAAAACGAGTTAATCGCCCAGCTGCCTTTTTCTTTTACCGGACCTCGCCAGACCGGCAATATCTGGGGCGATCCTAATTTAGGTTTTGTCGGCAACATTGATGGCACCATGCCCAATACTGGCTATGGCGTTTATGAGCAGCCGATTTATGATTTAGCTTCTAAATATCGCTCGGCTAAAATTATTACCAATGGCACTGTCGCTGATTTAATTACGGAATTAGTAAATGGCAATCCTATCGTTGTCTGGGGAGTGGTCGGTAGCGGCAAAGATATTTCCTGGAAGACACCTAACGGAAAAGTTATCAGCGCCAAGCTGGATGAGCACGCCAGGACTTTAATCGGCTTTACCGGTACGTCAGATAATCCCAAATTACTTATTTTGGACGACCCGATTTACGGCAAGATAAGAATGTCAGTCAGCAGCTTTCAAAAAAATTGGGGCATGCTGGATAATAGGGCAGTGGTAATTTATTAAAATCAAATTTAACAAAAAAAAAGAGGGCCCTAGAACAGAGCCCTCTTTGGGTTTCAGATGATTACGCAGTGATGATTGATGGTTCTCCCATCAAGGCCTCACGAGAAAACTGCTTTTTCTCGGCGGAGACCTGCTCCACTTCCCTGACGAATTCGGGGAACTCGGCGAAAACGACAGCCGCCACTTCAGGGATCTTATCATAGAAGTAGTTTCTTGCGATGCCGCGCAGAGAACATCTCCTGATACTTTTTTCGTGGTCGGCGATGCATTCCTCTGCCAGGTCGTAGAATTCTTCGGTGGTGATAGTCTGCCGGGTCAGTCTGCCCGCGATCAGTTTGCACCAACCATAGGCGTCCGGCAGCATGAACGCAATTTTCTGCTTATTCATTCTCAACAGCCGTTCCTTTGCCTCTGCCACAAAAGCAACCTTTGCCATATTACCCCTCCTTTGGGTTTGGGTTGGAATATTGTATGCGTTAATGTACGTTTTTAATCATTAATAATACCACAAAAAAATAGTCTTGTCAAGAGCTAGGCTGATTGACTCGTTATTTTTTGGCTAAAATAAAAGAAAAACCCCGTCAATTGACGAGGTTTTTTAATGAAGCACTCTTGCTTTATGATCTTGCTTTTTGGAGTTGTGTTTCTCTGCCTTGTCGATTTCTCCGGCTATTTTACTAAGCAAAGATTCCACGCAGTCCTTGGCCTTAGAAAGAGCGATTTCGTCCATTTTACTCGAATGCGATTCCAGATAAGCATGGAAGGCGCTCAAAATTAGCGAGGCGGTCAGCCACTGTTCACGAGTGAGAACAATGAGCTGCGGCTGATCATAGTCAAGTTTTTGATCACTGATGGCTGCTTCCAGCTTCTGGAGATAATCTTCAGGAGTAAGACAGCCCGTTAAAAGAACAAACTGATTAAAAGATTTCTCTTTAAGCTTAATCAGATCAGCTAGATATGAACTCTTGATCTGGGAAAGAAGCATATCAATTTCAAAGATGTTCAGATTAATCTTTATGGTCAGGTCTTGCAAAAATGGATTGGCCGTATCGGATTGATCCGTATTCCGCCTACTTTGCTCCGGCATGATTATTTCTACCTCCCTTCGCCCTCCATAGCTTTTTACGGAGGAAGACTTTGTTTGATGCTTGACCTTACTACAAATTTTATTTTATGTCAAGGACTGATTTGAGTATATCACGTTTTTTTAGTATGATTAAGACATAATTTATTAAAAATTTATGAAAAAATATCTATCAATTTTCGTGATTCTAGGCGGCCTGCTTCTGGCCTGGCCGGTCTTGGCCCAGGAACAAATTGATAATTATGACGTGACGATTCAAATGAATAAAGACGCGACCATCAATGTTTCAGAAAGGATACAATATGATTTCGGCGCAGAGCAAAAGCACGGCATTTTCAGATACATACCGATCAAATATAAGGCGCGCGGCGGTAACTTTAACCTAAGAATTTCCGACATAAGCGTAATTGATGGTAACGGCTTTTTTTACAACACCGAAATTACTTACCCGGGCAACGATGTAAGTATCAAAATCGGCGAGGCTGATGTTTTGGTTAGTGGCAAAAAAACTTACATTATTGACTATACTATCAGGCGAGCCATTAACTACTTCGAAGACCATGACGAATTGTATTGGAACGTGACTGGCAATGAATGGCCGGTGCCGATTGTCAAATCTAGTGCCGCGGTTATTTTGCCTGTTAGTTTTGACGCTTCTCAAATCATGAAGTCATGCTTTAGCGGACCATTTGGCAGCACTGCTTCTTGCGCCAAAACCGATTTGATTAAAAATAATGAAAACGGTTTGGTCAAGTTCATACTCTTTAGCCAAAATGAATTGAAAGCGGGCGAGGGCTTAACAATTGTGGCGGGCTTGCCAGTTGGCAGCATCGCCAAACCCACTTGGCAGCAAAACATTACTGATTTTTTAAGTGATAATAAGGCCTTATTTTTGCCGCTTCTGGTTTTACTGGCCTGTTTTATTTATTGGTATTGGAAGGGCCGAGATCCCAAGGGCAGAGTCACGATAATTGCCGAGTACGAAGCGCCCGATGATTTAACGCCATCTGAAGTAGGCACGATTATCGATGAAATGGTTAATAAAAAAGATGTTTCCGCGGAAATAATTAATCTGGCCGTGCTGGGCTATTTGAAAATTAAAAGGGAAATCAGCGGCACTATAATCAAAAAACCTGTTTACACTTTGCTAAAATTAAAGTCCTCTGACGGGCTTTTGCCGCACCAAAAGAAACTGATGGACGCGCTCTTTTCAAGCGACAAGCAAGAAGTCGCTCTTTCTAATTTATCGGAAAACTTTTATAAAAAGTACGAAGAGCTGGTTAAAGATATTTACGCTCTAACCGTTAGCAAAGGTTATTTCCCCGCAAGTCCACAAAAAGTCAGACAAAGGGCCGCCATGGTCTTGGCTCTTATTTTGGGCGCTGTTTATTTATTCACGGGCTTATTTTCTGATACCCTGGGTTTTGTTGGTTTTATCATCTCCATTATAATTGTGGAAATTTTCGCTTTTAGAATGCCCAGAAAAACCCTCAAGGGCGTTTTGACCAAAGAAAAAATATTGGGGCTTAAAGAATTTTTAATGGTCACTGAAAAAGATAGGATAAAATTTCACAACGCGCCAGAAAAAAGTCCTGAACTTTTTGAAAAGTTTTTACCTTATGCCATGGTTTTGGGCGTGGAAACGCAGTGGGCCAAGCAGTTTGAATCAATTTATAAAACTCCACCGTCTTGGTATCAGGGCACGGAAGGCGCCAATTTTAATAGCATTTTATTTGTCTCTAGTCTGCATAACTTTCAAGCGCAAACAAATTCTGCTTTATTTACCGCGCCCTCAAGCGCTGCCGGCGGCGCTAGCGGTTTTTCCGGCGGTGGCTCTGGCGGGGGATTTGGCGGCGGTGGAGGAGGGTCTTGGTAATTTCTAAATCCTAAATTCTAAATCCTAGAAAATAGGAATATATTTTCATGAACAAATTCTATACTCAATTTAATGACATTTTAAAAGATCAGCCTGCTTACAGAGTTAAGCAAATTAAGCAGGCTATTTTTGTTGAGCTAATTGATAATTGGGACAAGGCCATGACTTTGCCCAAGAAACTTAGAGCTGAACTGGCAAAAAAAGTTCCATTGGAAGTTAAAGCGCAAATTTTTGAATCAAAAGATGAGGACGCGATCAAAGCTTTGATTACTTTAGGTGATGGTTTAAAAATTGAAACTGTTTTAATGAAACACAATCGTAGAAATACTGTTTGCGTTTCCTCTCAAGTCGGCTGCCCTTTGGGCTGTAAATTTTGTGCCACAGGCGCCATGGGATTTAAAAGAAATCTGGAAACCTGGGAAATTGTCAGTCAGGTTTTATTCTTTGCCAGAAAATTAAAAATCACCGGCGAAAGAATTGATAACGTGGTTTTCATGGGCATGGGCGAGCCATTTTTAAATTACAATAACGTTATGGAGGCCATTAGAATTTTAAATGACGCGCATGGCCTGGCTATTGGTATTCGCCATTTTTCAATTTCAACCATTGGCATAATCGAGGGCATTGAAAAATTTGCTGATGAAAAAATGCAAGTCAACCTGGCCATCTCCTTGCACGCGCCAGATGATAAGACCAGAATCAGCATCATTCCTTGCGGCAAAAAATATACAATTCACAAAATTCTTGAGGCGGTTGACGATTATATTGCCAAAACCAATCGCAAAGTTATGTTTGAATATCTTTTAATAAAAGGGGTTAATGATTCTGATGATTTTGCTTTAAAATTAGCGAAATTGATGAAAAAGCCGCTTTATTTTGTCAACCTAATCACGTATAATAAGACTGGAGCCTATCAACCGCCTTCCACAGATAAAATTAAACATTTCAAAGATATTTTGGAAAAGAACAGAGTTTTTACCACACTGCGCTACAGATTTGGCGCTGATATTGAAGCGGCGTGCGGACAGCTTGCAGCTGGCAATAAGTAGAGAGTTGAGCGTGGAGAGTTTGGATATTAGGAATTGGTAAATAGTGTATTAATTTCCCTCCACCAATTACTTATCACTCCACTCTTTACCCTTTACCCCAAACCGTTCAATTATGAAACCAAATTACATCATCATTCCACTCATTACTCTTGCCATTGCTCTTACTGGCAGTTTATTGACCAGCGCTGGCATGGATTGGTATAACACGCTGACTCTGCCAGCTTCGGCTCCTGCGGGAATAGTAATCGGTACTGTCTGGACAATAATTTTCATACTTTCAACGATTTCAGCGCTGATTATTTGGAATAACTTCAAGGAGGATAAATTATTTCGGTGGATAATCGGCATCTTTATAGCCAACGCGATTTTAAACGTGCTCTGGAGTTATGTCTTCTTCTATTCTCATCAAATCGGTGCTTCCATAGTTGAAATGATTATTTTAGAACTCTCGGTTCTCTCACTCTGCGTTCTTATTTGGCCAAAATCAAAATGGGCTTCGATTTTACTCTGGCCATACGTCGCTTGGGTGATTTTTGCCACGTATTTGACTGTTAACATCTGGCAATTAAATTTAATATAGGGTCAAGTCGGCCCAAAAATTTAATAATTAACGTAAAAAAAATGAAAAAACTCAATGTACTGGACATTATTGCTCTTATTTTAGTTGAAATTGGCGGCATTAATTGGGGCTTGGTCGGATTATTCAAATTCGATCTGGTTCAATGGCTCTTTGGCACAATGCCAACTTTGGCCATGATCGTCTACATCCTAATCGGACTTTCTGGCCTTTACACCATTTACCTGGCTATGAATGTAACAAAGAAATAGTTATTTTTTATCAAAACCCTCTCGTTTTGCGCGCGAGGGTTTTGAATTGAATAAATGCTGTAATTATGATAAATTAGCCCTATGCTGAATTCTCAAACCGAAGAAATAAAATCAAAGGTTGACATTGTCGATCTGATTTCCGAATACGTCGTCCTGAAACCAGCCGGCACAAACTGGCGCGCTCGCTGCCCGTTTCACAACGAGAAAACGCCGTCTTTCATGGTTTCGCGCGACAAACAAATCTGGCACTGCTTTGGCTGCGGTGAAGGCGGTGATATTTTTGAGTTTGTGCAAAAAATGGAAGGCGTGGAATTTCCCGAAGCTTTGCATATTCTGGCTGATAAAGCCGGCGTCAAATTGAGAAGGACCGACCCCAAACAAATCTCGCAGAAAACCAGAATGCTGGATGTGCTAAAAATGGCGGCTGAATATTTCCATCTGTCTCTTTTAAAAACCACTGAAGGCAAAATCGCCAGAGATTATCTGGAAAAGAGAAAAATCGAGCCTGAAACAATCGAGGAATTCAAGCTCGGCTACGCGCCTTCGTCCTGGGAAAATCTTTTCAATTTTTTAATAAAAAAGGGGTTTAAGCAGGACGAGATAATCGCGGCCGGTTTGGCTTTAAAAAGCGAACGCGGCCAAGTTCATGACCGTTTTCGCTTGCGTTTAATGTTTCCTATCAATGACCATCATGGCAATGTGGTTGGCTTCACGGGCAGAATTTTGGATGAAACAAAGCAGGATCAGGGCGGTAAATACGTGAACACGCCACAAACCATGGCTTATAATAAAAGTTTGGTAATTTATGGCCTGGACAAAGCCAAAATTGAAATTAAAAATAAAAATCTGGCCGTGATTGTCGAGGGCAACATGGATGTTATTGCTTCGCATCAGGCTGGCGTCAACAACGTGGTCGCTTCATCAGGCACCGCTCTGACAATTGAGCAATTAAATCTTTTAAAGAGATACACAAATAACGTCGCGCTCTCCTTTGATTCCGATTTAGCCGGTCAGAGCGCGGCTGAACGGGGGATTGATACGGCGCTGGCGCTTGGCTTTAACATAAAAGTAATCCAGCTGCCGGCGGAAATTAACGGGGTCAAAATTAAAGACCCAGACGATTGTATTAAAGCGGACATCAAGGTCTGGCAAAAAGCCATTGACGAATCAATTTCTATTATGGATTTTTATTTTAATAAAACCCTGGCCAAATTCGACCTCAAAAAGCCGCAGGACAGAAAAGAAATAACCAATCGGCTGATTAAGCAGATTGCCAAACTACCTGACCGCGTGGAAAGCGACTACTGGTTGACTAATCTGGCCCAGCGTCTGGACGTGCCTGATAATATTTTGCGGGAAACGTTTATGGCTTTCTCTGATTCGAAAAAAAGGAGCCGGCACGAAGCCGCGGTTGAAAAAATCACCGGCGACAGCCGCGAAGACATGCTGGCCCGCCAGCTTTTGGCCATTGCCCTGAAATTTCCCCAAAATCTTGATTACGTTATAAAGCACCTGGAGCCCGAAATGATTCCGCAGGATGAGCTGAAACAAATTTACAAGGAAATCGTATTATATTATAATAATGACAAAGAGTTTCATCGCGAAGAATTTGAAAAAATATTGGCAGAAAAAGAAAAAAAGTCGTTAGACACGATAACCACCTTGTTGCTTTTGGCCGATAAGGACTTTTTTGATTATGACGGCGAAAGGATTGAGAAAGAGCTGCTGGACATAATCGCTTTTATGAAAAAAAATTACATCAATAAAAAGATAAAACAGGTCCAGATGCTCATTTTCCAGGCGGAAAAGGAAAAAAATCAGCAGCAGATTCAGGAGCTTTCCAGGGAATTTTCCGCTCTGACCGAAAAATTAAACAACGCCTAACCTTAAAATATGGCAAAAAAATCAAAGAAAAAAACAAAAAAGTCATTCAAGAAAAGAAAGATTGTTAAAAGAGCTCGCAAAAAACACGGCAAAAAAGTCGTTCGGCGCTCAAGAAAGGAAGCCAAGTTGCCGTCCGAAGCGCAAATGAATCAACTGCTGGTCAAAGGCCGAGGACGCGGTTTTGTGACCGAACAAGAACTTTTAATGACTTTTCCCGAAGTTGAGGAGTATCTTGATTTGTACGACAAATTTTTAGATCAGCTTGATCATAACAGCATCCAAATAGTGGCGCTCAAAGGCGGCATGCTTATGAAGGGCAAGGAAAAAGATGAGATGCTGGGCAAGATCAGCACGGGCAAGGAAAGAAAGAGGATTGATCTGGCTGATATAACCAGTGAAGATTCGATTCAAATGTATTTACGCGAAATTGGTAAGGTTCCCTTGCTAAAAGGTGAAGAGGAAATGTCTTTGGCCAGAAGAAAGGACAAGGGCGATAAAGAAGCCATTAAAAAATTAATCGAGGCCAACTTGCGCTTGGTTGTTTCCATTGCCAAGAAATTCGTGGGCAAAAATATGTCTTTGCTCGACTTAATTCAGGAAGGCAATATGGGTTTGTTTAAAGCCGTGGAAAAATTTGATGCCAGCAAGGGTTATAAATTTTCAACTTACGCCACCTGGTGGATTAGACAAGCCATCACCAGATCTTTGGCTGATCAATCGAGAACAATCAGAATTCCGGTCCACATGGTTGAAACTATCAATAAATTTCAGCAGGTTCAGAGACGATTAATCCAGGATTTGGGTAGGGAACCGCTACCAGAAGAAATCGCGGCTGAAATGAGCGAAGATATTGAAAAAGTCAGACACATTATTAATATTTCGCAGGAAACTGTTTCTTTGGAAACTTCTGTGGGTGAAGACGAAGACGATTCAACTCTGGAGGACTTTATTGAGGATGTGAAAAACATGGCGCCTGACCGAGCCGCCGCTCTTCAGCTTCTGCGCGATTATGTCAAAAGTATCATAACCGAGCTTTCGCCCAGAGAACAAAAAATTCTGGAAATGCGTTTCGGCATTGGCGACGGCGTGGCTCATACTTTGGAGGAAGTCGGAAAGGAATTTGATGTGACGCGCGAACGCATCAGACAAATTGAAGCAAAGTCATTGGAAAAAATAAAACAACACCATCAAGTAGAAAAATTAAGAGATTTTTAAAGAAAAACTCCTCTCCGCGTTGCGGAGGGGAGTTTTATTAATGTTACTAGTCGGTCTTGACGAGACAAAGTTCGGGATAGTGACAGATCGAAATCGTGGGATGTTCTTCGCCGATTTTTTCAATGACTTCCTTGGTCTTGACGAGCCAGCGCGGATCGCAGGGCTTGAGGTCCGGTTCCTCGAAACAGCATCTGGCCTCTTGCTCGTTTAAAAACAGAGCAACGATTTTTGAAGTGCCACCTCGCCACCAGCCGGTGTTAACGTATTCAAGCCGCCGCTCGAAAGATGTTTGCGGAGATAGAAGGCCACGGCCCTCATTGATGTAAAATTGCAGATTTGTGGCAATGGCCAGCATCGTGCCGCCATTTACTCTTTCGCCCTTCTGAACCTTACTCTCGCCCTTCAGCTCGATTTTCACTGCATAGGGATGACCATTTTCATCTTTCGCGTACACCTCGTAAATTGAGGTTCCGGTCACGGCATAGAATTTTTCAAATATTTCCGGCATGTGACCCTCCTTTTTGTTTTATATTAACTTTTTATCAATTATCGTTGAATCTGTCAATTTTCAAAAAACACATCAGGGGCAAGCTAGTTCATTAAAACTTTCCCGCCCAAATCAACAATAAAATCAGAAATATCATCAATTTTCTTGGCTTGAACTGGACTAATAATATCTTCAGCCAGAATTTCAATTCTTTCAAGCGCCTCTGTTAACTTTTGTTTACCCCCAGCACCCAAAATAACACTGCGCACCCTGGCGTCATCTTCTTGCGGCCCATTTTTGATCAAATGGACCTTTTCCATGGGCAAGAGTAGGCGAGTGACACCTGAAGCGGTTAAACCAATCTTATCAGCCAGATCAACTCGTCGCATCTTTTGATCCTCGGCTTGACTTAAATGATAGAGAATTAAAAATTCGCTAAAACCTAAACCACCCAAGCCGCGATCTAATCGGGCATTTAAAATGGCCTGGGTTTTGGCCATGTTTATTAATAGTTTTACTGCTGAACTGACTTTTTCCATAAAAATTGTAGTTAATAAATACTTGATAAGTCAAGTATATACCAACTAATTATAATGTCAAATAAAAAAGCACACCATTTTGAATGTCTGGTGTGCTTGAGGTACCAACACGGAATGTTTCATCCTTCCTCTGGGGCAGTTGGCGTGCCCGTGGCTTATGCCACCTGTTGTTTTCCACTTTCGTGGGCGTTCGGCTTGTACATCCGCAGGGGGAACAACAGCTATTCCCCAAGAAACAACACCATTGTCCTACTAGGTGCAGCTAGTCCCGACTCGTTTACGGGAGTGCCTCCTAAGGATGTTATCTCTCTGCGGATATGTCCACCATCACCCCGTAGCCTTGCTCTGATTGTTTTTGGCCTGTCAGAGTAGGTTTTGGTGGCCGGTCCATTACGGAAACGAGATTTGTCAGGCCGTTATGAAATTCAGGTTCTTGTACATTAACACCTCCTTTGTTTTTTATAATATCAAAAAATCGCCAGAAAGGCGATTTTTTTAGATCTTCAATATTATTTTTTACTTTTTGAACGCAAAAGACAAGAGCATGATGGTTAAAGCATTAAGAATCACCAATATTAGCGCTGTTTGCCATTTCTCCGCAAAGGGATTTCTTAAAATATAAACCGTGTAGATTATTGCAATAATTGCCGCGCCGATAAAATTTCCTTTTACCATAATTTTATATTTATTTAGTTATACTATTGTAAAAGCGCCTGGGCTCGCTGTGCCTGCGGCACATCGCTCGCCCTTCGAATCCCAACGCAAACAAAGCAGTTTGTTTGCTCCCCCTCGGTTGAAGGGTTAAATTACTTAAAAATTTATCGATGTGGCTCCGGGGGTGGGATTCGAACCCACGACCAAAGGATTAACAGTCCTCTGCGCTACCACTGCGCTACCCCGGAAAATTTTGAATTTACTTCACAACCACTACTTGCCCTTGCACCTTTGTGGTGCTGGGCGCTACCCCGGAATGGTATTAATAAAAAAACGAAATAGATTCGTTTTTTTACATTTGGAATATAACATGTTTTTGAAAGAACGTCAATTTTGATCTTGATTTAAAATCGCCATATCAGCGATTTTTTGATATAGTTATAATATTCAAATGAATAAAGCAATTACATACAATATTATTGGGGTGTTGGTGGTTTTGGCCATAATCATTTTTAAGATACCGCTGATTTGGGTAATTCTTGGGATATTGATCCTTTTAATTTTTATAATCTTTAATCCCTTTATACCCTCCGTGGAAAGCATTCCTAAGGGATTTACTGAAAAAAAATTCAATACCGGAAAAATAATTTTGAATTATATTGAAGGGCCGGATAATGGTCCTCCATTATTATTCATCCCGGGACAAATGGAATTCTGGCAGGGATATAAATTGGTAATTCCAAACTTTTCAAAAAATTATCATGTTTTTGTCGTTGACGTCCGGGGGCACGGAAAATCTACCAGAACTCCGGGCGAATATTCTTACAATATAATCGGAGAGGACCTTAAAGAATTTTTGGAAAAGGTTATTAAGAAGCCAGCGATTGTATCCGGACTTTCTTCCGGGGCTGTTCTTTCGCTTTGGTTGGCAGCCAACGCGCCCGAATTTGTTTCCATCGCAATCAGCGAAGACCCGCCATTCTTTTCTTCTATGTGGCCAAGAATTAAAGAAGAAAAATATATGTATCGTCTGTTTGAGGTCGCGGTTGATTGTCTTGGGAAACCGGAAAGAGATATATTGGGTTATTTTATGGCGCAGGGAATTCCAAAAGAGGGCCACGAGAAACTCTTTCTTATTCCTCCCTGGATAGCCAAATTTATAGTTGGGCTTTATGAACTTAATAAAAAAATCAGACCATCAAAACAATATGATATTCCTTTAGCGCCGTTCAGCGGACGGGTGGGATTCAAATTTTTGAATGAATACGATGTTGATTTTTCAAAGGCAACGATTGACGGACGGTTAACTGAAGGATTTGATCCGGAAAACACTTTAAAAAAAATCAAATGCCCTGTCTTATTGATTCAGGCGCGCTGGTCCAGGCATAAAACCTGGGGATTGCTTGGAGCATTAGACGATAATGACGTTGAAAAAATTCGCTCAATCGTAAAGGATATTAAGGTGGCAAAAGTGAACGCTATTCATGACGTTCATTTGGCAAAACCAAAGATATTTATTAAAGTGGTGAATGATTATTTGGAAGGCTAGAGCAATATTAAAATCTCCAAAAATATTATGTATATATATTGTCCCCCCAAACCAATTGAATTAGAACTCACCGACGAGTGGGGTTTTAGAATTAGACAAAAAGCAGCCGAGTACATCGCCGCTAATCAAAACCGAACTGGCGCGGAACGAGGAAGCTCCGAAGAACAGGGATTTGGCGCACTTGCTGAAATGGTTATCCGCAATAAGTTGGGTATGCCAGAAATTAATCCGGAAAGCCATCCCCTTGGTTATGACCTTTTACTTCCTTCTGGCGTTAAAGTTGACGTAAAGTGTCGTGGCGGCTCACTCCCATTTAAAGAAGAATATGAAAGTGACGATGGAATTAAGAGGGAAGCAAAACACAATTTTTTTGCCCGCCAAATTCATGATGAAAATTTAGATACGGATATTTATGTAATGACCCATCTTGAAACGCCAAAGAATAGAGTACTGCCCGGCACTACGCGACAAAAAAAATGGATACTATATATTTGTGGCTGGGTATCAAAAGAACGCGTATATAAAGAGGGGGTTTATTTGCCGCGTGGTTCGCTGACAGAGCAAGGGAGAACCTGGTTCACTTATCGTGGCCAAGAGATTGAATTTTATAATCGTAATCTTAATGGTCTCAATAACATTAATGACCTTATGAGTATTGAGTTAGCAGATGTGGAAAAGGACAAAGTCCGTGGAGGAGACTTAAATTTAACATCCGTCGATGCTGTAAGAATCACCCATGACCTTATAGGGCGTGGCGTTTTGACAAAAGAACATCTGGCCTTTATCCAAAGGGATACTGGTCTGGAAAAAAACACAAAGCCCATCTTACATGCTAATCAATATTTCCATTTATTGAAATATCTTAAGAAAAAAGGTGCTGTCACGGACACGGAAATTGAAAAGGCGCGCCAGATCCTTCAAGAAGAACCATACGCGGGAATCTGAAATAGCTTCAGTTTATTATTTTCTATTTTTTTATATAGCGTCTCGGCTTCTTTGATGCGCTGTTTAGAGACTGCCACGTAATCCGTTCGATATTTTTTAAACAAATAGACCTCTTGATTTTTTTCAATCCCAATATATTTTCTATTTTCCAAAACCGCTGCCACAAGAAAACTGCCACTTCCGCAAGTGTTATCTAGAACTATATCACCTTCTTTAGTGAATGTACGAATAAGATATCGACCAAGCTCTACCGGTTTTTGTGTAGGATGATAGACTCTTCCCTCGCTCTCGGCGGTCTTGAAATAAACCACGTCAGTTGGATATCTTTCGCCATTACTTTTTACCTCAACTGCTTTAAAATCACCATAAGACCCAGTTAGCTGATCTTTTCTAAATCCTTTATTGTATGGCTCCCCAGGAGTCATTTGTGGATTATATATAGGCTGATTTTTATAAAAAATACATACATCTTCATGTCTGCGAAGTGGCTGTCTTCTTGAGTTTAAAAAATTCGTTGGCTTTGACTTAACCCAGGCTATCTTGTATTTAAACAGTTTGGGTCTGGATAACATTAAATTTGCGGTAAATAATCCCTGGCTCGTCAAAGCAATAACGCCATTGTCTCGAATAACTCGTTCATAATGTTTCCACAATTGATCAAGAGGAATGACGCTATCCCAGTGATTTTGTGTTGTACCATACGGCAGATCGCACAAAATCATATCTATTGATTTGGGCGGAATATCATTCATTACTTTCAGGCAATCACCTTCAATCACGCGATTTTCGAAATATGATATTTCCTTTTCGGTTCTATTAACTTTAATTTCAGGCTCCTCAAAATTAAAATTTTTTCTTAAATACCAGTGACAATAAGTATTTATCGGCAATCCTTCCTGTCGTGCACGACATTTAAGCTCGAGATAAGAATTCGTTCCAAGCAAATTACGCAGTTCGCTACTTCCAAGGTCGGCGATATTTTTATATAAATCTTTATTCCTTTTACCAAAAGCTAAAATAAGTCCTTTCGCTTTTGAGCTGATCTCTTTGCGATCGGAAAAATAGACAGCTTTGAAAATTTGGTTATCTCCCATGCATATATTATAGTATGATACCTAAGTAAAATCTATAGTAAAATTTATAGATTTTATCCACAACTAGCCTTGACAACAATGTTATATTATTCTAACATTAAGATAGTTAGAAATAATTAACATAATTAAACAAAACGTATGACTAAAAAAACATTTTTAATTTACAAAATCATCGCGGTTATTGTCGTAGGTATCGCTTTTGGCGCCTCTGTCAATTTCGGCAACTGGTATCTGCCCCTGGCCATTCTTATCGCGGCCTGGGTTTTTCTGTATATTTTGAGGACCAGAGTTAAAGAAGTAATAGCAGACGAGCGCGACTATAACCTAGCCGGCAAGGCCTCGGCCTTGTCATTGAGAATTTTTGCCTCATTGGCAGTTATCGCCGGCTTTATTCTTTATGTCGCCGAAAAGCAGAACGAAACTATGTTTGCGATCGGCAGTGTTCTTATGTATTCAGCCGGTTTTCTAATGCTGCTTTACGCTATTATTTTTAAAATTTACGAAAAAAAAGATGAACGCAATTAAAGTAAGGGTAAAAGAATTTCGGCTTAAAAAAGGCCTGACCCAAGAAGAATTAGCCAGACGAGTTGGTGTGCGTAGAGAAACTATTGTTTTTCTTGAACAAGGGAAATATAATCCGTCTCTAAAACTGGCACTTAACATAGCCAAAGAATTAAAAATACCAGTTGATGAATTATTTTCTTTAGCATAAATAACGTAATTCAAAAAAGACCCAAGGAGGGCCTTTTTTGAGTATTTGACTATTTATTTCTATTTTTCAGATGTCTCCAAATATATAGAACGATGAGTAAGAGCAGAAGCAACAGCATGAGTAAATCAAAGTTATGTAATTTTTGCTGGATTAGTTCCCAATTATTGCCCAATTTCACGCCCAGCCAGGTGAATAAGATGGTCCAGGGGATCACACCAAGAAAAGTAAATAAGGAGAATTTTTTAAAGTTCATTTCAGCTATGCCAGCCGGAAAGGAAATATAAGTTCTGATGACAGGCAAAAGCCGGCCAAAAAATACTGCCCAGTCACCATATTTATTAAACCATCTATCCGCCAAATTTAAATCATGATGAGAAATTAAAATATATTTGCCATATTTTTCTATCAAAGTTCTGCCTCCATATCTGCCAATCAGATAGGCCAGACATGAGCCGACTAGATTGCCCAAGACACCGAAAATTACCACCAGCCAGAATAACAATCTGCCGTTGACAATTAAAAAACCAGAGAATGACATGATAATTTCCGAGGGGATAGGCAAACCGCAACTTTCCAAAAGCATCAGTATAAAAACTCCGGCATAACCGGTCTTGTCGATTATGGCAATAATGATTTGTATAAAAAAGTTTATCAGGGCTGTCATATGCTTTTCATTATATTATTTTGAGCGCGTTTGGACAAGGCGGCGCTCTTTTATTTTTCTTCAAAAAGAGCTAAGATTGAATTAAGAAATTAACAAAAAATCATGAAAAAAATCATTATCGGTTTTGTCAGCGCGTTGGTCATTATTGGTCTTGGTACCATTATTTATTATTTTGTGATGCCGCGCGAGCTTGGCTCGCTGCAGAATATTGATTTAAAATCGTCTGGTCCCACTGCTTCAAATCAGCCAATCAATAAAACCCAAGAATCAAACGACTATAAAATTTTAAAAACGACTGACTTTGAAGTCAAATATCCCAATTGGCAAAACATTGACGTTTCAACCATCCCTGACGCGAAATATGTGAAAGTGGCCGTCTCTAACCAAAGATGTGTTTTAATAATCAAAGGTACTCCTTTACCCGCCAACACTAGCTACAAAGATTATATCGAGGGGATTATTAAGCAATCGGGCGCAGCTTTAAAAATAAATTCGCAACAAATAAATAGCGCTTCGGCTTATCTGGATGGAGATGTCACTTCTGGACAAACCATTTTAAGAAACATTTCTTATAGCTATTTAGCCAAGAGCAACGTTGTCTATGGCCTGGCCTTTGTTTCGGAAAAAAGCGTGTTTGAAAATTATTGCCGTGAGACGATTGAGAACGTAATTAATAGCGTGATTGTAAAATAATATGAAAGAATCCATTCTAAATATAACCAAACCAAAAGAGTCAATTCCATCTTTTGAAAAATTTTCCGGCCTCTGGGAAAAAGGTTTTGAGGACATTAAAATATTTAACGGCAAAAGCGGCCGGATTGTCATGGGCACTGACAAGGGGTTGCGTGAACAGAATGAAGATATTATTGCCGTTGATTTTGGAAACGACGCCTTTGCCGTGATTGATGGCATGGGCGGCTATGCGCATGGCCAAGAGGCGGCCCAAATAGTTGGCCTGCAATTTTTAAAAGCAGTCAAAGAAAAATTGAGCCCGCGCGAGATGCATAAAAATGCCCACATCGTGATGCAATGTACCGGTTTCAAAGAAAGCGGCGCCGTTTATCTGGCTGGCCAAATTGAAAAGAAAAAATTAAAAATCTGGTCTGCCGGCGATGCGCATTTAGTTGTTGTGGACAGTAAGGGTGAGATTAAATTCTCATCGAAATATACAACCTTGCAAGACGCGCCAAGCGGTCATGGACTTGGTGAAGCCAAAACCGATTTTACTTTACTAGAAAATTATGACAGAATTTTTGTTGGAAGTGATGGCTTGTTTAATAATATTAAAGATGAAGAGCTTAAAAATCTGAAAGGCGTGCCAATAGAAAAAGCCATGCAAGAATTGGTTAAATCCGCTAAAAATGCCATGAAAAACGGTCTTGATGAAAATACCGGCGGCAGTCCTGACAATCTTACGATTTTAATTTATGAAATTTTGCCCACGCCGTTACGTGGAAAAAATTAATATATTATTTTTCATTAAAATCAAGCAAATTCTAATCAAATGAAAAAAGCCGCCTGATTCTCAAAAGACCCCGAGATAGCATTAAGGGGTCTTTTTTATTATATATGACTTGATTTTTTTATTTTTATCTGTTAAGGTTATCCATCGGAACATTGAAAAAATAAAATTAAGGAGGAAAAAATGGAAAAAGCGTTTACGATGGATCAAACGTGGCTACAATGCATGAATTGCGGACACAGAGCCGACTTGCTGGAGGAAAGAAAATTCAGGTGCCCAGAGTGCGGAGGACTCTATGATATTGAGCACAATTTTAAAAGATTGCCCGTTGATCTTGGGGATGATTCGTCGGGAAGAAAATGGAGTTTTAAATCGTTGTCGTCCCGTTATTTTCGCGAGCTTTTTCAGGCCAGAGCTGGGGGCGCTTTCAATTCTTTTAAGCCGGAATGTGTTTCAGGCATCTGGCGCTACAAGGAATGGATTATGCCGTACTTGCCCGAAGGTCAGATTGTCACTTTGCACGAAGGCAACGTGCCAATCGTGCCAGCCGGTAAAAATCTTCAGGCCTGGGTCGGCGATGTTGAGCTTTATATCATAATGGAAGGCATGACTCCGACCGGTTCATTCAAGGATTTCGGCGGCACGGTCATGATGTCCATTGCCAAAGCCGCTGGCATCAAAGCCGTTTGTTGCGCCTCAACCGGCGACACTTCGGCCATGGCCGCGGCTTATGCGGCGGCGGCCGGCCTTGCCTGTGTGGTCATTTTGCCCCGCGGCAAAGTCACGCCAGTTCAATTGGCTCAACCGCTTGTTCACGGCGCCAGAGTCATCACTTTGCCCGGCAGCTTTGACGATTGCATGCGCGTCATGCAGGAACTCGTTAGAGAATACGGCATCTACCCGGCCAACAGTCTTAATCCTTCGAGGATCGAGGGCCATCAGGCCACGGTTTTTCAAATCGCCCAGCGCTTTAACTGGAATTTACCCGATTGGATTTCGGTGCCAGTGGGCAACGGCAGTAATTGTTCATCGGTTGGCAAAGCTCTGCGTCTTATGAAAAAATTCGGCTTTCAAGCGCCGACCAAAATTTTGGGCTGCCAATCAACGGCCGCCGATCCGCTTTCTTTTCCCTGGTTCGGCGGAATCACCCTGGAAAAGTGGAAAGCAGATTACTCGCCGATTAAAGTAGGCGAAACTTCTGCCACGGCCGCCAGAATCGGCGACCCTGTCTCTCGCGACAAAGTCATGAGAGAAATTCTGGCCTCGCATGGCGCCATGCAAACCGCGGCTGAAAGAGAATTGAACGAAGCCGTGGCCATTTGTGGTAAAGACGGCCATAATGTCTGCCCGCAAACTGGCATGGCTCTGGCTGGCGTAAGAAATGCCTTGAAGTGCGGCCAAATTAAGGCGGGGGAGCGAGTTATTGTCGTTTCCACCGCAACCGGCCTGAAGTTTGGCGAATCTGCCGCCGCCAACCTCAAATCAAACATTATTAATGCCACCGATTGTAAAATAAGCACGGTGGCCAAAATTATGGAACTGTAAATAACCCAAGACCCCGAGATTACATCAAGGGGTCTTTTTTTATTGGTTTTTGATGGAGAGTGGGTTAAGTAATCAGTTAAACGTGATTAGTGACCAATATCCAATTACTCTCCACTAAATCCTCCACTCTCTACTCTCAACTCTAAACAAGTACATGGTGGTCTTTTTCTTTTTTAAAAAATTGTGCTAAAATAAATTCAATATGCAAATTATCAAAACAGAAAACTTGACCAAAAAATTCAATGGTTTTACGGCCGTTGATAATCTTAATCTTGAAGTTCAGGAAGGCGAAATTTTTGGTTTGCTGGGGCCTAATGGCGCTGGCAAAACCACTTCTATAATGATGCTGACTACTTTACTTAAACCAAGTTCGGGCACGGCCAAGGTTAATAATTTTGACATTGTCAACCAGCCAGACGCGGTCAGAAAATCAATTGGCGTGGTTTTTCAAGACCCTAGTTCAGACGACACCTTAACCGGTTATGAAAATTTAAAACTTCACGGACTGCTTTATGGCATGCCGGCTGACTTGCGCGAACAAAGGATTAAAGAGGTTTTGAAACTCGTTGATTTGACTGACAGAAGAAATGATTTGGTGAAAAAATATTCAGGCGGCATGAGAAGACGATTAGAATTAGCCAGGGGATTAATGCACCACCCCAAAGTATTATTTTTAGATGAACCAACGCTTGGTCTTGACCCTCAATCACGCACAACAATTTGGGCTTATGTCCAGGAGTTGGCCAAAAAAGAAAAAATATCAATCATTTTAACAACTCATTACATGGATGAAGCAGATCAGCTCTGTAATCGATTGGCCATCATTGATCATGGCAAAATTTCAGCCCTTGATTCACCGTCAAATTTGAAAAAAGTAATTGGCGGCGATGTGGTCTTGGTAAAAGTTGAAAATCCCAATCTGGATGAAATAAAAAAACTGGACTTTGTTAAAAAAACTCAAGTTCATGATGGCTACGTGACATTAACAGTTGCCAATGCCAGTGAGAATTTAGCCCGCATTCTACAAACAATCGGCAAGGTTGAATCAGTTGATGTCCATTTGCCAACTCTAAATGATGTTTTTCTTCATTACACGGGCAAAGAAATCAGAGAAGGTTCAGCCGAGGGTGGCTGGGGCGAGAGAGTAATGAGCTTTAGATCCAGAAAAAATTAGTATTATTACTTATGTATCAAATGAGCCAAACAAAAAATGAAATAGTCGGCATCTATGCTGTCTGGTATCGAGAATTCAAGGTTTTTTTAAGAGAAAAATCCAGAATTGTTTCTTCGGTTATTAACCCAATTTTGTGGCTTTTTATATTCGGCGCCGGTTTGGGTTCCAGCATCAACATCTCGGGCTTAAATTATCAGGCCTTTATTTTTCCTGGCATCCTGGCCCAAGTCGTGCTTTTCTCTTCAGTTTTTTACGGTGTCTATATTGTCTGGGACAGAAAAATTGATTTTTTAAAAGAAGTTTTGGTCGCGCCGATTTCTCGCACCTCAATTTTTATTGGCAAGGTTTTGGGCGGCGCCACCGATGCCATGATTCAAATAATTATTTTATTAATCTTTGGCTGGATTTTTGGTCTGGTCGGATTAATTCCGGGGCTGCACATCACTTTATTTACGGGTATTGGCGCTCTCTTTGTTTTATTTTTTACCACTGTATCCTTAACCAGCGTTGGCTTAATTCTAGGTTCACAAATGGAAAGCCCCGAGGGTTTTCAATTGATCTCCAGCTTTCTTTTGTTTCCGATATTTTTCTTGTCAGGCGCGCTTTTCCCACTCAATAATTTGCCGGTCTGGCTTGGCTCTCTTACAAAATTAGACCCCATGACTTACACGGTTGACGCGGCCAGACATATTATCTTAGGCACCTCTCAATATGGCTTAGGCCTTGATCTGATCGTAATTATCGCTTTCATGCTAGTCATGATCTGGCTTGGCACCTATGCTTTTGAAAAAATGAAATTATAAAGCATGCGGCAAATAGTACCGATGTCTGGCTTTTTAAAACCGAGACCGTCACGCCAGTGGCGGTTTTTTCTTTATTTACTTTAGTCGAGCTTTATGCTACTTTTTTAAGAGGCACCTTAAAATAAGTCTGAAATTTACCAAATTAAACCAGGAGGCAAAGGAGGTAAGCCATGGATAAAATCGTTTTTTCAAAACCGCTTTCAAGAACCGCGCTGGTTGATGCAATTCGGAGGAGACAACCCGTGTCGCAAAGAGCGGCCAAGAAACTGGCGCTTCATCTGGCCAAAAAATTCGGCACGGAGATCAGAAGAGCAGTGGAAAAAGCGCTTAAAAAACAGGGTGCGTACTCAATCATGGCCATAAGCAAATTAAAACCCCGGATTTCCAATGAGGACGGCTGGAGAGTGAGCTGGCCTTCTTACCGATGGTATTGCCGGATCGCGGGCGGATTTTACGAAGTAACTACGTCCCTTGCCATTGTCGTTTGCCACGGACAGATGAGTTCGAAACTTTGGGTAACCAATCAGCTGAACGCTCTTTGCGTCAGAAAAAGAAAAAGTTTCCGGGTTCAACAGTCGGGATTCGAAGTTATCGCGATAAAAACATTTCTAGAGCGAATGAAACCGGTTACGCAAGAAATCTGCGGCTTAATTTGGCCGTATTACAAACGATCCGTCAGAGACGTTCTGCGCCAGAATACCGTTCATTATTGTTGGTTTGTTTGCGAGGGCGCCGAGACAGACCAATTACTGATAACGCCGCTATTATCTCGAAAAGAATTTCTAGAAACGATTAAACATTGCGACGGCTACAAATTCTTCATCGAGAACTTCTATCTGCCGTTGTCAAAAGCTCAATCTAATAGATCGCTTGTTGGCGAGGGGATAAAAGAATTAGAGAAAAGGGGTTATCCTTGTATCTGGATTTTGCACAGTGATAGTTCTTTTTTCTTCCCCGAGTCGGTTATAAAGGACGCTTATAGTTCAGTCGACAACAAAAAAATGCGTCCCGCCTACCGCTTGATTGGTTTGGCCTCTAATCTTTACCCCCATCTTGAAGGACCAGCCTATCAGCCGTTTTGGGAAATTTCCTATTACGCGGTAAATCATTTTGCTGATGCCTTTAAAAATCCGCGACCCAAAAGAAGGTGAGCTTTTAGCAACGAGGCCGTCACGCCAGTGACGGCCTTTTTTATTAATACAAAAACCACCCCGCGACGCGGAGTGGTTTTTGGTTTACTTAGTAGCGATTTCTTTGTGGTCGTCTTGCCCTGTGGCAGTCCCTGCAGAGTAGTTGATCTAATCTGGCTGGATCTGGTTCAAAGGGAAGCTCGGTGATGTCAGCGCCGCAGGAAGAACACTTCCAGTTGCCCTGAAACATCTTTCTAGGTTGAAAACCGCCTTGATTTCCGAAAGCCATTTTGCTTTGACTTAATAATTAACTCGAAACAAAATGGCACTTATGTTATAAAACGAATTTTATATTTATACTGCCGATTTGCTCGATTGATAACAGTATAGCACGTCTGGAGTATTTTGTCAACGATACATTGACCAAAAGCCATTTTTTAGCTAAAATTAACTAATGAAAATACAAATCGAAAAATTAGTCTTTGGCGGTCAGGGCATAGGCAGGTTCGAAGGCAAAACCGCCTTTGTCTGGAATGCTCTGCCAGGCGAAGAAGTGGAAGCACTCTTGATAAAGAAACACAAAAACATCATTGAGGCTATCGCTACCGAGATAATCAAACCGTCGCCGGACAGGATTAAAAAAATCGAAGAGCATTTTTTGGCTTGCAGTCCCTGGCAGATTTTGTCATACGCGAAAGAAAATATTTGGAAAAAAGAAATCGCCAAAGAAACTTATAAAAAGTTTGCTGACTTAAAAATGTCCGAACTTGAGATTGAAAGTGATGAAAAAGAATTTGGCTACCGCAATAAAATCGAATATAGTTTCACTCTGGATAACGCCGGAAAAATAACCCTGGCTTTTTTCATCAGAGGTAAACATAAACTCTCGGCTATTAACGACTGCCAACTGGCCACGGAGCCAATAAATAAAATCGCGCATAAAATAGTTGATTGGCTTAATTTAAACGAGGTGCCAATTCGCAGCTGCAAATCATTGATTGTCAGATCAAATCAGGCAGGGGAGACAATCGCCGCCCTTTTCATTAAAGATGTCTTGAGTTTTGAAGAATACCCGGAACTTGACGAAAAATTTTTGGGTTTTACTTTATATTTTTCAGACCCTCATTGCCCGGCCTCAATCCCAACCCAAACTCTATATTCTGTCGGCCAGGATTTTCTGATTGAAGAAATTAATGGAATTAAATTGCGCTACGGCGTTTCAAGTTTTTTCCAGGTTAATGTGCCAATTTTTGAAAAAGCGCTCGCTGATATTGAAAAATTTTTGGATAAGAAAAAAGAAGTGCTGGATTTTTACTCTGGCGTGGGGGCGATAAGTTTAGCTCTGCATAATAAATTTAAATCAGCTGTTTTGGTTGATAATAATGAAGAAGCGATTAGCTTTGCCAAAGTAAATATTGAATTAAATAAAATTAAAAATTGTGAAGCGCAAGCTAGTGAAGCTGAAAAAATCGCTGAATTAATAACCAAAGATAAAATTTTAATTGTTGATCCGCCTCGGGTCGGCTTGCATTACAAAGTGATTGATAAAATTCTTGAAGTCAAGCCTCGGCGGATAATTTATTTATCCTGCAATCTAGCCACCCAAGCGCGCGACCTTAAAATGTTAAAAGGGGAGTATGAAGTCAAATTTTCCAAACTTTATAATTTCTTTCCCAGGACGCCGCACATCGAGGGTTTGTGCGTTTTAGAAAGAAAATAATTATGCAGACCAAGAAATTCCAAAGAAAAATAGAAGATTTTGTCTGTGAAAACTGCGGACAAAAAATTGAAGGCAGCGGCTACACTGATCACTGCCCCAATTGTTTATATTCAAAACATGTTGATATTAATCCCGGTGATCGGCTTTGCCCTTGCCAAGGACTTATGGAACCAATGTGCGTACAGCTCAAACACGGTGAAAAAATAATTTTTTACCGGTGCCAAAAGTGCGGCCACGAACATCAAGTTAAATCGCTGCCTCAAGATAATCAGAAAGAACTCATTAAATTAAGCGCCAACCCCGTTTAGTGGTATAATATATTTAATGACCGAGCAGATCTTAAATTTTCTCACCGAGCTATTGCCCAAAATCGGACATTTGGGCATTTTTGGTTATTGGCTGCTTTTGCTGATAACTTTCTTGGAATCAATCGCTTTTATCGGCGTCTTAATCCCTGGAGCAATCATAATCGCGCTTTTTGGCATATTGGCTTCACAAAACTATTTTGATTTCAAGGACTTGATTTGGTATGCGGCAATTGGCGCTGTTTTGGGAGACATTTTAAGTTTTTATCTTGGTAGATACGCCAACAAAATATTCAAGCCAAATAACCGAATTTTCAGATCAAACTACATAAAAAAGGGCGAGGTATTTTTCAAAAATCACGGACCCAAAAGTATTTTTCTGGGCAGATTTATCGCTTTTGTCCGACCAAACATCTCGTTCGTGGCCGGACTTTTCAAAATGGACGCCAAGAAATTTTATTTTTACAACATCACCAGCGCTTTTTTGTGGGCGATATTATATCTGGCCATCGGCTACGCGCTGGCTGAAACAGCCACCACCATCGCTTTCTGGTCAACCCGTGTCAGCGTCTTGATTTTGGTTATCTTGGCTTTTTTGATAATTATCGATCTGCTCCGTTATCTAATAATAAAAAGGGGCAGGGTCTTTTTCCAATTCTTAAAATCAATTTTAATTTCTTTGAAAGAAGCCGTGCTGCAAAATCCGGATGTGAGAAAAATGATAAAAGCGCACCCGGCCTTCTTTGGTTTTCTCAAAAAAAGATTTGAAACCAAGAAGTTCACTGGTTTTGCCCTGACCGTTTTAATCTTAATTTTTGTTTATTTCTTGTATCTGTACCTGGCTTTGATTTTTGACGTTCTATATTCGCGCACGATTGTCGGAGCCGATTTGCGCATCGATGAGCTCATTCTGGTCTTTAGGCACGGCACCTTAATCGGCCCGTTTTCTTGGATTACTTTGCTGGGCGAATGGCAGTTTGTGGCGGCGGCTTCGGTCGTTTTTGCCGCATTCTTGTGGCTGTGGCAGAAAAAAAATTATGTCTATTCGTTTTTCGTTACCATAGTCGGCAGTGTTGCTTTTGGCGCTCTAAGTAAAATCGCGATTCATCGACCCAGACCGACTTCTGGCCTGATTTTCGAAAGCTCCTATTCGTTTCCAAGCAACCACGCCGTCATTGCCCTGGCCTTTTTCGGCTTCATCGCTTACTTCTTCTGGCGCGACTTAAAAACCTTAAGAAATAAATTAAACGTATTTTTCGGCTGTCTCACTCTAATCATTCTGATTGGTTTTAGCCGGCTCTATCTGGGCGTTCATTTTTTAAGCGACGTTTTGGGCGGCTATCTGCTGGGTCTGCTCTGGCTACTTATCGGCATAATCATCTGTGAATATCTGAATTACAAGACGGTGAGGTTGTGGCTGCCAACGCCAAAACTTAAGAAAAGAACGCTGACGATTTTAAGCGGTATGCTGCTTGCTCTCATTGTGATTTTTTATGTTTTATTCGGTATTTATTTTAAACCCGAGATTAACCCGCAGACGGAAAAAAATGAAAACCAGCTCGTTATTTCCAGCGTTGAAAATATCAGCCAGATTTTCGAAGCGGCCAAGCTGCCAAAATATTCCGAAACTCTGACCGGGGCCAAGCAAGAGCCGCTTAGCTTTATAATAATTTCAAGCAGTGAAAGTAGGTTGATAGACGCCTTTGCGGCGGCGGATTGGTACCTGGCTGACACACCCAACCTGACGACCGTCTCAAAAATCGTACAGAGCGGCTTATTTAACATCAGCTATCCGAACGCGCCCATGACGCCATCGTTTTGGAATGCGGAAATCCACGACTTGGGTTTTGAAAAGCCGATTGACCTGAACAGCGTCAGACAGCGGCACCACGCCAGATTCTGGAAAACAAATATCACGACCAGTGGCGGCCAAAGCGTTTTTGTCGGTACGGCCAGCCTGGACATCAGTTTAAAATGGCTCGTTGTCCATAAAATCGATCCGGGCATCGACACGGAGAGGGAAACCGTTTTCCGAGATTTATTTAATACGGGTGCGATTCTAAAATTCCAAAAAGAACAATTTGTCCAACCGCTTTTGGGCAAAAATTTCGCCGGTGACCAGTTTTTCACTGACGGCGAGATTTATGTCATTGAATTAAAATAATTTTGGAATAAAAAACCCCGCGCTTTATAACGCGAGGTTTTGTGTTTGGTCTTTTATAGCAACACGCATCTGGGTCTGCGAGCCAGAACTTCTATGCTCGTGACCATGGAAACCCTTGCGGTCTTGGACAAGATAAATTGATCTTTTGATCCTTCGATCAACTTTGTGCCGACAAAGATGAATTCGTTCGAATCGGGATTAAGGCCCATCAGCTTGCCCTTGCAATCAAAAGCTTTGTCCGTGGTTTTAACTTTTACCCACTGGCCAGACAGTCCCAGGATGACTTTTTTCTTTTTCGCGTCAGACATCTCCTTCGGGAAACCGTAAACCTTCTTCCTCATTTACCCCTCCTTGGTTTTGCTGCTTAGATTTTAAGAACGTGGCGCATCGCAAAAGTCGTTTTGACCGATTTAATCCAGATTAAGCCAAAAGTCATTCTTTGTCAAGTTGATTTATGCTATAATGTCCAAGAATTAACAACGTATGATAAACATCGTCATAATAATTTTTTTGGTTTTGTTAATCTCGGTCGCCATTGCCAGTTCTTCATTCGCCCCCTGGATACCCAGCCGGAAAAAAGACCTGGAAAGAATCTTTAGGCTGGCTAATTTAAAACCAGGCGAATTATTTTATGACCTGGGCTCTGGCAGCGGGCAGGTGGTCATTCACGCGGCAAAGTACAAAGCCAAGGCCATCGGCCTGGAAATAGCTTTACCGCTTTATCTGATCAGCAAAATCAGGCAGCCATTTTATCGCGGAACTTTATTCAAGTATAAAAATCTGTTTTCCGAAGACCTTTCGAAAGCCGACGTCATTTATTTTTTCGGCACGCCCAGGACAATTAATTCGAAACTGAAGCAAAAACTGGAAAGGGAAGCCAAGCCAGGCGCCAGAATAATTTCCTACACTTTTATTATCGAGGGCTGGCAGCCGGTTTTGATTGATAAGCCTGATAAAAGCAGGCTGCCGATCTATCTGTATATCCGCTAAAAATGCCTGTTAATTATTTCCTTGACAACGATTTTATTTTACAATATCATTTTAATATCCTAACTAGGATTTAATTATTAAACCCAAGTTAAATTATGTCACAGGTTCTCTCACTGCTCAACGAGCAGATTCTCAATTTTGCTTTATTAATGGAGGATGAGGGCGAAGAAGAAGCCGAGGAAGAAGCTGAAGAAGAGACTGAAGAGGAGGAGGATGAAGATGAAGAAGGCGACGAAACCAAAAAAGAAGACGAAGAAGAAGACGAAGACGAAGAAGAAGGATTTTAATAAAAAAGGGGAGCGAGCAATCGTTCTCCTTTTGTTTTTGTTAAAATGATTTACAGGGCGCGGGATTTTTGCTAAACTATCTTTAAGTTATTTATTATCTAAATATATGAAAAAATTCCTCAAAATATTCTTTATGGCCATTGGCTCGTTGGCGGCCGTGGCAATCTTAGCCATGGCGATTTTGCAAATCAGCAAATTAAATTCCAGCTATCAATTGGACAGAGCGCGAGAACAAGTCGCTAACTATTCTCAATACCAATTCACTAACGGCGAGTACAATAAGCTTAAAAAAAGTGAAAAAAATGACGTTTATTACTATGCCGCCGACGGAAAAAGGTATGTCTTTCCGACAGTTGAAACCTATTATTCCTGGTTTAGACAGATACAAGTCAGCGATGTAAATACTTTTAGCTTGGTGCAATTATACGAAACGCCACTGGGCGGTAATGTCACTTGCCGGCCAGGTACGCTAATCCAGACGCCAACTGACAACAACGTCTATATCGTGATTAAAAATGGCCACATCCGCGCGCTAAGCCAAGATCTGCTTAACCTGGTCTACAATTATAATTGGAAAAGATACGTCATTAGCGTGCCTAATTTTTTCTTTATTAATTACATCGTGGATAAACCGATCAACGATTTATCGGATTTTCCCGAGATACCCAAGAGCATAACAATTGACCAGGACAAGGGCCTGAACAAATGATAAAAAAAATTTCTCAAATCTGCCTTAACGTAGTCTTACTCGGCTGCATCGCGGTCACGGTTTTTTATTTATTCACGCAAAGAACTACGATTCTGGCGCAAGCGGACCAGCTTATTTTTAATAATAATAGAGAATCTTCTTTAAACGTAGAGATCAAAAAAGTCAAAAGAGAAAAACCAGCCGAAAGGGAAGTGCGAGCTCTTTATTTAACTGCCAACACGGCTAGCCAGGATAATAGAATTGCTAAAATTATTGAGTTTATGAAAGGCAGCGCCCTTAACGCCGTAGTCATAGATATTAAAAGCTATAGCGGTAAAATTGTTTATGACAGCCAGGTGCCGCAGGTTATTCAGCTGCAAACAAAGCAAGTCATAATCAAAGACATACCAGCTTTGATTCAAAAACTCCACGATAATGATATCTATGTTATAGCCAGACAAACGGTTTTCCAGGATCTGGAGCTTTCCGGCAAAAAACCGAGTTGGGCCGTCCAAAATAAAGTGACTGGCGGCGTTTGGCATGACAAGAACGGACTTGGCTGGATGGACCCATCAGTCGAAGAGGTCTGGCAATATAATTCTGAAATTGCCAGAGAAGCGATTTTGCTTGGCTTTGACGAAGTAAATTTTGACTACATCAGATTTCCTTCTGACGGCGATCTAACAACTATGGCCTTCCATAATTTAGCGGGCAGGACAAAAAGGGGGGTGATGAAATCATTTTTTGAATATCTGTCGGGTGAATTAAAAGATCAGCCCGGCTATATGTCAGTTGACCTCTTTGGCCTAACCAGCGTTCGGCTTGATGATATGAATATCGGTCAAAATATAGAGGATGCGGGTCCAAACTTCGATTACATCTGCCCCATGGTCTATCCCTCTCATTATCCAACCAAATACATGGGTTTTGTGAATCCCGCGGATCATCCGTATGAAATCATCAACCACGATTTAACCATAGCCAACGAGCGCCTGGCTCACGTAGCCAATAACCGAGCCAAAATCAGGCCCTGGCTTCAGGACTTTAATATGGGCGCTGTCTACACGCCGGCTATGCTTGATTTGGAAATCAAAGCGCAAAAAGACAGCGGCAGTTTCGGCTATCTGCTTTGGAACGCGGGCAATGTCTATACTTACGCGCCAAAATTATAAATTTGATATTTTTCCCGATTAAAATAAGTTCAAACCAGGTTCCTTAAAAAAGGAGGCAATAATGGAAATCATTTTTGACGTAGCGGTTATTTTGACCGTGATTTATCTTGTTATCGGCACACTCTTTTTTATGGTGAGTTTCTTGTTCACGATCGAGTATACTTATCGTCTGGCCGCTGGTAAAATTATTCCCAGAACCAGAAGTTGGAAGGTGATTGAAGAATTTTTTTATTGCCTGACTCATGACATTCTTTGGGCCATTCTCTGGCCGATCACGTGGATTTAAAAAAAAGAGAAGCATGTTAATCCCACTCTAAAAGGGTGGGATTTTTTTATTTAAAAATGGTATAATTAAACCATAATCTCAACTTTAAATTATCAATATGACCAAAGTAAAAAGAACAATAAAAAGAATAGTTAAAATTCCGGCCCTACCCGGACCCGGACCAGAGAAAAAAATTTCTCTGCAAAAGATGTCGGATATCACCTGGCGCATTTTTAGAATCATGTCCGAATTTGTGGACGGCTTTGAATTTCTTTCAAAGCTTAAAAAAGAAGTCACGATTTTTGGTTCAGCTCGTTTGGACCATCAAAACCATTGGTGCAAGGAAGCGGAAAAACTGGGACATATTTTAGTCAGGCACGGATTTACAGTAATCACGGGAGGCGGTCCTGGCATCATGGAAGCCGCCAATAAGGGCGCTTATGGCGTTAATCCCGACAAATCAGTTGGCATTAATATCCAATTACCTACCGAGCAGAGAGTGAATCCTTATGTTAAAAAAGCCGCGGGCTTCTACTATTTTTTCACGAGAAAAGTCATGCTGGCCGCTTCGGCCCAATCCTATATTTTCTTTCCGGGCGGTTATGGCACGGCCGATGAATTTCTGGAAATCCTTGAATTAGTACAGACTGGCAAAATGCAAAAAACGCCAATAATTTTAATGGGCAAAGACTTTTGGCTGCCTCTGATAAGTTGGTTTGAAAAAACCATGGCGAAAAAATATAAAACCATTAACCCAAAGGATATAAAACTTTTCCATGTCGTTGATACCGCCGAACAAGCTTTTAAATATATAAAAGGCTCTCACGAAAGAACTATATTTTAGAGATTAGAGATTGGAGATTAGAAATTAGGGAAATGAATTAATCAAAAAGGGCAAATCAAAATTGCTCTTTTTGTCATTGACAAAATTTAAAAAATATGCTAAGATAAAACAATTGGTTCATTTAAAATAAACGCAGAGGAGGATAAAAATTGAATATTCACGAAATATTCGGTGAAATTTCTGGATTTTTTTCGGCTCTGGCATATTTGCCTTACATTTATGCAATTCTGAAGGGCAAGGCCAAGCCCAACCGCGCTACTTGGATCATTTGGGCAACAATGAATTATATCATCTTTGCCAGCTCTTATTTTGCGGGCGCACGCACAACCCTCTGGCTGCCGATTGCTTATGCACTGGGTTCCAGTATAACCGCACTTTTGTCAATAAAATATGGCGAAGGCGGTTGGTCAGGGTTTGATAAGTTTTGCTTAACTGGATCGGCTCTCGGCCTTGTCCTTTGGGCAATCACCAGACAACCCATAGTCGCCCTGGTCATTACCATCTTCATCGATTTTCTAGGCGCTTTGCCGACCATGAAAAAATCATGGCACGATCCCAAGAGCGAGAATAAACTGACCTGGCTCATTTTCTCCATTGGAACATTATTCAGCGTACTTGCCATCAACAAGATTAATTTTGCCATCATGATTCTTCCCATTTATATGTTTCTCTGCTGCAACACAATCACCTTGCTTGTTGCTTGCCCCAGAAAGAAAAGTAATGTCTAACACTCAAACTGAAGTAATTCAAAGTCGACGACCCGCCAAAGTCAAAAGTGACTCGGCGGGTTTTTTCTTCGACGCCAAAATTTTAAACCCTATGGCCATTATTGACAATAAACCTACTTTATGTTAAGTTAAAATCAAAAAGGAGGGAAAAAATGTCGCTAATACTATGTCAAGGAACAAAGCCAACAAATCTGTCAATCAAGACGTTTGGGTGCTGCGACGACAAATTTGTTCATTTGGGTAAGTATAAAATTACCATGAACGATTTCGTTGCCGCAGCAATGTATGTGCTGACGAACACTGACCTCGAGGAAAATGATCCGCGGCTGGAATTCGTCAAGGCAGTACAACGGCTAAAACCCGTAAAAGGTTTTAATCGTGGCTCCAAGAGACTAACCATACCGAAAGGCAAAAAGAAGTAACGTCTCAAACCCGCCGATGCACAAGCAAAGGCGGGTTTTTTCTTTTACGAAATTTTGCTAAAATTAGCTTATGATAAAAAATAAACAAAAAGTCGCGATTGCCATGAGCGGGGGAGTTGATTCATCAGTGGCCGCTGCTCTGCTAAAAAAACAGGGCTACCAAGTCATTGGTATTTTTATGCATTTCTGGTCAGATCCGCATTACGCACAAAAACAAACCATGGCCAATAAATGCTGCTCTGTTGACGCTAAAAATGACGCCCGCCGAGTTGCCGAAAAGTTGGACATACCCTTATACACAATTAACCTTGATCAAGATTTCAAAAAATACATCGTGGACAATTTCTTGGATCAATATAAAAAAGGTTTTACGCCAAATCCTTGCGTGCGCTGCAATGAATTTATTAAATTCGGATTATTTTGGAAAAAAGCCCAATCGCTTGGCTGTGATTTTATCTCAACTGGCCATTATGCCAAAATCAAAAAAGATAAAAATGGTTTTCACTTACTTGAAGCCAAAGATAAATCAAAAGATCAATCATATTTCCTATATCGCCTAAATCAAGAGGTTTTAGCGCATTGTTTATTTCCGCTCGGTGATTTAGAAAAAACAGAAGTCAGAAAAATCGCCCAAAAAATGAAATTACCGGTCTTTGCCAAAAAGGATTCACAAGAGATTTGTTTTATACAAGAAAAAAACCCGACTGAATTTTTAAAACGCTATTTAAAACCAAGGGCAGGGGATATTGTTTCAACCGAGGGGAAAAAAATGGGCCAACACCTGGGTTTGCCATTTTATACCATTGGCCAAAGAAAAGGGCTGGGTTTAAGCGGCGGCCCCTGGTATGTCGTTGGGATGAACGCCAAAAAAAATCAAATCATTATCACTGCCAATCCGAGACATCCTCGACTTTATAATGATATAATGAAAGTAACTAAAATCAGCTGGACAAATAAGCAGCCGAAATTACCGCTTCGTGTTTTTGTCAAAATCCGTTCCATGAACAAAAAACAAGCCGGTGTTTTAAAAAAAGCAGGCAAATATTTTCAAATCAAATTTAAAAATAAACAAAGAGCCATCACGCCTGGCCAATCAGCCGTTTTTTATTTAAAAAATGAGGCGCTCGGCGGCGGCCTAATTTCAAAATAATGAATTCTATCAAAACCAAAAAAATTATCGGACTTTTACTGGCCACGCTGTTCATGGCCGTCAGCCTGGCCCAGCTCGCCTATATCCAGTCAACATTTTTAAACCAATATTTCACCCTGGAATTTGTGGGTATAGTTTTTTTTATTTCATATCTGCTGACGTTTTTTGCCATCAACGGCTACCCGAATTTGATAGCAAAACTGGGTAACCTCAAAACTGTAATCATCGCCATTGTTTTAGAAATATTGAGCTTGGCGATGTTTATTTATCTGCCAAGGCCAGAGTGGATTTTTATTGGGACAATAATTTACGTGATAGCTATAAATTTAATCGGAATTAACTACGATATTTTTCTTGAGGCTTACACCGCCAATACTAAAACTGGCAAAATTCGCGGGCTTTATTATACAATTTACAATTTAGGCTGGCTGGCCTCTCCCTTTTTCACTAGTTTAATTTTCGAAAAATACGGCTTTAACCTGATTTTTGGCATTATAATTTTTCTTTCCGTAATTTTCCTGGCGATTTTATCATTCAGTTTTTTTAATTTTAAAATTAATTATCCAAAAAACTATTTTAACTTCAGAAAAACATTTGCCGCTCTCGGAAAAAACAAGGACATGCAGAGAATTTTTTTCATCGCCCTTCTGCTGCAAATTTTTTATGCCATTATGGTCGTCTACGCTCCTTTGTATTTGAGCGAATACATGGGGCTGTCCTGGACGCAGATAGGCATTATTTTTACTGTCATGCTTTTGCCCTTTGTATTTTTACAATATCCGGCTGGCTATCTGGCCGATAAATATTGGGGCGAAAAAGAGATGATGACGGCTGGCCTGGTGATTATGGCGATTTTTTCCATTGCCATATTCTTTATTGATACGCCGACTCTGTGGGTCTGGGCCCTGATATTGTTTTTGGGCAGAGTGGGGGCGAGTCTGACTGAAATAATGAGAGATACTTATTTTTTTAAAAAAGTTGATTCGACAAATATCGACATGATAAACGCCTTTCGTTCAACCACGCCGCTGGCTTATTTAATCGCGCCAATCGGCGCCAGCCTGACTTTATACCTGCTGCCGTTTAATTATCTATTTCTGATCCTAGGCCTGTTTTTGACAAGCGGCCTGACAGTATCCCTAATGATTCGGGATACAAAATAATACATAAAAAAATATTATAAACTATAAACCTTCGAGAAATCGCAGGTTTATTTATAAATTCAATGCTCAAGCCGTGCTTACTGTTCACTGGGGTTTGGGGGCGCAACTAACCTACGTTAGCCGTAACTAACTTCGGTTAGCGAAGGCTAAGCGTCTATTTGCATTTGCGACCCCAAAACTTTTTGGTTCTTTTTGGTTACAAAAAGAACGAAGGTTAAATTCTTGCTAAAATTGCTAAAATTCTATACAATTTGAATATGACAGCTAAAGAATTGCGTGAAAAATACATCAATTTTTTTCTCTCTAAAGGGCATAAGCACATACCCAGCGCTTCTTTAATTCCGGAAAATGATCCTTCGGTTTTGTTCACCACGGCTGGCATGCATCCGCTGGTACCATATTTAATGGGTGAAATTCACCCGGGCGGTAAAAAAGTCGTTGATATTCAAAAATGCATCAGAACCTCTGATATTGACGAGGTGGGCGATAATCGTCACTTAACTTTTTTTGAAATGATGGGCAATTGGTCCTTTGGCGATTATTTTAAAAAAGAGGCGATTGAATGGAGCTGGGAATTTTTAACTGGCTCAAAATGGCTCGGCCTTGATCCGCAAAGAATTTATGTCACGGTTTTCAAAGGCGAAGAGGGAATTCCAAAAGATGACGAATCATTAAAAATCTGGCAGAATATTTTTAAAAAAGAGGGAATAACTCACGAAATTGCCAAAAATGAAAAAATTGATGACACAACCAGAATCATTCCGTTAGGCAAAGAAGATAATTTTTGGATTGCTGGCGCAACCGGACCCTGCGGCGCAGACACTGAAATGTTTTACGATATAAATCCACAAGCAGGTCCTCTTGATGGCAAATTCAACGAATTAGTGAAATCAGGCCGCTTGATTGAAATCTGGAATGATGTGTTCATGGAATTTGATAAGACGGCCGAGGGCAAATATGTGCCGCTCAAACAACAAAATGTGGATACTGGCATGGGCCTGGAACGAACAATAACTGTGCTCAATGGCTTTGACAATGTTTTTCAAACAGAATTTTTCCAGCCGCTCTTTAAGGAGATTGAAAAACTTTCGGGAAAAAAATATGCTGATGATGAAAATACCCGCGCTTTTAGGATAATTGCCGACCACATTAAAGCCGCTGCCTTCATTTTAGCCGACCCCAAAGGCATTACGCCATCAAATGTTGATCGTGGCTATGTTCTCCGCCGTTTAATCCGCCGCGCTGTCAGATACGGAAAATTGCTTGGCATCAAAGATATTTTTACTTTCAAAATTGCCGAGCATGTCATTAAAATGTACCAGGATACTTATCCCGAACTTCATGAAAATAAAAATTTCATAATAAACCAATTAACTCTGGAGGAAGAAAAATTTGATAAGACCATAAATAATGGCATGAAAGAATTCGAAAAAATAAGCCATGACAAAAACATTTCAGGCAAAGAAGCTTTTGTTCTTTTTTCCACCTATGGCTTTCCATTTGAAATGACAAAGGAAATAGCGCAGGAGAAAGGCATTAAAATAAATGAAAAAGAATTTGATGACGAGTTTAAAAAGCATCAAGAACTTTCCCGCACGGCTTCGGCTGGCATGTTTAAGGGCGGTTTGGCCGATACTTCAGATGAAACCAAAAAACTACACACGGCCGCTCATTTGATGTTGGCAGCGCTAAGAAAGGTGTTGGGGCCCGATGTTTATCAAAAGGGAAGTAATATCACAGCCGAGCGCTTAAGGTTTGATTTTAGCTATGATAAGAAGATGACACCCGAACAAATTAAGGAAGTTGAAGATCTTGTTAATGAAAAAATAAAGGAAAAAATACCGGTTAAAATGGAAGAAATGGATACGGAAAAAGCCAAAAAAGAAGGCGCCACGGGTGTTTTTGGCCATAAATACGGCGATAGGGTAAAAGTGTATACAATAGGTAACTTTAGCCAAGAAATATGCGGCGGTCCGCATGCTGAAAATACCTCGGAATTGGGTCATTTTCACATTCAAAAGGAGGAGAGCTCCTCGGCTGGCGTTCGCCGAATCAAGGCAATCCTTGGCTAAAACTTGACATTTTATTTAATTCCTATATAATTCAGTTATATAATTTTTAATCAAAATTATAGGTATACAAATTAACAAATCGATTTTTTGCAAAAGATTCTTGCAAAGAATCCTTTTTTTTGTTATTATCTAAAAACGCCAAAAAAAACAAACTATGGCTGAAAACGAAAACACTAAGGCCAGCAAAAATTTTATCGAAATGAGGGGTAGGGTTGAAGAACTCTTGCCAGCGGGCAGCTTTAAGATAAAATTGGAAAATGGCCAGGAAATTCTGGGTTTTCTTTCCGGCAAGATGAGAATGAACAAGATCAGAATTTTGCCGGGCGACGAGGTAAGAGTTGAGATGACGCCCTACGATTTATCCAAGGGAAGAGTTGTCTATAGATATTAAATAATTAAGGAAAATATTTTTAAAATATTTTTTTATTTTTATGAAAGTTAGAGCATCGGTCAGACCAAGATGCAGAGATTGCAAAGTCATCAGACGAAAAAAACGCGTCTGGGTAATTTGCAAAAGTCACCCTAAGCACAAACAGCGCCAGGGCTAACTTTTTATATTCCAATCCCTAATTTACTAATTACCAATTACTAATAACCAAGATATGCCAATCCGTATCGCTGGCGTCACAATTCCACAAGATAAAAGAATAGTTATTGCTTTAACCTATATTTATGGTATTGGCGATTCTTCTGCCGAAAAAATACTTAAAGCTCTTAAAATTAACCCGGATACAAAAGCCAAAGACGTCACGGCCGACGAAGAGAGTAGGATTCGTGAGTATCTTAAGGATAATTTTAAATTAGAGGGTGATTTGAGAAGAGAGGTTTTGACCAACATTAAACGATTAAAAGAAATCAAAAGTTATAGAGGTAACAGACACGAAAGACATTTACCTTCTCGCGGACAAAGAACTAAAACAAACTCCAGAACGGTTCGCGGCAACAAAAGAGTTACTCTGGGCAGCGGCAGAAAACCGTCAGCGCAGAAAACATAATTTTCCAATATGGCAGAAACTACAAAAAAAGATAAGAAAGAAAAAGAAGTTGTCAAAGAAGTTGCTAAAGAAGAAAAGGTTGAAAAACAGCCCGAGATTAAAATTGAAAAAAAAATCGAAGAGCCGTCTTTATCGGCAGAACCAAAGGATGAAAAGGAAAAAACCGGCAAGGTTTTCAGAAAAAAGAAAAATATCAGGCAGATAACTCATGGCCGAGCTTATATTCAGGCGACATATAATAACACAATCATTACTTTGACCGATTTAAACGGCAATGTTTTATCATGGTCAAGCGCCGGCCAAAACGGCTTCAAGGGCCCAAAAAAATCGACTCCTTATGCCGCTTCGGTGATTGTTAAAGACGCCGTTGATAAAGCCAGCGTTTATGGATTAAAAAATGTTAACGCTTTTGTTAAGGGTGTCGGTTCTGGTCGCGAAGCAGCTGTCAGAGCTTTGAATACTTATGGCATAAATGTAATTTCCATTAAAGATATTACGCCGATTCCGCATAACGGCTGCCGCGCTAGAAAACCGCGCCGAATCTAATTCAAATTCTGAATCAAATAAAATGGCAAGAAATCTAAATCCAAAATGTAAGCAATGCCGAAGAGAGGGTGTCAAGCTTTTTCTCAAAGGTGATCGTTGTTCAACCCCCAAATGCGCCATGGTTAAAAGAAATTTTCCACCGGGCGTTCATGGCGGCAAGGGTTATCCGAGAAGCACTTCTTATGGTTTAGAATTGCGAGAAAAACAAAAAGCCAAGAGGATCTACAGAATTTTAGAAGCCCAATTCAGCAAATATTTCGTGCAGGCCACGAAGTCAAAAGGCAATACCGAGGAGGTGATGTTCCAGCTATTAGAAATGCGCTTTGATAATGTCGTCTACCGAGCCGGCTTGGCTAAGTCAAGGGATCTGGCCAGACAGCTGATTTCTCATAAACATTTTACAATCAATGGCAAAAGGGTAAATATCCCTTCTTATAAGGTTAAAGTTGGCGATGTTATCGGCATTAAAGAAAATAGCAAAAGTTCCAAAGTTTTTGACAGTATCAAGGAACAGATCAAAAAAATAGAAGGTGTCTCCTGGCTTTCGATTGACCCGGAAAAGCTTGAGATCAAGGTGGTCGACAAACCAAAACTCGCGGAGCTGAAGGAATTTAATCCCAAACTAATAGTCGAATTTTATTCAAAATAAAAATAAATTTTAAGATTAAATTATTTTTTTATGGAAAATCTCTTCTTACCGACCAAAATTGAGTTAAAAAAGGGCGAAGGAGCCAACGAGGGCATTTTGGTTATTGAGCCGCTATTTCATGGTTATGGCACAACCATCGGCAATGCTTTGAGAAGAGTTTTATTGTCGTCACTGCCAGGCGCCGCCGTCACTTCATTTAAAATCAAAGGGGCTACGCACGAATTTTCAGCCGTTAAGGGAATATACGAGGATGTTCTTGAAATTGTATTAAACTTAAAACAGCTTCGCTTAAAGATGTACGTTGATGAACCGGTTGTCTTAAAACTTGTTAAAAAGGGCGAAGGTGAAGTAACCGGAGCCGATATTGAAAAAAATTCTAGCGTGGAAATTTTTAATCCAGAAATGAAAATCGCGACCATTACGGAAAAGGGCGCGGAATTAAACATGGAAATTACCGTTGAAAAAGGACTTGGCTTTGAACCAACCGAAAACAGAGATAAGACAAAACTGCCGGTCGGAGCCATCGCCATTGATGCCATTTATACGCCGCTAAAGGACATCGGCTTTAAAGTCGAAGATACTCGCGTGGGCCAAATCACCAACTTTGACAAATTGACCATGGATATCAAGACCGACGGCACTATCACCCCGTCATACGCGATCAACTATGCCGCCAAACTGCTAATCGATCATTTTACTTTATTAACTAAGGAAGAAAATATTCCAGTTGAGACAGCCGTCAAAGAATCGGCCGAAGAAAAACCGGCCAAAAAGGCTAAGAAAGCGCCCAAGGCCAAAAAGGCTAAGAAATAAATATGAGACACAGGAATAAGACAAAAATTTTGGATCGCAAAAAAGCAGCCAGAAAAGCGCTCATGAGAGGACTGGCGACGAATTTTATTTTACACGAAAAAATCAAAACGACTATGGCTAAGGCTAAAGCTCTGCGGCCATACGTTGAAAAACTTATTACCAAAGGCCGAAAGAACGATTTGAATACCAGAAGACAGCTCCTAAAGGTTTTATACAAAGAAAACGCAGTTAAAAAGGTTCTGGAAGTCCTTAGCCCGCGTTATAAAGAAAGAAATGGCGGCTATACCAGGATTATCAAGCTTGGCAGTAGGCAAGGGGATTCAGCCAAAATGGCAATTATTGAATTTGTTTAATATGAAAACTACTAATTTGAACGTAAAAACTGAAAGAAAAATTCAGACCATAGATGCGACCAACCAGTCCGTAGGCAGATTAGCCTCGCAGATTGCCAGATTACTAATTGGCAAACATAAGGTTGGCTATACGGCGCACATTGATGATGGTGATTTTGTCGTAGTCACTAACGCTGGCAAACTACTTTTTACGGGCAATAAACTGCAACAAAAAACATACAAACATCACTCTGGCTATCCAGGCGGACTTAAGGAAACTAAAATGAAAAAAGTCTACGGTGAAAATCCTGGTCAGGTAATAAAAAAAGCCGTGGATAATATGTTACCTAAAAACAGGCACCGCAAAGAGTTGTTAAAAAGATTGACAATCAAATAATTATGGAAAAAACAGCAACTAAAAATAAAGAGAACACCAAAGAATCTGGAAAATACTTTTTCGCCATCGGCCGAAGAAAATGCTCTATCGCCAGAGTTAAATTGTTTTTGAAAGGCAAGGGTGAAATAATGATTAACGGCAAAAAATCAACTGATTATTTACCCGATTACGTGCTTCAAGAAATAATTCACGCTCCGCTCAAGCTTGCTAATTTAGAGAAAGCTGATATTATCGTCTCTACTAATGGTGGCGGCAAGACTGGCCAGGCAGAAGCGATAAGATTGGGCATTTCCCGCGCCCTGGTTTTACTTGATAAAGAACTTCGCAAAACCCTGAAGGTCGCTGGCTTTTTAAAACGCGATCCCCGAATCAAAGAAAGAAAGAAGCCGGGCCTTAAGAGAGCAAGAAGAGCACCCCAATGGCAAAAAAGGTAGGGTTATACAAGCAAAAGATAAAACCTGCAATATATTATTCAAAAGCCCCCGCAATCGCGAGGGTTTTTGAATTCCATAAATACCTGAAATATGCTAAAATTAGTTTAACGATATGGTAGAAAAACCCCAAAATATAGCTAAAAATACGACGCTTTTGACTTCGGCCTATATCTTTCAAAAGATATTTGCCTTTGTTTATTTTACACTCATTGCCAGATGGTTAGGCGCTAGTAATATCGGCGTTTACACCTTTGCAGTATCTTTTACCACCATTTTAGCTATCTTTATTGATTTCGGCCTTGCCAATGTTTTAATACGCGAGGCAGCCAAATATAAAGAGAGAGCCAACAAGTATTTGAATAATATTATTTCCATCAAGCTAATTTTCTCTGTTATAACTTATTTAGCCGCGGTTTTAATAATAAATTTTCTTAACAAGGGAGAACTGACCCTAACCATGGTCTATTTAGCCGGCATTGCCATGGTCTTGGATTCGTTCACGCTTTGTTTTTGGGCCATTTTCCGCGCTTATCAAAATTTGAAATATGAGGCGATTAGCATTGTCATAAACCAGGTATTAATTTTAATCGTGGGTTTGGCCGGCATACTTCTAAAATTTCCTCTTTATATTTTAATCCTGGCGCTTATCACGGGCAGCGCCTTTAGCTTTTTATATTCGCTGATACTGCTGAAAGTAAAATTACATTTTAAATTTAAGATTGAATTTGACAAACAAATTCTAAAACTGCTTTTGATTATTGCTGTGCCTTTTGCGCTGGCTGGAATTTTCACCAGAGTTTACGGTTACATTGACCAGGTTCTGCTTTCAATCATGGTGGGGGATAAATATCTGGGCTGGTATGCCATTGGTTACAAAATAACCTATGCTTTTCAATTTTTGCCAGCTGCTTTTGCGGCCGCCATTTATCCGGCCATGAGCCATGCTTTTGAATACAATAAAGAACGTCTCAAAATAATTTTTGAAAAAGCGCTCTTCCTTTTGATTATTTCCTCGATTCCGGTAGCGACTGGCATCGCTCTTTTGGCCGATAAAATCATCCTGCACCTTTATACCGTCCAATTCGAACCCTCGATTCTGGCTTTGCAAATTATGATTTTCGGCATTATACCGATCTTTTTAAATTACCCGGTTGGTTCGCTTTTAAACGCCTGCAACAAACAGACAATCAACACGATCAACTGGGCGATCATAATGGTTATCAATGTCATTCTAAATTTAATCTTGATTCCCATGTATCAACATGTCGGAGCTTCGATCGCGGCTCTTTCCACTTTATTTTTATTATTTTTAATGAACCTGCTCTGGGTACCCAAAATTATAAAATATGATTACAAATATCTCGGCCTTAAATTATTAAAAACAATAATCTCCGTGGCGATCATGTCTTTATTCGTGCTTTATCTCAAAAATCAGTTAAACTATATTATCGTTATTGCTATCGGCGCTATCATTTATATCGCCGCCATGTATCTAATGCGCGGCTTTACCAAGGATGATATAAAATATTTAATCCAAGCGGTTTTCAAAAAAACACCATATGAAAAAGAGCTTATTGATAACGAATGATTTTCCGCCAAAGACAGGCGGCGTGGCCAATTATTTATCTAATCTAAGCGAAAATCTGCCTCATGACAAAATTGTTGTTTTGGCTGACAAAAGCGTGGGGCAAACACACCATCATGAAATCAAATACCGATTAATCAAAGAGGATTTATTTTACAGATTCTTCTGGCCGCGCTGGTTAAAAACTTGCTTTGTCGCGAAGAAAATTATTGATCAAGAAAAAATAGAGCAGGTTATCATCAGCCACGTTTTACCCATGGGCTATGTGGCTATGTTGCTTGGCTTGCCATATTTTGTAATTTTACACGGACTTGACATTGTCTTGGCCAAGAAATCCATCTGGAAAAGATATTGGCTTAAAAAAATATTAAATAGAGCAAAGCACGTTATCATCAATAGTAATTTTACTAAAAAAGAAGTATTGGATATTGGGATTTCTGAAGATAAAATTACTATTGTTAATCCTTGTCCCAATTTTCAAAAAATGATCATTAACGAAACTGAAAAACAAATTATCAAAAATGAACTGGACTTGCATCATAAAAAAATTCTTTTGTCAGTGGGCCGTCTTATTCCAAGGAAGGGTTTTGATAAAGTGATTGAAACCTTACCTCAAGTTTTAAAACAGGTTCCCAGCCTAGTTTATCTGATTGTCGGCAGGGGACCAGACCGAGAACGCCTGGAAAAACTGGCAGAAAAACTAAGCGTTCTGGGCAACATCACGATTGTTGAGGACGTGCCAGATTCAAATCTGCCGGTTTATTATGATTTAGCCGATGTTTTTATTATGCCATCAAGAATTGTAAATAAAACCGATGTTGAGGGCTTTGGCATTGTTTATCTGGAAGCCAATCTTTTGGGCAAGCCGGTTATTGCTGGCAAAAGCGGAGGAGTAGAAGACGCAGTTATTGATAACCAGACGGGCATTTTAGTAAATCCCGAGGACGCCAATGCCATCGCCATTGCCATTATTAAACTTTTTTCCGATGAAAATCTGGCGAACACATTAGGTGTTCAGGGCAAAGCAAGGGTCTTAAATGAATTTTGCTGGTCAAAACAAATTGCCAAGATTGAAAATATTTTATGAACCAAAATCAAAAACTAAACATTTTAATGTTTAACATGTCCAAATATAGCGATTGGCAAAAAGGTGTAGTCAATCGCAATTTTCATATTTTACATAATTTAGCTAAGCGTGATGAAATTAATAAAATAATTGCGGTTGATTTTTTACCTTTTAATTGGAAAAGAGCAATAAAAACTTTTATCTACGACCAGATTTTAAAAGACACAAGAGGCACAATTTGTTTTGGGGATTTAACTTCTCAATGCTGGCAAATCTCCAGCAAAATTTTAGTCTATTCAACTATTGATTCTATTTTAAATAAAAAAAGAATTATTACGGAATTAAAAAGAATTTTAGACAAAGAGGGGATGAATAATAATTTGATCGTCTGGAACTACAATCCAATGTATATTGATTATTTTAACCAATTCAAGCAAAGGCTAAATATCTTTGACACGGTCGACAATTGGCTTGAACATTCAAGCTATCAAGAATATAAAAATTTACTTCAGAAAAATTACGACACAATTAAGGATGGCAGTGATCTGATTTTTACCGTTTCAGAAAACTTGAAACAAAATCTTTTTAACAACCAGGAAAGCGCTCACTGGATTCCGAATGCCGTTGATTTGGATTATTTCCAAAACCAGACAAACATCTCGCCAAAATTACAGAATATTCCCAAACCGATTATCGGTTTTCTGGGAATTTTACAAGACAGAATTGATCTTGAAATTCTGCTAAATTTAGCCAAAAATAACCCTGAAAAATCTTTAATTTTAGCCGGTCCTGTTTGGAAAAATTTTCCCAGAGAAAAATTTAACGGCTTAAAAAATGTTTATTTTCTTGGCCCAATAGGTTACTCGGAAATTCCGTCGCTTTATAACGGCTTTGACGTCGGCATTATTCCATACAAAATCAACGCCTTCATCAAATCAACTGATCCCATGAAATATTATGAATATCTGGCGGCCAATTTGCCGGTGGTTTCAACTCCGGCGCCGGGCATTGAAAGATTTGGCAATTTAATTAAAGTTGCCAAAACACCCGAAGAATTTAATGTAATGGTTAATCAAGCCTTGAGTGAAGGAAAAGATAGGCAAAGAGAAGAAAGAATAAAGATTCTTCAAAATAATACGTGGGGCGACAGAATTGAAGAAATGTTAAAATTAATAAACGCAAGGTGGTCCACATAGTCATTCCGAGCGTAGCGCGAGGAATCCATAACATCGATTAATATGAAACAATATTGCGTTTACATAATGACTAACAAAAGTGACTCCGTGGATTATACCGGCATAACGAATAATTTATTTCGAAGAGTATACGAGCATAAAACCCATTTTAATGAGAAGAGTTTTACTTCAAAATATAATATCAATAAATTAGTTTATTTTGAGGAATATAATAATCCCGATCAAGCCATATACAGAGAAAAGCAAATAAAGGGCTTGAGTAGAGAAAAAAAATTTAATTTAATAAAAACTATCAATCCTGATTTTAATGATTTGGCCAGAGATTGGTATAAAGATAGCCAGGCCGAGCGCAAAGAACAACCGACTCAACCTAAATCATAGATTCCACGCTGCGCTCTGAATGACAGTTGTGGCTCGGCTTTTGCAAAAATATGGATTTATCAATAATAATTGTAAATTGGAACGTCAAAGACTTGCTACGAAAATGTCTGCAATCAATCTATAAAAAAACTCAAGGCCTTGAATTTGAAGTTTTTGTAGTTGATAACGCCTCAAAAGATAATTCAATTCAAATGGTTTTAAAAGAATTTCCTCAAGCAACTTTAATCGCTTCAAATGTAAATCTGGGTTTCGCCAGAGCCAATAATCTAGCGCTCGAACAGGCCAGAGGAAAATATATTTTATTCATGAATCCAGATATGGAGCTGGTTGAAAATTCTTTTCCTAAATTAATTGAACTAATGGATAAGGATCCAAAAATCGCTTTGTCCACTTGCCAATTAATTTATCCTGACAGCTCCAGGCAAAATAATGTTAAAAATAACCCTGGATTTTGCGACCAATTTTTAATCCTCTTAAAACTCCATCATCTTTTTCAACCACGATGCTTAAAGAGATATTTGGCCAAGGATTTTGATTATTCCAAAGAACAAGAAGTTCGGCAAATAATGGGCGCTTTTATTTTTGCCAATGGCGAGATAATAAAAAAACTTGGCGGCTGGGATACTGAATATTTTCTTTGGTGGGAAGATTTGGATTTATGCAAAAGAGTACAGGATACCGGTTATAAAATTGTTTACACGCCAAGCACAAAAGTTATACATTATGAAGCCAAGGCCTTTGAGCAGCAACCTAGTTTGGAAAAACAAAAAAGATTTAATAGGGGAATGAGAATATATTTTAAAAAACATTTTGGTTTATTGGTTTATTGGTTTATTGGTTTATTGGGGTTTATAAGCTTGGGTCTAGCCTGGTTGAGTCAGATCTTTAAAATCAAGCCAAAAACGCAATCAAAGTTATAGAAAAACTGAAACACTAAAAATAATCACGAATAGCACGAATTTATAAAAAAATTTCGTGTTATTGGTGAATAAAAATTCGTGGTTCAGTTATCACTGAAAAATAAAAAGCCCCACATTTCTGCGGGGCTTGAAAAACTAACGATAACAAAGGATGAGCACGATAATTGATGCGCTGATACAGGCGCTTAAACCAAGGCAGGCCTGGAGCATGCGAATTCTCTTAAAATAACCTTCCAGCGCCATACACACCTGAACAACCAGGTAGATTGTGAACATGCTGATTGAAAGCCCCTGGACGTTGTGGGTCTTGATGATTTGATAAAGCTGAGGCAACATTGCCGTAACGTTGATAAAACCAATAACCCAAATAATAACTGACCAATGGATCTTCTCGGCGAATTCATCGCGTGTCATCTTATCCCTCCTTATTTTATTGTTAGGTACTTTAATTAAATATAATAGCAAAATTTTATATAATTGTCAAATGTTAACAAAATAATAAAAGCATGTCAGATATAACAAATCTCTTAAAAAATAATAAAATCCAAATATTTTTGGCTATTTTAATCATTGAAATACTTTCTTTAATTAGTTTTAAAATTACCTGGCTTTCAGGAATATTTTTTGTCTTAATCTGTCTAGGCGTTTTAATTTTAACCTGGCGCAAATTAGAAAATGGCGTCTTGATTGCCTTGGCTGAATTGATAATTGGCTCACAAGGATATTTATTTTATCTGATGTTACCCGGATTTAAGGTCTCAATTCGTCTGGGAATTTTTCTGATTGTATTTTTTGTCTGGTTATTTAAATATTTCAACTTCAGGAATTTCCTCAATTTATTGAGGAAGGATAGGCTAGTTCAAAATTTCATTTTACTTTTAGTTTTTATTGCTTTTGGCGCAATCAATGGTTTAATTCACAAAAATGGCGCTAGCAATGTTTTTTTTGATCTAAACGGTTATTTATATTTCGGACTCTTTTTTGTCTTTCTGGATGCTTTCAAGGATAAAGAATTACCCAATAAATTTATTAATGTTTTACTTGCCGCTTTAACCTATGTTTCTCTGGAAATATTTTTTACTCTTTATATTTTCTCACATTCAATTCCATATTTGCCTGATTTATTTTACCACTGGATTCGCGATACCAGGGTAGGGGAGATTACTTATGCCGGCGCTAATTTTTTCCGCGTTTTTTTCCAGTCGCAAATCTGGACGCTGGAAAGTATATTTATTATTCTATGCATTCTGTTATTAAATAAAAAGTCCAAGTGGCTATATATTCTCTTAATCTTTCTTCAAACTTCCATTCTAATCAGTTTTGCCCGCAGTTTCTGGCTTGGCGGCGCCGTGGCTATGGCGTTTTTATTCGGTTATTTAATTTACACTCGAATAAAAGAATGGCAGAAATTATTAAAAAATATTGGCTTAATGATTAGCGCTGCTATTCTAAGTGTTGTCTTGATTTTCGCGATTGCCAATTTTCCATTACCCAAACCCACGGCTTATTTTACGGCTGATATGTTAGTTGGCAGATTTACTCTGTTTAGCGATGCCGCTGCTTCTAGCCGCTGGCAAGAGCTGCCAGTGATTTTGGAAAAAATAAAAACCAGCCCCATTTTTGGCGCTGGCTTTGGTTCCACTATTACTTATAAAACCGAGGATCCGCGAATCAAAAATACCGATAATCCAGAAGGCTGGTATACCACCTACACTTTTGAATGGGGTTTTTTAGATACGATTACGGAAATTGGTATTATTGGTTTATTGGTTTATTTAGTTTTTATCGGCCAGATCTTTTATCTGGGGCTTAAGGGCAGGGGAGAGAATTGGCTAAAAATTGGTTTGTTACTCGGTTTGATTGCTTTAGTAATAACTAATATCTCCAGTCCATATTTGAATCATCCACTGGGTATTGGCTATTTGCTTCTCTGTGCTGGAATATTTGAATCAAGATTGTCCGATTAATTGCCAACAAGTTGGCAAAATCCACAACGATTATCCCAATTTATTGGGATTTATTATTTTGTAAATTTGTAAATATGAGCTAACCTGGTTGACAAAGAAATAAAAATTTGCTTAAATTTAGGAAAAGGAGGGAAAAAATGACCAAACCAGTTGGTAAAGAAGTGCTAAGCCAGTGCGGAATCACGGGAAAGAAATGGAAAAAACTGCCAAATGGCCTGCGCAAACACCGCCGCTGGCAAAAGGCCCAGGAACGCAAACTGTTTCTCAAGCGCGAGCAGGAATGCAAGCGGCGCGCAGACGAACTGGCCAAGCTGCCGAATTATGAGGACTTTCCGAAATCCGTACGACGCGACTACCACGGCGATTGTTGCCCCCACTGCTTCACGTCAAGAAGATTCGCGAGCGCTCAAGTCAAGATACAAACAAAGCAGGGCACAAAGACCCTCCACAAATGCGAGAGGTGCGGAAAATTATATCGGTAAAGAAAAAACCGCTCCAACAACTGGGGCGGTTTTAATTTTTCAGGACTCATCTTTATTCGCCGTAATAAATATCACAAGCGAATCCTTTGGGATTTTGCTCGTGCCGGCAGAACGTAAACGCGACCTTGGCTGGCGGCATTTCAGCCGACAAAGATTCGGGATGGGTAACTGACATTAAAATAAAGAAAGCAATAAGAATATCAATACCCAGGAGCAACACATCTGAAAAAGCGTCCAAATACTTCCGATCCGCAATATCCCCAAATATAGCCTGTACGCCAAACGCAATCATACCGATCAAAAAACCAGCAAAAAATTCCATTTTCCCTCCTTTTTTGTTTAAGAACTTTTATGTTTTATTTTAACATTTTTGGAAAATCATGTCAAGATCGTACCAATAATTTTCGCGTAACCATTTAAAAATTCCTTGGCAGACATTTTATTTTTGCCTTCAAGTTGCAATTCAATTAATTCCAGCTGACCACGGCCGCATTGAACTTTCAAAACATTATTAACCTCATAAACCTCGCCAACAACCCTGCTAACCTGCTCGAGCTCATGAACCTCGGATTTTAATATCTTCAAATTCTTGCCTTCCCAATTTGTAAACGCGCCTGGCCAGGGATTAAAAGCGCGCACCTGGCGCTCAATTTCAATAGCCGGCTTATTCCAGTCTATTTTGCCATCTTCTTTTTTAATAAGCTGGCAATAAGTCGCTTCGGCATCTTTTTGTTTCTTGCCTTGAATTTTTCCTGCCAGATAATCGGGCAGTGTTTCCATCAGGAGTTCAGAACCCAGTCCTGCTAATTTATCATGCAGAGATTCAAAATCGTCATAAGGCAAAATCTTAACTTTTTTCTGCGCCAAAATCGGACCATGATCCATGGCTTCATCCAAAAGCATCAAAGAAACGCCAGTTTCTTCATCGCCGTTTAAAATCGCCGATTGGATAGGGGAAGCGCCGCGATATTTGGGCAGTAATGAGGCATGAATATTAATAGCGCCAAATTTAGGAATTCCCAAAATAGCTTTTGGCAAGATAAAGCCGTAGGCGACAACAACAATCAGGTCGGGATTTAAATCTTTAATCTGTTTAATAAATTCCGAATTTGCTTTAACCTGTTCCGGCTGAAAAACCGGAATATTTTTCTCAATAGCAAACCGTTTAATTGGCGACGGAGTCAGTGTTTGGCTGCGCCCGACTTTTTTATCTGGCTGCGTTACCGCGGCCACCACATTCGTTTGCTCAATCAAATATTTCAAAACAGGCAAACCGAAATCCGGTGTGCCCATAAAAATAATCTTTGCTTTCTTTGACTCAATTGACATAAATACTTATTTTTGTTATGCTATTTAAAAATAAAGGGAGGGGGAACATGGAAACACTATTGTCAAAAGTGACTACCGATTGGCGATATTTTGCGCTCATGCTTGGCATCTGTTTCTTGATTTACGCCATCAGGTACGGACTTTATTTCAGATCAATACGTCAGTACTGCGACCCCAGCAATCGCCAGAAGAAAGAGGAGGGAGGAAACAATGCTCATTTTTAAAGTTATCGTAGTGGTGACTGTATTGTTATCCATCGCGGCGATTATCGCGGCGGCCGCTCTCTTGACTTACTACATGTTTATCGAGCCGAATAACCGTGAGTAGAATCCAGCGCCCGAATAATAAAAGGTAATCAACCGATTACCTTTTTTCTTTTTCAAAATCCGCCATAGCTTTGACGGAGGTGGAGATTTTATCAATTATCAACACCCCGTTCAAATGGTCGTACTCGTGTTGGATGACGCGGGCAAAAAGTCCGCTCGCTTTAAAAAAATTATATTTACCATTTTTATTTCTGGTCAGAACCCAGACTGATTTGGAGCGCTTAACTTCACCCCAAACGCCAGGACAGCTTAAACAGCCTTCTTCTTCTGTTTCTTTGCCAAACGATCTCCAGAGTATTTTGGGATTAATCAGGGCCATGGCACTGTCGCCATTATTGATGACAAATAATCTAAGGCTGTGTCCGACTTGCGGCGCGGCCAAACCGACGCCGTTATTGGCTTTCATGGTTTTGGCCATATCAAGAATAAGCCGCTCAACTTCCGGCGTGATGGCTTTTATTTTAACCGATTTTTGACGCAAAATCGGATTTGGCTCTTTGATTATTTCTAGTTTGGACATTGGAAAATTAATTTAACTATTTTTTGATTTTAGCACAAAGAACCAAAAAAATCAAGATCAAGCGCTACAAAAGGCTCTCCGGTTCAACGTCGATAATCAGATTGTCGGGCACGATTTTCAGAAAATCCAAACTGGTTTTTCTGTCCAGCAACTTAATGATAATCTGCCAGCGAAATCTGCCGCGCACCTGCTGTGAATAGATCAGGGCGGGGGACAAGATAATAATTTTATCACCGGCTGTTTTCTTTAAATTTTTATAAACTTCCTCAATTTCTTCCTGGCCCGCGTTAAATTCATAGCTCTGGCCGATGATTTTCACTAATTTAGTAATCGGAGGATAATTCAAGTCCTGCCTTTCCGCAATTTCGTTTTTGTAAAAGATCTTAAAATCCTTTTCGCTTAACGCTTTAAAAACATAATTATCGGGCGTAAAAGTTTGTACAATCATTTTTTTACCCTCGCCAAGAAATAACGCCATCCTGGCCAGCAGATCAAAAGTTCTTTCCTGACTGCGAAAATCAGGCAAATAAAATAAAGTATCCGCGCTAACCACGCCGACCAAACTGATTTTCTCCCAATTAATGTAATCAAGAGCAAACTGCGTGCCGATGATAATATCATAACCAGATAAATCTTTCTTATAATTTGGCGTGGCAATGTCTAATTTAATCGCCTTGGCTTTGGGAAATATTTTTTTGACTTCGGTTTCAACTTTTTCAGTACCGGTACCGGTCAATTTAATATTTGGACTTTTGCATTCGGAACAGAATAAAACTAGATCCTGCTCATGTCCGCAATTATGGCAAAGCATTTTCTTGCTGGCATAATAAACCAGGGGCAACTTGCAAGCCGGACAGCTGACGATTTTACCGCAATCTTTGCAGGTGGCCATTGTCGAAGTGCCTTTGCGATTTAAAAATAAAAATGACTGTTGCTTGTTTGCCAAATTCTTTTTCAGCGCGCCAGCCAGCTCATCGCTAAAAAGTTCATAACGGCCGGCTTTAAATTCTTCTTTCTTGTCAATAATTTTAAGTTCAGGAAAAGACGGCGCCTTAATTTTAACTTCAGCCCACTCTTTATTTTCAACATTATTTAATGCCCAAAGCGATGGCGCGGCTGTGCTAAAAATTACCTTGGCGCCGGTTAATTCGCTTATTTTTAAAGCCACGGTTTTCGCGTTATAGCGGGGATTTGGTTCCTCCTGCTTGTGATTCTCATTTTCCTCCTCATCGATAATAATCAAGCCCAGATCGCTAAACGGCGCGAAAATAGCGCTTCTGGTACCAATGATAATTTGAGTAGTGCCATCTTTAATTTTCCGATATTCTTGAAAATATTTATTCATCGGCAAATCATTAAGAAAAATGGATGTTGAATCTTTGAAATCTCCCAGATATTGATAGATCTTTTTTACATGCAAAAGTTGCGGACAAATAATGGCAACCCGTTTTTTCTGTTCAATAACTTTCTTTATCAAATCAAGATAAGCGGCATATTTATCTTCGAGTTTAAAATAGCGCAAAAGCACGGGCCTCGTGCTCTCAAGCGCCTCGGTTTTGATTTCATGTTTCAATTTCTCAAATTTAAAATCGCTCAAAAATTTTTCAGCCGAGTTTTTGGCGCGCTTGGGAATGTCGGGAATTATCATCTTTAACAAAATTCCCATGGAAACAAAATAATAAGCGGCTAAATCTTTGATTAAATTAAGTTGCCATAATTTTAAATAGGGAAATGGTTCTAAAATTTTAGCAATGGGTTTTAGTTCAAACTCGCTTTCTTTTTCCAGCAAATTTAAAATAACCCCTTTAATCAACTGATTTCTAAAGGGGATCTCCACTAGTTGTCCAACTTGCGCCTGGCCTTCTAGCTCTTTGGGGATTTCATAATCAAAAAAGTGCAGGTCACGCTTTAGGCGCAAAGCGGGAATAATTTGAGCAATCTTATTTTTCTTCATGCCTGTCGACCGTGAATTTATAAATTACGAATTTATCTGTCAGGGGATCGAGGCCGGCTTTTTGGCAGGCGATATCTATCTGTTCTTTAACAGTGTCAACGCCTTCCAAGTCAGGCAGCAACAAGCCACTGGCAAAGCCGTCTTCTGATTTAACCATGATACCGTCTTTTTTGGGGTTCAGTTTTTTAATATCTTTGGCCGAAACAAGTTCTGGCACGCTTAACACGTCAATGGAAACCTTCAGGTCCTTTAATTCTTTCGCGCTAACTGCCAAAAATCTCGGGTCCTCGGTCGCGGCCGAAATAGTACTATTAATAATCTCTTCAGCCACGTTTTCTTGCGTCGGCAGATAAGTGCCAATACAGCCGCGCAGTTCGCCCTTCTTTTTGAAACAAACGAAAACGCCGGCTTGTCGCTCCAGCATTTCTCTGGGTAAATCCTTGGATGGCTCAATTGTCTTGCCGGTCAGAAGGTGTTGTTTGATTGTCTCCTTGGCTAAATTTATATAAGGGTCCATATGACTTTATAGTAGCAGAAAACGCCTGAAATATGAAATAAGTCTGCCGTAGGCGGAGCCGCCTCTGGTGGAAAATACGAAATTAGGAAATGGTTGGGCGAAAATGATTTGGTTTGATGATTTTAAACATGGAGACAGGTCGCGACCTGTCCTACATGGATCGTTATATAACAAAATCATTTTCGCCCGCCTCCATGGCTGGAACACTTAAGTGTTCCAGCCAGAAAGAAATCATTTTCGCCCTTTTGAAATAAAAAAAGCCGCGGGTTTTGATTTCCGCGGCACTTGCCAAAGGCTAAACTGACTCCTTACTTACGCCCGGAACGAATCTTGTCAATGTTTTCAAGAAGTATATAGATACAGCCACCGATAAGCGCGATTAGAACAAAAAGGCCCGAAATTGCGCCCAGCACCCAGACAATATAACATACGGCCTTGGTAAAAGGGGATAAGCGACCATTTTCCCCAAGATAATCAATGAGCTGATCCCTACAATACTCCGCCCCCACCAAGCTACCGTAAATCAAGCCCATCAGTACTATCAGAAGAGGCAAGACACAAAAGATTGAGCAAAAAACAGGCATTGCCAATCTGTGTCCGGGAAACAGACCAATAAAACCGAGAGTGATGATAAGATATAATGCTACGAAAAAAAAGAGATAACCTAGAAATTTAGAGTCCCTTTCTTCTTGAAATCTCCAACCACCCCTTTCCATTTCGTAATCAAAAACGCTCTTGTGCATTTTCCCCTCCTTTTTGTTTTTAATTTTCGAGCTTTACGAATTTATACTTATATACTGTCGTATTTATTTAATTTTGTCAAGATAAAAAGCCGCGGGTTTTGATTTCCGCGGCTTGATGATAAAATTATTTTTTTGTTCTCTTCTTCGCTTTCTTCTTTTTTGCCTTCTCTTTTTCCAGATCTTCTTTGATCATCTTGGTGACTAATTCTCGGCTGGCCAAAGCTCCGACTATTCCATCGGGGTTTTTTATTTCTCCCGCGATTTCAGCGCCAAGCTGTTTCGCGACCCACTTCGGACTTATCTTTCTCGACCCCTTGCTAATATCCCTTATTATTCTTGCCAATTTCCGCCTCCTTTTGACTGTTTAAACAAATCTAAAATTCGCCACCAGATAACCCACGCCAAAGGGTCCTTCGTATGAATAAATCTCTGGCTCGTATTTATATTCGTCCAAGATGCCAAACAAAATCATAAATGAACGCAAGCCGCACTCGGCCGCTTTATCTATTAATTTCGAATCCATTTTCATGATACCCTTCACGTCCTTTTTCTGAAGAAACTGAATAAATTTTTTATCAAACTCCGCGCCTTTGGGCGAGTAGCGCGCGGGCGAGTCTTGCGTCAGCGCGTGAGACATGTCGCCGGAAGCGATAACGGCGATTCTTTTCTCGCTTTTGGCAATTTCTTTTTTCATTAATTGGCCGAATTCAAAATGTTTTTGATAGTCCAAAAAACTATAAGTGATCGGCAAAATCTCAATGTCTTTCAGGTGTTTGGTCAGATAAAAGAGGGGAACGGCCGCGCCATGATCCAGATTATCAATGCTGGACAAAACCAAAGGCAAGGCGCCCTCAACACGTTCTTTTATCTTCATGGCAAGCAGCGGCGAACTTTTGAATTCCAGCTTGGTCTGAAAATCACCAAACTCTTCGAAATTCGCCTTATAGCTTGAATTAAGATTAATACTAAAAGCATCGGGAATCATTGCGCCGTGAGGAGAAATAATCACTATCAGTTCGGGTTTGCTGGCGTACAAATCCTCCTCCAATTTCTTCATGGCGTCCTGCGTCTTTTTAATTTTTTCTAAATTGTCCTTGCCGATGGTGGGAATCAGAATCGGCGGATGAGGACAAATGGCTGAAAAAACTAACATACGTGTTATAGGAGCTACACGAGCTACGGGATAAAATGCCTATAGGCGCTTAGCTCTTTTAGCTCTTATTAATTATTCGTCGCTATATTACTTGCGGGTATTAATAAATCAATGACATTTCCTTCAGAGTGCAGGCTAAATACTTTATCGCTCACAGTGACCACGTCAGACCAGCTATAACCAAGCTGGTTAAACGAACTTTCATTGGCGATCCAGCGGCGCTCGCCATTGGAAATCACATACACCTTTGAATCGGTTTTTGTCTTTACCAGCACGCCGTCGTGCAGTTTCAAGCCATTGGCCGCGGTTGCGTATTTGTCGAGCTCCTCACTACTTACCTTGACCGTCTTGTATTTTTTATTGTAATTAATGGTCAGCACTTCTTTGGACCAGACCGGATATTTAATGCCATCTTCCACATAAAAAACGCCGCCTGTTTTTTTATCCTGCAAAAGCGCGCCCTGCGGATATAAGCTAGCCAGAGTGATTGTTCTGCCATCCGCGAAATAAGAGAGCACCTCGTCAGTCACGTCTATAGCCTCTTCTTCATTATAGCCGATTTCTTTAAAAACTTCATTTGATTCAATCTGTTTTTTTTCCAAACCCACGATTAGATACACCACGCCGGCGGGGGAGCGTAGCAATGAATAATTGGGATATTTGACCGGATTGCCTATCTCAAATCTTTGTAAATCGTTTCTGGAAACGATAATGACTTTTGAGTTGGCATAACGCGAAGTAAAAGCAATCTTCGTTTCAAACAATCTTCTTTTGCCGTCGGCGATCAGCCAAGTCTGGTTATCGTCGGCCTGCTGCAAAAGCGAACCGTCCGGAAACGTTTTGGCAAACCAGCGGTTCCAGATGTTCCAGAAGTTAAAATTGCCCTGCATATGCGGCGTGTAATTGTACAAATTGGCGGTCGACTGATTGTTGGGAATCACTGGCTGGCCATCGATTTGGCAGAGCTTGCCCGGCAAAAAATTAAATTTTTCGGGATTGTCATAATAATATCTGATGCGCCAGGTGGCTTTGTCGACCTGAATGCCGAAACCCTTGAACAACGCTACCTGCGGATCGTAAATACTGCAGGAATCGCAGACGGCATAACCCATGGCCCAATCAATGTTTTTTTGCGAGGGATTTGGATTGGTTATCAGACTCTGTTCTTTCTGAAGAGTCGCTAAAATCCATTTGGGATTAATTTTGTATGTTTGGGCGGCGTTATAAATTATTTCCGAAGCCAAACGCTGTGAGCCAAAGGCGTCAATTGTGCTAAGATTTTTCAGAATACCGTCTTGATTATTCAAAAATTCCTGAATTGCCGTCAGATCCATTGATTTATAATCCTGCAGCTCTCCGTCCGAGACTATGTCATTTGGGTCAAAATCAAAGGCCCTGGCAAGGCTAAAAGGCGCGAGCAAAGCAAGTATTAGAACAAACATAAATATTAAAATTTTTGAATTTTTCATATATTACATCTTATCATGAAAATGACTTTTTTAAAAGGCAAAAACCATTTGACAAATTAAACACCAAAGACTAAGATAATGTTCATGAGGGTTCCTGCGGGAATGAGGGCGCTGCTTACGATGCCAAGGGCAAAGAAGCATACAAAAAAATTCAATGGCGGAGGAACAACTTGGTATTCAAAAAAGCCTCGATTGTGAAATCTGGTCGCGCAATAAGCGCACCACCCAGGCAAACGCCTAAACACGAGGTTGCCAAAGCCAACAAAAAACTTTGCGCCGATAACCGCAGATAAAATCCTCACTGGCCCCGCGTGACTTCAGCTTTTGTTGAAGCACCCGGGGCCTTTTTCTTTATCTTCAAACACCTCTTGACAAAATTAATATATTTTGCTAAGATACCAAAATGAGAGGCGGTGGCTGTTAGTGCTAGCTCCTGGCGCAGCGACAGAAAAGCGAAAAGGCGTGAAAAACGCGCTTGAGCCGTGCCAGCTGAAAAGCTCGGCGAGTGCCTCGCGCAATTTATCGCGGGCGTTCGTTTTTTCCCGCGATCGCCGGTGATACTGCTAACCAGGCGGAACCTGGATAGTAGAAACCGGCACAAACCCAATCAACGCCCTGCACAAGTACTGCCCGTATGCCTCTCGAGGCCCCGTGCGCAAAACAGCGAAACGCTGTCGCGCCGGGGCCTTTTCTTTTATAAATTGACAACAAATTCTAGAATTGATAATCTCAAATCAGGTTGCCAAAGCTATATTTTTACGCGTTGATTTTCCTCATTGGCAAATCCATGCGGAAAGGCAACCTAGCCCCGTATTCAGAAACACTGAATCCGGGGCTTTTTCTTTTACTAAAAAAATAAAAAAGGTTGATTATCATCAACCCTTTTTATTTTCTTTATTTGAAGACCACTTTATCCTTTAACACATCGACTTTAATTTTCTGACCCTCTTTAATCTTCCCCTCAATAATCTGCAACGCCAGATCATCAAGTATTTGATTTTGAATCACGCGCTTGAGCGGGCGAGCGCCAAATTGCGGATCAAAACCTTTATTTGATAAATATTCTTTAAGCGAGTCAGTGAATTCAACTTTAATTTTTTTATCAAGCAATCTTTTCTTCACGATATCTAATTGCAAATCAATAATTCTTTCGATTTCTTTTTTGCCAAGCGGATGGAAAATAATTATTTCATCCAGACGATTTATAAATTCTGGCTTGAAATGCGCTTTCAGGGCTTCATTGACTCGTTCTTTCATTTTCTCTTCATCCATTTTCTGATCTTTTCTAACTGATTTGTCTTCAAAGCCAAGCGAAACTTCTTTCAAAAGCTGATTGCCCAAATTCGAAGTCATGATAATAATGGCATTTTTAAAATTAACCACGCGGCCCTTGGCGTCCGTCAGTCTACCGTCATCGAGCAGCTGCAACAGAATATTAAATACTTCGGGATGGGCTTTCTCAATTTCATCAAACAAAACAACTGAATAGGGTCGTCTGCGAATCTGCTCGGTTAATTGACCGCCTTCATCATAGCCGATATAGCCGGGAGGGGAGCCGATGAATTTAGAAATAGAATGCTTTTCCATGTACTCTGACATGTCCACGCGAATCATGGCATTTTCATCGCTAAACATAAATTCGGCCAAGGCCTTGGCTAATTCGGTTTTACCCACGCCAGTTGGGCCTAGGAATATAAATGAACCGATTGGCTTGTTTTCCTCGCTCACGCCCGCCCTAGAGCGTCTAATAGCGTTTGCCACGGCTGAAATGGCCTCTTCCTGGCCAACCACGCGCTTTTTCAGCTCATCTTCGGCGTGGGCCAGCTTAGCCATTTCTGACTGCAACATCTTGGAAACAGGAATGCCTGTCCAGCGCGAAACCACGGCCGCGATGTCTTCTTCGGTCACTTCTTCTTTTAAAATTTTGTGTTCTTTCTGGACAACAATCAATTTCTTTTCTAAAGACTTGATTTCTTTTTCCAGAGTCGGAATCGTGCCATAACGAATCTCGGCCACCTTTTGCAGTTCTGATTTTCTTTCCAAAATATCAGCTTCTTGCTTTAAGGTATCAATTTTCTTTTTGACCTCACGAATTTTGGTAATAATTTCTTTTTCATTTTTCCAATGCAATTCTAATTGATTGGATTTTTCTTTTAAATCATTAAGTTCCTTATTTAAATTTTTCAAATTTTCCTTGGCTTCTTTTTCTGATTCATTTTTAAGCGCGGCTTTTTCAATTTCCAATTGCTTAATTTTGCGTTTCATTTTATCCAGTTCTTCGGGCATGGAATCAATTTCCATGCGCAAAGCAGAAGTGGCCTCGTCAATCAAATCAACGGCTTTGTCTGGTAAAAAACGATCAGTGATATAACGTTGAGATAAATCCGCAGCTGCCGTGATGGCTGAATCAGTAATTCTCACGCCATGATGCACTTCGTATTTTTCTTTAATGCCTCGCAGAATGGCAATGGTGTCTTCAATAGAAGGTTCCAAAACCATGACTGGTTGGAATCGGCGCTCCAGCGCCGGATCTTTTTCAATGTATTTCTGGTATTCTTTTAGCGTGGTAGCGCCAACAGCGTGCAATTTACCTCGGGCCAGAGCCGGCTTTAACATATTAGAAGCGTCCATTGAGCCCTCAATAGCGCCAGCGCCCACGACAGTATGCAATTCATCGATAAATAAAATAATTTGGCCGTTTGAACTCTCAACTTCTTTTAAAACTGCTTTTAAGCGATCTTCAAATTCACCGCGAAATTTTGTGCCGGCAATCAAAGAGCCTAAATCCAGGGCAATGACTTCTTTGTTTTTTAAGGTTTCTGGCACGTCGCCAGCCACAATTCTTTGGGCCAAACCTTCGGCAATGGCAGTTTTACCTACGCCAGCTTCTCCGATTAAGACCGGGTTGTTTTTTGTGCGGCGCGACAAGACCTGCATCACTCGGCGAATTTCAGAATCACGGCCAATGACCGGATCTAATTTTTCTTGCCTAGCTAGTTCAGTTAAATTTTGAGCGTATTTTTCCAGCACTTGAAATTTTGATTCTGGTTCTGGATCTGTCACACGAGTAGAACCGCGCAACTGCGCCAGTAATTTTAAAACCTCGTCAAATTTAATATCAAAACTTTCCAAAAGCGTTTTGGCCTTAGACTTGGTATTTAATATGGAGAGAAATAAATGTTCAGTGGAAATATATTCGTCTTTGAGATCTTTGGCTTCTTTTTCTGAACCAGCCAAAACGCGAGCCAGGTCCTCGGTCAAAAACATTTGCGTTAAATTAACCTCAACCTTGCTTTTAGGCATGGCTTCAATGGCCCGGGAAATTTCTTTTTTTATGTGAGTGACTTCAACTTCCAGTTTTTTAACGATAGTCAAAACCAAACTGTCTTCCTGTAAAAGTAGGGCAGCGAGCAAATGCAAGGCATCAACTTGCTGATTATGATTATCAACCGCGATTTCTTGCGCATGGCGCAAGGCCTCTTGTGACTTAGTAGTGAACTTATTTATATTGAACATAATAATTTGCTTAGAGCTTAGAGCTCTGGGCTTAGTGCTAAAAATCTAAGCTCAAAGCTCCGGGCTCAAGGCCGTTAGCACTCACATTAACCGAGTGCTAAGACAAGTATATTAAATCAAATGCGAATTGTCAACAATGGCTATTTACACCTGATTTCCTTGACAAAATGCTATTTTGCTGATAAAATTAAAAATCAAAATGTGGCTTAAGGTAGGTCTTTGACCGCCCGTTATGGGTAAACAAGGGAAGTCCCGCGACGCGGGACGGCAAAGCTGAGCCAATCAGCAAACAGGAGGTGCCGTTATGGCAGAAAAAATTATCGAAGGCCCCGGAAAATTTGAGCTAATGGTAGCACTTTTTGACGGGAAAGAAGTCTTTTTTACTCTGAGCGAACATGGGAAAATAAAAGTCCTCATCAGTACGGTTACGGGTCGCATTTCGAGCGTACGTAGAGAATGCTGGGATATTGAAGGTGAAATTCTTGATGATTTCATGGAGCACATTCGTGCTTCATACAATTCAAGAACTCGAACCGGCGAAGTAGAAAAAATAAGCACAAGAAGGGGAATGTAACACAAATTCTAAAACCCCGGTTTGTCTTGAACTGGGGTTTTTTATTTCAAAACCAAATCCAATTTTTCACCGCATTTCGGACATTTTCCATCTTTGTCAAACCTTTTTATTTCATAACCTTTTCGCTCAATAATCAATTCACCGCAAATAGGGCAGTAGGTATTTTCTAAATTTTCAGACAAAACATTGCCACCATAAACATATTTTAAACCAGTATCTTTGCCAAGCTGTACAGCCGTATAAATTCTTTCTTCTTCAGTCGGATCAGTGTCTTGCAATTTATATTGCGGGAAAAAGCGGGAAACATGCCAGGGCGTTCTGTCGCCAAGTTCATTTTTTATAAATTTAGCGATGGCTAAAAGTTCTTCATCGGTATCATTCAAACCCGGAATAATCAGGGTTGTAATTTCCAGCCAGATTTTATTTTTCTTTAGCAGCTTTAAATTATCTAAAACCGGCTGGAGCTTGCATCCGCAAACTTTTAAATAAGTATCATTATTAAAAAATTTCAAATCAACATTAATGGCATCAAGATAGGGAAGTATTTTTGGCCAAGCCTCTGGTGCTGTATAGCCATTAGAAACCCAAACATTTTTCAGGCCGGCTTTTTTGGCCAGTTTCATACAATCAATGGCAAACTCGGCAAAAATCGTTGGTTCAGTATAGGTGTAGGCAATTGACTGGCAACCAGATGCTTTGGCTCGCGCCACAACTTGTTCTGGCGTGGCCTCGTGTCCTGGCACAACATTTTCTTTAAATTGTTCCTCAACCGGATATTGGGAAATGTCAGCATTCTGACAATGCATGCAGCGCAAATTACAACCAACTGTCGCAATTGAATAAGTTAAACTGCCAGGCAAAAAATGAAAAAGCGGCTTTTTCTCAATCGGGTCATTATCATTTTCGGCAATCAGTTTGCCATAAACCAAGGATTGCAGTTCGCCATCAATATTTTTCCTCACCGCGCAAACACCGACTTTGCCTTCAGAAATTAAACAATAATGATTACAAAGCTGACATTGAATTTTGTTGTCTTTTTTAAGCCAAAATTGAGCGGGTTTCATAATTCAATTATAGCATAAATTACCTTGACAGTTCAGGGTTTTTCTGATAATCTTTATAATTCCGATAATGAATGGACTTTGAAAAAATAAAAAGGGAGGAAACCATGAAGCTATCTGAAGTACTGAAAAATATCAAGCACTATATCAGAGTCAAGGAACCAGAGCGTCGACTCAGAAAAGGTCAGCATGGCATTTTTATGTCTTTACATGAATTTTTGAAAAAGGGCATGACAATGGGTTATCTTATGCTGCCAAGCGGTTTAGGTAAAACCAATATCGCTATTGAATTAGCAATAGCAGGCGGCTTTAAAAAAGTTTTGTTTTTAGTGCCGACTATCACACTTGTTGACCAAATCGAGGAGCGATTTAGAAAATTTTCAAATTTCACAATTGATGTATTCACTGGAGCTCGCAAAAATATGTCCGAACAGATTACGGTTGCCACTTATCAGTCAATACAAAGGCAGCATTTGCTTCCAGAAAAATTTGACCTCGTGATTTTTGATGAGGTGCATGAAGCATTAAGTCCTGGTCGCCAAAATATCAGAAGACATTTCGGACCAGAAACTATTCAAATCGGTTTAACTGCCTCGGATGTTTATAACGAAACAAAACGAGTTTCATGCTATTTGCCGCTTATCGCTAAAATGACAATTGAAGAAGCAATCAAGCTTGGTATGCTCTGTCACGTTCAATCCTGGCTTGCGCAAACAAATATTGATATCTCAAAAATCACTAGGCGCATGGGGGATTATGACCCAAAGGCCCAGAAGCGTTATATCGATGTTTCTAGGCGTAATAAATCAGCATTGGATATTTATAAACGCTTCTTAAGGGGTCAGACATGCTTAATAACATGTATAAATGTTAGCCATGCTATAAAAGTTGCTCGAATTTTCCAACGAGCCGGCATTGCGAGCAAAGCAGTCTGGGGTTCAAACCAAAGACGTCGGTTGACAAAGATGGATTTAAAACAACGATTGGCTGATTTCAAAACTGGAAAAATTCAAGTATTAACCACCGTTGATCTTGTCGATAGAGGTTTTGATAACACTCTCATTACGGCATTAATTAATTTGCGTATTACAAGTTCGGTGGTTAAGGCCACTCAACGTGGGGGACGAGTATTACGACTTTTTAGCAAGGACGATAAAAAACGGCCGATCGCCCAAAAAATGATGGAAAAATTTCATGGCAAACTTGCTACGGTCGTAGATTTTCTTGATGAATGTCATAACCATACATTTAGGCCGGTTCTCTTTAGTGATATACTAGGTCAAACCTACCAACTGCCGCCCGAGATGGAATATTATACTGTCAAGAGAATGCAAAAAAAAGAATTAGATTTGTGGCCATCGGGCGGACAGATCAGGATCGAATTATTCACTAATGTAACGCAAATAGCAAAAATCACATCGAGGTTAACAACTTATGAGAATTTACCCGTATCTAATAAAGACGAAATGCTTTTCCTACCGGTAAAACATTAATCATCCCAAAAGCCCGACAATATTATTGCCGGGCTTTTTATTGACTTTTTTTGGTATTCATGCTAATTTATACTATTGAACTTTGACAAAATAATAAAAAGGAGGCAATCATGAATCTTAATGAATTTGTTAAAGAGTATGGCCTCCTTCTGGATGAGGAGGGGCGATATTACTTGATTAACGACAGCGATACCAGAGAAGAACCCTATTGCTCTATCAAATCTTTGTCTGAGATATTTGATTTGAGTATTGGAACTTTAAACAGTCGGATTTCAAATCTAACACCTCATTTGGGCAAAAATCAAAAAGGACGAAAGATAAATTTTTTTAACTTAAATGATGTCAGAACTTCTTGTTCTGATTTACTAGATGAAAACTTGCTAATCACAAATAAAGATGGCTGGATTGTTAGAGATAAACAAAGATATAACACTGTTCGTGTTATTGCTAAGGAATTAGATTTATCAGAATCAGCCATAAATAAGCGAATTAAAAACTTAAAATTTCTTAAAGGTAAAAAAGGTGGGCGGCTTATTATTCTTTACGGCCTTAAGCAAGTTAGACGAGTTTGCGCTGACCTTCTCGATAAGGAATTACTGATTGCTGGTAAAGACGGCTGGGCCGTCAAAGACAACCGGAAATATGCTACTCTACATATTATCGCAAAGAAAATAAATCTATCTAGACGCGCCGTTGAACGACGCATTAAAAGTTTAGCTACTTTTATTGGTAAAAACAGGAATGGAACCATTTCTGTATTTTACAGCCTTGAACAAGTTAAAAGAGCTTGCGCAGATCTTCTTAATAAAAGCTTGCTAATTGGCGACGTAAATGGTTGGGCCGTAAAGGAGAGCCGAAGATATGCTCCCATAAAAGTAATTGCTAATGGGTTGGGATTGTCTTATGATGTTATAAAATTACGCAGCGAGAGTCTAACTCCTCTCAAGGGAAAAGGGAGGGGCAATTGTATTCGTAATTTTTACAACCTCGAACAAGTTAAAAAAGTTTGCGCCGATCTTCTTGACGAAAAACTATTAATTATTAATAGAGACGGCTATGCTATCAAGAATGGCCAAAAATATGCACGTATCCCTGTTATTGCCAAAAAGCTAAAATTATCCACGAGAATTCTAAAACCGCTCATCAAAAATTTAAAACCCCTTGCAGGTAAAAATGAGCATGGAAATATCTATGATCTTTATAACTTTGAAAAAGTCATGAAGACTTGCGCTGATCATTTTGGCAAGGATTTTCTAATTGCTGATAAAAACGGCTGGGCCATTAAAAATGGTCAAAGATATGCACCTATTGCCATTATTGCACGAAAATTATCCTTATCAGAAAACGCTTTACTATCACGCCGCAAAAGCTTGAAACCTCTTAAGGGTAGATCTAACAATGGAAATTTCGTTAATTTTTACAGTTTTGAAAAAGCCAAACGAGCCTGTGCCGACCTCCTTGATAAACATTTACTAACTATTGGTAAAAACGGTTGGGCCAAAAAAGATGGCCAAAGTTTTGCGACTATTGCTGCTATTCAAAAAAAATTATTATCCATATCTCAATCGGCTATTCGATCACGCATTAAGGGCTTAAAACCTATCAACGGTAAAAGAAGGGGACAAATAATTTCTCTTTTTAAACTTGAACACGTAAAACGAGCTTGCGCTGATATCTTGAGCGAAAAAAATTAAACCCGTTTCATAAAAGAAGCGGGTTTTTCTTTTGTTAAAATATTGTTATACTTAAACTATGCAAAAACGCTTATTTTTAGCCATAAATTTACCAAAAGAGATTAAAGATGAACTAGTTAATTTGGTTAAAAAATTAGACAAGGCCAATAAAAATAAACCGATTAAATGGGTTGAAGATGAAAACTTTCACTTGACTTTACATTTTCTCGGCTCAACGCTGGCTGAAAAATTGGACTCAATTGATAGGGCTATTGAACCAATCGTTGCCAATTTTCCGACTTTAAATTTTCAACTTTCCAATTCAGTTGATGCCTTCCCAAATTTAATTGAACCAAAAGTTATATTTTTGGAAATGAAAGAAATGAGCGATGGCAAAACATTAGCTTTGCAAAAACAAATTGGCAAAATACTGGAACTTCTGGAATTTGAAATTGATCCGCGACCTTTTCGCTTGCATTTAACTTTAGGCAGAGTAAAATCAAAAACATCAATTCAGATTCCAAATTTCATAATTCATAATTCTGAATTCGCAATTCAAAGCATCGATCTAATGGAAAGTGAATTAACATCAAACGGTCCGATTTACACCATCTTAAAACAGTACCAACTAAAATCATGAGAGATATTTATATTCTCGGCGCAAAAATTAATGACGTTTCGCTTGAAGAGGCGACTAAGTTGATCGCTGATTTTTTATTAAGCGGACAAAAAGGTTACGTGGTCACGCCAAACCCGGAAATTTGTCTGATAAGTTACAAAGATAAAAAATTCAGACGTATAATTCAAAATTCTTTTCTTTCCATACCAGATGGTTCCGGTCTAAAAGTCGGCGCCAGGATTTTGGGCGACAAGTTGAACAATAAAACAACTGGCGCGGATTTGTCCCAAAAAGTTCTGGAACTTGCCGAACACAATAATTATTCAATCCTTTTACTTGGTGGAAAAAAAGAAGTGGGGGAGAGAGCTAAAAATTTGCTCAAACAAAATTTTCCCAATTTAAAAATTGACTATCTTAACGGCGGTGAATTTGATAACCAGGGCAACTCAACCTCACCCAACCTCATAAACCTCATCAACGCCATTAACCCAACGCTTATCTTCGTCTCGCTCGGCGCGCCAAAGCAAGAGTATTTTATGGCCTCAAACCAGGATAAATTAAATGCCAAATTGATGTTGGGTCTTGGCGGCACAATAGATTTCCTAGCCGGCCAAGTGACAAGGGCGCCAGAAAGTTTCCGAAGCCACGGCCTGGAATGGCTTTGGCGCGGTTTTAAAGAGCCCTGGCGCTGGAAAAGGATTGTCAGGGCTGTTATAATATTTCCATTGACCTGCTTTATCTATAAATTTCAAAAATATGAATAAAATCCGCACCAGATTCGCTCCCAGTCCAACTGGTTATTTGCATGTTGGTGGCTTAAGAACAGCACTCTATAATTTTTTATTTGCCAAAAAATTTAAAGGCGATTTTTTATTAAGAATTGAAGATACTGACCAGACCCGCTTGGTAAAAGGGGCTGACAAACAATTAATCAAAATCTTAAAGCAGTTTGATTTAAAATATGACAATAAGCCCATTTATCAGTCAAAACGCACAAAAATCTATCAAAAATTTGCCGAACAACTGGTTAAAGACAACAAGGCCTATTATTGTTTTTGCACGCCAGAGCGCTTAACAAAAATGAGAGAGGAACAAATTGCCAATAAAATGCCGCCCATGTACAATGGCACCTGCCGTGATTTAAAGCCAGAAGAAGTTGCAGCCAATTTAAAAGCGCATAAACCTTGCGTGATTAGATTAAGGGTGCCAATAAATCGCGACATTAAATTCAATGACTTAATTCGGGGCGAAGTATCATTCAATACCAGCACCATTGATGACCAGGTTTTAATGAAATCAGACGGCTTTCCGACATATCATCTGGCTAATGTGGTTGATGACCATGAAATGGAAATTACTCATGTTATCCGCGGCGAGGAATGGTTGCCCAGCACACCAAAACATATTTTGCTTTACGAAACTTTTGGTTGGACACCGCCGGCCTTTGCCCATCTACCCTTACTTTTGAATCCCAATAAAACTAAATTGAGTAAAAGAGAGGGCGATGTGGCTGTTGAAGATTTTTTACAAAAAGGATATTTGCCAGAAGCTCTTTTAAACTTCGTGGCCTTATTAGGCTGGAATCCTGGCGAGGGAAGTACCAAAGAAATTTTTTCGCTGAATGAACTAATAAAAGAATTTGATTTAAATAAAATAAACAAATCCGGCGCTGTTTTTGATATTGAAAAATTGAATTGGCTCAATGGTTTGTATATCAGAAAATTGAAAATAAAAGAATTGACTAAACTTTGTAAAACATATTTAAAACAAATTAAAAATTCCAAGCTGATTGAAAAAATTGTCACCGTTGAACAAGAGCGTTTAAAAAAACTTTCAGACATCTCTCAAAATCTAAATTTTTTCTCTGACAAAAAAATTGAATACGATGCCAATCTTTTAGTTTGGAAAAAATCAACCAAGGAGGCAAGTTTGGAAAATCTTGTTAAATTAGAAGATTATTTAATTACTTTAAAAGATACAGATTTTAAATCAGTGAAAAATTTAGAAGAAAAAATTACATCGTGGATTAAACAAAATAATTTCGGGGTAGGGGATTATCTTTGGCCAATGCGCGTTGCCCTTTCTGGCCAGCAAAACTCACCCAGCCCATTTGAAATCGCCTGGGTTTTGGGTAAAAAAACAACCCTGAAAAGAATCAACCAGGCGCAAAATAAGTTGAGATAAAAAACGCCCTTTGTGTGACCGTCATTCAGAGCGGAGCGAAGAATCCATCAAAGTCATAGATTCCTCGTTTTACTCGGAATGACAAAGAGCGTTTTTTGTTTGCGCGAAAACGGCCGTATCGTCATTGTAGAGACGGGGTATACCCTGTCTCTACGCGTTTTTAAAACCATTGTAGAGACGCATTGCAATGCGTCTCTACGTGGCCGTTTTCGCTTATCTTGGACCATTTTATATAATTATTATTCTCTAATATTAGCCAAAAGTAAAACCAAACCATTGACAAAATCTTAAAATAATGCTATAGTCATCGTATAAAATCTAAAAGGAGGAACCCTAATGTACACGGAAGAGATATTGGTCTTGATCGGCTTTTGTCTGGTAATAATTTTCGGGGTTATCATTGTCTATTACTTGCCCTCTACCTAAGGGGGGGGGGTGAATAGTAAACACCGGGGGAGCGAGGAATTCAAACTCGCTCCCCATCTATCTCCAGATTTTCTCAAAAGAGGAAGTCTGAAAATAGGTTCATTAAATAAAAATATTGAATTTTAGGGCGGCGCTTGCGCCGGAAGATAAACGAAAAATTACCGGAGGAAAGATGGAAAATACACGCGAGAAATATTGGACGGACATGTCTTGCGTCAGCAAGAAAGACATCATCAGAGTAACCATCATTACCATCGTATTTTACATTTTCGGCGATGCTTTTCTGGGCATTTTCCTTTACCACGTAATTGTTGATTATAATCCCGGCACTTTTATTTTTATCTTTGTGCCGGCGGCATCTGTTTTTATGATCTTATTGCACTGCTGGGTCATCTGGCATTTGCGCCATGAATGGCAGCAGTGGAAAAAACAACACGGCGTTGTCTAACAACAAGCCGCGGGGAATTCAAAACCTGCGGCTTTTTTATTTCAAGAAATAACGGGCGAAAACCCATTGTGATTTTGTCATGGCAACAGCCTGCCCTAAGCCGCGTCGAAGGGTTTTCGCCTAATCCTTTTCCAATACCCAATATCTAATACCCAATCCCCATTTTTTTTGCTATAATAAAGCCAGATGAAAAACCTAAATAAAGGCAAAATATTCTTTATCTTGGGCTTATTTGCGTTATTAAGCTCCTCTTTTGTAGTTGCGGCAGATAACAATGATTACACAAACAGCCCCGAAGTCCAACAGCTCAATCAGCAGATCGCGGACAAGAAAAATAAAATAGAGGAGTTAAAAAGGGCTTCTGACGAATATGCCAAAAAAATCGCTGAATACCAGGATCAGAGCAAATCATTAAAAAACCAGCTGGCCATGCTGGATAACCAAATGATTAAGGTTCAGCTCGATATTCAAGCGGCCCAGATGCAAATCGACCAGACAAATCTGGAAATTGATTCTCTTAATTACCAAATTAATTCAAAAGAGACCGAAATCAATACTCTGAAGTCAAACCTCCTTGAATATATCAAGACGCTTGATAAAGCTGACCGGCGCTCATATCTAGAAATCTTAATCCTAAACGATTCATTCGCGGAATTTTTTAATGAACTTAATGATCTCGAACAAGTCCAGTCAGACATCAAACAATCGGTTGATCGTTTAAAAATCCTCAAAGAATCAATTGAGGTTGAGAGGGCCGACAAAAATAGGGAAATTACGAATTTGGAAAAAAATAAGAGCGACTTGGAAGTAAACCAGGAAAAGCTAAATAATCAAATACAAGCCAAGCAAACCCTGGTTCTGGAAACCAAAAGCTCTGAATCGTCCTTTAAACGCCTTTTATCGCAAGCCCAGCAAGAACAGTCTGACGTGAACACAGAAATTTCCAACCTTCAAAACAGCCTCAAGCAAAAGATTGAGCGCATCAAAAAATCAGGAGCAAACGCCGAAAACACATTTACAGTATGGCCCGTTGAATCACACGTGATTACAGCTTCATTCCATGATCCTGATTATCCCTTCCGCTATTTATTTGAACATCCCGCCGTTGATATCAGAGCGAAACAAAGCACGTCGATCCATGCGCCGGCCGATGGCTATGTGGCCAGAACAGTGGATGCCGGCTATGGTTATAGCTATATAATCCTAATTCATGAGAATAATCTTTCTACAGTCTATGGCCATGTCAGCGCAATTTATGTTCATGAAGGCACTTATGTCAGTGCCGGCGATGTAATCGGGCTTTCTGGCGGTATGCCAGGTACCAGAGGCGCTGGACCGTTCACACTCGGCCCGCATTTGCATTTTGAAGTACGTTTAAACGGTATTCCGGTAAATCCCTTGGAATATCTGCCTTAATTATGTATCAAACCACTTCTGATAAAATTAAAACGTTTTTATTAAATCTCATAACAAAATACATTGTCTGGATTATTATTGCGGTTGTCATAATTATCTGGTGGCTTTTTCCCGACATGACCATGACCCTGGCTAAAATTTTACTGCTATACGCGCCAGCCACGGTCTTATTCATCGCCTTTATTTTGGCCATGACCCGCATTGGTTTCAGATCCAAAAGAGATGAGGAAAGGGGCATTGGCCAATATGAAATAATCGTGACCAAATGGGATTTTTATTTAATCGATTTTATAATCTACGGCGGCTCGCTCTTAATACTGGCCATGCCTTTCATTGTTAACGAAAAGGGGGTAGGGGTAACTGACCTGCTGCAAACCGTAGCCTTCTTTGTCTTTGCCAATTGGTTAAAAACTATATTTTTAAATAAAATTCCAAAATGAAAAAAAATAAACTAAAAATATTCCTTCTTGTTTCTGTCTCACTTTTTTTATTTTGCCTCGCCAAAAATGCTCTTGCCTTAAACTGCGCGGAAACATATCCAAATGATGGAGAATGTCTATCTGACTGCGAGGGTGCGGCAGCGGATAAATCCACGGGGCTTTGTCCTGCTAATCTGGATTGCTGCCACCAATATACAGAACCAGTTCGTTTACAACTACAAGTTCCTATTTTCGGATATACAAAGGCCAATAATCTCACGGAATATATAAGTATTTTATATCAAGATTCCCTTTATCTAATAATTTTACTCGCGATAATTGTAATAATTTATGCGGGGATATTATGGATTACTTCAGCTGGAGATAGGGGCAAAATTGCTGCAGCAAAAAAATATATTATTGATGCGATTATCGGTTTGATTATTGCTTTTTTGGGTGGGTTTATACTATCACTTGTCGGAATTACCCAAATTACGATGCCGGGTGTAAACGCCATACCAACTTCGACAGACGAGGTATTAGAGAATACACCGCCCGAACAAAATCCCGGATATGAATCAATTGGAGGCCAATGTTTCCCGGTAGCAAGCGACAGCTTTGATCACATAAGCTGGAATTATGGCAATCGCAGAAAATGTCTTAGTAGTAATGACACGGATTTCAGAAGGTGTCACGGCGGCATTGATATTTACACAAAGGCTCCGGGTAATATATTAGCCATGGCAGATGGCGTAATCGTTGGCATGTCAAAAACTTTTTATAAATGCAGCTTTGGCTGGGGAGCGAATGGAGTCCCTTCTGCTGTGGGCAAATTCATGATAAAGCATGGTAATTACACTGTTAATTATGGCGAGATTGATGCCGATAAAATGGCGCCTGGACTTGGAATCGGCTCCCAGGTAAAGGCGGGGCAATTTCTAGGACAAGCCACATATTGTGGAATGTTACATTTTGAACTTTATCAGGGCGAACTTAGCAATAATATTGCCTGGCCTCCTGCTGGCCAATCGTGTTTAAACCCAGCGCTACCGTTTGTTGACCATATATGTTTACAACAACCATGGATAGCTTTTAAACCAGCCGCTATGCTAGACCCAACCGAAACACTGCAAACATTACAGTCAAGAAAATGCTCTAAACTGACAACTCCGACACAATAGAAAATAGTTGGGGAATAAATGATAAATTTTCAAAACCAAATCGAATCAATATTTTAGAAGGCCTGTAACTGTTTAAAAGTTACGGGTTTTAGTTTTAGGGTGATGAATAGAAAAGCGCCGGTGAATAACCCCAGGAGTTTTAG
>JAQTMG010000003.1 GCA_028714455.1 Patescibacteria group bacterium
CCAAATGCAACGGGTAAAACCCATCCCGAATCCTCCCCCCAGCCCGTTCCATCTCCTTTATTAATATACACCTTCCTAATTTCGTATTGTCCTATACCATCTCCCCAAACGATATCTACAAGGCCATCGCCGTTAACATCCGCTAAACGTGCACCCGTGTCACTGGTCATACCAACAAACACTATCGGCACTATGTAGTTTGAATCATATTCCCATCCTGTACCATCGCCTTTATTTATATAAACTTTTTTCTGTCCCACAAATTCGTCATTATAATAATAACCGTAGGCTTGTATAAGATCTGGGAGACCATCACCATTAACATCTGCTATTCTTGTGCCAGGATCAAATTGATCACCAAGCGTGACGGGAATAGTATAACCCGTATCTTGCGTCCAGCTTTTTGTTTTGGTCTGATAATCAAAAAAGTTTGCCGGTAAAGTTATGACATTACTTTGTCCGTCCTGGCCGCTTTCGGTGATGGTATCGATAAGCGACCTGGCGCCGTTGTCCCCCGCCGTATAATCAATATCATATTTTTTTACCCAGGTGCCATTAACCTTTGTTTGTATTTGAGAAATTCGATAGTCGGTTGTCACTTCAAAGCCGGTTTTGTAAGAATTTAAATCATCATTTCGGCTCTCTCTGGAAAAATCAATTTCAAAAATTCCGTCTGTCGTGTTATAGCCGGTGTATATGATGTCCAGCGGATAAATTTGCCCGCTGTCTTTATAGTATTCGTATTTAATGTAGTTACTATTGGTATCTCTCACTTCTTCCAACATCCATTTAAAAGCGTGGGTGGAATCATTCGGGTCGTCTTGTCTGGCGCCCGCGTTATACCCAAATTTATATACAGTGCCTCTTTTGTCAGTCACCAGCCAATAGTTATTAGAATTATATTCGTACTTTAGAAAATCACCATTTTCCACTTTCGTGCCATATTCACCGTGAGTGCCGTCAGTTAAATTTACATCTTCAAGTTCGCCAGACAAAGAAGAATTAAAATAATTTTGACTATAAAGCGCGTTCACGCCTTTTTTGGGCATTCTCTCGATATATGGGATATTGATTGACCAGCCAAAGCCAAACCAGTTGTCGTTATCTCTTGACTGATTGTTATATGAAAGTTTTAAATCCGGCTGCAAATTATTTCTGCCCGGCGGCACGCTAATCGGAAAAGTATAAATCAAAGCACCTGTTGCGCTGTCGGTTTCTAAATTAAATCTCTTTTCAGCTGCTTTTTTATTTTCAATGCTGGTGTCGGTCGGTTCTTCTTCATCAAGTAGAGTTTGCTGACTTTCGCTGTCTTTTTCATCACTTATTGTGTCGGATTCTGCTGGCGTCTGTTCTGCGGTGATTGCCGAATCGTCGCTTGTCTGTTCTGCCGTGTCCGCGCTTTCCGATTGAGCCGAGTCAATTGTAGTTGCGGAAGAGTCGCTTGTCGCCGCTTCATCGGCGGCCAGGGCCAGGCCCGGCGTGGAAAAAATGAACAAAAAAACCAACAAAATAAAGGTTGGCTTTTTCAACTTCTTCAAGATGGTGCTGGTTACCATAAGTTTAGAGGAAAAAATGTTTAATTTTATAAATAAAGTATAGCACAAATTGGAATAATTGAAATTACTAATGACGATAATGATTATAAAATTGTAGAGACGGGGTGTACCCTGTCTCTGTTGTCTAAAGGCTCGAACACTTAAGTGTTCGAGCGTGATAGCGTGATAATAACCCCTGTCTCTACACGAGATAAATTGGGCCATGTATTGGACTGTCCCGCTTGACATTATTTATATCTTCAAGTACAATAAGACTAAGAGACCTGCCAAGGGTCTTTTTAAAAAACTTAAAATCGGCTAGGAGCCATGAGCTCTAAGCCCAAAGCAATCATATGAATATTTTCAGTAAAATCTCCAATTACATCCGAGAGTCAATTGCCGAGTTAAAAAAAGTCACCTGGCCGACTCGAAAACAAACCGTAAATTACACCTTGCTGATTATCGGCATCAGTCTGGGTTTGGCTTTGTTTATCGGCATAGTCGATTACATTCTGACTATGGGCTTTCAACAAGTAATTAAATAGATAACTGAAACACTAATAAATTATCACTAATAACACGAATTAGCGTCATTAGTGTCAAAAGATTCGTGTTTCATCTAACAATAAAACTATGGCAAAACAAGTATCACGCGGTCGCCGCTGGTATGTCATTCACACCTACTCCGGCTACGAAGAAAGCGTATCTGATAATCTGAAACAGAGAATTGAGAGTTTTGACATGCAGGGGAAAATATTTGACATCATTATTCCAACGGAAAAGAAAATTAAGATAAAAAACGGCAAGAGAAAAACCGTCATTGAAAAAATCTTTCCGGGCTATATTTTGGTCAGCATGGACATGAACGACGATTCCTGGTACGTGGTTCGCAACACGCCCAACGTGACTGGCTTTGTCGGTTCAGGCACAACGCCAACTCCGGTTTCCGAAACCGAGGTACAGTCGCTTTTGAAGAGAATGGGACAGGAGGAACCCAAATTCAAAATCGATGTCAGCGAAGGTTCACCGGTTAAAATCGTGGATGGACCGTTCAAAAATTTTGAGGGCAAAGTTACGACCATTGACGAAGCGCGCGGCAAAGTTAAGGTTCTGGTTTCCATGTTTGGTCGCGAAACCCCCATCGAGCTTGACTTTCTGCAGATAAAAAAGATATAATTGTAAAATTCTAATGTAATTCATAATTCCAAATTCATAATTCATAATTATTTCATATGCCAAAAGCCATAAAAACTACGATCAAATTACAAATTCCAGCGGGCAAAGCCACGCCAGCTCCTCCGGTCGGTCCGGCTCTGGGTCAGCACGGCTTAAATATTCAGGAATTTTGCAATAAATTTAATGACGCGACCAAAGATAAGATGGGCGACACTATTCCGGTTGAAATCACTGTTTATGAGGATCGCACCTATGAATTTAAATTAAAAACCCCGCCGACTTCTGAACTTCTCCGCAAGGCAGCCGGCATTGAAAAGGGTTCTGGCAAACCATTGCAGGAAAAAGTCGGCAAGGTCACTAAAGCGCAGGTTAAAGAAATAGCCGAAAAAAAACTGCCTGATCTTAACACCGATAACGTCGAAGCGGCCATGAAAATCGTTGAAGGCACTGCTCGCCAAATGGGTTTAACTGTTGAAAAATAAATTCCAGTCGCCTATTTCGTATTTCATATTTCGTATTTCTAAATTCTAATTGTGGGAGAAAGGTTAGTCCCCTTTCGCTAAAACCACGCCATAAATATTTATGAAAAGAGAAAAAAAAGCCAAGCCGCATTCGGCCAGGTACGCGGATTTAAAAAAGAAAATCGAGCCTAAAAATTCTTATCCGGCAGCCGAGGCAATCAAAATGGCCAAGGAAACGTCAACCACCAAATTTGATTCATCTATCGAGGTAGCCGTTAGAACAGGCATCGACCCCAAAAAGAGTGACCAGCAAGTCCGCTCTATAGCCGTCTTGCCTCATGGTACTGGCAAAAAAATCAAAATCGCGGTCGTAGCGCCAGCCGAGAAACAAAAGGAAGCTAAAGACGCGGGAGCTGACATTGTCGGCGGCGAAGAAATCATTGATCAGATTGCCAAAACCCAAAAAATCAACTTTGACATTATAGTTACCGTGCCAGAGATGATGAAAAATATGTCCAAGGTGGCCAAAATTTTGGGTCCCAAAGGTTTGATGCCAAATCCCAAAACTGAAACGGTGACTCAAAATATAAAGAAAACCATTGAAGATTTAAAAAGGGGCAAAATAACCTTTAAAACTGACGACACCGGCAATATTCACATTTCAATCGGCAAGGCGTCTTTTGACGAAAAGAAACTGCTTGAAAATTACCAGGCTTTCATGGAAGTGTTAAATAGAGTAAAACCAGCCTCGATGAAAGGCATTTTTATCCAGGGCATTACGATTTCTTCAACCATGGGTCCTGGCATCAAAGTTCAAATCTAAACGAATATACTTAAAGAAAAAATCCCCGAAAAACCGAGGGATTTTTTCTTTAGGCGCCTGCCCTTTATTTTTTTAAAACGCTTTGCTAAAATATAGAAACAAAGATATGAAAGTCAAAGCAAAAATAATTTTAGATTACAACAATCTCAAAAAATATATTGATGCCCACAAAACTCTGGAGCAAAGAGTCATTTGTACTATTGGCTCATGGGACATGTTGCACATCGGGCATTTGCGCTATTTAAACCGCGCCAAAGAGCAGGGCGATATTCTTGTGGTTGGTGTTGATTCTGATCGCGCTATTAAACTCTATAAAAATCCTTTTCGACCGATTATTCCCCACTTGGAACGCATGGAAATGCTTTCTTACCAGCACTGCGTGGATTATGTTACTCTAATCGACGATATCGATGAAAAAGGCAAATGGAATTATGAGCTAATAAAAATCATCAAGCCTGATATTTTTGTCTGCATTAATGAAAGCTATCCCCAAGAGCAAAAAGAAGATATAAAAAAATATGTTGGCGAATTGCTTGAACTTTCTCGCCAGGCAGAGAACACATCAACCACTGACATCGTGGAGCGCACGCTCAAAACCCATCTCTGTGAATTAAATCAGATGCGCAAAAACAAAGAATAATATTTTATTATCTATGGAGAGAATTGAAATATCCAAGTGGCCAGGCAAACGATACGAAAACACCGGCGAACTTATCAACGATATTAAAAAATTTAGAGAAAAAAATAAAGCAATCATTGAATCACAAAGCAATGACACGGCAAATATTTTAGTTCTTAGAATTTTTGGTAAAGAACTAGCTAAATTTCGCGAAGACGATAAAGAATACTGGAGTTTAGTTGATAGCCAGAAACCAACAACTTTTGTTTCAGCTTCTATTTATAAGATTAATGATGGCGTCATTGATTTAAATATCAACGATTGGAATAAATACGAGTGGGGAAAAAAATCACCGACACTGTATTGTCTTTCCCTCAACAACGATACGGTTAAATCATACAGGCTTGAACCAGTGTTAAAAAAATTAAAAAGATAGCTATGGTCATCATCGGCACATTTGCCATTATACATAAGGGTTATTTAGATATTTTAGATAAATATCCGAAAGCGGATATTTTTGTTTTGAGCGATGATTTGGCTAAAGAACTTTATAAATTAGAAATTGACTTGCGTAAAATGCCTTTTGCCAGAGTTCAAAAATTGCTGGAAAATTTAGGCAGAAATGTTTTAGAGCTGAATAAATCAAACTTAGACCAAATAAAAAAAGCTGACCAAATAATTTTAATTACTGATGATGTGATAAATGAGTTTAAAAAAAAATACCTCAAAGATAATAAAAACTTAATTTTAGAAAATGGTTTTTTTTATCACCCATCTGAAAAGGTATTTAAAATAGAAGAAAAAAAAGAGGAGGCCAACGCAGTTATTGCCGAGGAAGATAAAAAAATAATGAAATTGGCCATAGAGGAGGCCAGGGAGAGCGGCTGCTTCTGGCGCCAAATTGCTTCTATTGTGGTTAAGAACGGCAAAATACTTTATAAGGCTTTTAATCAAATGCTTCCCAATAATGATGAATGCTATAAAATCGGCTGCATCCGTGATAACTTAAAACCCGGAGAAAAAACTGCAGAATTGTGTTCGGCCGTGCATTCTGAAGCTTCGTGCATTGCCCAAGCTGCCCGTGATGGTGTTTCTTTGCAAGGCACCTCAATTTACGTAACTACCTTTCCCTGCCCCATGTGCGCCAAGTTAATAGCAACCTGCGGAATCAAAAAATGTTTTTATAACCAAGGCTGGGCCAATTTTGACGGCGAGAGAATTTTAAAAGCCGCTGGCGTGGAATTAATAAAAGTTGATGTATGAGACGACTACCTAATATCAAACCGAAAAAAAACAAAGCCGGCGTCGCCCTGCAATTTGCCAAAAACAAGGGTTATAAAAAAATCCTGGAAGACATTATCTCCACTGAAAAATGCCCGTTTTGTCCTGATAATTTTAAATATCATAAAAAGCCGATTTTAAAAGATTATCAGGGTTGGCTGGCCACCCAAAATTCCTGGCCTTATCCTGGCACCTTGCGACATTTTATAATAATTAGTAAAAAACATAAAAATAAATTTTCAGATTTGAGCGCTAAAGATTTTTTGGCTGTTCAAGCTCTTGTCAATTGGCTAATAAAAAAATATAAAATTAAAGGTGGTGGCTTAACGCTGCGTTTTGGCGAACAAATTTACACCGGCGCCACTGTTTCACATTTACATTTTCATTTAATCCAGCCCAAACTTAAACTTAATTCCAAAAAAGCCAAAACCATTTGGTTTGCCATCGGTTAATATGGCAAAAACGCTATTGTCATGGTGAGGCTCTCGAACCATACATACACCCTTCGAGAACCTCAGGGTGACATTACGGCGTTTTTGCTAAACTATCTCAAATTCTATGAACTGGCCAATTTATTTCAAAGAAAAACTTATCATTGGAAATCCCGATTCAGAAATCGGGATTGTTTGCCTATGGACGCCGGTTAATAAAATAGTTGACCAACTTGATAAAAATCTTTTTGCCATCGCCGGTCAGCTTTATTCCAAAGAAGGCATAAATTATATAATTAGAAACATTTTTGCCAACCCTAAAATTAGATTTTTAGTTATCTGCGGTGAAGAAAGGACAGATAGCGGCGAAACCTTAATTAAATTATTAGACAAAGGAGTTGATGGGGAAAATAAAGTTTTGGATTCTGAATTCGCCCAAATCCACAAAGAAATTCCCAAAACAAAAATAGATTTATTTCGCCAAAATGTAAAATACAAAAATTTAATCAATGTCTATGATGTCGCGCAAATAAAATTAGCCATTGATAAATATAAACCGCAAAATAAAACTTGGTCAGAACCGGAAATTTTTGGCGAAGCTAAAATTGAATTTGACGGCGTCATGCCAACCGATCAATCCGTTTTTAAAATCAGGAAACAGTTTGCCGGTGAAGCCTGGCTGGAAATAATCAAAAAAATCATGAAGTTTGGCACAGTCAGGGAATCTCACCACGGCAATAATTGTAAAGAGCTTTTTAACATCGCCACAGTCATCACCGACGAAGACCCGACAAATTTTAAAATGTTCCCCTATTTCCAGATAACAAAAAACGATATTGAATCTTATCTGCCCAAGTTCATGACTGGTGAAAAAGGCACGGCCGATTATACTTACGGCGAGAGATTGTGGAATTTCCCGCCAATCCCAAACCAAAATTTAAAATATAATCAGGTCGATGAAGTAATCGTCGAGTATTTAAAAAAATATCCCACTGACCGCGCCGCCTGCGCTGTTATTTTTGACATCCATGACCACACGGCCAAAAGTTCGCCCTGTCTGACTTTTTTACAAGCCACCAATGTTGATAATAAACTGGATTTAACAGTTTATGTCCGCTCCCATGACATTTTTGGCGGCTGGCTTTTGAATGCTTTTGGGTTGAGAACATTACAAAAATATATTGCCGATAAATTAAATTGGCCGATTGGTAATTTAACAATCTATTCCAATTGCGCTCATATTTATGACAACAATTGGCCGATCGCCCAGGAATTAGTTAAAAAATATGGTCATGAGTTAGATTGCACTTCTGACCCCCGCGGTTATTTAGTTATTTCTATTGAAAGCGAAGAAATTGTGGCCAAACACGTCTCGCCCAATGGCAAATATTTGCAGGAATTCCGTCAAAACGGCCAAGCAGAAAAGGCCGCCATGAAATTATACAACCAACTTGTTTTGGCTGATGTTGTTTCACAGGTGGCTCATGCTTTTGACCTTGGCGCTGAAATCCAAAAAGCCGAAATCGCGGTCAAACAAGGCCTGAAATACGTCCAAGACCAGCCTCTGCAATTTTAAATCTGCCGATAGATAGCTCGACTAGAGCTATTTTTTATTTTATCAAAATATGTTAAGATAAAAACAATGATTAGCGATAAAATCATGTCCGCCAAACAAAAAGGCCAATTTATCGTTTTTTACGGCGTTAATTCGCTGGGCAAAACCACGCAAGCCAAGATGCTGGTGGAAAATTTAATTGTTAAGCTCAATAAAAACGCCGAATATCTGAAATACGCGGTATACGATTTGGCCCCGTCCGGTCCCCTGATCTCCGACTACTTAAAAGAGGGCAATTCTTATGGCTTTACGCCCAGAGAATTTCAATTGCTTCAGATTTTAAACCGCACCCAGCATGAACCGAGGCTTAAGGAAAAATTAGATAAGAGCACCTGGGTCGTGGCCGAAGATTATATCGGCACGGGTATCGCCTGGGGTCTGGCAGCAGACATTGACAAAGATTTGTTGTATAAACTTAATTCGCATCTTTTAAAAGAAGATCTGGGCATATTATTTGAGGGCGAACCTTTTACTCAAGGTTTTGAAAAAAATAACATTCACGAAGCTAATCCGCTCTTACTAAAAAAAGTGGCTGATAATTTTAAATTGCTGGCCGAAGATTTCGGCTGGCCAAGAGTCAACGCCAATCAGCCGATTGAAAAAGTTCAAGAAGAAATTATGGCTATTGTCAAAAGTAAGCTAAGTATAATTGAATAATACCCCATCAGCTTTATTAACCTCATCTAACTTTATTAACCTAATTAACTTATCGCAAGCTTATGGAACCAAAATTAATTTCGATTTCAGATTTAATAAAAAAGGGGTGGGAACTTTACACGGGAAACATAAAAAAGATGTTCTTGCCCATTTTATATTTGCTGCCAATTTACGTGATTTTATATATACTGGGGTATCTAAATTTCAGCGGCCAGCTAATCGTTATTCTTTTAGTTACAACTCTGTCAATATTCGCGAATTTATGGGTTGGTATTTTATTCATCGAAATGATAGATGGGATATTGAAAAATAAACCGACTGATCTGGGCGCGCTCGCCCAATCTTCGCTTAGAAAAATAGCTTCATATTTTTGGGTCGGAATTTTAGTCGGCTTAATCACCATGGCCGGCTTTATTCTTTTAATCATACCCGGAATCATCTTTGTCGTCTGGTATTCTTTCGCCGAATATATAGTAGTTTTGGAAGATGATAAAAAGGGAACAAAAGCCCTGACCGAAAGCAAAGAGCTGGTTAGAGGCCGCTGGGGAGCGTCATTCTGGCGCTTATTAATCCCCGGCTTGATTGTTTATGTTATCGGCGGAGCAATCAGCCTTGTCATAACTTTAGCGGCTAGTTCTGGTAATATTGATTTCGCAACGATAGACCAGAACATAATTTTCAATTCAATTCTGACGCTGATTTTCCTGGCGCTGATGCCTCTATTTACCGCTTACGGCATTATTCTCTACAACAATCTCAAAGAAACAAAAAGGACCATCATCCAATAAACAAATAAACTAATCAACCATATCATGGAGCTTGAACCAATCATCGGTCTGGAAATTCACGTCCAGCTCAAAACCAAGACCAAAATGTTTTGCACCTGCGATAATAGCGGCGAAAATCAGAGCGCTAATACTTGTGTTTGCCAGGTTTGCCTAGGTCAGCCAGGCACCTTGCCAGTCGCCAACAAGCTTGCCATCCAGTGGTCGGCCAAGACAGCACTGGCGCTAAATTGTACCATCGACGAGTATTCAAAATTTGACCGCAAGCATTATTTTTACCCTGATTTGCCCAAGGCTTACCAGATTTCTCAATTTGACCAGCCAATCGGCAAGGGCGGCTATCTGGAAATTTTTATTCCCGAAACCAAGGAAGTTAAAAAAATCAGAATCAATCGCTTGCATCTGGAAGAAGACGCGGCTAAACTTTTGCATCCGACTGGCAAAAAATACAGCCTGGTTGATTACAACCGCGGCGGCACGCCGCTCATGGAAATCGTGACCGAACCGGATCTTAAAACGCCGCAAGAAGCCAAAATATTTTTACAGGATCTGCGCCAGATTTTGCGCTATCTCGATGTTTCTGAAGCCGACATGGAAAAAGGACATTTGCGTTGCGACGCCAATATCTCCATGCGCCCGATTGGCGATTCAAAACTTTATCCCAAGACCGAAATCAAGAACATGAATTCGTTTAAGATGATTGAAAAAGCTCTTGAATATGAAATCAAGCGACAATCAAAACTTTGGTTCGAGGGTACGCCTACCAAAATTCTAACAACTCGCGGCTGGAACGATGCCAAGGGTATGACCGAAGAACAGCGCACCAAAGAAGAGGCGCATGATTACCGCTATTTTCCCGAGCCAGATATTCCGCCGATTCATTTCGCGCTTGAAGCGCCTGGCCACAAATGCGAACCAAAGGAAATCGCTATTGACGTAAAATGCATCAAGGCAGAATTACCAGAACTGCCCGAAGCAAAAATGAAAAGATTTATCGGTGAATACGATCTAAATCTTGAGGATGTAAAAATTCTGACGGAAGAAAAAGAAACAGCCAATTTTGCCGAACAAGTCTTTTCTGAACTCAAGGCCTGGATTGAAAATCTTGAAGAAGCAAAAAATAATGACAAAATCTGGGAAGAAAACAGACCAAAAATCGTGAAGATGGCTACTAATTTATTAATTAACGTACTCCTCCCCACTCTGCAAAAAATGAACCTGTCGATTAAATCAATGAAAATGAATGCGGAAAACTTTGCCGAACTCATTACTTTAATTTTTGAAAAAAAAGTTAATAACGCTACCGCCAACACCATGATTGATAACATGGTGGCAACTGGCGCTGACCCAACCGAGTTAATCAAATCAGAAGGCTTGGCTCAAATTTCCGACACCGAAGAACTGGAAAAATTTATAAAACAAGTGATCAAAGAGAACCCGCAACCGGTTTTAGATTATAAAGCCGGCAAAGAAAGGGCGCTCCAAGCGCTGGTTGGCCAAGTCATGGCCAAAACGAAGGGCAAGGCCAACCCCGAAACTACGCTACGCTTACTCAAAAATTCCCTCAAATAATTGACAATTTTCAATTTTTGTGATATAATTGAAAATAATCAATAACTAAAAATTATGAATGAATTTATGAAACAACCTCAACATATCGGGCAAACGCCCGGAACTATAGAGGAAATGAAAGGGGAAGCTGCAAAGCATGAAAAATACGAGGAAGAAGTTTTATCCCCCGGCGCTTTAGCTGCGAGAGAATTAATCAAAATGGGCGGAAGAGAAAAGTTGAAAAATATAACCCCCAAAGATGTTGATGAAGCTTTTGAAAAAATTAAATTATCACCAATTGATTATTTAAATAGCGATATTGTGCAAATAAAAGAGTTAATCGGTAAAACCGACATCTCTAAAACAGATTCAGTAAAAATAAAAGGGCTTTTAAAAATGTCCTGGACATCGCTTAGTAACGCCATCCAATTACCGGGCACAAATAAGCAAGATCTAGTGAACTACGCTATATATCTTGATTCAGTCGAGCTATACGTGAAAGAGCATAAATTATAAATATACTAGGAATAGAAAATAAAAAAGGGAGCTTCAACAGTGGAGCTCCCTTTGAGTACAGGAAACAATCTGGCAGCCAGGCTTAGACGTCTGGACTTTTTTTTTATCATTTTCAATGGGTATGTCCAGCTCTTGTTCACCAAGTTTAACGGACATTCTTGTCGGTATTCCCCTGGCGCTAACCTCTTCTGCTATATCCAGCATGATACCATCTTGCGGTTCTTTATCGGGGTTATATAACGGTCCTCGAAATGTCCAGGCTATGCCTGCCACAACGAGTACCTCTCCCCAATAAATTTTTAGATAAGCTTTTTGGAAAAGATCACGGCATTCCTTCTTGATCAAGACGAGGATCCAGGGTCCTCGCCAAATTGCTTTTTCAATGGCTAGGCAAGGTTCCATGGTTTGTCCTCCTTTCGTTTTGATTTTTCATTTTCTCACAAAAAATGTTCCCTGTCAATGCTGAACAACACGAATGTTATTATTTGTCAAGTAGCCATTTTTTAATTTTTTTCTCTATTCTTAACTGGTCACTCGACCAGATTATTTCATTATCTCGTTTAAACCAAGTCATCTGGCGCTTAGCGTATTGGTTGATGGCAGTTTCCAAAAGTACCATCATTTCCTGCTTATTGATTATACCTCCTAGATAGCGACTGATAAAGCGATATTCCAGACCAAGATCATCAAGCCTTTGCCAGGAAACACCTTGCCTATGCAAGTTCCCAACCTCTTTTATCATCCCCTTTTTAAACCGTGCCAGCAATCTTTTATGAATCATTTTTTTTAATTCGCTTTTACTGCGCCTGATTCCAATTTTTAAAACATCATAAACAGTATTTTTCTCTAAAGTCGGAATCGGTTTACCGGTTTTTAAAACGATTTCTAACGACCTTATCAAGCGTCTGCGGTTATTTTTATCAATTACTTTGGCTCGCGCCGGGTCGACTCTCTTCAATCTATTAAAGAGCTCAACATTACTCAACTTTTCAAGTTTATCTCTCAACCTCCAATCCGGTGCCACGGTTTGAGGCAAACCGTAAAGCAAGGCGTCGATGTAAAAACCAGTACCTCCGCATATAATCGGCAGTCTCCCCTTCCTTTGTATTTGTATAATCGCCTTTTTGCCCAATCTTACAAAGTCAGCGGCTGTAAATTGTTTTTTGGGCGAGACCACGTCTAAAAGATAATGCTTGATGCCTTGCATTTCTTTTTTCATCACCTTGCCAGTACCCAAATTCATACCTTTATAAACTTGGCGCGAATCAGCCGAAATAATCTCGCCATTGAACTTTTTGGCAAGTTTAATAGACAGGCCAGTTTTGCCGCTGGAAGTGGGCCCGAGTATCACTAAAATTTTATTGTCAGTAATTTTTGCCATAAAACAATTATAGATATTTAAACCATTTCAGTCAAAAGAAAAAGGCCCGTTTATTCCGGGCCCTTAAAACCGTATTGATCCGCCTTTTGCTCAAGCCATTGTTTCACTTTGGGAGCCACTTTCCCGCAAACATACCAAGCGATCATGAAACCAGCGTAGATGAGTACAAGACACTTACCGCATTCATACATCTCTTCCCTCCTTTTTTGTAATCCACCTTACTATAGAATTAAAATTTTGTCAAAAAACCCCGCTCATCGTGACGCGGGGTTTTAGAATTCATTTTTCCCTTTTGAGGCGTTTGGCAAACCTGCCAGTGAGCTTTTTAATCTCATTCCGGACTTCAAGCAATTCTTTTTGAAAATCGTTTCGTAATTTGGACAGAGAATTTTCCAGCTCGCTGATCTTTTTCTCGAGTTGAGCAATACGCTCTTCTGGCTTCAAGAGAATTGCTTCAGTGGCTACCGCACCCTGTTCTTGAGCGAGCCCTTCCTGAAGCACTTGAGCTTCTAATCTTGCAAGAAGCTTGAGCGCATTCTCCTTTATATCGGATACATCACCCAGATTCTGGGCTTCCACTTTTTTGCAGAGATCGAGTATTTTATTCAAAACTGCTGGATTTCGCGGCTCGAGATCGGCCATCTTTCCATAGACACCGAGAGCTTCCTTTAACTGATTGACTTTTTCATAGTTATAAGCGACGCGCCGAAAATTTTCCAAGGCGTCACTGATCATGCCTAGCCGCTGATAGCAATCTGCCATCAACAAGCAAACATCGTAGCGACCCTCATCCAGGTCTAGAACCCGTCTGTAACGCGATAAGGCTTTTGAATAAAAACCATCGCGAGTGAAAAGCTTGGCCGTCTCAAGATAATGATGTATTGCTTTTTCAAAAATCTTGAGTCTGATAAACAATTCTGCCAACTTGGTGTGGATTCTTGAGTCTTTGCTATCGAGCTCAAGGGATTTTTGATATTCCTTGACTGCTTCGGCAAGCTTACCCTTTTGCTCCAGCCTTAAGGCCAAAGCAACAATCTTTTCCTTTTCATTCGGCATCTTTCCCCTCCTGTTTTTGGGTTTTATCTTCTTGTAATTGAGCCTTATAATTTTAAGGTACTTTTACCTACTAGCAACTTATCAAAAGTATACTATTTAGTCAATTCGCCAACCAGGCCGAAATTTTCCGCTTTAGTTATCTTAACCCGGACAAATTTTCCAACCAGATTCTTGCTTGATTTAAATTTCACCACTTTATAAGTCCTGGCTTTACCAGCCCAATCCCCCTTCCTATTTCTCTTCTCAACTAAAACCTCGAGTGTTTGGCCGATGAATTTTCTATTACTTTCCAAAGCGCCAATCTTCAAAATCTCATTTAAGGCCGCGGCGCGTTTAACCTTTTCTGCCTTTGAAATATTATCGACTAATCGCGCCGCGGCCGTCCCCTCTCGAGACGAATATTTATTTATATAAGCCATGTCAAACTTTATTTCTTTGAATAATTTAATTGTATTTTCAAACTGCTTTTTTGTTTCAGTTGGGAAACCGACAATCACATCGGTTGAGATGGCGATGCCGGGAATATTTTTTCTTAACTTTTTCACCAAATTTTTATAATGCGCCACGGTGTAGTGGCGGTTCATCTTTCTTAATATCTGGTCATCACCCGATTGAGCCGGTAAATTTATCTGCTCGCAAATTTTTCCGCCAAAAGCGGATCCGCCTCTGGCGGATTTATTTTTAGCCATCACTCTAATTAATTTATCCGATAAGTCCTTGGGGTGGCTCGTAATAAAACGCAGCCAAAAATTACCTGGTAATTTGGAAATGTATTCAAGTAAGTCTGGGAAGTCTGTAATTTTTTGCTTCGAGCTCCGAGCTCCGAGCTTAGGGCTATAAGAATTAACATTCTGTCCCAATAAAATTATTTCTTTATATCCATTTCTAATTAAACCCTTGACTTCACTGATTATATCTTCAACCGGCCGCGATTCTTCCCTGCCCCGCACAAAAGGTACGATGCAATAAGAACAAAAATTATTACAGCCGGTCATAATTGGCACATAGGCGGTAAATTTGCTTTCATATCTCGGCTTGACTGAAAAATAATCACCAAATTTCGCTGGTTTATTTTTCTGCTTCAAAATTTTTAGCAAGGAATTTAAATTTTTAATATCCATGAATATATCGGCCTTATTTTCTTTTTTTAAAACTTCCGGCCGTAACGCCATGCAGCCGCTCAAGATAATGGTTTTTAAATTGGGATAAAGTTTTTTCTTGTGATAATTATTAATAGCGCCATAAACCCTATCCTCGGCCGATTTGCGCACTGAACAGGTTATAAGCACGATTAAATCGGCCTCCTTATCATCGGCGGCTTTTTTATATCCCAATTCTTCTAATTTGGCGGCAAATCTCTCGGCGTCAGAATAATTCATTTGGCAGCCAAAGATTTGAATATAATATTTCATCATAATTATAGGGTAATAAGAGCTACATGAGCTTATGAGAATAAGAGAAAAAGAGCTAGAAGGCAAAATGGAGAAAGGCAAAAACTATTTATTATTTCCTTTCCGCGTCTAACCCTATAACTCCTATCATCTTTTAGCTCTCGTAGCTCTTCTTATTATGTTATCATTTCCTTTCAGTAATTTCCTTTGTAACCATCTCAATAAATTTCTCCAAATCCTGCGGCCCTTTGTCCCCCTCGCCTCTTTTTCTGACTGCCACGGTTTTGGCGACCACTTCTTTGTCACCGGCGATGAGAGTATAAGGAATTTTTTCTTTTTCAGCCTTTCTTATTTTATTACCCACGGTTTCATTCAATAAATCAAGCTCGGCCCTAATTCCTTTCTGCAATAATTTTTCATAAACTTCCTGGCAATATTTTTCATGAGCGGCGCCGATATTGATTATTCTCACCTGAATAGGAGAAAGCCATAATGGCAGCGCGCCGGCGTAATGTTCAATTAAAACGCCGATAAAACGTTCAAATGAACCAAATAAAGCCCGATGCAGCATATAGGGTTGTTCCTCCTGTCCCTTATCATTGATAAAGCGCATTTCAAAACGTTCTGGTAAATTAAAATCAAATTGTAAGGTTGAGCATTGCCATTCTCGGCCAATGGCATCCTTAATTTTGAAATCTAGTTTAGGCCCATAAAAAGCGGCCTCGCCTTCCTCTTTTTTATAATTTAATTTTTTCTCAATCGCCACTTCTTCTAACACTTTCTGCGTAAAATCCCAACCCTCATCATTGCCCGCGTACTTTGTCTTGCCTTTTGGATCGCGAAGCGAAAGATAAACGTTATATTCTTTAAAGCCGAAGGTGCCAAGTATGAAAGTAATAAAATCAACTACGCGTATTAATTCGCTTTTCACCTGATTTTTAGAACAAATAATATGCGCGTCATCTTGAGTAAAACCTCTCACGCGAGTTAAGCCCGACAATTCACCAGCCTTTTCATAACGATAAACAGTGCCGCATTCTGCCCATCTTAGGGGCAATTCCCGATATGACCTCGGCCGAACTTTATAAATCGTGACGTGAAAGGGGCAGTTCATGGGTTTAAGTATATACTCTTCTTTAACGTCAGTTTTTTTGCCGGCCTTGGCTTCTTCCAATGTTCTACCTACTTCCATAGTCGGATACATGTTCTGGCTAAAAAATCCCCAGTGCCCGGAAGTCTCCCATAGCTTTCTACTGCCAATGTGCGGCGACCTGACCAGCTGATAACCGTTTTTCAAATGTTCCTGGTACCAAAAATCTTCCATAATGCGCCAAAGCAAAGCGCCTTTGGGCTGAAACATGGGTAGGCCCATGCCCACGGTTGGGTCAATCAAAAATAGCTCCTGCTCTTTGCCGATCTTGCGGTGGTCCCTTTTTTCAGCTTCCACTAATTTATTCAAATATTCATCTAATTCTTTCTGGGTAGCAAAAGCCGTGCCATAAATTCTCTGCAGCATCTTATTCTTTTCACTACCGCGCCAATAAGCGCCAGAAACCCTTAAAAGCTTGAAATGGCCGATCTCTTTTGTTGATTTAACGTGAGGACCTATGCATAAATCTTCAAAGACGTCACCCAGTTTGTAAAAGCTGACTTTTTTCTCTCCTTCTTTTTCCAAATCTTTAATCAACTCCTCTTTATACGGCTGGCCACTAACTTTTTTTAGGGCGTCGGCAATTTTTAACTCCTCTTTTCCAAATTTAAGATTTTGCTTGGCCAGCTCGTTCATTTTTTCTTCGATTTTCCTCAAATCATCCTCGTTTAGGGTTTTTTTGCCCAAATCAAAATCATAGTAAAAACCTTCTTCTATCGCCGGGCCAATGGCAAATTTAACGTCGCCGTAAAGTTGTGAAACGGCGGCGGCCATCAGATGTGAAGCAGAATGACGCATGATTTCTAGTTTCTCTTTGTCCATAAATTTATTGTTAGATGAACCACTAAAATAATCCGCGAAAACTCACGAAATTTTCGGGTATTTAATGATAAAAATTTCGTGGTCCATTATTCATATTAATTAAAAATCCCGTCCTAAAATATAATAATAAAATCATATCTTGGGACGGGACTTTTCCCGCGGTTCCACCCAAATTCACTTCTCTAAAGAGAAGAACGCTTAATTCCTTTCCCAAGGCTTAGTAATCTGGGATTAGCCTCGTTAGGCAAGCGGTTGGTAGCCGCTTCAATCGCTTTTGGGATAAGGCAATTTTATAAAAATTTCAAATAATAGTCAAGCTAAGCGCGAAACTCTCGGTCTTTTCTCGGCGGCAGGACAAAATCCTTAAATCCATCTTTTCTTCTAGCCGCTTCGATACCATTAAACTCCAAAAGCGACCCGTCTAGATCAAAAAAGTACGTGCCCGCCCTTTTACCCTCGCCATCTTTTAGTTCAACCGCGTAACCTCTGGCTACGGAAATAATATCTTCATCTCTTAAATCCTTGAGGGTTCTTCTTATATTAGCCGCGATCCGTTCTGGAATTGCGGGTCTTTCAGTAAATTGGGGTCTTTCCATGTCGATTATTTATTGACTGATTCTTATGATTATATGATCTGCGAAAGAAGGCATTTTCTTTAACCAGGACGGGAAAAAGGTTATCTCGACTTTCTGGATGTCGCTGAAATTTTCCAGATAAGTCTGCAATTGGCTCACGCTCAATTTCATAAGCTTGTCTTTCGCCAGAATCGGGCTGTTTTCACTTATGACGATTTTGCCGTTAATGTTACTTTTCACCTGGGCGCTGTTATTTTTCAAATCAATCTTCTCCAGCTCGTAGGACAAATTATCGCCGTTTGTTTGAGATAATTTTTTATCTTCGGGAACCATGCTCGCCAGAGCGTGAATGGCAAAATCTTTAACCGGCTTATCGTCAAATACCGCGCCGTCAACTTTAACGGCTAAGTTGAGAACGAAGCTGCCAGCCTCATCTCCGGCTTTGTGATTCAGACTTTTTTCCAAAACGATTTTTTGCAAAAGCTGCGTCTTATCCGCGTCTTCAGCAGCGATTGCTTTTTGCGATAATTCATTTGTCAGGGCGGCCACAGCGTCGTCAATGTCTTTTTGGCTTACCACTTTCACGGTAGTTTGCGCATTAAAATCTGCCACAGCCTCGCCTGTTATAATCTGTTGGAGATCCTTGCTTAGCCCCGGAATAGTAAATTTTGTTCCGGCCTTGGCCAGCGCTTGATCGGGTTTATCTGGATAGACAGTAACCTCAATACTGCCCGTCTTTGGCACAACCACTCTATCCTTTATATGATAAAGTGTATTATCGCTAGCCAGTAATCTCGTGGTTGCTATTAAAATTTGAGCTCTTGAAAGCGTGCTGGTTATCTTGACAGTGCCGACCACGCCCTTGCTGACAGCCGCGCTTCCCGTCGAATTATATGTCTTCTGTCCCTCGACCGTTTGATTAATGATTTTGCCCAAGAAAACGCCTTCGGCCTCGTTCACGGCTTTCGTGTCCTGCACGATTATAAAATTAAAATCAGTGGCGATATTCTGCGCGTTGGGAAAAATCGTGATGTAAGCGTAGCTGAAAGAATAATAAAATATCACCCCGAGCAAAATCGCCGTCAAAACAATAAAACTCAAGGCTAATTTTTTGTAAATGTTAAGAGGAGGATTAATGGCGTGTCTTCTTCTGACCATATTTATTTTTATTTTAATAATAAGAGAGCCTTTTGCGTATTATAGCAAATTCTACATCAATTTAACAAACCTGACTTCGGCGATGCTGTTTAATTCTTTCTGTAAATTCTGATCTCCGAAATCAGCCGTAAAATTTGTTTCTATCTTGCGGAACCGACCCTCGTCGATCGGAATCGCCAGATAAACTTTATTCTTGCCATTAGAACTGCTCAAAATCTGGTTGAGCCTGGCGATAGTTTCGGCGTTAATGACGCGCTTAAAAAAGATGTAAAAATTCTTCACTTCATTTTGAATTTTCAGGTTTAACTTTTTCAGCCTGGCCTTTAAATCAGAGAGAATCTCCGAGGTCAGCGCTTTTACCTCATTGCAGATGACTTTAAACTCGCCGTCTTTATTAGAAATAATGCCGTTGATTATCACGATATTACCCTCGACCCAATTCTCCTTGCTCGTGCTGTAGACGCTTGGAAAAACGATCGTCTCTACGCTATCATAAGTATCTTCGATTTTGACAAAAAGCATCACCTCGCCCTTTTGAGTGATTATTTTCTTTATCGTGTGAATTACTCCCGCGATGCGAATATTACCCGAGCCCAGGCCCAGGCCCTTTTTAATGTGTATGGTATTTAAGATATAGCCTTCGAGTTCGGCTTGGAATTCCGAAAAAGGATGTTCAGAAATGTATAACCCCAGAAGCTCTTTTTCCCAGGCCAATTTTTCTCGCTTAGAAACCGGCTTAAACTTTTCCAGATGCAAATCATGCTTAATCTGACTGCCGGCTAAATTAAACAAACTATTTTGCTGACTAATACTTTCATTGTGCACCTCCTTAACAAAAGCCAACAGTTTATCGATATTCATCAGCATTTCATAACGATCGCCGAACTGGTCAAGGGCTCCGCATTTAATTAAACTTTCCAGCGACTTTTTATTCAAATCTTTGTCTTTAACACGGGACAAAAAATCTGCCAGCGACTGATAGTGGCCGCCATTTTTTCGCTCATGAATTATGGCCTTGGTCAGATTCATGCCGACATTTTTCACAGCCGACAATCCGAATCTTATTCTGGGTTTTTTTTCTTTCAAACTCTCGGCGACAACCGTGAAGCGCGTAAAACTCTCATTTATATCTGGCGCCAAAACTTCAATGCCCATGTTACGGCATTCAGCGACTTCAAGGGCTATTCTGTCAGTGTCATTCAAGTCAGAGGTCAAGAGTGAGGCCATGAATTCCGCCGGATAGTTGGCCTTCAGATAAGCCGTCTGATAGGCAATCATGGCGTAACAAGCGGCGTGAGAACGATTAAAACCATAGCCGGCAAATGGCTCGATAAAAGCGAAAACCTGTTCTGCCGTCTTTTTATCAACGTCATTTTTTACGCAATTTTTTATAAATTTGGCCTTCTGCTCGTTCAACAAACTCTTTATCTTTTTACCGACGGCTTTGCGCAAAACATCGGCTTCGCCCAGCGTAAATCCGGCCAGAGAACGCGCGATCTCCATCAGCTGCTCCTGATAAATCGCCACACCGTTGGTCTTACCCAAAATCGGTTCGAGCTTCGGGTGTAAATAAAAAGGTTTTGTCTCGCCGTGTTTATTGCTGATATATTGTGGGATAAGTTCGATCGGACCCGGTCTGTAGAGCGCGACCATGGCAATGATGTCTTCGATGCCGGTCGGCTTCAAAAGTTTTAAATATCTTTTCATGCCGCCCGATTCCAGCTGAAAAACGCCGGTTGTCTCACCTCTCTGAAAAAGTTCGAATGACTTTTTGTCGTCCAGAGGAAGTTTATCAATATCAATTTTGAGGCCGTGGATTTTCTCTATCGCCTCGAGCGTATTTTCAATGATAGTCAGGTTGCTTAAGCCAAGAAAGTCCATTTTTAACAGACCCAGATCTTCTATCGGGTGCAAGGAATATTGGGCGACAATCTCATTATCATCACCTGTTCCAAATTGCAGGGGCATAAATTCAGTCAGCGTCTCCGGCGTGATGACAACGCCACAGGCGTGAGTCGAGGCGTGTCGACAAACTCCCTCAAGCTTTAAAGCGTTGTCAATAAGATCCTTGCAGTCAGCGTTATTTTTATATTCCTCGGCCAAGTCCGTGACGGTTTCCAGCGCTTCCTTCAAACTGGAATTCATGGGAATCATTTTGGCGATTTTGTCACAGTAGCTGTAAGGCAAACCAAGCGCCCGGCCCGTGTCACGCACCGCGGCTCGCGCGGCCATGGTGCCAAAGGTGATAATCTGGGCCACGTGGTCTTTGCCGTATTTTTCTTCCACATAGCGAATAACGTCGTCTCTCCTGATATCGGCAAAATCTGTATCAATATCAGGCATGGAAATTCTTTCTGGATTTAAAAATCTCTCAAAAAGTAAATCGTAGGCTAGCGGATCGAGGTTGGTTATGCGGGTTAAGAATGCGACTAAACTGCCGGCCGCCGAACCACGTCCTGGCCCGACCACGATACCGTTATTTTTTGCCCAGTTTATGAAATCAGCGACAATGAGAAAATATGGGGCAAAGCCTGTTTTCTCAATCACCCCCAATTCATATGACAGGCGTTCCAGAATATCTTTTTTCTTAAACTCGCGATTGGGATTTTTGGTGATAACGCTGTCTTCGTCCATGACCCAATTTTCTCCGCTCAACTCCCCGCCGTAACGATAGACAAGGCCGTTTTTACACAGTCTCTCCAGATACTTCTCTGGGGTCAGCGAATCGGGCACGTTAAAAGTCGGCAAAACATTTTTATTGAATTCAAGTTCGACATTGCACATCTCGGCAACCTTGTTCGTATTTTCTATGGCCTCGGGACAATCAGCGAATTCCTCAATCATTTGTTTCGTAGTCTTCAGAGAAAAATCTTCGCCCATCATCGACATTCTGTTTTCTTCAGTGACTTTATGATTTGTCTGCACGCAAATCAGAATGTCATGGGCTCTGGCATCTTCGGTATTTAAATAATGAGTATCGTTGGTTCCTACCAAACCTACGCCATATTTTTTGGCCAATTCCTTCAGGCCATCATTGGCGGTCTTCTGTATCGGCAAATTGGGATGTGACTGCAATTCCAAAAAAAAGTTTTCCTTGCCAAAAATATTTAAATATTTTTCCAAAATCTTACCGGCTTTATCTAAATCCTTGTGAGTCAAAATAGCGTTGGGAATTTCTCCCTCAACGCAGGCCGAGAGCGCGATGAGTCCTTCTTTGTGCTGTTCCAAAACTTCGTGATCAATTCTGGGTTTATAATAGAAACCCTCCAGGTGCGCGATCGTCACCAGTTTAACCAAATTTTTATAGCCAATATTATTCTTCGCCAAAAGTATCAGGTGATGGCGCCGCTCATCTATTTTCGGCTGTTTGCTGTGGCGGCTGTTTGGTGTAATGTATGCTTCAACTCCTATTATCGGCTTGATGCCGGCTTTCTTGGCTTTTTGATAAAACTCAATAACGCCATACATAGCGCCGTGGTCTGTGATGGCCATCGCTTCCATGCCGTCGGCTTTAGCCTTAGCTATAAGATCATTAATTTTTGCCAGTCCATCGAGCAGACTATAATCCGTATGGACATGCAGCGGTACAAATTTCATAAATATCCCGACAATTAATATAAGGATTTAACACTCTTATTTTAATACAAATCGGCCAATTGAACAAATGTTTTTCCGGATAAAAAATACAGGGGCGATGATTAAGCCCCTCCATAATATAAAAAGCCTTATTTTAGCGACTTTTTGAAGCAAAAAAACCTTTTTATTTTAAAAAAGAAAATAGATAACCCAGCAGACAGCCCAGAATTATGGGCGGCAAGCCTGGCATTGGCTGTTTCTCTTTCTGGGAGACAAAAAGTATAAACAAAAAAATAAAGCCAGCCACAGACCCGATCGCCGTATAAAAAGCCGTGACTAAACTTATTCTCGAGCAGGCGACTATAAAAATGGCTGGCGCGGCTAAATCGCCGGTTCCCAAAAACATAAATTCTGTTTGCGGAGAAACATCTCTAATCCTCTTAAAGATTCCGCCAATGGTTTGCGGCACAACAACCGAAAGGAATACCTTTTTCTCGACCAAACCGCGGAACATCGAGACCATGTGCTTTGTCTTGTAGACCGCAATAAAATCATAAGCCGCCAAAAATATTAAAATGATGATGGCCTGACTTGGGGCTAAATTTGCGCCAAAGACTGCCGAGATGGCGCTGATCGCTAAGACTATCACCATGTCGTGTACCAAAACGTTTTGGTAGATAAAATAAAAAGCTAAAATCGCGATCAAAAAATATAAGATTTCTGGCCAATTAAAATAGGCACTGCCAAAAAGCCAAAGACCGTCCAGAATCGCCACCGCATATATTATTTGGATTAGCCGGGGCGTTTTAACATATTTCAAAATCAAAATCACCATGGCTGTCGCCAGGAAAAGAGCCAAAACAAAAAACCAAGCCGAATAAGACGACGACAACGGAAAAGCGGCAGCGGGCGCGTTTTTTGTTAAGCCGAAAAATACACCCAACGCCAGATATTGCGTGAAAATAAAGAGGAAGAGTTCAAATATGAAATTAAAAGTAAAAAAGTATCTTATTTTGAAATTCATAACTTAATTATACCATCAAAATGGTGCTATAATAAGAATGTGCCATTTTAAATAAAAAAGCCCTCTTTTTTGAGGGCTTATGATAAAACGGTACCCCGATCGCGCAAGGAGCGCTGCCTCATGGCCAGACTACTCCTTTTGACGAATTTTTGATCCGCACCGGAAAAGCGCGAGAACGAAAAGAAGATGAAGCCGGTTTGGGGCGTCGCGGACCTGAAGTCACAATCTTGTTTATTCAAAACGCGACCGGGGCATGGATATAATTTATCATAACAATTTTCCACGGTCAAATATTTATGCGCATATTATTTCTGGGCACTGGCCCGACTATACCCATACCAAGGCTGGGCTGCCAAAGTGCGGCTTGTCGTGAGGCCAGAAAGCCAAAAAGTAAATCAAGGAGGATGAGAAGTTCAATACTCTTATCTTTGAAAAATAAAAATATTTTAATTGATGCAACCCCAGATTTTCTCAAGCAAGTCAGGCAAAATAAAATCAAAAAAATAGATGCCGTTTTGATTACTCATCCGCACCTAGACGCCTACGGCGGGATTGGCCAATTTGATAAATGGTTAAAATCACCTCTAAATGTTTTTTGCCAGAAACAAACCAGAAAAATAATCGAAAAAAAATTTAAAAAATTAAATAATCTAGCTTTCAAAAACATAAAACCGTTCAAACGGTTCAAGATAGGTCCAGTGGAAATATTGCCCCTGCCCGTACGCCACTCTATAATAAATGAAAAAAAATTTCCTACGCTGGCCTACAAAATTGGCAATTTAATTTATTGTTCTGATGTTAAAAAAATTCCCGCCGACTCCCGGCGATATTTTAAAAATATTAAAACACTTATTCTTGACTCCGCCATGTATTTTAACAAGCAGATATTTAGTCACCTCAATACTTCTGATTCGATTCTGCTTGGCAAAAAACTGCGCGTCAAAAATTTATATCTGACCCAAATCGGACATTCCTATCCCCCATTCAAAATTGCCCAAAACGAAATAAACAGATTTGCCAAGATGAAAAAAATAAAAACGAGGGTTTTCTTATCATTCGACGGTTTAAAAATTAAAATAAATTAAAAAGTCCCCGCGTGGAGGACTTATATCTGATAAAACCTTGGCCGCGTCGCGAGCCGTTCTCTACCGTTAAAGGAGGGGCATTCCCATTCAATAGAATCGGCTGGTTAACCGAATCACGACTGGCAACGCGGTCAAGGTGATATTAACTTACCACAACTAAATAAATAGTCAAGCTTTATGAAAGTAAAAAATCGAGCGGAAAAAATGACGTTATTCTATTTTTTGATTTTACTAATAACCGTAGCCCTTTCTCCGTCAGTAACAAGTGCTCAAGGCAATGTTGATTCTGATGGCGATGGACTAAGTAATTACGAAGAACAAAATATCTATTTTACCAACTGGCAAACGCCCGATACTGATGGCGACGGAGTAAATGACGGCCAGGAAATAAAAAATGGCGACTCGCCTCTCTGGCCTAAACTAAAAATGAACGAAGCAGACACGGACCAAGACGGACTTAATGACGCCTGGGAAATTAAACTTGGCTCAAATCTGTTAAAAAGTGATACGGATAACGATGGTTATAGCGACGGTCAAGAAGTAAATGCCGGTTATTCGCCAACCGACAAATCACAGGCAAAAATTAGTAAAAAAATTGAAGTCAGTATAAATGATCACAATTTAAAATACTATTTTGGCAGTATCCAATTGGAGAGTATCCCCATATCCGCCGGCATCCCCAGCAAACCAACACTGAAAGGCACATTCGAGGTGCAGAAAAAAATATTACTAAAAGATTACATCGGACCAGAAAATAGCTATTACTATCCGAAAACCAAGTGGAATCTTCTTTTCGCCACCTCGAAAAACAAACAGGGGTATTACATTCATGGCGCCTACTGGCATAATTTATTCGGCAAACGAAACGTTTCTCATGGCTGTGTCAATGTCAGATATACTGACATGGAAAAATTATATAATTTTGCGGAAATCGGGACCGAAATATCAATTAAATAAATGCGATGTTTAAAGATCGTAACGAAGCAGGTGAAAAACTTGCTCAAAAACTTAACAACTTTAGGGAAGCAAAAGACACGATAGTTTTAGCCCTGCCCCGTGGCGGGGTTATAATTGGCTATGAAATAGCCAAGGCTCTGGATCTGCCGCTTGACCTTATTGTTTCCAGAAAAATCGGCGCGCCATTCAACGAAGAATACGCCATCGGCGCGGTTACGGAAAACGGCGAAACGATTTTTGACGAAGAGGCTGTCGAAGCTCTCTCCGTGACCAAAGATTATCTGGAGAAAAAAATTATTGAGCAAAAAAATGAGGCGGCCAGAAGATTGGCAGAATACAGAAAGAGTAGGGCCAGATTAGAGCTTGAAAATAAAAAAGTAATAATAGTCGATGATGGCATCGCGACCGGCCTAACCATGCGCGCCGCCATAAAATCGGCGAGAGATAAAAAGGCTAAAGAAATTATCGTGGCTTCACCTGTAATCGCGAAAGAGACCATGGCCATAATTAACGAGGAAGCCGATTTCGTCGTTTTTCTGGAGACTCCCTTCTATTTTGGCGCGGTCGGTTCATTTTACGAAAACTTCGGTCAAACAACAGATAAAGAGGTGATTGAACTGATGAAAAAATCTGAAAATTTTGGAAAATAATCCAGATATTTTATTGAAAACAATAATTAAACCCAAATTTTATCGCTCCTCTAATCGTCTCGGCGATTTTTTTATACTTACTCGGCTTTTTGCTTTTTAACATCTGCTCAATCTCTTTTCTGAATTTTTCCAATTCATAATCATCATTCATCCAGTGAATTGAGCCATAGCGCTCATTGTGTTCTTCTAGAATCTGCCGCCAATCTAAACTATTAATATCTATATGGGGTTCATCCCTGAAAAGCCCCTCGTCCTGATTTTTCGAAACTAAATAATGTCCCGTCAGATTGCTTAGCAATACACTGTAAAAAATTGAGTCAAATTCATCTTGAAATTTAATAACCATATTAGGCAAACATGAAATCAAAAAATTTAACGATTAATCTGCGATAAATTGCTTTTGTTCTCCTGCTCATAATTTTAATTGAAAATTATTAATAAATTGTTTATAATAAATAAAAGAGAGTTGGTTGCAAAATTAATTCTCTGTCAAACTCGCTCCGCGTCTCCAAACTAGGGGCGAGTTTTGTTTTAAGCAAAATTATATTTTCTGATTACTGCCCTGACAATTCCCTGCACTATCACATTCTTGGCAAAAATCGGTTTCATGCTGGAATTGGCCGGTTGTAGCCGAATTCTATTGGCCTCTTTATAAAACTTTTTCAAAGTAGCCATAGTATTATCAATCAAGGCGACCACGACTTGGCCATTTTTGGGACTAGGGTTTTCTTCAACCACTACAAAATCTCCGTCATAAATCCCCTCCTCGATCATTGATTCGCCCTTAACTTTCAAGACATAGGCTTTGGCTGGATCTTTAATGATTTCAGTTGGCACGCTGATTTTCTCTTTTTGTTCAACGGCTTCAATCGGCTGGCCAGCGGTAATTAAGCCCAAAAGTGGCAAGTTAAAGGCTTTACTATAATCTTCATCAATCACCTCAATTGACCTGGCTTCATTTGGCGCCATTTTTAGATAACCCTTAGCTTCCAGGGATTGAATATGTTCACAGACCGTAGAAACCGACGATAGCCCCAAACTCTTTCCTATTTCGCGGTAACTCGGCGCGTAGCCATTTTCTTCCGTATATTGATTGATAAAATCCAGAATCTCTTTTTGTCTTTTAGTTAATGACATAGAATTTATAATAATTATTCGTATATTAGTAATGATTCGTAATTCGTATCCCGTACAAACTCCGAACTACAATCAAAGTATAACCGAACAAAAACCGAATGTCAAGATACTTATCCACATAGGCTCAAATGGACCTTTAATCTTGATGTCCCTTAAAAATTTTGTTAAGCTATTTTTAACAAAGGAGGCAATAATGGCTGAAATCAGTAAAAAGAAAAATAGAAGAAAAAAAACCGTCCGAGGCTGTCTGCGCTGCGGCAAAAATTTCATGTCCGAGGGCAACTTTAACCGCATCTGCGGTCCATGCCGCGTGATCAACGGAAACATCGCCAATAATACCGTTTCCGTGCAAGGATTGCCTTGAATCTCAAAAGGAGGTAAGAATTGAAAAGAAAAAATCTCTATCCCTCGCCGTTTCGACTGAAGAAAAGGAAGGATGACGATCTGCCTTCGGCACATGACTGCATGGGTGGCTGTGGCAGAAAATTGACCAGGGGCCAAGTCCGCCGAAAAATCCGCTTTTGCAAATATTGCAAAGCAAGAAATGGAAAGTTGTCGTAAGCAGCCGAAGGATTCAACTAATTCCGAACAATTTAAAAACCCCGCACACGTCTGCGGGGTTTATTTTTTTAAGATTCTTAATTCGCCTTGATCAAAAATCAAAATTTTTATTTTTTCATCTTTCAAAATCAACCTAATCGTATCTGAAGTGTAATCATCATAGTTATAATTCCAGAGCTCGAAAACGTAATCAGCCGTCTCTCGCCTGTCAAAGCCGGTTGTCCAAGATTTGCCATCAATCGTTTTGGCAATATAGCCGCCAGTCGGATAAGCCGACCAAGCCAGAATCTGCTTATTATAATTTTGCCAGCTCGTTCGGACATAAGCGTTCAGTAATTCCACTTGCCAGTTATTCTGCGGGTAAAAAAGATTAATCGCTTGCAAAATGCCATTGCGCAAAACCTGCGCGCCAGCCAGATTATCAGGCAGAGAAACAAAAAGTAATTTTTCGGCCTTATCAACTTCTGCCACTCTGGGTATGTCTTTTATAATTATCTGCTCCGAAATCTGGCTCGCCAAATTCCAGGTTAAATTTTTATTAATCAAAAATGTCGCGAAATAAACAGTTATGAGAGAAAAAACTAGCCAACTTATATGTTTATTTTTTACAGATACAATCAGTAGAGACAAAAGTAGGCAAAAAATAACCGAGGGCAAATAATTATACCTCTCGCCCTCGTCATTAAAATTATTAAACGACAGAAGTAGAACCGGCAAGATTAGAATAAAAAACGAAGTCAATAAAAATGAAACTTTTAATTTATATCCCTTCAGCGCAGACCAGAGACAGAGCAGCAAGATGACAAATAAAAAAACAAAGACTAAATCATTCGAAATAAAAAAATCAGTCAGAGACACTCTTAATCTGCCGAAAAAAAATAAATCCGTGATCAGCGAGACAAACATTTTAAATATCTGAAAAAAATCAAACTTAAATTTTTCTTGGGCATAATAGCCAAAGACCAAGCCGATTGATAAATAGCGTAAGACAAAATAGCCAATCAGAATCAGCCAGTAGGCCAGTGTTCTTAAAATAATATCTTTAAATTTAAAAAGTTTATTAGCTTGCGCTTCAAAAATTTCCCAGGCTAATATTAAAAATGGCAGCGTGATGGCCAGTTCTTTGGTCAGCAAAGCAAAAACGAAAAAGAGAGTCGAGAGCAGGACAAAATATAATTTTTTATTCTTTCGAAAGAGCAAATAAAGATAAAAGGCCAGTAAATAAAAAAATGTGGCCATGGGATCGGCAATAGCCGAAATCCAGATAACCGCTTCGCTGTGGTTTGGCAGTAAAGAGAATAAAACCGCGGCCAAAATCGCTATTTTTCTTTTTTCTCTAGAACCTTCAAATAATATTAAAATCAAAAGATAAATTAGGAAACAAACGCCGATGTGAAAAAATAAACTAGTCAAATGATATGGTAGCGGATTTAATCCGCCAATTTGATAATTTAGCCAGAACATGAGGTTAACTAACGGACGGTAACTGCCGCCGACTCCCCTCTCGCCGTAATAATTGGCTGAAAAATAATCGCCGAGATTATGAGCGCTGTTTTTAGTCAGCGACAGCCAATCAAAATCATCGGACAGAAAAAAATTGTTCAAATTAAAAGAAAAGAGGCCGAGATTCAAAACAATCAGACCCAATAAAACCAGGAGGGTGAATTTATTATTTTTCAGAAAAGTAGGCATGACTTTATTATAGCAGAATAATTTGCTAATTTCCCTAAAAACTTATAAAATACGAGGGTAATTATAAAATATGGCGTTTCCAAACGAATCAATAACTAAATATCAAAAAATGGTCTGGGATATCTACGGAATCTCGGATGACCGGCTATATAGCAACCGAGATCTTTTGAGTAATATGGAGAGATTTACCATGTGGGCGCTCAAAGGTATCCGTAAAGGTAAAATCGGCGATTTGCACATATCTTTGCCGAGCGAAAAACCAGAAAATACTTCGGAATCATTTTCTCATTTTTATTCAACCGCCGGCATACAATTCAATCTAATAGTGGCGACTGCCTGGTTTTTCGCTCTACTGAACCGCCTGCATATTAATTTAGAGAAAGAACTTTGGCAGCGCTTCCCCAATATGTGTTCGTATTGCAAACACATGCCCTGCTCATGCCAAACGTGGAAAGATAAAGAATTTGAAAAAATAAAAAGCGACGATCAGAGCCGACCGAACACCATGGCTGAATTTCAATCCATGTTTAGAAAAATATATCCGCCAGAGAAACGCACGCTTGAACATGCTGGCGTCCATTTAGCCGAAGAATTGGGTGAACTTAGCGAGGCACTACACCTTTTCGAGGGCACACACAAGAAAAAATATTTTACGCAGCTCGAAATCGAAGCGGCTGACTTTTTTTCCTGCATACTTGGCGTCGCGAATTCAATCGATTTTGATTTCGCCGACTCCTTTTACAAGCTCATACCGGAAAAATGTCATGTCTGTGGCCAGGGAGTCTGCGTCTGTAATTTCTTCTAATAATTAATATTCAACAAAAAATTCCGCCATAACTTAGCGGTTTTTTTATTTAAGGTTAATTGGATTATCACGATCAAATTCCCAATTTACCGGATTATTGGCGATATATTCTTTTATCCGAGCGTAATCCTCGTCGTTTTTGATAATGTGTTCGTAATAATTATCTTGCCATTTGAAATCAGGGTTATTTTCATGGCATTTGCGCGTAACGGCACCTTTAAATGTATTAACGACAGACGATAATGATTTTGGTTTGACGTGGCCAAATTTATTCCGTGTAGAGACAGGGTATACCCTGTCTCTACAATTTTTTGCAAAATCATTTTCGTCGCATTCAATTTGAATTATTCCATGAACATGATTTGGCATGATTATCCAATCGTCCAATCTTATATTATTAAAATGTTTTGGTATCTCTAACCAACAATCAAAAACGACTTTCCCAACCTCCGATAAATAAACATTATTATCCTTAATTTCACCCAAACAACATTTCCTATCTTTCGTACAAATGGTGACATAATAAAACCCTTCATCCGCGTAATTCCAATGGCCCAGACGTGTTGATGGTACACGATATTTATTTTTAAAATACTCGTCCCCCATTTTATATTATTATTTTCTCATTTTTTCTAAAAGTTTCATTATATCGGCATTGGGCATAACTCCCAACCGGCTCATTTCCATCAAATTATTCGGGTCTTGCCAAAAGTTGTAATTATATTTTAAGCCGGCGCGATAACCGACTTCTCTGGCCACCGCCTCGATTTCTTTATTAGTCAAACCAAAAGGATAACAGACAATCTCGACTTTCTTATTGAGCAACTTCTCTAAATAATCTTTACTGTCCTTTAACTGTTTAATAACAACTTCTTTGGGAATGTGAGTTAAAAAAGGATGATTGACCGTGTGCGAACCCACTTCAACCAAACCGCTTTTATCAAGTTCTAATATCTGCTCCGCGCTCAAATATTTGGCCGTGTGGGCGCCGGTCATTAAATAAATCGAGGATTTAATATTGTATCTTTTCAAAATAGGCCAAGCATTTACATAAAAATCCTCATCGCCGTCATCAAAAGTCAACGCGATTATATTTTGTGGCGGAACCAAACCTCGCTCTAAATAATCGACAATCTGGCTGACAAAAACAAATTGATAACTTTTACTTTCCAATTCCTGAATTATGGATTCCAGTTTAGCCGCATCAACAAAATAATTCTTATCAAGATTATTAACCGAGGCCGGCGGCGTGGCAATGTGATGAAAGGCCAGAATCGGCGCGAAAACTTTCTTGCCTAATGGATTTTTTTGCGGCTCTTCCGTTTTTTTCAACTCTTTTGAGGGCAAGACGATGTTATTATCTTTTTTTTCAGACAGCCCCCATTTTTCAAACGACAATCTCTCAATATTTGTCCTTAAAATAAATTCCAATCCCGGCCAAAAAATCACGAAAACTATAGCCACGATCGCTATCAAAAAAAGAGAGACATAAAATCCTTTTTTAATTTTTCTAAATTCCGAAAAAATTTGCATCTATATAAGTAATTTTTAAAGTCGAGGCTATTTCAAGAAGCAGTTACCATATTTAAAGTCCTTTTCCATAATTGTCACGCAATAAAATGGTTTTCCAGAAAAAATCTTCAGAATCCCGGTCTGCCCAGCCGCGATGCTGATTAAATTATTGGAAATTGTCCCGTTTTCAACAATCAAATTTTTATTGCTTGGTGAAATTTCCAGATCTTGAGCGTCAACCACGATTCGGATAATCGGTCCGGTTTGATCAGTCGCGTTTATCAAAATGGCGGTAAAAATATATTGACCGGTCTTTTGCTCAAAAGCCATGTTCGTTGAAGTATTATTCATGGCAAAATGGCTCGCGCCATCACCGCTGGTGCCGCCGCTTGTCCCTTCGCCCAACTTGACTTGGGGTTGATAAGCATATGGCAAAAATAAGAGAACGAGAACTAAAACCAGCAGAGTGGCAAAATTGACCAGACCGCGATGCCGATCAAATATCTGATTCTTAACTTTAACCAGGATATCGGTGAACACTAACCAGCTGGCTGACAGCATAAACAAAAATTTTCCTCCGACAGATAAAACGCTAAGCAACATGTTAGTTAAGCGCATTGTCTCACCAGAACCGGGTATTAGAGAAAATTCCGCCAACTTATAAGATTGAAAAGGGTTGGCTCCGGAAAAAAAGAAGAGATAGATCCCGGCCAAGAGCAAAAAAGAATTGAAAATTAAATGATGACGTTTATTAAAAAACAGATAGCCGGCCAGAAAAATTTGAGGGATACTAATGATTAAGCCAATCAAGGGGATTATAACGCTGATCGGAATTACCAGTAAAACTACGAGTACCGCGAGAATAATCCTGATGGCCCCTTCAGCGTGAGTAACGCGCTCCCCTGTCCCGATTTCTTTTTTAATTTTCTCTTTTCGTTTTTTCAGCCACTCGCTCAAAAATAAATCTTTGATCAGTTTGACCAGGCCAATTAAAAAGAGTAAAGCGGCAACTACAAATACCAAAAGGGCCAGTTGGTCAATCGACTGGCTCTGGGCAATAAACTGGCGGTTGCCCAGAGTTAAAAAATCCGCCACTACCGTCACAATCGCGCCTAAAATTAAATATAAACCGAGTCGTTTCATTTGGTTTCTGATATTATCTTATTTTGGTTGGTAATATTTTTATATTGGGGTTTTAATTCAGGCGCTTGCCAAAACATCACGTCAATCGCCCCTATGGTCAGAGCCATAATGACTAAAAACCAAATCTTGCCGTAAAAATTACGCCGATTGATTTTATCAGGATAACCATTAACTTTAATATTGGCGCGTTTTTTGATTTCGTCAATCAGGATATTAATTGAGTGATTCCAGATAAACAGCTGGATATATCGATTTTTATTTAATTTCGGGTTGAAATAAATTAAAGCGGCCGGATCTAAATCGGAAAAAGTAATGCTCCTGATATTTTTGTATTCAATTTTTTTCTTATGTAAAAATCCTTTAAGAATTAATTGATTTTTCTCAAAAATCGCCCGGTTTGATAAATTATCAAGCCATAAAAGAAAAAAGATGGGCTGAATTAGAATATTCATAATCACGCTCAAACCCGGCCAGTAGGGCTTGCTGCCAGAAAGTCGCCACATAAAAATACTAAAACCAATACCCATGATGAGCATCAGGGCCGGATAAAACCATAATACATCTCCGAAAAACTTGGGTTTAATTTTTTTTATTTCGCTATTTGACATCAGTAAAGCTAAATCTTTAATTTCCCTTAAATTATAGCAAAATATACTGGTTATGGATAATTCTAATCATTTGACCAGACGTATTTTTTTTGCTAAAATATCATTATTATTAGTAAAATCAATTATTTTGAATTCGGAATTTGATCATTGATTATTGAAAATTCATTGTGCATTGTAAATTGCTCATTGATCACTAATATCCAATTCCCAATCACAAATTAACTAATACCCAATATCTAAATCCTTGGGGAGTCGCCCCAGCACCGCTTCGGGTGCTGGGCTTCGCTCAACTGCGTTTCGCTACGCAAGTGGTGTTAAATAAATATACTAATATCCAATTCCCAATCACAAATATCTAATACCCAATATCTAAATCCTTGGGGAGTCGCCAAGTGGTAAGGCAGCGGCCTTTGAAGCCGCCATTCAGGGGTTCGAATCCCTTCTCCCCAGCCTTCGCCTGCCGAAGCAAGACCAGCACAGCTGGGATTGCGAAGACAGGCATTTGCTCAAATTAAGTTTCGGCAGGCTTCGGCTGGCTCTGGCCAGCCACAAGACTTTTTTATCGAGAGACCCAGGTGGTCTAAAAAATCGCCTAAATGGCGATTTTTTTAAATATGTTTATTGTTTTGTTTATTCGGTTTCATAAAGTAAGGGTTTATTCTATTTATATCCTTCAATTACTAAATACATACCCTTACCACTAGATTCTGACCGTCCCATTTCCCCGATGTGGTTTATCTTAAAGTTTACTTTTTTAAGAGCGCCTTCAATCTCTTTTGTTGAATGGAGATAAAGTGTTGTATTTGTTAAAAACTTACCATTGTCCAAATCAAATATCCCAGTTAAGAGTTTCCCCTTTATAGAATACTCTTTATACCAGGTTTTACGTTCTTCGTATGTTTCCGGGCTTGCTGTAATCAGTAGAAAATGACCCGCAGTTTTTATTACTCGGTACATTTCTTGTGCGGCAAGTTCTAAGTTTTCTAAATGAGACCAAACCCAAATTGACATAGCGGCATCAGCTGAATTATCTTCCAAGGGTATATCATAAACATCTCCTAAAATAAATTGTTTATTTTTTGAGGAATATAATTGTTTGGCACGATTGATAAGCGTTGGAGACGCATCAATGCCGATATATTTTATTTTTGAATTGATTAACTGCGAGCAAGAACCTTGGCCACAACCCAAATCCAATAGGCACGTCGGATTCAATTTATTAGCCCATTTTTTTATATATGTAAATATCTCTTTTTCTCTAGTACCATTTGGATTAGATTCCTCTACCCAATCAATCCATTCTTTTGCTAAAGATTCGTTATATAATTCGTTCATAAGTTTAATGGATTAGACCTAAAAATATATTTTAATATCTACATTTTATTATAAAATAAGCCTCTGTGCAAGATTGAATCTTATTTTAAACCCACTACTTTATTTGTCAGCGCTACTTTAATGTCTCATTTTATGTTTGCAAGCCCGACCCGAGTGCCTCAAATCAGCTCTTGAAAAGAATCTCAAAATCCCTTATAATACCTCTATTACTTAGTTACTAGACCCGATTGTCGCAGCCAGTCGGGATTAGAATTTATATAATAAATATCAAATTTATGAAAAAAATCATCATCGCTCAATTCATTGTTCTTTTGGCGGGTACACTTTTTGCCTGGGGCAATTTCACCTGGGAATTAGTAAATTACCTAAATCACAAGGCCTGCGCCACTGGTTGCGTTATTAGCGCCACTCCAGTCAATCCAATTTATACCCCCTGCTTTTTCGGCGCCATATTTTTTACCATCGCTTTTGTCTTGAGCGCGATTTTACTTAAAAAAATTAATAAAAAATAACATGCCCATTAAAATTGATTATGAAAAATGCTGCTGGAAAGACGGTAAATGCTCCAGCTGTTGTTGCGGTAAATCATGCGTCGGTTGCGTTGAAACCTGCACTGCCGGGGCCATTAGCCGGCAAGATGTTGTAAAGATAGACGCTAGCAAGTGCACCGAATGCGGCGCTTGCGTCGCCGCCTGCAAACACGAGGCACTATCTTTAAGCTAATAAAAAAGTTCTGGTTCAAAATATAAAAGTAGGGACGGGTTTAAAACCCGTCCCTACGTAATTTATGTAACGCCAAAACTTTTTTTATTCTACACTCTCACGTATTTACTCACCGCCCAATAGCTGCTGATCAGATTAATCAAAATCGCTCCCAAAAGTTCCAGCCCGAAAATAGTGAAAAAATTATTAGTGAAATAAGTGACCAGATTAAAGTTTGTTTCCAAAAGTGAAGACACGTACGGTTGGATAACACCGACCAGCGGATAAACAATAATGATAGTCAGCAGAACTGATAAAATGGCGAAAATTATGCCCTCCAGTAAAAATGGGGCCTGAACAAACCAATTTGTCGCGCCCAGCAATTTCATGGCCATAATCTCTTCCTTGTGCGTATAAATAGCCATTCTGATGGCGTTAAAGATGATTAGCAGGGCGATTATGACAAAAACCAGGGCAACCGCCACTACGCCAGTATTCACCTTGCTCATTAAATTGCTGATTCTGCTGATGACCAAACGATGGTCGTCAAAATTCTTACTCTCAATCAAATTGTCATAATGCGGCTCGGCCAGATATTGCATGATCTTGGTATATTGATCGGTTACTTTTGCCGTGACAATCAAGGAAGCGCCCAGGGGATTTTTTCCCAGCTCATCAATCGATTGTAAAATTTCTGGATTATCCTGGTGGCGAGTTTTAAAATTTTCCAGAGCCTGTTCACTGGAAATATAAGTAACGTCTTTCACCTCATTCAATCCCTGCAGATTTTTCGAAACAGCTAAAACTTGGTCCTGCGTGATTTCCGGTTTGAAATAAACGCTAACATTAACCTTATCTTCAATTGCGCCGATTGAGGCCTGGGCAACTAAATTGAAAATAATGAGTAGATTAATAGAAAAAAGCGCCAACACCAAAATTGTCAGCGTGACAAAAGAAAGCCAAAAATTTCTGAAAAAATCCTGGAAAGCGAATTTTAGAACACGAGAACCTGATGAAAGCATCTTGGTTTATTAGTAAATTGGTTTATTTGTTTACTGGGAATTTGATTTTTTATCCAGATTGAATTTTATAAAAGCATTGAGCTTTATATACAAACTATTAATTTTATTGTAATAATCTCGAAATTCACTTTCACTGGCCATATCCCTTTCGTTTAAAACTTCCATCCAGTGTTTAGATTCCAACAATGAAGCGCGAGAATTGTAATAAAATTTTACTTTGTCCAAATAGTGGTATCTTCCGTAACCCTCCGCAATGTTCGCTCCGATTGAATCTGTTGCTCTAACGAACTGTTGCCCAATAATTATTTTTTGATCCAAATCCATGATTCTGTAAATATTCCATGCCGATCGTGAAAGTTCACGAGACAGTTGATAGATGACTAAATTTTCCAAAGAATAGTCACTGCTCATACTACTAATAACCAATAAACTATTAAACTAGTAAACTAAAGTATATACTTTCCTTCCTCCTCATCGCTCACCAATTTCCCCGACTCGAGCAAAACAACTCTTTTTTTAATCCTATTAACCACGTCTTTATTGTGAGTGACCAAAACAACGGTGGTGCCAAATTCATTTATCTTCAAAAGCAAATCAATAATATCTTTGGTGTTTAAGCTGTCCAGATTGCCAGTCGGTTCATCAGCCAGCAAAATTTTAGGGCGATGAACTAAAGCGCGGGCAATTGCCGCTCTCTGGATTTCTCCGCCTGAAAGCTGCTGCGGATAGCGGTCCATTTTGTCTTTCAGCCCCACGATTTTCAAAACCTGCGGTACGACTTGATTGATCCTACTATTGGAAATGCCACAGACCTCCAGGGCAAAGGCCACGTTTTCAAAAACTGTTTTTTTCTGCAACAATTTAAAATCCTGATAAACCACGCCGATTTGACGGCGCAAAACCGGTACTTCTTTTTGACTTATATCAGTAATATCCCAGCCGCCGACCACCACATTGCCATTGCTAGCTTTTTCTTCAGCTGTCAGAATCTTTATCATGGTACTCTTACCTGCCCCGCTCTGACCGACAATGGAGACAAATTCTTTCGGCTTGATGTGCAGATTGATATCTTTGAGCGCTATTGATTTGGGATAAAATATTTTGCTTATTTTCTTTAAATAAATCATATTATTTTTTTACCGTGGTTTCCACCACGCTAACCGGTTCAACTTTAACCTGGCAGAGCCCGGCTGATTTTGAAGCAATCTGTTTAAAAGCCACAACGTCCAGATCAATTACTCTGTTTGGAAAAACGCTCCTGTCGGGTCCCCAATCGTTAACCTTAACCGTAACCGATTTCCCATTTTGAACGTTCGTAACTTTTAATTTCGTTCCTTTCGGATAATCAGGTGAAGCCGCGCAATTACAGCCTTTATACTTGTACCAGGAGGCATAGCCCTCGGTCATAATATCTATGTCTTCCAGAATAGCAACCCTGGCTTTCGCCATGGAAACATTGGCGACTATCTTGCTAGCCGTGTTCGAAATAATTCCTTTGATACCCGCCCATTTACCAGTCGCGTCGTCAAAATAATAGAGATTTTTTCTAAAATAATCAGAACTGTCATATTTAATTGAAAACCAAACAGCTTTTTTCAGGTCAGTCCCCGCCCCAACATAATCAAATTCATACACCCTGCTCGCCAGTTGGAAACCATCAGGCGCGGCCATTAAACTGCCTGGCTGTAAAATAATTTCTTTCAAATTCAGTGTTGCCGGCGAATTCAAAATCTTTTTATCAATCTGAAAAACAAATTTATCGTCAAAGGCCTTGACCTTCTTGCCCTTACGAACCTCCTCTTGGCTGAACTCAAAACTCACTGTGTTTAACACGGTTTCTTTGGCTTGTTCGGACAGTGAAATATCCGGCAATTGATCAATTATATTTTGTTGGGTCGCGTTATCTGGCAAAAACTGGATGCTACCCAAATTGGGCGCTGTGCTATCAGTACTGTCACCAAATGGAGATTGCTGCGCTAAAGCAAAATTGACTGAAGAGCCAAAAACTGCTAAAGTAATTAGTAATCTGATTAAAATTTTGTAATTTGATTTGATCATTGTTTATTGGGATGTTTTTAACTAATGGGGAGTGTGCCCAATTATAAATTTAGTTAAGGTGGGCGGGCCCAGTTACAAGTTTGCGTAATAATCATACGAAGCGTATTTCTAGTAAATCTAATTTTTCGCGCTAGCGCATGAAATACATAAACTTGTAACTGGGCGGGATTAGTACAGTGGTAGTATGCCTGCTTCCCAAGCAGAAGACGCGAGTTCGATTCTCGTATCCCGCTAATGCCGAGATAGCTCAGCTGGTAGAGCAGCAGTATCGTAAACTGCGGGTCGTGGGTTCGATTCCCACTCTCGGCTTATTTTAAGGGTTGTGCCTGCCCGCCGAAGCGTAGCGAAGGCGGGGGTTCGAATCCCACCGTTGGCTCAACCAGCAGATTGATTTGGGTTCGCCCAAAACCATAAAGGTTTTGGGCGGTCAGAACCCATGCGGTTCTGACCCATGCGGTTCTGACCGAATCCCACTGTTGGCTCAACTAATAGGCGTAAATGGTAATCTTTGATTTACTTTTTTCATCCTGAATGAGGTCATTCAGGGTTTTTATTTTTACCACAATGGCCTTGAGCGTCAAAACGCCCTTGTCTGTATCTTTTTTAACTAACTGCACAATCGAGTAACTGCCTGGCAGAGTAATAATATCGGTGCGAGAACCAGCGCTCATTGAAAAAAGCTGATCTTCAAGCGTCTTGGGCAATTCACCTCTCAAAAAATTTCCAGTCAAACTAGATTGTGATGTGTCTGTTTCTCCATATTTTTTTAAAACCTCGTCAAAACTCTGGCCGCTTTTCAGCTTGGTCAGCGCTTCCTCAATTTTATTTCTGGACTCACCATTTATAGTCTTGTCATTTTCAATTTTTAATTCCGTCTGGTCCTGATAAAGATTCGGTGTTATAAAATATTTTTCATATTCAGCAATACTCAAGCCGTAATTTTCGTTCAAAAAACTGGAAAGTTTAGCGGCGTCACCTTGATTCTTGATAATCTCATCCAATTTAGCTTTAATTTGCTCATCAGATATTGTTACTCCGACTTGGTCGGCTATTTTATACATGAAAATATTATCAATCAGCCGATCTTCCAAAACCGTCTTTTTGAGCTGCGCCAGATCCGGAATATTGGTAAACCCAGCCTTTCTTTGAATATTGAGATATTTATCAGCGGCTTCAAAATTTCTCAAGTAATCATAAAATGGAATAAATTGGCCGTTGACGCGAGCGGCCGGGTACGGAAAAATTTTCGTGATTGCTTCGATGGCGGCGCCGTTCCAGTCAAGTTTATAAATGCCCCAAGCCACCACACCTAAAAATAAAATCAGTAAGATAAGCAAGCCGGCAATTATTCCCGAAATAAATTGAAAAAGAGTTAGTTTCTTCTGCTCTTTTTTGAAAGGATTTTGTAATTTGAATTTCATTTGGTTATGACTTAAAAAAATAAGACCACCATTTTGATGGATTAGTTTTGTTTGCTTCTAACAGCGAGGTGTTTTGGGCCTCTGGATTTTCGTTCTGCGGCATGACGACCAGATTTTCACCCGGTTTTTTTAGGCCCATTTTAAGCTTGGCCTCCTGTTCAATGAAAGTGTCTGACTTGAGATAATCAATCAGCTGACTTAAATCTTGATTTTGCTTCTCAAGATGGCCTATCTCCCCCTGCAAATCGTTAATCTCTGAATTAACGCGATTGCTTTTAATTGTCCCTTCGGCCAGGTAGAATAAGACGGCCAAGAAAATGACAAAGCAAAAAATAAGAAAAAATTTAGAGAATAATAAATCTGGAAAAATTGCTTTTTTTCTCCTGCTTTGCATCATATATACGCTATTATACTTCTTTTTTAGCGCCTTGTAAACTTAACTTCCTCCATTTCGTCATCGTCCTTTTTATCGCTCTTTTTCAGCTCTTCCGCCAGCATTTTCTTCAGACTTAATTCGCCATAAGTCTCGCTGTACTCCTCAACCAGCTCCGCCAGATTATAATCGTCATACTCGGCCATCTTGTCTTGGTTCAAAAATTCATCGGTTAATTTTTCTTTGGCCGCTTCACCGACATTGCTCACCTTTTTAACTTCTAACTTTTTGCCGGTATCTTGCCTAATCATGTCAACTAGCGTCTGGTTCACCCTGGCCACCTCCGTTATATTTTTGACTACCAGGTCAACGCTCTCGGCCTTAATCCTGATGGTGCCTAATTTCAAAACTGATTGCCAAAAGCCCTTAACCGAATAAGAGATATCAGAAATTTTTTCATAAGGTATCTCGGAAACGATTTTCTCAAAAAATCCTTTTTGATCTATGTCAACCACGCGCTGGCTGGTTATCAAAAAAATATTATTGTACCAAATATAAAATTCGCGACTGCCGTAGACTATGCCGGTCAGCAATAAGGCGCAAAACAAAGCCACGCCGATCTGATCAAGATAGTTAAAAAGCGGATACATCAGAAAAAATGAAAGAAAAATAATCACGACCGTGACGAGAATCTGTTTCGCGTAGCCGATCAGATGATGGTGTAAAAGCATAATCGGTTCTTCGTCTTCTCGCAGGCTTACTTTTTTAAGAAATTTTTCATTGTTCATATTTTTTATATAATATTTTTTTCGCTGAATTTGTAGCGCTCGACGCCTTTAATCGCCGCTTCAACTAATTTCTCAAAATCCCAATTTTTTTCTCTCTCAAGAATTAATTGGAGATTGGCGCGGGTGACCGGATGTTTGGGCATGTAAAGCGAACAGCAATCGTCAAAGGGTTGGATTGAAAGATTGTAGGTCTCTATTTTTCTGGCGATTTCGATTATCTCTTCTTTATTAAAACCAATCAGCGGCCTGAAAATCGGCAGGCTCGTTACTTGCGAAACGGCTGTTATGTTTTCAACCGTCTGGGAAGCCACTTGGCCCAGACTTTCGCCAGTCACCAGGGCTAAAATTCCTTCCGTGACTGCGATTTTCTGCGCCAGGCGCAACATCATTCTTCTGTAAAATATAACTCGATAGTCATCTGGCGCAACTTTCAATATCTCTTTTTGAATTTCCAAAAAAGGTACTACATACAGCAAGGAATCGTGTTGGTAGCCATTTAGGACATTTACTAATTCTTTAACCTTCTCCCTGTTTTCTTTCGGCGTTGCCGGATAAGAATCAAAATGCACGAAAACTATCCGCGCTCCCCTTTTCTGCATTAAATTAGCGGCGACTGGCGAATCAATACCGCCAGATATCAGACAAAGTAAGGAACCGGAAACGCCGACTGGCAAACCGCCGCGGCCAGAAATTTTGTCAAAATAGAGAAAGGCGTAATTATCCACGATGTCTACAAAGCAATTCAAATCAAAATCTGTCAAATCGACTTTCTTTTTCATTTTCTTCATAACAAACTCACCCAGTTTCTCGGCTATCTTTTGTGAATTGAGAAAAAAACTTTTCTGCGCCCGCCTGACCGTAATTCTGAAAGTCTTGAATTTCTTTTTCTTGACCAAACCGTAAAGATCTTTCTTTATAATTTCCAGATCCTGCTCCGAATTCCAGGCAAAAGCAAAATATTCAATACCAAACACCTTTTCCAGCTGGTGCTTAATTTTTTCTAAATCAAAATTCTCTTCTGTCAAAATAATGATCCTGCCGTGCTGATGTCTTAACCAAATCTTACCAAAATCTTTCAGGGCTCTTCTGATGTTTTCAATCAACTTTGCCTCAAAAAATTTGCGGTTGCCCAGTTTCAGCGCTATCTCGCCATAATGGATGACTATGTATCTCTGCATAAAATTAAATGGGAACTAAAGGAGATAAAAGAGCTACGGGATAATAGGGACGATAGGATAATAGGTTAAAAAGTTTTTACCTTTTTACCAACCCTTAGCTCTTATTAATCAACTATTTATCTTAATTCTCTATCCTATTTTCTATATTCTTAATAGTTATTTTAGCAAAATTTAAGCAAAAACAAAAGAGCCACGGCAAATGCCAAGCTCTTTTTCTTATATGATTCTCTCAATTTATTGAGAGCTAAATCGTCAACAAGTTGGCAAAAATCAGTTGAGTGAAATCAAGTTGGATTTAAAATCTCCTTCAAAACTTCTCTGGCAACTTTTCTGTCATCCCAGGGCATTACTTTGCCATTTGATTTAATACTCTGCTCTGTCCCCTTACCAGTGATTAAAACTAAATCCCCTGTTTGCGCCATTAGACAAGCTTTCTTGATGGCTAATCGCCTATCTGGCTCTTTAATCAAATCAACTTTTTCCGTCTTACCACCCTCTTTTGCGCCAACCGCGATTTCATTAAGAATTTTTTCAGTCGGCTCATCATAAGAATCCTCGTCGGTCAAAATCGTAATGTCCGCATTTTGGGCAGAAATTTTTCCCAGAACCGGTCTCTTGGCGTGATCGCGCACGCCGCCAGCCGAACCAAAGACATGGATAATTCTTTTTATGGGAAACATTTTTAAAGTTTTAAAAAGCGTGCCAAAGGAAACGGGATCGTGCGCGTAATCGACCAGCACGAAAAATTTCTGCCCCTCATCAATCACCTCCATTCTGCCGGGGATACCAATCACCTCGGCCATAGCGTCTCGGCATTGCACTAGACTTAGGCCAAAATGCAGACCGACGGTAACCGCGGCCAGCGAGTTATAAACGTTAAACCGGCCAATCAACTTAGTTTTGAACTCAATGCCCGAGACCATGAATTCCGTGCCATTGGCCGCCGGCTTCACATCGCCTGCCAAAACTAATTTGGTTTGAACAAGCTGCCTGTTAAACGTAATGCCGTAGCCATATTTTTTGTCAGCGCTAAAATCATGAAAATATTCCCAACTAGGATCGTCAAGATTTACAATAATCGCTTTTTCAATTTCTTGGCCGTTAATTTTTTTCTTGGAAAATTTTGAAAGCGAGGCGAAAAGTTCGCCCTTGGCTTTTTGATAATTTTCAAACGAGCCGTGAGCCTCAATATGTTCGGGTGTTAAATTAGTAAAAACCGCCACGTCATAATTAATGCCCCAGTTGCGATTTTGCATTATGCCTTCAGACGAGGTTTCAACCACCGCATATTTGCAACCCGCCTTGACCATCTCGCGCAGCATTTTTTGCAGTTTTGTTCTGCCCTGCATGGTCATGTGAGTGGTGTTAATCCATTCTTTGTCAGCAATTTTAAAATTGGCCGTGGTCATCAAACCGACTTTCTCATTATTCGCGCTCAAAATTTGGTAAATTAAATTGCTAGTCGTTGTTTTGCCATTAGTACCGGTTACGCCGATCACGATCAGTTCTTTTGAAGGAAAGCCATAAACCAGATTCGCCAAAATCGCCCAAAGCTTGTGGTATTGGTTAACTAAATTTTTCGGTATTAATTTTTTGATTAAAGACTTCATAATAAATCAAATTTATCATAAATCCCAGAATATTTCAACCCATAATCTTGACTGAATTTCTTAATAATGATAATGTCAAATCAGAACATTAAAAACAAAAAGGAGGAAAAAATGAACGAAAGAAACGATTGGATAGTAAAGATACCTCACTTGTTAAAACCCGCGGCAATAATCGCTATCATTGGTGTAGTCGGGTTGGCTATTTTGGGAATGGTTCCAAGGCCCCCCTATTCTCATGCGAGCCAGATTGCTCCGAAACCATCATTTGAAATTTCAGTACTCGTTCCTGACCGGGTGATTTTAATCAAGGCGCATCAACAGATGCTAAGCACCCGTATCGTAGATACCACAGACAATTTGAGTCTTGGAATCAAGGAAATTTCCAAGAAGTACGACATCAAAAACATTGCGGCAATTAACCAATATATTGATAACGGCTCGGTGACGGGTTCATTGCTGGTCATTGTTGAGCCAAAGTAAAAATTTTGCCATCAAAGGCGGAAGCAATTCCGCCTTTTTTATTTTTAAATCTTGACTAAAGTTGAAAAATATATTAAAATACGAAGGCAGTATTGTTAACAAAAATCTTTATTTTTGTTATACTTATTTTAACCAATTACTGGTTATTTTTTGTTTCAGCATCGCGGGGTAGAGCAGTGGCAGCTCGCCGGGCCCATAACCCGGAGGTCGCGGGTTCAAATCCCGCCCCCGCAACCAGATTCATGGTGGGGGTTTCCGCCGTAGGCGGACCCGCCTCTGGCGGGCAAATCCCGCCCCCGCAACCAGATTCATGGTGGGGGTTTCCGCCGTAGGCGGACCCGCCTCTGGCGGGCAAATCCCGCCCCCGCAACCAGATTCCTGGTGGGGGTTTCCGCCGTAGGCGGACCCGCCTCTGGCGGGCAAATCCCGCCCCCGCAACAATGAAAATTAAAATTATTTAGATCCGGTAGCTCAGTTGGTAGAGCACCTGCCTTTTAAGCAGGGGGTCCTGGGTTCAATCCCCAGCCGGATCATAGGTTAATGGCTTGCCAAGACTGGCAAGCTTTTTGCGACCCCCTGCTTTATCAAAGCTACACAAAGAAGTCCTGCCTGCCCGCCGTAACGAAGTGAAGGCGGGGGTTCAATCCCCAGCCGGATCATAGGTTAATAGCTTGCCAAGACTGGCAAGCTTTTTGCGACCCCCTGCTTTATCAAAGCTACACAAAGAAGTCCTGCCTGCCTCTAGCGAAGGCAGACCGGATTATTATAAGAATTCCCCCGTCACGGGGAATTTTTTGATATTGACATTATCAAAATAATGTGCTAGAATTATTAATTAGTTGACAGAATCAAAACCAAAAATAAAATCCAAAAGGAGGGAAAAGATGAGGACATTTACCGTAATCACTTCTTTAACCGACGGAGTTCTGAAGCATGAAATTTTCGATTTCCTCATCCCCAAAAAGAATGAGGAACGGGCGGGAGAATGGTTTCTCCCTTTCGGTTCCACGCGGATTCCTCTTGGCAAGAGGGATCTGGACAAGCTCCTGCAAACTGGCTGGAAGAAAATCCCGTGTTCTGCCAGGGGTGAGAGAAGGTGGAGCGGCCAGAAATCGGCCCAACCGCTGATCTGCGACAAGTGCGGAGAAAAATATGGCAACTGGCAGCCTTACAAAATCGGATTCGAATGCTTTCACCCGGCAAACGGCGAGATGGTCTTGAGCGACAAAATCATCAGTAACGCCTTCTGCCTAAAACTGCGCGACAAGTACACGGAAGAGTACAGCGGTAAGCTTCTGCTTGTCGCGCCTGACAAGGAGCAGGAGGAAGCGCTCATTCACTGGGATCTCTCGGATCATGCGGCGCTCTTCGAAGATGGGCGAATCATAGCCCAAGACACCTGGCCGTTTCGAACCAACCATTATCTCGTTGCTCTGAAGCCAGGTTCGAGCCTGCCCGCCATCAAGTCTCATGAACAATCCGCCGCTTACACTCTGGTTCTTTCTTTCGACGGCAACAGCGTCCACGTGACCAAAAAAGAGTTGGTTGCGAGACAAGAAGTCTCTGACCAGGCTCAAATCTCGGCCTAAGACCAAAAAAACAAAAGCCCCTCACTTCCTAGAGCGAGGGGCTTTTAAAATTATATTATTCCATTATAAATACGGCGGCGGCCAGAACAGTGGTCCAAAGTCCGTCTTTATTCCCTTGAGCCGATTGGAAAAAATTAGTGGTTTTAAAAATATGTCCGCTGGCCTTATATTCTTGTTCCCTCTCCTCCCAGGCCTTGCTGGAATCAAATTCCACGCCCAGTGTCGTAGCTAACATGGTGGCCGCCACATCCTCGGCATACTCTCCTGATTTTTCGCCGACCTCACCCGTGGCATGATGTTCAGAAAGATAACCATAGTGATTTTCCCTATCTTTTGGCACGGCCAGACCAATCGCCGCTGAAATTAATCGGTTTGGCTCATTTGTCTCCATGCGCGCCAAAACGCAAAATGTTATTTCGCCTGCTTTTAATAAATTTAAACCGTCGTCTTTGGGAATCATTTTACATTGAGGCGGAAAGATACTGGAGACTGTCACCAGATTGCATTTTTCAATGCCCGCGTTGCGCAACGCTGATTCAAAAGAGGCTAGACGATCTTTGTGAATGCCAACGCCTTTGGTGAAAAAAACTTTTGTCGGAATTAACATTTCTTCGAGATTAAAAATTAAATCAATTTAATTATAGAACTCTCGGCCAAAATATCAATAGTTTTCGCCCTGTGGATAATTAAAAAAACGGCAAACATAAAACCGTCTCGCTAAGCGGGGCGGTTTTTTTATTATATTATTTTTTATTTTTCTGCAAAATTATTTTTTTCACTTCCAGCCAGAAAATTATCACGAAACTCGAAAGCAGAATCAAGACAAACTCCATAAAAGTGATGGACGCCAACTTAAATTCTGAATTTATGACTGGCACACCCAAAATCAGAAATAGAAACACAATCACGGAAACAAGCCACCAATTCATTGTCTTGTTGGTAAAGACGCCTAACTTGTAGAGCGGAATGGTTTCTGACCTTGAGACATAAGCCAAAATTATGTGACCCAAGATCCAGGCCGTAAAAGCATATGTCTGCAAATGAACGATGCTGGCGTCATGCGCGATAGCATAAAGATAAGAAGCCATCACAGCCACAAATAAAGTGATGCCGCCGATAAAAATCTGCGAAATCAATTTGGCGTCAAAGATCTTGGCCTTGGGATTTCGCGGCGGTCGGTTATAAATAGTCTTTTCAATCGGTTCGCCCACAAATCCGGCTGAAGCGGCCAGGTCCATAAAAAGTTCTAGCAGGATTATTTGAATGGGAGAAAATGGCAGGGGCAAGCCGAACAAAATAGGGATAAACAGAACGGAAACCAGGGCGACTTTAACTGAAAGATAATATCTGACGCTTTTAACCAAGTTGTCATAAAATTTTCTGCCTTCGAAAATCGCGTGCGAGATTGTAATAAAATTATCGTCCGCCAAAACAACGTCAGCCGCTTCCTTGGCCGCATCAGTTCCTTTGATGCCCATGGCAATGCCAATGTCAGCGCCCTTGAGCGCCAAAGCGTCATTAATACCGTCTCCGGTGACTGCCACTACCTCTCCGCCAGCTCTTAACGCCTTGACCAGACGATACTTGTGCTCCGGGAAAGTGCGCGCAAAAACATTAACTTCTTTGGCGACTTTTTCCAGTTCCTCGTCCGATAGCTTATCAAGGTCAGCTCCGATTAAAACCTTATCGGCTTCGATGCCGACGCTTTTGGCGATGAAAGCCGCGGTCAGCGGATGATCGCCCGTGACCATGACTGTTCTGATGCCTGCTTTTCTGGCGGTCTCTATCGTATCTTTAACTCCTTGGCGCGGCGGATCTTCCAATGATATCAGACCCACAAATTCTAAATTCTTTTCCAGTTCACCCACCGATTTATTTTTGTCTGACGCGTTAATTTCTTTTTTGGCCACGCCGATGACTCTCCTGCCTCTTTCCGTCTCTCGCTGCAAGGCCTTTCTTATTTCATCAAAACCGTCTCTGCACATCGCCAAAACTTCTTCTGGCGCGCCGCTCTCATAAAGAAAAAATTTATTGTTATTTTCGCGCAAAACGCCTTTTGTTTTTCGGTCATTGCCAAAATTTCTTTCGGAAATAATTTCTCCCAGGTTATCCAGCTTTAGTTCCTTTGCTTTTTGAATGATGGCGCTGTCAGTCGGAGTCAAGCTGATTTCAGTTGTCGCCAGATAGGCGGCTAATAAAATTTCCTCCTGCTTATTTTCCGGAAAGACTGAAGCGACGTGCATTTTACCTTCGGTAATGGTACCCGTTTTATCAGTCAGGATTACCGTCGCGTCACCCAGCACTTCGGCCGCTTTAATTTTTTTTACCAAAAAATTTTGTTTGGAAAGCCGATAAGAGCCAAGACCCAAAATCATTGTGATCAAAATCGGAAACTCCTCGGGAATAATGGCAAAAGCCAGAGCCAGACCGGTCAGGACCATGGTCTTGGTGTCCTGCCCGCGCAAAAAACCAATGACAGGGATTAAAGCGGAGAATAAGAGCGCGAACCAAACCAATTTGCCCACCAAATCTTTCATGGCCAGCTGCAGCGGCGTCTTGGGTTCTTTGATTTCCTGCGCCATCAGAGTTATCTTGCCCATTTTGGTGTCAGCGCCGGTTTTTTTTACCTCGCCCTTGCCTTCTCCGGCCACCACCAGCGTGCCGGCAAAAATTTCATCGCCCGTCTTTTTCTCAACGGCAAATGATTCGCCGGTCAGCGACGACTCGTCAACCTGCAGACTGTATGAAGTCAAAATAATTCCGTCGGCCGAGATGCGAGTGCCTGGCGCCAAAATCAGAACATCACCGATGACAACTTCAAAAGTATCAATCTCGGTAATTTTTTCTTCGCGCAAGACCCTGGTTTTGGGTTCAGAAATTTTTGACAAAGCCGCGATAGCTTTCTTGGCGCGATATTCATTCCAGACCTCGACAAAAACCAAAAGCATAATCACGATAAAAATCGTAATCGCGTCTTCGACTTTGCCCCAAATGGAATAAATGACACCCACGAAAATCAAAAGCAAAATCATGGGCTCGGTTATTTCTTCCTTGGCAATACCCAAAAATCTTACCTCTTTGTGTTTTTTTAAAAGATTGGGGCCGTATTTTTCCAGACGATTTTTTGCCTCGGCCGTTGTCAGGCCGGTATTTTCCAACGCCATAAAAAATTTATTTATTTTTTATAAAATGAGGCGAGTTTTTTATGCTCGCCTCTTAAGTAACAACTTTTACTTCATCCTCGGAAAACGATAGTCCTTTCAGCTCTCTGGGGCCAAGATTTTCTTCATTGAGATATTCAACAATATCCGGATCTAATCTTCTTTTCGCCTCTTCTATGGTGACCTCGAAGACCGTCCTTTGTTTGCCTAAAACCACGCTTGCCACAAAAATCTTGCCAATGATCCCTTTCTTTACGCCTTCGGGCAGGTCCCTTCTGTTCACCCTGACTATTTCAATGCGCGTAATCTTGTTTCCCAAGTCAGCACCTCCTTTTTATTGAAAAAAGTACAACAATAGCTTATAATTCCATATAAACCTAATAATATTTTATATCAAATTATATTTTTATGCAATGGCCCAAAATCGCCTTAACAACCATTGGCTGCAAGCTTAATCAATCAGAAATTCAAGATTTAAAGCAGGATCTAATTGATGCCGGTTATCTTATTGTTGATAAAAATGAACCGCACGATTTGCATATTATCAACGCCTGTTCAATTACTCACGGCGCCGAACAAATCACCCGCCAAAAAATCCGCGAAGCTAAATCTAAAAATCCAAAACTTCAAATATTTGTCATGGGTTGTTTGAATCAACCAATTCCAGAAATCAATAAAGTTTTCAAAAACAAAAAGGAGGTTTTAAAATTTATCAAAAAAATATATAAAAATACCCAAATTCGTAATTCAAAATTCATAATTCATAATTCCAGAACAAGAGTTTTGATCAAGGTCCAAGACGGCTGTAACTTCAATTGTGCCTATTGCATCATTACCAAATTCCGCGGCCAATCAAAATCAATTTCTCCAAATAAAATAATCTCTCAAATCAAACAAAAAGAAAAACAAGGCGCCAAAGAAATCGTTTTAGTCGGCGTTAATATTTTGCTTTATAAATTTGGCACAACCGATTTAGCCGCGCTGGTTAAAAGAATTTTAGATGAAACAAAAATCCCACGCATCAGATTCAGCTCGCTTGACCCTCGCCTCGTCAATCCCACTTTCCTCAATTTATTTAGGAATAAACGCATCTGCCCACATTTGCATTTATCTTTGCAATCCGGCTCCAATAAAATTCTCAAATTAATGAACCGCCATTATACCGCGCAAAGATATTTACAAATTATCAAAACCGCCAGAAAAATAAATCCGCTGACTTCAATAACAACGGATATAATTATTGGCTTCCCCGGCGAAACAGAAAAAGATTTTCAAGATACCTTAAATCTGGTCAAAAAAATAGATTTTCTTAAAATTCACATCTTCCCCTATTCAGCAAGAGGCGCGAGTAAAGAGCAAGGGCAAATTAACGAGAGCGTTAAAAAACAAAGATTTATAAAATTAAATAAACTCGCCGAAAAACAAAGCCAAAAATTTCTCAAAAAAATGAAAGACAAAATCATGCCCGTGCTTTTTGAACAAAAAGAAACCGGCTACACGCCAAATTACATTTTGGTCAAAAAGAAAACAAAACAAAATCTGGCGAATAAAATTATAAATGTGAAAATATAAAAGGCGAAAACGGACATTATCGTCGTTGTAGAGACGGGGCATACCCTGTCTCTACGTCATGTATCATATGACGATAATGTAGAGACGCGGTGCACCGCGTCTCTACGGCGTTTTACGCCGTCCGTTTTCGCCCAAATAACTTTTATAAAAGAAAAACCCCGCACCTTTTGCTAGCAAAAGGTGAGGGGCAAAGTGTACAAGGTACAAGAATCAAAGTTACGAAACTACGGAACGAGCGCGCAGAATGTCACCGGCACTGCCAGGGTCGCAGCAGCCGATGTACAATCCGCCACCGCCCCATCCCACGCCCGGCACACCACCATCGGAATCGCAGGAGCCAGAACAGAGTGTCACGTTGTTGATATCAAGATGCTTTCCTGCCGGCCGGTTCCAGTTATAGAAGAGCTCCATGACAAGGCGCTCTTCCAGGGTGATGCCGTTGATGCCGCGTTTCTCGCACTCTTTGGCAGAGAGGTTCTTGTTTTCCTTGTCTGCCTCAATTCGGTCTCGCAGCCAGATGGCATAGGTCTTGTCGGTCTTGCGTACCGAAATAACGGTGTTAAGGTCATCTCTGTACTTCCATGACGTGAAGTGCTCTTTGCACTTATCAAAGAGACGGTTTGCGGTCAGGCCTGCGGCCATGATGAGTAGCCAGTTGAAGCCCTTCCGCTTTCCGGGCAGAACGATCTTTGAGAAGTCGGCCTTGATGCCGAAAACTTCTTTGTAGAAACGCTGCCATTCGGCGATCAACTTACTATATTTCCCCTTTTCCGGCATGAACAGTTCCCTCCTTTCGCTTTTGGGATTTTTGCGTTTTGCCTCTAGGTAACTCGTTTTCGTTTTATAGTCAAAGAAATTTTAATGTTCAGGAATAGTTAAATTTAGCACCTTCTCATTTGAATGTCAAGATAGAAAAATATTCCAATTCCCTACTTCCTCGCCACTTCCGAGATCAAATCCACATATTTTTTCGCCGCGTCTTTATCAATCATGGTCAGGATATTGCGATTCAAGGTCTGGCGCTCGGCCGGATTTTTCATTAACAAACCTATAGCCACAAAAAATGTTTCCTTATTCAAATCATTTTGTGACAAAATTTTGACCGCGTTATATTTGGCAAAGTATTGAGCGTTAGCTTCTTGATGGCCGGGTAATGGGATTAAAATTGTTGGCTTACCCAAAACCGAAAGTTCAGTGAGCGTTGAAAAACCGGAACGCGAAATAACCAAATCGGCCATGACTAAAGCATCAAAAATCTCTTTATTCAAAAATTCATAGGAACGATAACGCGCCTCAATCAATTTCATTGATTCGCGATTATAAAAATTTTCAAATTGATCAGAAATTCCCTTGCCCTTACCGGTTATATGAATCACCTGATAATTTTCAACTAGTTTGCCAACTGTCTCCAAAACATTTTCATTTATAATTTGGGCGCCGGTGCCGCCGCCCATAATCAAAATGGTTGGAATGGCCAGATCTAGTTTAAAAAATTGCGCCGCTCTTTCTTTACTGCCGCTAAAAACTTCAAGGCGCACCGGGTTGCCTATCTTATATGTTTTTTTGGAATCAAAATTTTTAATCAAATCATCAAAAGTAGTCGTAATTACGGTGGCTTTTTTCGCCATCAATCTATTGGCTAAACCAACTTCCAGATCCTGCTGATGCACAAAACGCGGCATACCCAATAACCAGGCCGCGTAAATGACTGGTACGGCCACAAAACTGCCGGCCGTTAAAACAGCATCTGGTTTAAATTTTTTTAAAATGAGGAGACTCTGGAGAAAAGCGGCCAAGACAAAAAAGGGTGTAAATAAATTAGCTAAAGAAAAATATTGGCGCCACTTGCCCGCGATTATCGGTTTAAAAGGAATCTGATAAGCGCCTAAAAAATCTTTTTCCGGCCCGTTTTTTGTGCCCAGCCACAAAACCTCGAGATTCGCGTCTCGATTTTTTAATTCTTCAAAAATTGCAACCAGCGGTGAAACGCTTCCCATCGTACCACCTCCCGCGAATAAAACTTTCATAAAAATATGATTAATAAATGGTGGAACTTATTCCCTTGTTTGTCTAGAAATATTGATCACAATCCCGCAGGCTGCCATTAAAACCACCAGGGCGGTTCCGCCATAGCTGACAAAAGGCAGGGGCACGCCGGTTAAGGGCAGTAAGCCAACCATAGCGCCAATATTAACAAAGGTTTGGATTATAATCCAGCTAATCACGCCCACCGTGAACATCTTGGCAAATTTATCCGGCGAACTTTCGGCGATCTTAAACCCGCGATAAGCCAGATACACGTAGGCAAAAATTAACAAACTCGAAACTATCCAGCCCATTTCTTCGGCAATGATGGCAAAAATCGAATCGCCTTCAACTTCAGGCAGATATTGAAATTTCTGTCTCGACATGCCAAAGCCTCGACCCCAAAACCCGCCGGAGCCGATGGCCAAAAAGGCCTGGTTGATGTGATAACCGATTCCCTGCGGATCCAATTCCGGATGCAAAAAAACCGTCAGTCTGGCGGCGCGATAAGGCGCGATCTTGGCCAGACCGATGATGGACAGAAGCGCCGCCGTAATCAAACCGAGAACGTGCAAGATATTGGCCCCGCCGGCAAAATAAACGGCCAGAGAAAAAGCCACGATAATCGTCATCGTGCCCAGGTCAGGCTGTAAAAATAAAAGTATGGCGATAAGGCCGAGTATTATTAAAAACGGAATCAGGCCTTCAGACACATGGCTAACCTTTTTTTCCTCGCGATTTTCCAGCCAGGCCGCCAGATAAATTAGAAAGGTCAGCTTGGCCAACTCCGAAGGCTGAAAAGAAAGGCCGAAAATATTTATCCAACTGTTGGCCGTGCCATAATTGGCGCCCACGTGCGGTAAAAAAACCGCCACCAGCAAAACGATCGTCAGCACCAGAAGATAAAAAGCGATCTTGCGCCAAAATCTGTAATCGATTATTGAAAAAAGAATGAGAAAAAAAAGTCCGGGCAAAAAACCGTTGACCAGCTGATGTTTTAAATAATAATAGTTGTCTTGAAATTTATTAAATGAAATTGCCACGCTAGCCGAAGAAAGCATGATTAAACCAAAGGCCACGATCGCCGCCAGCGTGATGATAAATTTATAATCGGGTTTATGATAGGATCTGCCGAAAATTTTCATTTGAATTTTTTTACTTCTTTATTAAATTGGTCTCCCCGATCAAACTCATTAATAAATAGGCCGAAACTAGCCGCGCCAGGAGACAATAAAAATATATCACCGCGTTCCAGCATCTGCTTTGCCTCGTAAAACGCCTCGCTCATACTGTCAGCCAAAATTATCTCATTATCAAATTTTGCCCGGCGTAATTCTCTGATTAATTTTTCCGTGGCCGTGCCATTAAATAAAATCAAGTGTTTTGTTTTTTTCTTAATAACTCTGGCCGCTTCTTTAAAATCAAGCTTCTTGTCAGTGCCGCCAGCCAGCAAAACTACTTTTTTATCAAATGAATTTAGCGCGGCAACCAGGGCATCAGGCGCAGTGGCTGTCGTGTCGTTGTAAAATTTGACGCCATTTTTAATCGCTACCAATTCAAGGCGACCGCTTAGCCCTTTATATTTTTTAATTGCCTGTCTAATTATGCTAATCGGCACTTTCATGGCCAGGCTCAAGGTTATGGCCGCTAAAATATTTTCTTCATTATGCTGGCCGATTAATCTGACATTTTTTAATTTAATCACGCTAATTATCTTATTGCCTTCCTTAAATTTAAACCAACCGTTCTTGATAAATCCCCCATTTTCTTTTTCACCCAAATTTTTTCTGGTATACCAAAAAACCCTGGCCTTTGATTTTTTGGCCATGACTCGAGTGTACTCATTATCTCTGTTAAAAACGGCTATGTCATTTCTGCTTTGAAATTTCGTAATCAGCGCTTTGGCGCTGGCATAATGAGTCATGCCATCATAAGTATTAAGGTGGTCGCGCAAAACATTGGTCACTAAGGCAAAACGCGGACTGATTTTTTTTCGGCCAAGACCTTCCAATTGCCAGGAAGAAAGCTCCAAAACAACTGGCGTGTCTTTTTTAATCTTTGGCAATGATTCCAACGGCGAAATTCTGATATTGCCGCCAAGCACCGCGTCCTTTTTATATAATTTCATAATCTCGTAGACCAAACCGGTTGTCGTACTCTTCCCCTTAGTACCGGTGATGCCGATGATATTTTTCGAAGGGCAGAGTTTAAAAAATAAAGTTAAATCGGTTTCAATCGGAATATGATTGGTTTGGGCAATTCTTAAAAATTCAGAATCGCGGGGTACGCCTGGATTTTGAATTATCATGGCCGCCTCTTTAAAATCATTTTTATCATGTCTGCCTAAAACATATTTTATTTTAAATTTCTTCAGTTCTTTGAGGGTGGACATTAGTTGTTTTCGACTTTTCAAATCAGTGATCGTTAATCTCGCACCTTGCCTGGCTAAAAACTTGGCCACGCCCAAACCGCCTCCGTGCAAACCGAGACCCATGATGGTTATTTTTTTGTTTTTGAATTCCAGCATATAAAAATTATATCAATTTATTCGGTTTTTTTCAATAATTTGGCGATAAGACAAAATTATTTCATAATAAAATATTCCGTTAAAAATTAAAGCGCAAACCGCGTTTAATGTTCACCGGGGTTTGGGGGCGCAACTAACCTACGTTAGCCGTAGCTAACTTCGGTTAGCGAAGGCTAAGCGTCTATTTGCATTTGCGACCCCAAAAGTTTTTGGTACTTTTTGCTTACAAAAAGTACGAAAATAATTATTTCAATTAAAAAATCCCTCAAGGCGAGAGATTTTAAATGTTATAAAAAATTAAAATTTCACCGGAATACTCACCATATTTTCTTCAACGCCAGATGCGCTTAAATCGTAAATCTCAACAAAACCTTCTTTGGTCGTAGAAAACTCATAATTTATTTTACGAAAAAAACTTCCATAACCATCAGTTCCCAGCTCGGAAAGCGACGCTTGTTCAGAAATCAAAACTTTGTTACTGGTATTTTTAACGCGGATAAAAACTTTATCGCTGGAAATTTTAGCCGTGCCTGAAACGGTAAAGGGCGAACTTAATTGCTCATCTGCTTTTGGCGAATTAACGATAATGGCGCCGGAATTTTCAGGCACGCTGGTCGTATTTTTGCTGCATTTTATCAATTGTAAAAGTTGACTATCGCAGCTGTTATACCAGCCTTCTTTGGTAGTGCCGATGTATTTACAGACTTTGAGGCATTGGCCCTGCTTACATTCTTTTCTAAACAAGGCCCACTCATCGCAAATACTTTTATCGGAAAAAACGCAGATGCCAAATTGACCGCTATCGTTGGTGTACATTTCAATTTTAGCACCGGCCACCACGCATTCGTCAGAAGCCGGATTGGCTATCTGTAAATTTAAATTTGTATTTAATTTTGGCGCCACGGTCGGAGTCGTGTCATTAAGATGGCCGCACCAAGCCGGCGTATAATTCTTGCCCTGAATACTATTAATCTCATTACAAATTGGCGAAAAAATATCTTTAATAATTTTATAATTCAAAAAATTAACAAAAAAATAAGTCCCCAGGAAAAGGATAAATACAATGTTTAAAATGATAGAGAATTTGTTGATGGATCTTTTGTGCATAAAAAATAGTTAATTACTTAATAAGTATACCATTTTTCAAAAGAAAAACCCACCGCTATTCACGGTGGGTTTTAAAATCAACGCCGGAACGAAAGAGAAATACGCGACCAAATTCCTGTGTGATATTTAAAGGGCGTATTGAAAAAGAACAGCTCCCCCTCTCCTTGATTGGAAGATGAATCGTAACTGCCGAGATAAAAGATATATGAATACGGGCCCAGGGCTACTTTTGTTCCCTCAAAAATATCACCCAAGATATAGAGAACAACGAGATCATGATTTACGATACTTCTGTCTTCGGCTCTGGAAATGTGCATCATGGAGTTCGAGATACAATGAATCTCGGCAATGGCAGAAATAACTTTGCCTGATTTAAATTTTAAGGAAAACGATTGAGCTACCCGATGGGCAAAGGCAGAATACAAATTGTTATGATCCGGACCGCTGGTAATTTGTACCTTGCACAATCGAAAGCCATTGACCTCCCTTTGGTGGTTTACCAGATCTTTTCGTTTCATGTCTTCCTCCTTGCGCCAAACACGGGCTTTTGCGCGTGTTTGGGGCGTCTTGAAATGAACATTTACTTTGTCTGTCAAAGTAATCCGCCACCTTGGTCGGATAGTTCAAGTTAACAAAAAAATGGTGTTTTTGTCAATAGGGGCGAAAACGCTTTAACGAAAGTAGAGACGCGGTGCACCGCGTCTCTACAATATAAAATAATTTTTTATAAGCGTTTTCGCCCAGCCTCAACAAATTCTAATATATCTTATCCAGCAAAGTTAAAATAATACCAAACACGGCCGTGACCATGCCAATGAGCCAGAACCTCATAACCACTTTGCATTCTGGCCAGCCAATTGCCTCCAGGTGATGATGAATCGGCGCTGACAAAAAAACTTTTCTCTTAAAAATTTTCTTGGAGCACATCTGAATAATAACGGAAAGTGATTCAATGACAAAAGGCAAGCAAATTATAGGCAAGATAAGCGCTGAATTTGTGAGCATGGCAATCACGCCCAGAGTCACGCCCAGCCCCATCGAACCAGTGTCTCCCATAAAAAAACGAGCTGGCGGAATATTGAACCATAAAAAAGCCAAAAGCGCGCCGACAACCACGCCGCAAAAAGTCGCCAAATCAAATCTGCCTTGAACAAAAGCAATCACGCCAAAAGTCGCGAAAGCCGCGGCCAGTAAGCCGCCGGCCAGACCATCCAGGCCGTCAGTCTCGTTGACGGAAAAGGACGTGGCTACGATGACAATCATAAAAATTGGGATGTACCACCAGCCGACTTGAAAATCGCCGATAAAAGGTATTCTCATCAGGTCCCAATCAAGTTTGAAAAAAAACCAGAAAGCGCCGATTAGGGCAATCGCCGAATAAATCAAAAGTTTGTATCTCAATTGCAGTCCGCCGCCTTTTGGTCCCACCCCCCTGACATTTAAAATGTCGTCAAAAAGTCCCACCAGTGCTGAAGCAACCAAAGCTCCAAGCGGCAAAAATGTCTGCGAGCGAGTCAAAAAATTAAATTTATCAAAAATCGGAATATCCGTGAATCTCGCCAGATAAAAAGCGCCCAATGATAGTACCAGGACCGTCGCCCAGACCAAAATTCCTCCCATGGTCGGCGTACCGGCCTTGTGCGCGTGCAGGTTGGACATAATGGGCGCACTCTCGCCGTCACGAATATTTTTCCCCAATTTGTATTTGTACAAAAAATTAGTCAAAAGCGGAGTCCAGACCATGGCCAGCACAAACGAAAGAGTCGTGAAGAGAAAAATTTTGATGATGACTAGCGTGTCCATAAAATAAATTTAAATGTTTAAGAGGATGACAAATATCGCAGCCGCGAATAAAATTATTTGCAAAAGAGTTTGGGAAATAACCAGGGCATAGCTAATGACTTTTTCCTGAATGTAAAAAAAATATCCCAAAAAACTATTAAAAGCAATTATAAAAAGACCCAGCAGCGGAATTACGAACGCCTCATACCAATAGCCGATATTATCAATGCCAAAATAAAGATTGTAGTGTAAATAAATTTGTCCCGAATCAGTGGTATAAGAAAGAGAATGAAGCTTAAAATATAGAATCGCCCACATCAAAAAATTCAAGGCGAGACTGACTATAAAATTTATCTTAACAATCCTATCTTCTCTATAAGGATGCTCAAAGAATTTTGAAATATTGTAACCAAGCATATTTTTATTTAATCGGCGACATCTTGCGCAAACGGGAAATAATGACGGGCAAAACCTCAATTACTTTATCGATTTCTTTTTTGGTCGTAAACTTGCCCAAAGAGAAACGCAGCGAAGCATGGCAAACTTCCGGCGACAAACCCAGCGCCAATAGAACATGCGAGGGCGCCAGGGAGCCAGAGGCACAGGCAGAGCCCGTGGAAGCCGCGATGCCTTCCAGATCCAGCATCAGCAGCATACTCTCGCCTTCTGCGTTTTTAAAACTCAAATTAGCGTTGGCCGGCACCCTTTTCGCCATGTCGCCGTTAACGATAGTCTCGGGAATTTTTTTAAGCAAATTTTCAACCAAATAATCTCTTAGCTCGCCGATTTGTTTATTAATCTTTTCATTTTCTTTTTTATCGTTGATCATTTCTACGGCTGCGCCCAAACCAACAATCTGCGCCACATTATAAGTGCCTGGTCTAATATTATATTCTTGATGGCCGCCAAAAGTAACCGCGCGTAGTGGCGTTCCTTCTTTTATGTAAATCGCCCCAACGCCCTTGGGCCCATAAATTTTATGGCCTGAAATTGTAATTAAATCAACGTTTAAATTCTGCACCTTCATATCGCAATAGTGGGCGGCTTGCACGGCATCGGTGTGAAAATAAACCTTATCAAAATTTCCAAATTTAGAATTTTTCTTGGCGCGTTCCTCATTTATCTTTTTGATGGCTACTCCGATTTCTTTAATGGGCTGAATCGTGCCGATCTCATTATTCACGTACATTATGGAAACCAAAATTGTATTCTCTTTAATAGCTTTAACAACCTCATCAACCTCAACTAACCCCATTTTATCAACCCCAATAACAGTCAGTTCTGCTAATCCTTCTTTTTCTAATTCTCTGCACGGTTCCAAAACAGCCGGATGTTCAATGGCCGAAGTTATAATGTGAAATTTTTTGTTCCAGTTTTCTTTTTTGGCGTAACGAAAAGCCATCAAAAGACCGCGCAAAATCAGATTATTACTTTCTGTGGCGCCAGAAGAAAAAATAACCTCTTTAAATTTACAGCCAAAGAGTTTGGCGACTTCTTCACGCGCCCAGTCAACGCCCTTCATGGCCTCCTGACCGAAACTATGCTGCGATGAAGCGTTGCCAAAAACATCTTTATAATACGGCAACATCTTTTTCAACACGATTGGGTCAACCGGTGTTGTGGCGTTATGATCTAAATATATTTTTTGCATAATATTACGGCTTAGAGCTCAAAGCCCAGAGCTTTTATAAAAAATTAAACAGCGACAACTTCTTTAATTCCTTTAATTTTTTTCTTCAATTCCGCTTCAATGCCTGCCTTTAAGGTTAATTGAGACATCGGACAATGAGCGCAGGCGCCAACTAATTTAACTTTAACAACTCCAGTTTTTTCATCCATATCAACAAGCTGCACATCGCCGCCATCAACCTGCAAAGATGGCCTTAATTTTTCGATTATTTTTTCTACTTCTTTTTTCATAATCAAATTTTAATTCTAAATTCTCTATTCTCTGTTCTAAATTCTAACAATGTTCTCCCTCCACTTCTTTTTCTTCCTCTGTCTTTTCGATTGTTTCACCGCGATATTGAGCAATAGCTTTTTTTAAACCCTCGGTAGCCAAAATTGAACAATGGATCTTCTCTTTGGGAAGTCCGCCTAATTTTTCGGCAATCTGTTCGCGCGTGATTTTTAAAGCGTCTTTCAGCTTTATGCCTTTGACCATTTCGGTCAGCATAGAAGTTGAGGCAATGGCCGCGGCGCAACCGAGTGTCTGGAACTTAACATCTTTAATATAATCATCGCCGTCTTTGTCTTTTTCTACCTTTATGTAGATTTTCATCATATCACCGCAAACGGGATTGCCGACTTCGCCCACCCCGCTCGCATCTTGCATTTCACCCTGATTTTTAGGATGTTTAAAATGCGCCATTAAAATATCAGAATAATTCATAATTTAGTAATTGGTTATTAGTTATTGGTTAATTGATTATTATTATAGTAAATTTAAAGAAATATTTCAAATGCTCAATTCTATTGACATAGCCCAAAATCTTTGCTAATATACCCTATATCCTAATTTTGATTTCAGAATTCGTAATTCATAATTCATAATTCGAGTTTATGTCACATAAAAAAGCAGGTGGCTCCACAGCGTTAGGACGCGATTCACAAGCCAAACGCTTAGGCGTGAAATGTTATGACGGCGAGGTTGTTCGAGCTGGTAATATTTTAGTGCGCCAGCGCGGTTTTGAGGTCCGACCTGGCCAAAATGTTCAAAGCGGCAAAGACCATACTCTGTTTTCAGTCGTTAATGGCATTGTCAAATTCTCGCAAAAGAAAATCAAAAAATTCAACGGCGACCTCATTAAAACAAAGTTTGTGCAGGTTTTACCGGAAAAAAAATAAAACCACTACTACAAAAACAAAAAAACTCCGCTTGCTTAGGCGGATTTTTTGTTTGTCTTTTTATTTAATGGCAAAAATAAAACCCAAATTATCGGCGAATTTTGATTTTGTAGTTTTAATCTTAAAATTATTCTGTTTTAAAATATTTTCCAGTTCTTCATGCTTAAAATTTAAAAAATCATGATATTCCAAAATAACCGAATTAATTTTGTCCCAATCGGCTTGTTTCAAACTATTTAAAACTTCAAATTCAGCGCCCTCGATATCCATTTTTAATAAATCAATTTGATTAACATTATACTTATCACAAATATCGCCAAGAGTTAAACCTTGAACCTTAACTTTGCGCGCGATTTTTTTGACTAAGTTTTTGTTCAAGCTATGGTCGTGAAAATCTTTGGACACAAAAAAATCGCGTACGCTGTGCGTGCCAGCCAGCGCTGACGAGACAACATCAACATCCTTAATATTATTTTGCGAAAAATTATTTTCCAGCGCCGCCAAATTTTCCTCATCCGGTTCAATCGCAATAATTTTAACTTCTGGGTTTAAAGCTCGCGCGTAAAGACAAAAAAAGCCGGCTTGGCTACCGGCATCAATAATATAATTTTTCGCGCTTCTAATTTTTTCTTCAGCAGCTTTGTATTCTCCCAATTTAAAAATTTCTTTAAAAACACTTTTGTCAGCCTGGCTGCGCAAAGTTAAAATTAATTCCCTGCCGCTTAAAACAATTCTCTCCTCTTTCATAACTTCAAAAAATTTATATTGTTTATTCTTCCGAAATTTTGTCAGCCATCTTTTTTATAAAATCTTCAATTACTTCTGAATCTACTTTTTCGCCAGTTCGCCAAACGCCTTGCTCTAGCAAAAACTCTTTTATCAAGGGATTCGCTTTAATATCCTTAGCGAATTTTACTCCAAATTTTTTTGATGTGACATCGCCCTTTTCTATAAATTTTTCCATGATCTCGTTGCTCTGCGATATTACTTCACGGACATATTGATAATAGTCAATAAAATTCTTAAACTTTGTTAACTTGCCAGCATCTTTAAATTTCTTGAATTTTTCTTCCAAATATTTGAGGATCTTGGGGTCATATTTTTCAAGTCTTTTTAGGCCTCTTTGCCAAGCAGAATTTTCTTCAGCCAATCGGTCGTTATCATTTTCTACTTCTTTCTCTCTTAGATGACCCAGTTCATGGATAATCACGACAAAACTTAATAACACATCACCTCCCGCTGGATATCCTATCTTAAACTCTTTTTTATCATAATCGGTTCTACCATAACCCTGCAATTCAATGGGTATTTCAACTCCTTCTTCGGCTAAACCCGCAAAAACTTGTTCATTTCTTTTTCTCAATTCCGAATTTTCATCTAAGGCAACTATATTCTCTGGCTTTGGGAAATATTTTTTCTTTTGCTCTTTTTTTTCACCAAATCGTTCAGCCATAATTTATTTTTAAAATTTTTAAATAATAAATTATTAAAATTAGCTAATCGCCGCTTTAATAAATTCCCGAAAAAGCGGATGTGGTTTTAGCGGCCTGGATTTGAATTCCGGATGGAATTGCGAGCCCACAAAAAATTTGTGACCGACAACCTCAATTATTTCCACCAATTTGTTATCTGGCGAAGTCCCGGCGATTCTTAAACCCTTTTCGGTTAAAATTTTTCTGTATTCATTATTAAATTCGTAACGGTGTCTGTGGCGCTCGCTGATTCTTTTCTGTCCGTAAGCTTTTAAACTAATGGAATCTTTGGCCAAAACGCAAGGATAAGCGCCCAAACGCATAGTGCCACCCATCTTCTTTTCTTCAATTTTTTTGGCCTGGTCGGCCATAATATGAATTACCGGAAAGGGTGTGCTTTTATTGATTTCCGTGGTGTTGGCATTTTTTAATTTGGCGACGTTGCGGGCAAATTCAATTGTGGCCAGTTGCATGCCGTAACAAAGACCCAGATACGGAATATTATTCTCTCGGCAATATTGAATAGCTAAAATCTTGCCTTCAACTCCCCTACTGCCAAAACCGCCGGGCACGATAATGCCATCATATTTTTTTAATTCAGCCAGTTTGTCTTCGTCTTTTTCAAATTCTTCGGAATTAATCCAGCAAAGTACTGGCCTTTTTTTATAAAACCAGGCAGCGTGCTTGATCGCCTCGATAACCGAGATGTAAGAATCAGCCAGCGTAAAATTACCAGTTGAAAAATACTTACCCACGATGCCGATGTGAACTTCGTTCTTGGCTGTTTTGGCGATGCGAACCAACTTCTTCCAATCAGTCAGGTCTTTTTTTCTGCCCTTGAGTTTAAATTTCTCAAGAATTTTTTCCGCGAATTTTTCTTTTTCAAAATTCAAGGGAACCTCATAAATCACTTCGACGTCCGGCGCCGAGATTGCGTTACCCTTGGCGATGTTGCAAAAAGTCGCCAGTTTTTCTTTTCTGACTTCATCAAGCGGCACTTCAGCTCGGCATAAAATAAAGTCTGGAAAAATTCCAGCCGAGTTTAATGTGCGAACCGCCGTCTGGGTAGGCTTGGTCTTCATTTCGCCGATCTTGGAAGGAATCGGCAAATAGCTGACCATGACAAAAACCACGTCAGCGGGAAATTCCGTCCTTAACATTCTGGCGGCTTCTAAAAACAAAATATTCTGATATTCACCGACTGTACCGCCGATTTCAATTATCGTGAAATCTGCCTTGGCTTTTTTGGCCGCGGTTTTTATGCGGTTAATAACTTCTTCGGGAACATGAGGCACCACCTCGACACATTTGCCGCCATATTCCAAATTCCTCTCTCTCTGGATGACGCTTAAATAGACGCGACCGGTGGTCATGTAATTCGTTGAGAGAATATCTTGATCAAGAAATCTTTCGTAATTGCCGATATCCTGATCTGTCTCGTCGCCATCGTCGGTCACAAAAACTTCGCCATGTTCGGTCGGGTTCATGGTGCCGGCATCAACGTTAATGTATGGGTCAATCTTAATAGCCGTTACTTTATAACCCTTGGTTTGTAGAATCTTGCCGATCGAGGCGCAAGCGACTCCTTTACCCACGCCAGACATCACGCCGCCGGCCACAAATATATATTTATGTGTCATATTGATTGAATAAGAAATACGAAATAAAAAATACGATTTGTTTATTTCCTATTTCCGATTTCCTATTTCTTAATTATTCCTCTCTAGCGACAGTTAGTCCCAGCTTGGCACTGACGCCGCCGCCAAAGTCCAGGGCGACTTCATGGTAACCCAAACTCTTGATCGGCTCTTCAAGCTTTATATATTTAGGCTCAATTTCAAAATTTCTCTCTTTCAGCTCTTGTGCGATCTTTGACGCGCTCACAGAACCAAAAAGCTTTTTCTTGTCATCGGCCTTGGCTTTTATAATCAACTTGAAATTATTTAATTTTCTGGCCATCTCTTTAAATTTCAAAGATTGCTTCTGCGCGGCTTTTTCTCTCTGTATTCTGTCGTTTTCCAATTCTTTCACTGTCTTTTTAGTAGCCAGTTTGGCCAGATTATTGGGCAACAAAAAATTGCGCGCGTAACCTTCCTTAACTTCTTTGGTCTCCCCCATTTTGCCCAGGCCATTGACATTTTTTATTAATATAACTTTCATATGTATTGATTTTAATACAACTACTCTTTTTTGCCAAATAATCTGCCCCAAAAGCCGCCATTTTCTTCTTCAGCCTCCGCAGCTTTGGCAGAGGAAGCTTCTTTGTCCTCACCTAAAATTTGAGTATAAATTCTTTGAGCCTCTTGTCTGATAACGTCAGAATCATAATCGCCGCTGTGAGCCGTATAGCCTTCATAAGAAGCCTTTTTCTGGTCAAGGTGCAAATTCAAAACCAACGGATTCTCCGAATTTACGTACAAATGGAATCTCGGATAAAAATCATTGCGTAGCCTTCTCACGTAACTAACCTGGCCGGTTTTGCCATCTCTAATCTGCCCATAACCGCAACGTCGGACGAGCAGGTCAGCCGAGACAGAAAGCTTTTGGTTAAAATCTATTTTCATAAAATAGCAAATCGTAAACTCTCGGCTTTTTACCGAGAGTTTTTGTTTTATTTATTTGCGTTCTTGCTGGTAAGAATTTGTACCGCCTTATCAAGCTGCGGATCTTTATTCTCGTTAAAATCCTGATCGGTTAATTTTATCTGAATATCCGGCTCGATCCCCTGCCCGTCAATCGTGTTTTCATTGGGCGTTAGCCAGAGAGCGATTGTCAACTTGATTGAAGAACCGTCATCCAGCGGAAACAAAGTCTGCACCGAACCCTTGCCAAATGTCTTTTCTCCGACCAGTGTCGCCAGTTTATAATCCTTAAGAGCGCCGGCAACTATCTCGGAGCCTGAAGCGCTGCCGCCGTTTATCAAAACAACCGTCGGAAAATCTTTAAAAAGAGCTTTCCCATTTGCGTCATTGGCTTTGAGTTTGCCGTCCGCTGACTTTTCATAAACTACGACTCCCTTATCAACCCATTCACTAGTTACGTCAACGGCCGTGTCCAAAAAACCGCCAGGGTTGTTTCTCAAATCCAAGACAATCCCCTTGGGATTTTTCGCAATTATTTGATTAACGATCTTGCTAAATTCGGCTGACGTGTCTTCGTTAAAATATCGCAGATCGATTTGGGCGATGTCGTTGTCCAACATTTTCCAAGTTACGCTCTGGATCTTAATGGTTTGTCTGGTGAGTTTTATTTCTTTTGGTTTATCCCAGCCCTCGCGATTAATTGTCAAAACGACGTCCGTTCCCCTTTGACCGCGAATTTTATTAACGGCATAATCCAGACTCATGGCTGTCGTATCCTCGCCGTCGATGGCCAAAATTTTATCGCCTGACTTGAGCCCCGCTTTTTCCGCCGGGGAGCCCGGTAACGAGGCAATAATCGTGATCACGTTATTTTTTATGGCTACCTCGGCGCCGATGCCGTCAAAATTTCCCTTTAATTCGTTGGTGAATTTTTGGGTTGTCTCGGGGTCGAAAAAAACAGAGTGCGGATCGCCCAGTGAGGCAACACTCCCGGCCATCGCCCCGTAAAGCAATTCTGTCTCGGAAACCGGCTGATGAACGTAATTTTTTTTGATTATGTCCCAGGTCTGCCAGAACAGATCGAAATTCGCGTTTTTAGATAAAAAGCCGGACCTCATGTTCTGGTTCGTAACCGATCCGCTGACAAAGTTTTGGTTGGTGGAAACGCCGCTCTGCCTGCCTAAAAAAATGCCGCCCAAAAAAACAAATAGAATCAATAAAATGACTAAGTAATAATTGATGAATTTTTTGAAAAAAATATTCTCTCTCATCTTATCCCAAATCATAATATAATATTAATAATAACGTTATTACCATTATACCAGATTTTACTCTATGTTCAAGGTTGCCCCTTGAAAAAAATGCTAAAATTTTCTATAATGAGTTTAACAAATAAACCTATGGAACAATATATCATCAACGGCAATAAAGTACTCGGTGGCGAAATAGCTGTAGCCGGAGCCAAAAACCAGGCGCTTAAAGTGCTGCCGGCCGCTATTTTATGTCAAAATCCTTGTCTGCTGAAAAACGTGCCGGAAATCGAAGATGTCGAGAGAATGATCGAACTTTTAACGGATTTGGGCGCCCAAATCACGCGCAAGGGCAAGGGCGAATATGAAATCTCCACTAAGGAAATAAATAAGACAAAATTAAAGCCAGAGCTGGTAAAAAAGCTCCGCGCCTCAATTATGGTCGCTGGACCGATGCTGGCGCGCTTTGGCGAAGTCACACTCGCTCATCCGGGCGGCTGCATTATTGGACAACGTCCGATTGATTTATTTATCGAGGGATTTCAAAAATTAGGAGCGCAGATGTCAGAAGACGGCGATATCTTTACTCTGCGGGCCGAAAAACTAAGAGGCGCTGAAATAATTTTGCCTCGCGTCTCTGTCACGGTCACGGAAAATTTGATGATGGCCGCCACTTTAGCCGAAGGGACAACACATATCAAAAATGCCGCCATGGAGCCAGAGATAGTGGCGCTGGCCGAATTTTTAAATCAGCAGGGTTCAAAAATTAAAGGTGCTGGCACGCCGGAGATTCTCATCGAGGGCGTTAAAGAATTAAAAGGCGGCGAAGTAAAAATTATTCCGGATCGCATCGAGTGCGGTACTTTTATCATGCTCGGCCTTATCACCAACGGCCAGATAAAAATCACTAACTGTGAGCCGAAACACATTGAAAATCTTCTCTACTCCCTGGATAAAGCCGGAGCTAAATTAGAAATCGGTCAGGATTATATCGTAACTCATCCTTCTAACCTGAAAGGCGTAGATATTGTCACTCACGAATATCCTGGCTTCCCCACGGATTTACAGGCACCTTTTACAGTGCTCATGACTCAAGTTAAAGGAACTAGTCTGATTCATGAAACGATTTTTCCAGGCCGTTTATTTTACACGGACATACTAAATCAAATGGGCGCCAATATCATTATGTGCGACCCGCATCGCGTGGTGGTCACGGGCCCGACCAAATTATACGCCAAAAAATTAGTCAGCCCGGACTTGAGAGCCGGCATGGCTCTAATTTTGGCGGCTTTAGTCGCTGAAGGCAGTTCCATTATTGAAAATATCTATCAGATTAATCGCGGCTATGAAAATATCGTGGCGCGGCTGCAGAAAATCGGCGCCGACATCAAGCAAGTCTAAAAAAATATGACTCTAAAAACCAGAAGAATAATCATGTTTGTTTTTATCGGGGCTTTTTTTATAATAGCTCCGATTTTGGTTTTTTATGCCTCGGGTTATCGTTTTGATTTCAAAAGAGAGAGGGTGATCAAAACCGGCACTCTGATGCTTCAGGCCAATGATGTCAAGGCCAATCTTTATATAAACAATGAATTGTATGAGACGCAATTTAACGACAAAATTTTTGTGTATAACCTGCTGCCTGGCGATTATGACATTCGGCTGGAAAAAAACGGATATTATTCCTGGGAGAAAAAATTGAGCGTCTACAGCAACACCACGACTTTTGCCCAGAATATCATTCTGTTTAAAAAAGAGGTACCGCTGCAAGTCGTCGACGGCAAGATAATTAATTTTTCCATCACGCCGGATTTTCAAAAATTAGTCTATCTGCTTGAAGTAAATTCATCTTGGAATTTATATGATTACAACATAGGAACCAGAGAAAACGCGCTTTTGGCCGCTCTTACGCCGGGCAAGAGCTCTGAATTATCTTTCGCGGCCAGCAACAAAAAAATTCTGCTAAAAGTGGGTAGTCAATATTTTGTTTATGACATCGAGAATCAAAAAAGCGGATCCGATCTTAAAAGCATTATCAGCTTCGCGCCCCAAAATTTAAAATGGGACCTCCAGAGCGACAACCTCTTATACGCGGAGTATAAAAATTCGATCTACAGCGTCAACATCTTTGACAAAAAAGTGGAAAAAATCTTTGAAAATAAAGAAAACATTAACTCGGAATTTTATCTGGAGGGCAATGACGTTTTTTACATCCAACAAGAAAAAGATAGAAACACTCTTTACAAATACAATCTGATTTCAAAAACAACCAAAAGAGTTCTTGACCTGGCCGAATCGAAAAACTATTTATTCACAAAAAGCAATGGCAGTTACATCGGCCTGATTGACAGAGACCACGCTAAATTTTATTTAATCAAAAAAACCAACGAGGGCCAGGAAATCAGCATAAATTCCGGAGAACCCATAAAAGAGTTTAACGCCAAGGGAGCACTCTGGGACAGGGACGGCAAGCAGGTCTTACTCTATAATGATTTTGAGATTTACATCTACAACCCATCAACTGGCGAAGAAAACATTATCAATCGATATGGCGAGGTAGTTCAAAAAGCTCTTTGGTACCCAAACCTCTATTATATTGTCATTCAGTTCGACGACTCCGTGCAGATTATCGATCTGACACTCACTAACGGCACCCACGCGGTTACCGAAATTTTAGGCGCCGACAAAATATCGAATTTTTATCTTGACGAAAACGGCAACACGATATTTTTCGACGGCTCGCTGGGCAAACAAGAAGGCCTCTATAAATTAAAAATAAGATAACAAAAATACCCCCGCGGAACGGGGGCATTTTTATATTCTATTTTTTGAATTCTATTTCATCGCCATAAATTTCCCGAAGCAAAGATTTTACGTCAAATTCTTCAATTATCGCCGCTCTCATATTGGCTCGCAATAAAGAGGCAAAAGTGCCCGCGTCAGTCCAGGCATGACACAAAATCTCATAAGTCATGCCGCCCGATCTGACGTAAAAATTATTTACGTCGGTGATTTCTAGTTCTCCCCTGCCAGATGGTTGCAGACTGCTGATAATATCCCAAACTTGCTTATCGTACATGTAAAGCCCGGTCACGGCCAAATTGGATTTTGGTGAAAGAGGTTTTTCTTCGATCTCCGTTATCTTGCCGCCTTCAATATTAGCCACGCCAAATCTCTCCGGATCAGGAACTTTCTTCAAAAATATCTTTGCGCCACCTACCTGTTTTTGAAATTCAATGGCAGCGCCGGCGATATCATCCTCAAAAATATTATCGCCTAAAATCACGATGATTTTCTCATTTCTGGCAAAGTCTTTGGCCAGGTCCAGGGCCTGCGCGATGCCGCCCGGATTTTTTTGCACGGCAAAACTGAACTTTATGCCAGCGAAATCAGGGTTTTTATCAAAGAGGCGCTTAAAATGATCAGCGTGCTCTTTGCCGCTGACAATCATAATATCGTTTAGGCCAGCCTTAATCAGAGTGCGCAGAGGATAATAAATCATGGGCTTGTTAAAAACCGGCAGTAGATGCTTATTTGTTACGGCAGTGCAGGGAAAAAGTCGCGAACCGGTTCCGCCCGCCAAAATTATACCTTTCATAGGTTTATAATTAGCAATTTTCATATATCAATTTGCAATAAATTTTCAATTTAACAATTTTCAATTTTTTGGCAGTTGATCATTGATAATTGATAATTTAATGAAAATTGTAAATTGTTAATTGTTAATTGATTTAATATATTCTTTTAACGCCTTCTGCCAATTCCTCGTTTTCGGCAATTTTGTGTTTATTAAAGACGAGTACGGCGGCCTTTTGGCCGGCAAAGGATATTCTGCCGTCGAGCAGGGCCTGACTTTAACTTTCAGCTTCTGCAACTTGCAGATCTTTTTCGCAAATTCATACCAGGTAATGCCGCCTTTTTTCGTCTCGTTGGTGATGTGATAAATACCAAAAGGCAAATCATTATTTAAAATATATAAAATTTGCCTGGCCAAGTCAACCGTGTAAGTCGGCTTGCCAAACTGATCATTGATAACTTTCAACTCTTTTTTTTCTCGGCCCAAGCGTGAAATCGTATCCACGAAATTTTTGCCATGTCTGCCATAAAGCCATGAAGTTCTAACCAAATAATATTTATCTAGCTTCGCCAGTGCTTTTTCGCCAAGCAGTTTTGAGGCGCCATATATGCTCGATGGCCAAAATTCTTGCGAATTTTCAATGTAACCTTTCTTATTTTTTCCGTCAAAGACATAATCAGTGGAGATCTGGACAAAAATGGCCCCTATTTTCCTGGCTATATCAGTCAGATAACCAACTGCTAACCCGTTCACCATCGTGGCCTTATCAACCTCCTCTTCGCAAGCGTCAACATTAGTAAAAGCAGCGCAATTAAGTATAATATCTGGTTTCAAATCGCCAATTTTTGAGTCAACCTGATTTTTATCAATAATATCAATATCATCAAAATCCCAAAGCGTCAAATTATAAAACGAGAAAATCTTGGCTAAATCAGTGGCCAGCATTCCCTTCGCTCCCAAAATCAATATTTTTTTATTCTTATCTAGCATGTCTTAAATTTTAGCCGAAAAATTAATTTTTAGCAATAAAAAAGCCCCTATCAATGATAAGAGCTTTTAGGCGCTTCCTTTCTCTACGGCGGCTTATAAGTAGATTCAATCTTTTTAAACAAGATTGCGAGAATTAATCCCGCCCAATATTCTTCCTTTGGCATTCCTCTGGCTGCCTTAAGCACGCATCTCTTGGCTTCATCCCATTCGCCTTCTTCTTTGAAATAATGTGCCAAAATACCATAGATAAGCGGCACCTTCTCGTCTTTGTTGATTTCCTTAAGCCACTTGATTATTTGAACCCTGAAAACTGTGGAGTCCAACTTCTTCATCTCCAGATTCATAAAGGCCTCGAACTCATCCTTGTTGAATTTTTCATTCAGCCGCAGAATCTTTAACCTTACCTCTTCGAGGAATTTGGCATCTTGAGAATTGGCCACCCAGATCACCTCCTTTTTAAGGTTCTCTTTTTGATTAATAACTATAGCAAAAGCAGCAGTTTTGTCAAGCCATAGATTTGACAATTCAACTTAAATATGCTATAATTATATTATAAAATAGTATTTAACTTTATATTTTATGGAACAAATACAACAACCAACAAAAAAACCTATTGGATATAGGGCCTTGTCAGAAAGTCAGCAAGACCCCACTCCCAGAAGAAAAAGGGGCGGGATTAAACAAATAGAGATTCCCGAAGAAGAACAACCCATAGATAAGGTAGAGGGTGTTGTAACTTTGGGTGAATTTGAAGGAGAAACGGGTCGAGAGCGCGAACAAAAAAAGATTCAAGAGTTAGCAATCCTTGAAAAAGGTTTTGAATCAAGCACTCCTGCCGATCTTTATAAATTTATCTCCATGGCGGAAAAAATTAAGGAAACAGATCCTGATATTAAAATATTCCCGGAGCTAAGCGACAAATATGACAACCTGATTGGTAAGGCCATGAACTTACTCAAAACAAAAAATATACTAGATTTGACTACTAAAGAGATCCTGGATTTGAGAAAAAATAAACTGTCACCAGAACAAAATTTCGCGGCCAAAGAAGAAATAATTAATCGTATAAACACAATTGTATCTATTGCTAAAACGGCCAGAAGTACTGGGCAGATTAAAAAATTTATCGATGACCTGAATACGCTAAAAGAATCATTATATCAGTAATATAAAAAAATCGTCCCGCTTATGGGACGATTTTTTTGTTTAGCTTTAAGAGTTCTTTGTGCCGGTGGTTAATATATATGAGCCAGGCCGAAATTAACGCTCCGGTTGAATCAATTAAAACGTCTCGATAAGTTCCGACCCTATTTAAGGTAAATGTCTGGTGGAATTCATCGGAGATGGCGTACAAAATTGTGAAAATTAATGCCCAAACTATATTCCAGATATAATGCCTCTTCTCTGTTTGCCCCAAAATACGAAAAATCAGGAGGGTTAAGACCGCGTATTCAAACATGTGGGCTATCTTTCTTAAAATAAATTCCCAGATGTCAGTCGCAACTATAAAGTTAAGCGATTTTGAGGATAAATAATAAATCGCCAGCATCCAGATGATCGCTGACGCCCATTTTTCATAACTCTGAAAATTTTTATTGGCCAAAATTTTCTCAATTTTTGATTTCAAGCCCATATTTATCTTTCTTCGTACTGTTTTTTATAATAATCTTTATATTCCCCAGATTTAATTTTTTTCCACCACTGCTGATTATTTTTGTACCATTCAACCGTTTGCCTCAAACCATCTTCAAATTTAATCCGCGGCTGCCAGTCCAGCTCTTTTTTTATTTTGGAAAAATCAACGGCATAGCGCCTGTCATGCCCTGCCCTGTCTTTGACATATTCAATCATTTCTTCGCCCTGGCCAAATTCATTTAAAATAAATTCTGTGATTTCCAAATTTGTTTTTTCACTGGCGCCGCCCAGACAATATGTTTCGCCAATTTTGCCATTGTGCAAAATCAAATCAACTCCCCTATTATGGTCATCGACATGTATCCAGTCGCGCACATTCAAACCATCACCATAAACCGGCACTTTTTTCCCCTCAATTAAATTGGTCACAAAAAGTGGAATCAATTTCTCGGGAAACTGATATGGTCCATAATTATTTGAGCAATTGGAAATAGTAATCGGTAGGCCAAAACTATGATAATAAGAGCGCACCAGATGGTCAGAAGCCGCTTTACTGGCCGAATACGGGCTTCTGGGGTCATAGGGCGTTTTTTCATTAAAAGCCTTGTCTTCGGGGCCCAATGAACCGAAAACCTCATCAGTAGAAACGTGGTGAAATCTTTTATTACCATTTAATTTGGCGGCATCCAATAAAGTTCTTGTGCCCTCGATATTTGTTTTCACAAAATCACCGCTGTCAATTATTGAACGGTCAACGTGAGTTTCCGCGGCAAAATTAATAATTGCGTCGACTTCTCCAACTAATTTATTCACCAAATCAAAGTCGCATATATCACCTTTCACAAATTTATAATTGGAATTATTCTCAATGTCTTTCAAATTCTCCAAATTGCCGGCATAAGTCAATTTGTCCAAATTAACAATCTGATCATTTGGATGATTTTTCAAATAATAGCGTATAAAGTTTGAACCGATAAACCCGGCGCCGCCGGTAATAAGTAGTTTCATAGTATTATGAACCACGAAATTTTTTCACGAAAGGCACTAAAATTTCGTGTTATTTAGTGAATTATTTTCGTGTTTCAGATATCAATATTTATAAATCCAATTTATCAAAAAAACCATAATAAATCAACCCAAAATAAAAAGTCCCGCCGCGAGTGCAACGGGACTTAAAATTGAATTTTTCAAAAGTTCAAAAACATCAAGATTTCAAGGGTTCAAAAACTGAACTTCCGAGATAGGACAACGCGCAAGTCGTCATCGGAGCAATCGACCAAGCCGCCGCTGACAATGAGGCCACCGGAACCAAAGACGCCGACACCGACGCGGTTGTCATTGGAAGCCGCCGTAGCACCCCAATGGTACCAGTCTTCCGCAATTCGCTCGCCGTTATTGACCATAAAAATGGTCAGGATGGCTTCGGCAAAGGCTGCCTCATGACAACGTTCGTAGCCCGCGCCCAGTTCGGTTATCGCTTTTCCCTGCTCCACCCAATTCATGTTGGCGAACTGGCCGCGGAAGTTGATGAGGTAATAGCCGGTTTGGGGCCTGAAAGTCGCCCACTTGTCCTCGTCGCTCTCGAGCCACCAGTCGTCGTTGGCAAAGGTGTCAAAACAGGGCTGTTCGGCCCTATTAACGCCGCGCTTTTCTCTCTGCTCGCGCAGAGAAAGGCCATTGATGTAAACTAGACGCCAATCTTCGCCTTGTTCATTCTCTTTAGCCGCGTGACGCAAGGTTGCCTTGGAATAGAGGACTTTATCGTCTTTTGGCGACTCCAGTCCCCAGACCCCGGCAGATTGCTTTGCGACAATAACATTATCCCTCCCAAAAAGACGTAAAATAAACTCCCAATCTGGATATTCCCTGGCCTCAAAGGGATTTTTGTGGTCAATCAATGCCTGCAGATGGTCCGTATCCAAAGAACCTCGTTTGAGCTGCGAAAAAATTTCCGCCATTTGGTTAATCACCTTTTGACCTGCCCTTACGGACAAATCTTCCTGACGATCTTTCATCGCCTTTCCTCCTTTGCCTTTTTCAAGGCATGTTTTTTCGCCCATACGGACGATGTTTTGTGGTTAGTTAACCAGTTACGCGTTTTTATCTCAAATTTACAAAGAACTTATTGATTTAAAAATGTATCACTTTTTTATAAAGATGTCAATTAATACAGATGCGCTAACTAGCTGGATCGCGCGAACACTTTAGTGTGAGCCAGTCTAGTCGACACTAAAGTGTCTCTGCGAGTAGTGGCGTAAACGCAATTATTTCTCGCCCTCAACCTCTTGCCAAAACCTGTCAAAAAATTTCACCATAAAATCGTGTCTTTCTTGAGCAAATTTTTTGCCTGTTTTGGTTAAAATTTTATCTTTAATCCTTTTTAATTTAAATTCATATTCCATAATGCCAGTGTCATCGACAGTATAAGAGCGATCAATTCCTCTCTGCGCATAATATTTTTCCTTGCCAGTATAAAGCGCGGTTTTATGATAGCCAGCAAAGAGAAAATCTCGGCCGATTCCCACTGCGCCAATTGAATCTAATTTATCAGCATCATAAATTACCTTGGCTTCAATTGTTTTTGGCGCTAAACTTTTACGAAAGCGATGCGCTTCGATACAATGTAAAATATTATCAATTTGCTCTTTGTCTAATTTATATTTTTTCAAAATCGGCTTGGCTAATTTGGCGCTTTCCTGCGCGTGACAAATTTTGCCCTTGCTTTGCATTTCTTTTTTTCTGGCAATGTCATGCCATAAAGCAGCGATTTCAATCACGCCCAAATCAGCTTTTTCTTTTTTGCCAATTTGCAAAGCCAGATTTCTCACGCGCTCAACATGCGTCCAGTCATGGCAACCGCTGGCGCCGATAAAATATTTTTTAGCTTCTTTTTCTATGGCTAAAATTATTTTTTTAGTAATTTTCATTTTATCTATATTCAATTAATTCCTTGCTATCTCTCAAAATTTTATTATCTAATTTTTCTTTGGGGTCAGGATAGCCGACCAATAGTAAAGAGATTGGTTTAAATTTTCTCTGGATATTAAATAATTTCTGGATATCTTCTTCTTTTCGAATATCATTAAATTTATGGCCAGACAAATAAACACAACCCAGGCCAAGATCGTGAATTATTAAAGCCATATTTTGTGACGCCAAAACTCCATCTTCTACAAAACTGATTGGTGATTTTTCCATGTCCACGCAAATTACTATTATTAAATTACACGATAGAATTGCGTCCTTATTATATTTATGATTTATTTGAGAAAATTTGTTTATCAAATCCCTATTTTTTACAATAAAAAATTGCCAGGGTTGAGAGTTCTCTGAAGAAGGAGCGCACCTACCAGCATCTATAATTTTTTCAATTATTTCAGCGGGGATATCCTTAGCTAAAAATTTCCTTCTAGATCTTCGGGTTTTAATACATTGAAAAGCTTCCATGGTTTAATAAATAATTTTATTCCTTAATTTCTTTTTTTCCGATATTTTCTTTTTAGTCGTAATCCTCTTTTCTTTTGAACCATGAGTCGGCTTGGTCGCAATCCTTTTTATTTCCGGCGTTAAAATTTTATTAACCAGCCAATTCAATTTTTCGATTACAGATTCTTTATTTTGTATCTGCGAGCGTTCGCTTTGCGCGTATAAAACCAATTCTCCTTTTTCAGTAATTTTATCGCCCAATTTGTGCAAAAGCAGATATTTTTGTTCAGGCGCCAAAATATGGGAATTATACAAATCCCATTTCAAAACGGCTTTGGTAGCAACCTTATTCACATTTTGCCCGCCCTTGCCGCCGCTGCGAGCAAAAGTAATCTCTAATTCTTTTTCGGGAATTATAATCATAAAAAAATTATTATTCCTTTCACTAATACCTAATCCCTAATACCCAATCACTTAATATTTTCCCTTATTTTTTGGGAAACCTCTTCTGCCTCTTTGGCTTTATAACTTTTACCTGGCCAGTGCTGTAAGCCATCCTCGGCAGTTCTGGGCACGATATGCCAGTGTAAATGTGGCACAATCTGACCGGCCAACCTGCCGTTATTTAATTCCAGATTAAAGGCATCATAACCCAGGCCAGCCAAAACCGCCTTGGCAATTTTTTGTGTGGCCAAAATCATGGCTGCCAATGTTTCTTCATCGGCATCCAAAAGATTAACAAAATGTTTTTTGGGCATCACCAATGCGTGGCCGGGATTAACCGGGTGAATATCCAAAATCGCGAGAATTTTATCATCTTCATAAACTTTCGTAGCTGGTATTTCGCCGGCGATAATTTGGCAAAAAAGGCAATCTTCATTGGGCATATGTGTTTTAGTAAATAATTAAATATTAAGAATTTATGATTTTAGCCGCCTCTTCGTAAAACCATCTTAGGGCATATTCCTGCGCGCTGGATTTACTGCCTTTGAGAATATCTCTGATTGTCATCATAATATTGCTTGGATCGGTAGATCCAATCCTGCGCGTCGCCTCCAAACAATAATTTAACTTTCTAATTATCTCTTTCATTTCTGTCTCTGACATTTTCTCTTTTTTGAGATCTTCAAGTATCTCCAGATATTGCTTGTAAATTGGCGCCAGATATTTTTTAATGAATAATTCTTTTTCTTCTTTTTTAACCCAGCCCGTACTCAAGGCGTAATCGACTGATTCATCGACATAATCCCCCTCCGATTTTATTTTTAAGTCTTCTTCGATTTTTTTTCTTGATCTTTCTTCCGTCGACGGTTGAAGAGGATTTAATTTTTCTTTATTCATAATATATAAGGTATAAGGCTTAAATTTTAAATTAAAAATTATAATTATTTTTTAATATCGTCAGTTAGTCGGGGATAATTCAAACTGGTATATTGCCAATTTTCAGGCAAGCCATGCTTCAAATGATTATAAACTGTATAATTATAATGATGATCCCAGTCCCTTTGCTTTTTTAAATGATTTTGATGAAAGCGGATAAAGTGGTCGTAAAAAGATAATTGCCATTTAAATTTTGGGTAAGGACTGCTATTGCCAAATTTTTTTATAAATTCTTCCTTATAATGTTCAAGGTTTATTTTCCTCTCATTAAAATCATCAAAATTCCCATTAAATAAATTAAGCAACCTCATCCTCATCCTTCGTAGGCGAAACGACGTCGTTTCGCCTACGAAGAGCGGTGAATTTTGATTAATCGTATATCCCATCACAATATTAACATTGCGTGAAAAATTTTCTTTTAACGATTTGATTATTTTTGAAATATTATATTGGTTATTAGGTTCAATTATTAAATTAATATGATCATAAATTATGGAAAAGGCATACAGCTTAAATCCCTTTAATTGTTTACAAATCCCTAAATTCTCAATAAACAAGCTGCAAAAAATCGTCTCTTTAAAATATGGGAAATTATTCTTCGTCTTGATTACGATGTAATATATAGCACCTGGAAAATATATCCGCTTAGAATAATTTTTGTGCAATTTCATTTTATTTTTGTTTTAATTGAAAATTATTTTAAGCCATCAAAAACCGTAACTTCTCCGTCATCATATTCCCCCGTTTCAAATCCATCATAAACAAAATGGTCCCCATCCTGAAAAAACCAAAGCGAAAATTTTTTATCTAGAGTGATGATAAAGCCGCGGGAACTATCGGATAACGGCTGAATATCAATTCTTTCGCAATCAGAAAATAATCTTTCGGCATAACCTATTTTTTTAGGGTCAAAATTATTTTCCAAAACCGCCTGTCTTAAAAAACTCCTTGGAAAAAATTTAATATATAATTTAGTCAACCAATCTATCTTCATAATTACACTATTTTGAACGGCGAAACAGGATCTGCCTCCCACCTAATTTCATCAACTTCCTCTTTTTTTCCTTCGCCTTTATAAAGTTTATCGGGCAAATTAATGACCAGACCGGGTTCGGTTGAAATACATTTATAACCGTGAACAACGCCAGGCGGCACAATAACCATGGTCGGCTCATTTTCGCCAACGGTTAATTTAAAATTTTGACCCCTTGTTTCGCTGTCTTCCCTGTTATCCCAAAGAAAAAGCTCAAAAATCCCAGGACCGGGAAAAATAAAAAAGTCGCTCTGAAATTTGTGTTCATGCGGACCGCGCGCTATGCCCGGCTTTGTCACCGAAAGATAACTCATGGCTGGTTTATAATCTGACTCGTCACTGCGCCAAAATTCAGCCAGATAACCGCGGCTGTCAGAAAGTTTTTCTAATTTTTTAATAATCACTCCAGAAATCATATTATTCTTTTTTAATTGAAGTAAATAAAAAGGTAACGCAAATTATGGCCGCGCAGGCGCCGACCAAAATACTCAAGTAGCCCATGCCCTGCAAAAAATAAATGACAAATATGCCAAAAAGTGTTGAGAGCAAAATCATCGTGGAATAATCCAGAAATTTCATTTTCTTCTGTTCGCCTTCTTCTTTCGGATAAAATAAAACTGTAATCGCGCCGAGAATCAATAAAATCGCCAAATAAATTCCCAGATTAATATAGTTCAAAAAAATTCTTGGCTTAAAATATTCAATAAAAGCAAAAATGGTGAGAATCGCGAACATCGCCAAAAATAAATCGCGAATAATTATCAAAATTATTTTCTTAAAATTATCGGGCAAATTGAACTTTGGCATAATTGTAATAATTTAATAAATTATTATATAAACCTTCTTGTAAAAGCGGCGCGCGCTCTAATGTTATTTTAACACGCCTAATGAAAACCGGCTTGTCCGCGCTCAAACCAGGAATTGAAATCATAAAGCGCAGTTTTCCCTTATTTATATTTTTACCAGCCATATCATAGACCAAGCTACTGATTTTGTATCCGTCATCTGCCGAAGAACTATTATCAAGCGGCTTTAACTCCCAATCAGCGCCGATATTTGGTCCAATTTTTATTTTGTATTTAAAATCATCTTTATATTCTATTTCTAAATCGGCTTTCTGGAAATCGCGAGGCAAAGATAAATCAAAATAAACAGGATCGTCCAAAACCTCGGGCGTCGAATCAATATTAATTAAACCCTGCGGTTTTAAAATGGAAAAATATGGAGTAAATTCTTTGAAGTCAGTAGAAACGATCAGTTTGCCGCTCCAAACCAGATCCCGCGCGATTAAAAAAAATGCCAGGCATAATGATAAAAAAATAACCGCGGCGACAATGATAGCTGGAATGTTTTTTTGATTATTCATTGGAAAATTTAATTTTATATAAATAATCGGTGTTCAAAATCCAAGCCCCAAAAATCAACGTTAAATTATTTTTCGTCAGCTCCTGCCTGACTGACGCGGTCTCACCATTACTGGTTGAAAAATAATAGAGCGGAACCCCCGTGTTGAGTAATTTCGACAAACTTTTTACTTCACTGGAATTGAAAATCACGACCTTTCTTTCTGGAAAAAATATCTTATCGCTGCGCTGACTGACAATAACCGCGTTGTTTTCGGTCATACCGATAACAATCTTATCAATTTTTGTGTAATCGGCTATATTTTGTTTAATCTTTATAAGATTGTCATTGCCGGAAATAAAAACTACGTTGATTGACAGAGCCAAGAATAAAATTATCAAAAATAAACTTAAAAGCAAACGAATCTTTTTGTTCTGAAAAAGATTAATTAAATAAACAAAAAATAAAACGGCGAAAGGCAGCGATAAAATATAAATCGGCAAAAAATACCGCACGTACGAAATACCAATCATGTTTAAGGCCAGAGTCAATTTATCTTCAAATAACCAGCTGCCATAATAAATGGTCAGGTACAGACTGGCGAAAATTGAGCACGCGGCAAAAACTATCTGATCTTTTTTCGCCTTTATTTTCCAAAGCACGAGTATGCCAAGCAGCGCCGGCAAAGAAAGCCACCAAAAAAGTGCAAAATAATATTTTATGATATTAATAAAAGCCAGGCCGGGATTAAAACCAAAAGGCAGGAAAAGAAACCCGACAAAATTTAGAATCAAGGCGTCGTTACCTACTCTGAATTCGGCTGGCAGTTGCGAAATTAAATTTCCACCCTGACCCAAGCGCAGATAACCAAAAGATAAGAAGCTGCCGTAGGTTTCGGCGTTGCACAAAAGAATCGGCAAAAAAACCAAAGCCATCACGGCCAAAAAAATTATGGCATACCACCACTCGATTTTTTTGTAATAAATTGCCAGCAGCGCGATAACAATGGGTAAAACCCAGAAAAATTCATTTGTTCTTATTGTTAAAGCCAGTGAAATGAAAAACGAACTCAAAATCAAAAACAATATATTATTTTTTTTGTTAAACTTATCAATTTTAATAAGATAATAAAAACCTATTATCAAAAAAGTCAGAAAGCTAACATTGGGCAACATGAAAAAACTGGCATAATACCACCAGGCCGGATTAATAAAAAATAAAAGCGCTGACAAAAAACCAATTCTCTTTCCAAAAATTAATTTAATCAATTTATAAAAATAAATACCCGCGATTATTGCCAAAAGGGGTGTCAGTAAAACAACCAGATCAAGGCCGACCACTTTCCCTATCAGGCCATAAATTAAAAGCATGCCCAAAAAAGAACCTGGCACCAAAGCCCCTTGATAAACGTTAAAGCTGCGCGGCTTGACTACTTCATCGGCAATCAAATTAAGAGGCTCTGAAACCGATAAATTGCTGGTCTGGATATAATTTTTGATGAAAAAATAGTTGGCCGTTTCGTCGGGCCAGGTGAATTTTGCCGATAAATTATTATAAATCAAAAAAGAATAAACAAAAAAGAAAATAACCGCCAGCGCAGCTAAAATTAAGGAAATTATCACATTATTGAATTTTTTGCGGATTACCTCCATTTGCTCTTAATTTTAGCAAAAATATGCTAAAATTGAAATATGGCAAAGATAATAAAACTAATTAGCTTTTTTTGTTTACTTTTAGCGGTTTTGATCAATTTTGACTGGTTAAAAATTCCAGCCTTAAGTATAATTTTAGGCTTGGTTTATTTTTTAATCTTTGGCTATCTGCTGGGGAAAAATATCTTCAAAAGCCAGGAAGTTAGTTTCCAAACAATTCTCGGCATTTTCTCATTGATTTCTCTCTACTCCCTACTGGGAGCTGTCATCTATTATCTCTACCAACTTGATACTTTAGCTATCAACGTTTTGCTCGTCATAATCTCTGGCTGTATTCTCTATCCAGAAATTGTAACTGAAAGCAAAATGCCAGAAATAAAATGGCCAAAAACAAACCCGGCTTCAATTATTTTAACTATCACCTACCTTATAATCACCGCTGCCAGCTTTATCGTTCTTTGGCATTCGCAAACCACCGAAGCCATTTTTACTCCCTGGCAGGTCATACCCAGAGAATTTTTCGCGCTTTATGTTTTGGCCACAGTCAATTTATTACTAATAATTTTTAGAAATAAAAATTTTCTCACCCCGTTTTTGATTGTTATGCATTACTTTCTGACAATCAGCGTGGCACTCATAATTTACAAGCTCGGCTATGGCTTTGATCCTTTCATTCACCAGGCCACGGAAAAAGTAATTTTTGACAAAGGTCTAATTTTGCCAAAACCATTTTATTATCTTGGACAATATTCTCTGGTTGTTTTCCTGGCTAAATTTTTACAACAATCGGTTGATTTAATTGACAAACTCCTGCTGCCCATCTTACTTTCAGTATTTTTGCCTTACACGATTTACAAGAGTTTAAAAAAAACTTTTGACTGGCAAAAAAGCATTACTTTAATTTTGGGATTAAGTTTCCTGCTTCTTCCTTTCGGCCTTTTTATCGCCACCACGCCGCAAGCTCTGGCGGGATTTTATTGTCTGGTAATTATTTTCTTGTCTTTTTTATATTTTCAGAATAAACAAATTCCTCTGGCCGCTCTTATTTTATTGGCTCTGACGACCATTGCCATCCATCCAATCGCCGGCCTGCCGATTTTAATCTACCTTATTATTCTGTATCTTGTAAAAAACTTAAATAATCTCGCGGTGAAAATAATCTTGCCGATTTTCTGCGCGCTCTCGGCTTTTATTTTGCCGATTGCCTTGCTTTTCAATTCATTTATCTCAATAAACAAAGTCAGCTGGCTGCCAAATTCAGTCAGCTTCATTGATTGGCCCAGCATCTTTATGACTCAATTCAGATTTTTTCCTGATCTGGCTTATCTTTACCGAAATTTTATCTATTGGCTTTTCATTCTGATTGCCCTAATCACCTTCGCCTATTTAATTAAAACGAAAAGGGCCAAAATCTTTGTCGCGTCACTCATAACTTTTGCCATTCTGGTTATCAACGCTTTTTTACTAAATTTTATTAAAGTTAATTACATTATTAATTACGAACAAGGCGATTTTAGTCGACGAGTCTGGCAAATAGCTTTTTATTTTCTGCTACCGATTGTTTGTTATGGACTTTATTTCTTCATTCAAAAAGCCTGGCAAAAATCCGCTGTCTATAAAATATTTTTAATCGTTTCTCTTACCCTTTCTCTCACTCTTTGCTTATATTTAAGTTATCCGCGCTTTGATGACTATGACAACAGCAAGTTTATCAATGTCAGCGCCGCGGATTTTCAAGCCGTTCAATTCATCGACAAAGACAGCGCCGGACAAAATTACATTGTGCTGGTCAACCAGATGACCAGTGCCGCCGCCCTGCAAACATTTGGCTTCACAAATTATTACAACAATAATTATTTTTACCCGATTCCAACCGGCGGCGATCTTTATAAATATTATGAAAAAATGATTTACACCGAGACCTCAAAAAAAACAATGGTCGCGGCCATGGATTTTGCCAAAGTAAAACTCGCCTATTTTGTCTTGCCGACTTATCTTAAAACATTTACACAAATCGACCAGAAAGCCGAGAGCAGCGCCGATATGGTCTATAACATCGGCGATAAGATCTATATTTACAAGTACTCAAAATAAGGGGCGAAAACGCTTTCACGTAAAAAACGCTGCCGTAGAGACAGGGTATACCCTGTCTCTACTTTTTATTCAAGGCGTTTTCGCCCCAAAGAAAAAGCCCCATCAATTGATAGGGCTTTTAATATTTCCCAATATTTTTTACGTAAGTTCCTGCTTCGCCCGAATAACGAATCAAAAAAACGTCATAAAGAACCGCGTCTACCTCTTGCCACAAATTCTCGGCCGTTTCTCTAATAATGAAACACTGCATGCCGCTTAGCTTAAGATACAACGGCCAAATTTTTGTCTCAAAATCATCCTTTTGTTCAAGCGCTTTTTTTAGGTTAAAAATGGTCAGGCGCAAACGCAACTTAAACTTCCGAGTATTGCGCACCTGGCCATCAACCACATTCAGTCCTAACGTGTGCAGAATATGCCCTCGTCTGGCAAAATATGATTTATGCAAATAGTAGCGCTGATAATAGGCTCCTTTATTTTGCCACCAACCATCTGGGTCAGGCGCCTCTTTCAGTTCATAACCCCTTTTAGCGATACGAAAAACCGCTGAAATAACGGGCGCATGCCACACAATGCAACCGCGATATTTCTCAATATCTTCCTGACCCGCTGGTTTCACAAAGTAATCGTCAGCGGAGGGATCATCTGGCCGTTCTTCGCCGCGCTCAATGTGTCTTTTTTTTGTTTCCGGCCAAAATTCTGGCGCTGTGATAAAAATGTTGTCCGCGTAACGTACGTAAGTACCCCTGATGTTCTTGGCTAGCTCGGAAAGCTCGTAATCAAAGGGTTCAAAACAAAAATCAAACAAGCGCGGGCTGGTTGGCGCGCCTTGTGGCAAACCAAAAGCCGGTAGCCCCTTTTTCTTTTGATTAAACCAGGTCGTCAAACAGGTCAAATAATAAGAGGCGTAATAACCGTACTTTTTTGACTTGAAAAAATTGAAGACCGCGCGACCGCTTGTCGAAGGAAAAGCATCCTTCACGTCAGTCGTAAAAACCGCCTGGTCTGCCTTAGCAATAGCCAATGCCGCCTCTTTGACTCCACCGCCAGAAAATCCATAGACATTTCTATGACGGTCCAGCGGCTCAAGAATATTTTTGTTGACAGCCCGCTGAATTGTCATCAAATCAGGGTGCGGAATCTGTAAAATTCTTCTGCCGCCGCTTCTTTTAGCAATTGTAATGGTTGAATAAAGCCATGGACTCCTGACAATTGCCGCCCACAAAATTCTACGGAATTTTTCGAAATCATTAAAAGGATAATTCAGTTCAGCGAACAAATACCAGGCTGCTTTTCTGCCTGATTCCCTTAATAAGGGATTTTTAATGCGCTCACGCGATTTCAACAATATTATCACCTCCTTTCCATGTTTTTTGTTTTCAAAGAAAAGGGAGGGGTAAATTCCCCTCCCACCGCTGGTTACTCGCGAATCGCAAGCTGTGCGTGTACCGATCAAGAACCGGGTGATTTGCATATTGCCGTCAGAATTCTGACAGCCCCTTTCGGCTATTTTAGGATCTCTTAGGGTTCCGGCAATAAAGCTAACTGTCTTGATCTAATTTCGGATTTTAGGGTTAGGGAGGGGTGCAAGATTTATACATTTACTTCAAGTTTTGGTTATCCCCTCTCCTTCTAATTAAACCGAATTACCGAGCCAGTTACCTTCGCCGAAAATTATCTAGAGAAGGATACGCAGTTTATGTACCTAACTCAAGTTTCGGCTAATCCTTCTCTTTATCCTATTTGGCCTCAAAGCTCGCTAACCAGCGAATGATAATACTTTAGTTAAAATTTATTAAAAAGTCAAGAAAAAAAGAACCTACATTTACGGGGCTCTTTTAATTTATTTTAACCTATCTATTGTATTTTCCCGTCAATTACCGAGACCGCGTTTGAGCAACTAAAATTATCCGAGTTATCCACACTGCAAACTTTATAATAATATGCTCCCACGCTGGTGATGTTAACTTCTTTGTCTAAATAATTTTCCTCCTTGATTTTTCTGGTCGTAAGTTTATCGGCTGAATACGCAGGTGACATATTATAAGCCGAACGCAAAATCGCATACTCTTTAAAATCAGAATCAGAATTTTTCGTCCAGTTTAAATTAACGCCGCTTTCAGAAATGGTGGCTGACAAAACCGGCGCCCGGGGCGGAGTCGTATCTTTAACTTCTTCGGCTTGGCCAAACTGCGCGCCGATAACGTTGCCGCAAGCTACGTTGCCATCCAGCTTCACCACGCAGATTCTATAATAATATTTCTTGCCCTGCTCTGGCGAGGCATCGAGATAAGAATTGGTTTCTTTGCCATCAAAAGATTTAATCGAACCATCGGCTGGAAATTTCGGCGAGGCGTTTGTTTCAGATCTGACGATTTGATAATTTTTGAAATCATCGCGATTGTAGACAGACCAGGCCAGATAAATACCATTCTCTTTATTGGTCAGAGTTAAAAGTAGGCTGTCAATGACTGTTTCAAATTTGGGAGCGGTTTGGACTGCCGGGTTTAAACCTTTGTCTAAATCAAAATTCCATTTGTACCAAGGGTCGCTTTGCTGCAAGCCGGCGCTGGCAAAATTATCAATTTTTAATATGTCTTTTTTGGCCGCAGACAAATTCAGACTGGCTTTTTCGTTCGGATCTAGACGCATGCCGACAATCAAATTATTATCGGCGTCTCGCGCTTCAACTTCCACTTTTTTGTCAATCGCCAATACGGTTACGCTTTTTGACGCCGTCTCATTAATTACTTCGAATTTCGTGCCAAGCGCGGTTACTATCGCGTTTTGGGCCATAACCTTATAATTCGCGCCAACGCTCAAGTTGTAATAAACCCTGCCCTGCGTCTGCTTGACTATAAAATTTGTTTCGTCGGTATCTTGAAAAATGATTTCCGTATTTTCCGCCAGCCTGATTATCGAGCCGTTTTCAAAATTCAAAATCGCTCGGCCATCGGCTGCCGTCTTTATTTTATCGCCCCGATGAATTATCGTGTCAACGACTGCGGTCGCGTAATCTTTGTTTTCCACTGACATCTGGACGCCGCCGTAAATGCCAGACAGGCTCATTAAAATATTTTTACTTGACGCTACCTGATTATTTTCGGCGGCCGGTTTCCCGATTTCAATTTTCGAAAAATAATTCGTGTAAAACCAGTATAAGAAAAATCCCGCGGCGACAATCACTCCGGCCGCGATCAGCCACTTGACGGGACTGGCCTTTCTTTTGTAATAATAAATCGCGCTCATAGACTCAAAAGCTTATAAATATATTTTTTGATATCAAATTCCTGTGCCTTTATTTTAGCATTTTCCGAGAGATGAGAAAAATTGCCGATGTTTTGCAGGCTCAAATTCAGCTTGTTCAACAGACTAATCCTGTTGTTCGGTTCAAACAAATAGCCGCAAACGCCTTCCTGAATCAACTCGGGAATGCCGCCGATTGACGAGGCGATGACAGGTGTGGCGAATTTAAAGCTGTCATAAATCACGCTCGGAGAATTTTCATAGCAAAGTGAAGGCACAATCGTGTAATGAACTTTTTTAAAAACCTCTCTGCCCAGCAGATTCGAGGAGATAAAGCCCAAAAACTCGACCCAGTCGGCGTTCTCATATTTCTTTTTTAATTCATCTTCCAGACTCCCTCGACCCACCACCAAAAGCCGGCACTTGCCATTTTTATTAAATTCGGAAAAAACGTCCAGCAAAAAGGAGATGCCTTTATGCTTTTCCAGCTGACCCAGAAATAAATAATTTATTTTGTCATCTTCCAATTTTTTGTGCCAATTCGCGTCTTCCAAAATAATCGGGTTGGGCAAAACAACTTCTTTGGATTTTTTGAAAAAACCGCGCTGATGATAAAAATCCAAAAGCCATTTTGACGGGGAGACCACGACCTCGGGGTTATTAAATAATTTCTGACAAATTTTGGCGTAAATTCGCGAAAGCCAACCCTCGCCTTCTTGACCGTAAATTATCAGACCAGAGGGATTGACCAGTTGAACATCGTGAAGCGTATGAATATTTTTTAAACCCAAACTTTTAACGGCCGTGGGCGTTAAATAGCCAATACCTTTTAAATTATGCGTTAAAACAAGGTCTGGTTTTTCCTGCCGCAGGATTTCCTTAACTTGAAAATACGAATGTAAATTAAAAGCATCAATAATGTGCCACAAAAATCTTTTCCAGGCGGGTTGTTTGCCTATTTCCACAAATGAAAACAGGTTCAGAGGATAAAAACGATATATTTTAATATCATCCATCAGCGAAACAAAGAATTTTTTCTTGTCCTTGTGCCTGGAAATTGTGATAACAAAAACATCATGGCCGTCTTTTTTTAGTTCTTTGACAATGTTCGAAAATACAACCTCGGCCCCTCCCCGTTTATATGGCTTATACAAACTATTTATCAACGCAATTTTCATATGCCTGAATTTACGAATATACTAATGTTAATTTTATTAAATTCCGAATCATTTGTTCTCAATTCTTTAGTATTCTTTATTCTAACCTCATATAACTTCATAAACATCATAAACTCCATTAACTCTTGAGCAAATCTTCATAAATACCAACCAGCCTCCTAATCAAATATTCCTGGCCAAAATATTTTTCAGCCTTTTGCCTACCCTGCTGGCCCATTTTTTCCCGAAGCTGATCGTCTGACAATAATTTGCTGACTCGGTTCGCCAAATCACCTTCATTTTTAACCTCAAAAAGAAAACCGTCAACCCCATCGCTAATCACACTGCGCACACCAGGCAAGTTTGAAGCGACTACCGGCTTGCCGCAGGCCATAGCTTCAATCAGGGTAATGCCAAACGCTTCGGATCTGTCAACCGAGGGCAGGACAACCAGATCGGCGAGGTTATAATAGTCGGCGATTTTTTCGTCCGTGACTGGATCAGCGAAAATTATTTTCCCGGCCAGACCCGCCTTGGACACTTCGTCTTTATATTTATTTTTTAGATTCCCCTCACCGACAATCAATAGCTTAACGTGATAATTAGAATCCTGACCGCCCGAATAATCGAGAACGTTGAAAGAATCAATCAAAAATTTAATGCCCTTGAAATAATGGGCCTTATCCAGCGCGCCGACAAATAGCATGACTCTATCAATTTCTGAATTTATTCCATATTTATAGAGCAGCTCCTTATTTTTCTTGGAGGGAAAAAACTTTTCCAAGTCAACGCTCGGCGGCAATTCCAAAAATTTTTCCGGAGTTTTGGCCACCAGGGCGTTAATATTCGAGGTCTGCGCGTAGTCAAGCGAGGTGACAATAACTTTATCAGCGGAATTTATTATGCGAGGCATGATGAACTTGGTATGAAAACTAAAAAATGGTTTCATAAAAATTCCGCCCACCACATCCATATGATAAGTGATCACCAGATTTATTTTGCTCTCGTTTAATAGCTTAGCCAGCCAAACCACTTCAGCGCCGCCAAAAAAGGGATAATGCAAGTGCACAATATCAAAATCTTTTAAGGACCAGAGCAATTGCGGCAAAAAAGCGCCGTTGCCGAGCCGGCCAAAAGTCGAGAGCCGCTTAATCTCAAACTCATCGCTCTTATAATTTTTATCATCTACGTTATAAAGCGGCGTAAAAACCGTGACTTGGTGCCCCAATTTGGCCAAACCTAATGATTCCTCGGCGGCCATATTACTGATACCGCCTTTGTAGGGCTTAAACCGACAAACTATTTGAGCTATTTTCATAATAATACTAATTTACTAATTCATGTTAATTATATGGATATTCACCGATCGGTATTATTCGTAATTATCCGTTTATTAGTATCCAACTACCAAACTATCAAGTGTTTTATTATTTGCCAATATAAATTAAAAACCGGATTGGCGATTTTCTTTATAAAAAAATTATCAATTTCCTGAAATTCAATTCTGCCGGTAAAAAATTTTATAACCTCTTTATCCCCTGTTACTCTTTTTGCCCGTTTCTCCCTTCTTTCTCTTCTGATTTTCTTCCACGTCTTCGGCTTTAAAAAATATCCGCAAACTTTTAACTTCTCTAACCAAAAACCAGACTTGATTGAAAAAATGAATAAACCGATTTCCATCAAGAGCCAAGTCGGAAAAATTAAAATCAAAGTGCCCAGTTTATAATTTTCCAAAAGGCAGATCAAACGGTTTCTTTCCATGAAATAATATTTTTTGATGCTCTTGGAAAATTGATATTTATGATAAACAACTGCCTCTGGCACAAGTAAAATATCGTAGCCGGCCAGCCTCGCGCGCCAACCCAAGTCAAGATCCTCGTGGTACATGAAAAAATCCGGGTCGAAAAGACCAATCTTTTTTAAAACCTCGGTCTTGATTAAAACCGCGGCGCCGCTGGCGTAAGCGATTTCCCTGGGCGTCAAATTCCCGCTAAACTTCTGGTAACCGCCGCTGGAAAAACCAAAGCCCAAAAAATGAATTGAATTGCCCAGCGAATTAACCTTATCTTTTTCCGGCCAGAGCATCAATCGCGGTTGTACCGCCGCGACTCTCTCGTCTCTCAAAACCGAAATTAATTTATTGAGAGAATCGGGCTCTGAAACCGTATCCTGATTGATGAGATAAACAAAATCAAAGCTCTCGGCCACGGCTTTTTCCAGGGCCAGATTATTACCAGCCGCAAAACCCAAATTTTCTTTGTTGATTATCAAATCGACAGCCGGATAATTATGCTTGACAAATTCAAGCGAGTCATCGGTTGAGGCGTTATCAACTAAAAATATTTTTAAATCCTCTTTCGGGTAATCCAAATTCAAGAGTGACTTCAGGCAATCGTCAAGATATTCCCTGCCGTTGAAATTAACGATTATTACCGCGACTTTATCCATATAGTTTTAAAAAGGTAGAGACGGCTCTACCCTTTTATTTATAATATTTTTCAGGTGTTAGCCTTTTATTTCCGTGTGATTCCAGTCAACCAAAACTTTATGCGCCTTGGCGAATTCAATCGTCTCGGCCAGACCCTGGTCAAGAGTCACGACCGGGAACCATTCCAGCTTATCTTTGGCCAGACTGATATTCGGTATGCTCAAGCGAGACATGAAAAGCAGCGGATCTGAATATTGTATTTCTGATTTTGAGCCGGTCATTTTTATAATCATTTTAGCCACGTCTGAAACTTTATATTCCTGTGAGGCGCCTACGTTAAACGGGCCTGCCTCGCTTGAGGCCATCATTTTCAGCGCCGCGTCAATCGCGTCTGAAACATAGCAAAGCGTCATGGTAAATTTTGTGTCTCCGTAAATCTTAAGCGGCTGATTATCCAAAGCCGCCACGATAAAATCCGGAATCATATGACCGACAAACAGGGGCATGCGCGGCCCATAAGTCGTAAAGATTCTTAAAATTTTCGCGTCAAGGCCGTAAAATTGTTTGTAAGTGTAGACTAATGTTTCGGCAAACCTCTTGCCTTCGTCATAACAGGCGCGGGGTGTCAAGGGACTGGTGGCGTGATAACTTTCTTCAGCAACAATCGGCTTTTTCTCGTCGCGCGGTCCATAAACAACGGAAGAAGAAAAATGCAAAAATTTGGCCTTGTATTTGATGGCCAGCTCAAGGCCTCTGATAGTGCCCAGGCTGTTGGTCTTGGCGCTCTCAACGATTGTCTCGGAAAAATTTTTGGGGCTGGTCGGGCAGGCCAGATTATAAATCTCCTGAATGCCCTGAAATTTCACCTTGAATCTTTCTAGCTCTTTATATTTTTCCAAATCAATAAGATTGTTGACATCATCGTTAATAAAAATAAAATTTTCCTGCGACATTAGATTTTCAATGTTCTCGCGTTTGCCAGAAATAAAATTATCAACGCAAATCACATTATTATCGGCAACTAACTTATCGCAAAGATGAGAGCCTAAAAATCCGGCTCCTCCCAAAACCAGAATGTTTTTCTTGGCAAAAACTCCGTTTGGCATATTGTTGTAATTCTTAATTAATAATTACTAATTTTAATAATTTTAAATTAGTCATTAAATAAAAATTTAAAATTAATCATTGATGTATATATATTTTATCAAAAATAACGGAATAGATAAAGGGTTAATTTTTGGCTAACTTTAAATCTTTTTTGAACGTCCAATATTTATTGGCGAAAAAATTCCAAAATAAACCCAGGGCGATGGCCACAAGCTTGGCCAGAAGGTCAAAAACGTTCAGATATTTTACGCTAAAATAAAAGATGGCGTTGTACAAAATAAAGTAAAAAATCGCTATCAAAAAAAATTTCAGATACTGGCTGGCCAGCTTATTTTCAAAATTGCCAAACGTCCAGTACTTATTCGCGAAAAAACTGAAAGTCATGGCCACCAGCACCGAGACGATGTTGGCGTAAAGAAAATACAAACCCAGCGCTCGGCTAAAAAATAAATAGACACCATAATCGATAATGGTGTTAAGGATTCCGACCAGGCAAAATTTTAAAAACTGCCTGACGATTTCTTTTTTTGTATATTTTTCAATCATCAATTTAAATTGGCTGCTGAAAAAAGACCCTTATCGGCGTCAATCGAGGTTGCGCCGGCGATTTCAGCGGCCAGATCATAAGCCGCCGAGCTGTCAATCGGAGCGCCGCTTTGATAATTGGCGAAAAATGAATCCGGCACGTCCTTAACTTTATTTTGCCAAGCAGATCCGAAAATCGAGAGTGCCAGGTCCTCTGATTTAACCCAGCGCAAAACCCCGCCGCGAGAAACCGCATAGACTTTGGGATCGGTGGCGATTTTCACCAAACTGCCTGGCTTGAGATTCACCACGCCGCCAAATGGAATCTCCGCCAAACTCGCGTCAGATATTTTTTGCACGCCGCTAAAATCAAGATACCAGCTTAGATAGGTCTGTTTATCTGGAAAGGCGTAGCGCTTGCCGTCAGCGCCATGATAATAAACCGTATCTTGAGACCCTTTGATGAGCGGATTGGCTACCGGCACGACGTTCAGAGCTTGAAAAATTTTAACCGGATTAATCAGCCCGTGACCCATTTCACCGGCAAATTGCGGACTGTTCGCGTCCAGGTTATCGGCATTATTTAAAATCAAGTCCATTATTTCCTGGCCGTTTAAACTCGGCTTAAACGATTTAATAAGCGCCGCGAGTCCCGAGACGACCGGTGCCGCTAGCGAAGTGCCTGAATATCCCCCGCCGAAATAAGCGCTAAACGAGGCGTTGTTCGCGTCAAATAAAAGCGTGCCCCAAAAATCCTCGCCTGGCGCTATCACGTCAATGCAACTTGAACCAAAATTGGAAAAATTGGCGAGCCGGTCGTTTTTATCGCTGGCGCCCACGCCGAGCACGATGTTCTCGCCGTTAGTCCCCTGGAAACAGACCGGATACATTTTGATAGAATCCAGATTGATTGAATGGCCGAAAGAACTTTCATTACCGGCGGCCGCTATAACCAGAATGTTATTTATATAAGCCCTCTCCACGGCTTTTTCCAGCGAAGCGTCGTAAGTGTCGCCGACAAAACTTAGATTTATAATACTCGCCCCGTTATCAATGGCGTAATTGACGGCTCTGACCACGTCCGAAGTATCGCCCGCGCCGTTTTCATTCAAGACGCGCAGCGGCATAATTTTTACGGTCCAGGCCAGGCCGACCGTCCCAAAACCATTATTGCCGACGGCGCCGATTACTCCGGCAATCAGAGTGCCGTGCAAGATCGCCTCCTTGGTACAGGTGGAAGCGGCCAGACAGTTCTCGCCAAATTTCGGCGTCGGATTATTATTATTTTCAATAAAATCCCAACCGTTGAGATCGTCAATATAGCCATTATGATCATTGTCAATTCCGTCATTGGCAATTTCCTTTTGATTTACCCATATATTGTCATGCAAATCGGGGTGTGAAATGTCCACGCCAGAGTCAATCACGGCCACGATAACACTGCCGCTGCCCGTTTCCTGACCCCAGACTTTTGGCATCTGTAAATCGCTTAAATACCACTGTTTGGAATAATCGGAATCGTTTGGCACCAATTCCGCGGCCAAACAAAAATTGCCCAAAGAAAACAGGGTCATAAAAATAATTAACTTTAAAATATTTTTATTTTTCATTTAATATTCAATGAAATCTGTTTTAAAAATTGATTGATCACCGATTTCATAATTTCGCCAGGAAGAATAGGGATATTTTGAAATATCTTCAACTAAGCGAGCAGAAATCGGATTGTTGTGGATATAATTTAATTTTTCGTTAAATTTCTTGCCAGAATAGATATTAAAGTCGTAAAAACTGGGCTGCCAGATTCTCCTCATCCTCCGGGTAGCCAAGGCCCCTGCGCCTTGGCTTTTTAAGGGCAAGGCGTATGAGCCTTGCCTACCTATAAAAGAGATGGGTGGGTCTTGCCGACCCGACATGGAATCAAATAAATATTCATTAATCAACCTGGAACTATATCCTTTCACCCCGTGCATTATTCTGGAAATGGTTAATTTCGGATTTTCAAAATAAACCAACAAATGGACATGGTCAGGCATAATACAATACCCATATATCTTCAAATTAAATTTTTTCCGATAATAATCGAGGTTATCTAAAAACAACCGACAGCATTTATCATCTGTAAAAAATTTTTGTCTGCCGTGTGTATTGGCCGTTACAAAATGGATATGACCCAAATCATTAAATCTGTGCATCTAATTTCCGTCTACGTGTGCGGCACAATTACAATCTTATCCTCGCTAATCGAAGTCGCGTTCGCCGTTGCTGTCAGCGGACTGAAATCTCCCACTAACGCGATGTCCGCGCCAACATTATAGTTCACGAAAAACGCGTCGGCCACGTCTTGGACTAAAGTGGCCCAATTATCGCCATAAAGAGCTTTGGCCAGCGCTTCGGTTTTTATCCAGCGCAAAGTACCGTGGGCATCAACCGCGTACACTTTCGGATCAGTTGTGATTTTTATCAATTTTACACCCGGCTTATACGTCACATTGCCGCCGATGGAGATGGCCGCGAGTTGCGCGTCGGTAATCGTCTTGACTGTTGAAAAATCCGGATACCAGGTCAAATACGTATTGAGCGTGGGAAAAACATAGCGCTTGCCGTCAGTGGCATAATAATAAACAGCCGGACCCGATGCCTTAATCAAATCGCCGTAAGAAATATTGGCCCCGACCAGTCCGGGCGCGTTAATCGTAATTGAGAGAGTGCCGATAACCTGATTATCCACTTTAACTGATACTGTCTTAACGCCCAAAGAGGTGGATCTTGCTTCAAAAATTATTTTGCCGTTCACGTCTGAATTATTATTAGGAATAGTGATGATAACTCCCGAACTGGCGTCGACCACGATTTGTTTATTGGGAAGTGGCTGCCCCATGGAATCCTTAATGGTCACGGTAATGGTTGATTTATCTAAGCCATCATTGGCCAAAACGATTTTATCGGCCGCGACCGAGGAATTGGAGACCGAGAATGTCTGCGCGTGCGCGCTGACTGTAATCGAGCCTGTCTGCGTAAAATTTCCCCAGCCATCATGGGCCTGCAAACTGATGGTGTGCGTGCCGTCGCTGATGTTTTCCCAGTCGTAACGCCAGGTGTAAAAATTAACATCCATTTCCTGCACTGGATATTCCTGACCGTCAATAAAGATATTGAAATCGCGGATATAACTGCCGCCCTCGTCTCTGGCCATGCCCTGGATCATTAAGCTGTTGGTGTTTAAAATCTGGCCGTCAAATAAATTGGTAATAACCAGTTTGGGTCCGAACATATCAATGGAATAGGTGCTGACTACCTGGCTGTTCGCGTTTGTCACATTGTCATCGGTCGGTCCGTTATTTTTGGCAGCCGTGAAAACGCCGAAATCGCCCACGTCAAAAAGGCCATTGGCATTATTGTCCGTAAGAATCGGAATCTGCATCAAAATCGTGGCCGTACTCGTGTAGTCGGAGAATGTTTCTACGGAGACAAAAAATCTTTTGCCAATGCTTGCGCTTTCATTCAAATTTTGAATATACCAAGATTCATAAGTCGTGGTGTAATTAAAATTGCCGATTACCCGGTCAACACCCATGCCTTGAAATCCGGCTGGCCCGTCATCGGCCCAGAGCGTCATGTATTTTATATGGCTTAAATAATTGGCCGTGCCCAGATTTTTCAAGCCGAGAGCGTTAAGCGTGTCTGTGCCGCTGATATTAAGCGTGAAATCCATAATCAGGCCGTCAAAAGTCGCTCGATAAAAAGTCGCGTAAGGCGCCTGCAGGTTAATAACTGAACTGGTGGTAAAGGCCAGAGATGGCTGCGCGCCCAAAATCGTCAGCGCCAAAATCGCGATGATGATAAAAATTTTTCTTCCGCCAAAGGCAGACCCGCCTCTGACGGGCATAATGTTTTTTTGCATATTTTTTAAAATTATAATTTTAATAATTAATTTAAAATGTTAAATTCAACCGCCTCTTTGGGATTATCACGATCAAATTCCCAATTTACCGGATTATTGGCAATATATCCTTTTATCCGCGCGTAATCTTCATCGTTTTTGATAATGTGTTCGTAATAATTATCTTGCCATTTGAAATCAAGGTTATTTTCATGGCATTTGCGCGTAACGGCACCTTTAAATGTATTAACGACAGACGATAATGATTTTGGTTTGACGTGGCCAAATTTATTCCGTGTAGAGACAGGGTATACCCTGTCTCTACAATTTTTTGCAAAATCATTTTCGTCGCATTCAATTTCAATTATCCCATGAACATGATTTGGCATGATTATCCAATCGTCCAATCTTATATTATTAAAATGCTTTGGTATCTCCAACCAACAATCAAAAACGACTTTCCCAACCTCCGATAAATAAACATTATTATCCTTAATTTCACCCAAATCGTATATTCTGTCTTTGGTGCAAATTGTCACGAAATAAAAACCTCCTTTGGCATAATCCCATTCCATCAAACGCATACTCGCCACGCGATATTTATTTTTAAAATATTCGTCCCCCATTTTTTATTTTTATTTTCCTACCTCTATTTTACACCAAAAACCCAATATTAACCAAACACAACCCCCGCGTTCTCCCCTCCTTTTCAAGGAGGGGTTCGGCCTGCCTGCCAAAGCTTCAGCGCAGGCGGGGCAGGTGGGGTAAAAAATTTCCCCAATCAAAACAGCCCCGCGAGCGCGGGGCTGTTTTTTCTATATCAACGAATCAACAAATTTAGATCAATTAGGGCTTCACTAAGGCGTTGGCATAAATGCCGCCGCGGAAGATGACATCATCCTCAACATAGTTACCACCATTGTAATTGATACTCCAATTCAGGTTAGGTGTTGATGCAGCAGCGTCGTTTAACAGAAGCTGGACTGAATCACCAAGGTTAGTCATAGCAGCGGTATTACCGTAAATATACAGTTTCTTGGTCTGACCCTTTGGTATGACAAAGTCCTTCTGGGCAAACAAGAATGCAGCAGCAGCAGGAGTACAGATATCTGTTGCGGCCAGAGTGGCATTATCCAAGATATTACCATCTTCATCCTTCAAAACAAGGCCGGCGCTAGGTCCAGCGGTGCAGTGAGAAGAGATAGTAATCTTCAGTGTGTTTGCGCCAACGACTGGAAGAGTTGGACCATCGAAAGTAACATCATCATTATTATCAGCCTTAACATTGAAGATAGCTAACAAAGTGTTAGCACCTGGTACTAGAGCGCCTGATGGCGAACTAGCATTCAAGCTGAAGTATGGTCGTGACTCATAAGCGAAATGGGTAGCAGGAATTGCTGCTTGCGCATTGGCTGTCTGTTGGCCAGATGACTTACCAGTTACATGGATATCACCGGCGGCAAAAACTCGAGCCTGGATAGGATCGGCGTTACCTACGGTAACAGCATCAACCGGAGCGACATCAATTTTAACTGTCAAGGTAACACTGCCATTGGCCGGAATAGTAACTGTGTTGTCAGCCAAGACAAAGGTGGCTACAGATCCGCCAGAAGCAACAGCAACAGGATCGGTGATAGCACCGCCGTCAGCTCTTGAACTTGAATATAGATACCAGCTAGTTGCTACTGGTCCAAGAAGCGCTGTGGTTCTGTTAGTTCTAGCCCAAGTACCAGTTGTACCAACGACTGTAACAACAGTAGCAGATGACACAGTAAAGTTATTAACGCCGAAAGTAGTAACCGTGAAAGGACCGCTGCCTAATACTGGAGTAGAATCGGTTCCGCTCAATCTGACAGTGTCACCGGTTGCGAGACCATGACCAGCGGAAGTAATAACTGGTAATGCTGTCCAGGTGCCTGCCGTAGCTGATGTTACACAACCAACGGGGGCGGCATAAGTAAAGGTAGCAGCGCCAGTTGTTGTAGCAGCAAATGTACCATTACATGTGCCATAAGCAGCGCCATTGACTGTAATGTTTATTGTAGAACCAACAACTATTGGCAATGTGTGGTTAACAGCAGAAGTTACAGTTACTGTGCCAGCGGCCGAAACGATACCAGTAGTAGCACCAGTTGTTAAGCTGATTGCAGTGATAGCACCATTAGTACCTGTATCAGTCACCCTTACATCGTCAATGTCTAAATCCTCAACATTGTTAGCCTGTAATTTATAGACGGCCACAGTTTGCTTTGTTGAGCTAGCTATTAGCAATGATTTGCTTGGTGATGAAGCGTCTAATGATGTAGTTAAGATACCGGCAGCCGAATCAGTCATTTGCTGACCAGCGCCGCTATAAGCTACTGCAGGTGTGTTGCCTGTAGATTTGCCCGAAGCGGTTACGGCAGAAACATTCATGGTATGTCTATTTGGAGTAACAGTGTCACCCAGAGTAGACAAATCACCAACCACCGCAATCTTTACATAGCTACCCTTTGGCACAGTAATAACTTGAGTCAAAGAAATGGCTTTTGTAGCGGGGCTAACACCAGCAGCTGGCTGTTCATTGTTAGAGACTTTGGTCTCATACGCGTCGCCGCGTGTTGAGCTAGCTGGAGTTAAATCAGCCCAGATTGATAAATTCTGAATCTCTCTAAAGTCAGCACCTACTACAACGCTAGTAAAGGTGTCTCTAACTGTAACTGCGGAAACTCTCACATCTTCGCCAGAAGCAGTTGCGTCTAATGAAGCAGTTGCCCAGACAAAGTTTTGAGTACCGACAGCCACAGTGCGAGCGGCGGGTTGAGTTAAAGTTGCAGCACTCAAGGCAACAGCCAATATAGTTTGGACATTGCCGTTTGCTGCAGCTGTAGAGATCGTCATGTTGTCCCTAGTGTTCATGCCAGTAGCAGTGATGTCAGTATTTGGAGTAGCAATATCAGCGCGAATAGTGCCGACAGCAGCTACGCCTGCGTTAGCAATAATATCAGTCTTAAAGGTGAATTTATGAGTACCTGTTGGCACAATATATGTATCTGTAAATACAGCGCAAACGCCAACAAAGCCGCAAGTAGCGCCAGTAGCATCATTGGTTATTGCTCTTGGACCAGCAATCGTGCTGCCAGTTTCATCAACCAATTTAGCGTTTGTTATATTTGCCGGTAATAGACCTCCACCTAGAGTCAATTTAACTATAGTTCTTGTAATTTTGGCTGCTTCACCTCTAACTTCAAAAGCCCAAGTCGTCAAGGGCTGTTCTGAAGCTTGAGTGATATTGCCAGTTGCAGGAGAAGAGACATCCTTAGTTATATTTAAGATGCCGGTATTAACTGTTTGGTCAGTACCCTTACCATCCCAACCATTAAGTATGACTGGAGTAAGGTAGAAACCATAAGTATTACCCTTAACAGTAACTAGGGCGTCTGTACCATCGGTTAAATCAAGGTTCAGAGTATTACCCGAACCGCTGACCACGTCGGTGTAGACCTGGAAAATATGTTTTGCGCCCTTTGGAATCACTACGTTCAAGGTACTAAAAGTAACTCTTGAATTAGCATCAAAGGCAGCGACAGTTCCCAGAGTTCTACCCTCTGTCAAGCTGTACAATTCAATGTTGGCATAATCAACATTGCTAGCCGTACCAGCTTCTAACAAGCTGATGGTCTCAACTGTTAGATCTTCGCCGGGACCAGCATTAACTTCAAATTGAGAAACCTGGACCCTCTTAGAGCCAGCGTCTGGCTTGCTGTCTGGCGGCAAAGCGTTTTTATCAACGCTAACAGAGCCTAAATCAGCCACCAAAACTACACTCATATAATTTCCCATAACAGGGAAAGCGCCAGTTACGGTGCCAGCATCCAAAACAACATCAGAAGCTGTTGAAATACCTAGAGCGATTGTATTGCCCCAAGGTGCCAAGCCAATACTTGCTCTGATAAAATAAGAAACAGAGGTATTGGCAGGGATAGATAATGATGGCACAAAAGTAACTAAAGCTTTGCTATTTGAACCCAAGCTAGCTACGCTACCAACAGTTGCGCCATTCATAGCCACTAATTTGATGTTTGAAACATCATCATTAGAGCTTAAGCCAGTGCGTGTGATGTACATTGACTTAACTGTAGCAGCGGTATTGCCTGCGCTTAAAGTAATTTTAGTAAAATTAGCAGAAGCAGTATCAGCTACCGTAGAAGCAGCTGGAGTATCAGAAGCCAAAGAAACATTTAGATTGCCACCTGTTGTAACTGAACCAGCTAAGCCCTTATCAACGTTAATTGATTGAGCGCCAGCTGTTGCGGCAGATGGAGAATAATCAGAAGCATTGTTTATCGGTGCGCCAACAGTGTAGTTGGTGAAAAATGCGTCTGACACATCCTCAACCTTGCTTGTCCAGGTTGCTCCGTACAAAGTAGAAGCAATGGATTCAGTAGTAATCCATCTTAATTGACCATTAGCGGCTACGGCATAAACTTTGGGGTCAGTGGTAATTTTTACCATCTTAACGCCTGGTTTATAAGTAACGTTGCCTCCAATAGCGATAGTAGCTAATTCGCCGTCAGTGATTGTTCTCACTGTGGAAAAATCAGCGTACCATGTCTTGTATGTCTTCTCATTTGGGAAAACATATCTCTTGCCATCAGCACCGTAGTAATAAACGGCTGGTAAAGATGCCTTGATCAAATCGCCCGAGCTGAAAGTTACAGCTTGCGCGCTTGGAACAAAGCCTGCCAAACCGATTGACCACATAATGGTCACCACCACAATACTGACAGTAAAAAACTTTTTCATAAGTAAATTCTTTAAATTGCTCTCGATCCAGAATCTGGCTGCTGGAAAATAAGGTTTTGACATCCGTCTTCGCTTCGCCTCCAAGCCAACTCGGAGTCGACCTTTGCCAAAGCAAATGGGATCCCTATAGTCCGCTTAACCAAACCGTGAAAAGAGAGTGTTAATTAGCTTCTTACCTCGCGGTAAGAAAATCCTCGGCCTTGCGGCCTCGGTTTTACTCACACCTTTCGGTATGAGCCAGCCCCAAACCGTCTGGTTTAGGGGTGGATGAACCACACTGCGATAATCACCAAATTCCAAGCATCAAATCCCAAACAATATGGATAGTAGTTATAACAGTGTGATTCACCCAAATATATTTAATTATTAATTTTCAATTTAACTCTTTGTCTCTGTTTCTATCGCCTCGACCTTGGCAGAATCTGCTGGTTTGTCCGCCTCCTGATTTTCAACCGGCGCGACCAGGTACTGGCTGTTGGCGTCAATAACTTTATTAATGGTTGATAAAATATCATCGGCCTGATTTACCTGCACAAAGGCCTGCGAGACCGAGTTGCTCTTCAGATATTCCTCGGCTTTGGCCAACAGTTTTTCTATCTGGGCCGGCTTATCTTTCATCTCTTCAATAGTCGGCAAAACCTCGACTGGCGCTTCTGGTTCTAGCGCGGAAATATCGCTGTTGATATTCGTATTTGAATTGGTATTTAAATTTACATTCGAATTGGTGTTTAAATCAGTTCCGGAATTTGTATTTGTGTTGGCATTTGAATTTGACTGTTCCTTATCAGCCTCGGTCGTAGTTGTTTTAGTCTTATCGATTGCCGTTGCCGCGTCCTCTTGCTTTTTCTCTGCCTCGACTTTGGCCGCTGCTTCAGCTTCGGCTTTAGCCTTGGCTGCTTCGGCTTTGGCCAGTTCCTCGGCTTTGGCCTTATTATCAATAATAGTCTGAATGTCTGTCTTGGCCCCCTCATTGTCTTTTTTCAAGCCCTCGATTCTTTCGCTAAGTTTCAATTTGAGCTCATCAAGTGAAACGTCTTCACTGCCGCTTTCAAATTCGTTAAGCATAACTGAAAGCGCTTTATCGCCGGTTGCCTTGGAAACAATAATAGCGTCTGTCGTGTTGGAATCAGACTTAATTTCATCGCTCCTTAAAAGATCAACGTAGACGCTGGCCTGGCGGTCAACCATGTCAGCCAATTTCAAGGCCTTGCCTTTATCAGTCATTTCCAGCTTGGCCAGATTGCTTTTCACGTTCGCCATGTTCTCCTGATATTTTTTCAGAGGCAGTTCAAGTTTGGACTTATCGTTTGTTCGGCTCATCACTTTCTTCGCTTCATCCAAACGCAGACCGGCAAAGGACATTTCCAGATTTGTTTTCTTCTCATCGTTAAGCGCCAGATTAACCTGCAGGCGCTCGCCTGTCAGTTTTAAGCCCCAAAGCAAATCACCGGGCAAACTATTTTTAGTGGCGCCGACTCCGGCCGCCCAGATGCCGGAAACCGCGATCAGAATCGCGAAAGTCATGGCGACAGGCCTTAATATGGTAAAAGCAAATTTTTGAGCCAACACTTTTGACAATTTATTTGAATCAAGCTCACTTGTCTGGGCGATAATTTGGGCATGCAAAATCTCCCGGCTTTTTTCTTTCCAGGTTTGGTTGGGCAAAATCTTATTTTGCAAATTATTGAGTTGTCGCAAGAGTTCTTTTTTCTTCATTATATTAGAAGTTGAAATTTATTTTTTTGGCTCCTTGGCCACGAGTTCCTTAAGGGTGTTTAACGCTCGGTAGAGCAGCACCCTCACGTTGCCTTTTTTCTTTTCAATGATTTCGGCAATTTCGCCTATTGATAGATTCTCAATGTAGCGCAAGACAATTACTTCCCTGTATTCATCTTTCAGTTCCCGCAATTTTGTTTCCAGATCTTCTATGTCCAGGCCGACATCTATTTTTTCTAAGCTGCTTGTCGCCGCGCCCATTCTTTCATCTAAATTATCTTTCTCTTTTTCCAAAGATATTTCCGTTCCCTTGCTGGCTCTTCGGTAATAATCAACGATTAAATTTCTGGCGGTCTTGTAGAAAAATGCGTTCAAATTTTTTACTTTTTTTCCGTCCGCGATGTACTGCCAGGTTTTCAAAAATACTTCGGAGGAAAGGTCCTGGGCATCTTCCGCGTTGGCAACTTTAAAAAAAATAAAGCGATAAATCCTGTCCAGATACAAATCGTAAACCTTGCTAAAGGCCTCCGGATCTTTATTCTTCGCTTTAAACAGTAAGTATTGATTTTTAAGTAAATTACCTTTCATCTTATAAGACGTAAAATTAAAAAAAATGTTACAGTTTTGTGCATAACATTTTCTTGAAAATATGTTTCTAGGTGTTTTTGGGCATATGAGATTATCCTAATTATAAATCAAGGACAGAAATAAATCAAGCAAAATGTCAAGGCGTTAAATTAACAAAATTTCGCTGAAATTAAGGCCTTTTATCCAAAATCAACTGTGTAAAACTTTCCTTGCCAATATTATTGTTATTTGTGCTATAATATTAGTAATAGTCTAATTGTCTAGATTATTCTAGACAAAAATACATATTATCACAACTTATGCCGGAAATCAATTCAATTAGGATCTCTGTCTCCGAAGCCGCCCGCTTATTTGGCATTGACCCCAAAACAGTCAGACGAGCGCTGAAGGCGCAAGAGCTGCGCTATATAGTCGTACGCGGCCGGTACAAGCTTCATTTTGAGAGTCTGGTCAAGTGGTCGCAAAAGAAACCCACGGTTAAAAATAAGAGCGATAAATTCGGGCTGGGCCAGTATGTAGAAAAGTGGAAAATAAATAACAAGCACTACTCCCCTAATCCGAAGCAGCTGGAAAAATAATATTGGCCGCTAATTACGCTCAACTAACTTTGCCAACCTTCCCCCAAAAGGCTCGAACACTTAAGTGTTCGAGCCGTGATTAAACGAAAACGGTTACTTCTCGAAACGCGACACGCTTAACAAGTACTACTCCCCTAACCCGAAGATTCTGACAAAATAAAAAAATTGGTTTTAGATACGGAATTCAGACTTCAAGCCTTTACATTAAAACTCTAAAGAGTAAATTCCGACGTAAACAAAACCAATTTTTTAATTTTAGGTTGAGCGTTGAGAGTAGAGCGTTTGGTTGAGGGTAGTTTTGATATTAGAAACGTATTTATAGCTCCAGCGGGGTAATTACATAAAGAAACCAGTCCGAAATATATGACTGGTTTTTTTATTTATAATTTACTACTAATCTAAGTAGTTAAAACTTAAAAGCTCAAGACGTATTAATAGCTCCATGGGGTTTGGGGGCCCTTCGACTCGCTTGCGCTCGCTCAGGACAGGCTGTGAAAAACTTTTTGCCTGCCTGCCGAAACAAAGTGAGGGCAGGGTTCTTTTTGGTTACAAAAAGAACAAAATATCAGCACGAACTATGATTTAAACTTATGAAATTTTATTGACTGAACATTTAATACAAGACATTATTTTTTATCGATCATGATGTATAACGCAAAACACCTCCGCAACGCGGAGGTGTTTTGCTATTTAAATTTTTATTTAAACTGTTTTTGTCTGAATCGCCAGGTCAATTTTTTCCGGTTTTTCCAAAATAGATTTGTACAAAGCGATTGTTTTTCTAGTCACGTTTTCCCAATTATATTCCAGAGCGACTCTCTCTCTCAACTCGCTACCCATCACCTCAACTATTTCGGGGTGGTTCAAAAGATAATTTAATTTTTGAGACAGATCAGAAATACTTTTGGTTCTGAAAGTCATGCCAATATCAGAAACTGCTTCTCTATTTGGCTCAATATCACTGACCAAAACGGCTTTGCCATATGACATCGCTTCAAGCAAGGCAATGGAAAGTCCTTCTGCTTCAGACGGCTGCACAAAAAGATAAGCGTTTGAATACAGTTCCGCGAGGGTCTGACCGCTCTGATTGCCCGTAAAGATAATGTTCTTATTATCGCCGGCCAAAAATTTAAGATGCTTAAAATAATCATCAGTATAATTGGCATCGCCAACAATCACTAATTTCTTATCAGTTTTTAACATCTGGTAAGCTCTGATCAGATAATGCAAGCCCTTGTGTTTAATCAATCTGGAAACGGCCACGATATAATCGTTAGCCTCCAGTCCCCAATTCTTTGTGATAAGATTTGAACCAACTTTTTCAACGGCAGGCACTCCATTGGGAATGTAATCGAGTTCTCCGTTAAATTCTTTGCCATGAACATCGCTTTGATATTTAGAAACGGCGATAGTCTTGTGCGGCCACTTCACGGATATGTAAGCGCCAAGTCCCAGACACAGTCTGGCGAGTATTCCCCATTTCTGGTGTTTCCTGTCGTCAGAATGAAAAGTCGAAACGATCTTGGCTTTTCTTTTTAACAATCTGGGAATCCAAAGCAGAGATGAAGGACCGATCGCATGATAATGAATAATATCAACGTCTCTTTTCAAAACATCAAGGGAAGCCAAGAGCGTATGCACTATCGCGTCCAGATGTTTTGTTTTAATCGTCGGCAAATGAATCAGATTCACGCCTTTGTAATTATTCAAATTCTCCGGCGTATAATGGTCGCGGCAATACACAAAAACCTCGTGGCCTTCTTTAGCCAGGCGAGTTGATAGTTCCTCCACGTGGCGCTCAACGCCGCCGTAGATGGCTGGTATTCCCTTTTGACCGATAAAATATATCTTCATAATATTTAGCTAATTTTACTGTAATAGCCTATAATATCACAAATCCCAAAATTTGTCAAGGGTAAAACAACTAAACTAAAAAGTAGGGGTATCCCCTACCTTATCAATAAATATGGCCGTGCGTCAATCGAAAATTTAGTTCAAAAGCCCGTTATATATTTCAACAATCTTTTTTAAGTGTGAACTTGATTCGCACTTTTCCTCGACCAATTTTCGGCAATTTTTCCCGACTTCTAGCAGTAAATTTTCATTAAAATAATTGTCGGCGATCACCTTTTTCAGCTCCTTGCTCTCGCCTGGCTTAAAAACAAAACCGGTTTTTTTGTCTGCCACAAGCTCTCTAATACCGGCGAGATTTGAGCCTACTACTGGTTTTCCCAGAGCAAAGGCTTCAAGCAACGATATGGGATTATTTTCATACCAGATTGAGGGCATGACAACCAGACGCGAATTACTGATAAGTTCATGGAGCTCATTCCCATTTTTATAACCAACCAGCTGAATATTTCTTAAATTATTATCAGCGATGTATTTTTTTATCTCATCAAGTTGAGGCCCGCTGCCTGCGATTTTCAAATTTATTTCTGGCAGTTCTTTCATCGCTTCAAGTAAAACAAAGACTCCTTTTTCTTTGGCCAGACGGCCAAAATAAATTAAACCGTGGCCGGGGTTGTCCGCGGTCGGCCTCAATTTATCCAAATCAACAAAATTATAAATCTGGTTAAAAGACGAGACATTGATTTTCCATTCGAAGCATTTTGTGACCAAAAATTTACTGGGCGAAACAAAGGCGTTAATTTTCTCGTAGCTTCCCAAAATCAATTTGTGCAGATACATTTCGACCATGGCCAAAAAGCTCATGGCTCTGTTATCAAAACAATTATATACAAAGCAATTGTAATATTTATGATATTTACATCGCTCGCAAAGCTCGCCCTCGGTGAATAATTTAAAATTAGGACAGATCAGCTTGTAATCGTGCGTGGTCCAAACAACTGGAATTTTATATCTGGCCAAAACAAATAAAATCGAGGGGGTCAGTTGGAAGTTAAAATTGTGCAAATGCGCGATGTCCGGCTTTTCAGCCTTAATCAGCGCCTCAAGATTTTTGGCTGCCTCAAATGAATAAAGCGCTTTGAAAGCTTTGGCGATCTCCTTAAAAAAACCTTCGCGTTTTTGGAAGTCAACTTTATTGACAAAATATTTACTATAATCCGACTTTTCATTCTTTTCGTCAGACATGGAAAATTCAATGACCTGGTACCCATTTTTTCGCAACAAATCAATCAGATTAAACATATAGACCTCTGACCCGCCGCGTCTGTAAAAGTATTTATTTATTTGCAAAATTTTCATAATAATATTTTCCTCTGTTTCATTAAATCAAGATAGAGATTAACGTATGATCCGACCATTTTATTTAAATCAAATTTTTGTACGACTTGTTTATGCGCGTTATTAACCAGTTCCTCCTGCAGTTTTGGACTAGCCAGAAGGCGGCTGACGCTTTCAAAAATCGCCTGCGGCTCTTTTGGCGTAAAAAGTAGGCCAGTCTGGCCGTCCTCGACAACCTCCACGGTTCCGGGGATATTAGATGTCAAGACAGGCAAACCAATTGATTGCGCTTCCAAAAGCACGACGCCCAAGCCTTCCCAAAGAGACGGCAAGATAAATAAATCCATCTGCGGAAAAATTGTTTCCACTTCCAGAATCTCTCCCAAAAATTTTATTCTCTCGCCTACGCCCAAAGCCTCGGCCTGTTTTTTAAGTTCGTCAAGCAAGTTACCCGCTCCGACAATGTTCAAAATAAAATTCGGATACTTTTTTAAAATCAGGGGCATAGCTTCAACCAAATATCTGTGCCCCTTCACTTCTGCCAACCGCGCCACAATAATCGCCTTAATTTCGCGCGCTAAATCAATCGGCCTAAAGCCGCGGAATTGAAATTTACCAATATCAACGCCGTTGTAAATCACCACCATTTTTTTAGCGTTTAGGCCAACCTTATTGACGTAAAAATCTTTAACCGCATTAGAAACCGCCACCGTCATATCAGTCTTCAGCGACAATAACCGCTTAATTTGCTCCTTTAGCCAGCCCTCCTCCAGATTAACGCTGTGTTCCGTCGTTATTATAACTGGCACGCCAGCCAAAATCGCCGCTAGCTTGCCCCAAAAATCAGCGGCAAATAAATGAGTGTGGACAATCTGCGGCCTAAATTCTTTCAGGAAAGATTTGATTTGCCAAATCACGCCAAGGCCGAGCTTATTTTTTTTGGAAAAAATTTTAATCTGGACGCCAAGTTTTTCAAATTCTTCTTCAAGCGGACCGCCGCCAGTCACCGTACAAATCGCTATCTCAAATTTATTTTTATCAAGCGCGCGGCAAAAATTGAGCAGAAGCTTCTCGGCTCCGCCCAGCGCGAAAGAATTAATAATATAAACAATTTTTATTTTTTCTCCCATAATGTTTTATTTAATTTCAGGCCGCACAACTTGACCGCGGCCAAGCCGAGGCCGATGGGCAGCCACAATCTGGCCAAATAATAATTCGTGGAAAACAGCTGAAAGACGACGCAGCCGAAAATCATGGCCAACATTCCCAAAAGCAACCAGGCATACTGGCTGTTTTTGTATTTGTTGTAAGCGGCATAAAGCTTATAAAGAATGAGCGTCAGCAGCGCCAAAAAACTCACGGTGCCAAAAATTCCAGTCTCGGCCAGTGTTTTAAAAATAAAGCCGTGCGCGTCCAGCGGGTTGCCATATTCGACAATATACCAGACGGTCTGGTTAACGAAGTCGACAAATGTTCCGGCGCCGTAGCCAAAAAGAGGATACTGTTTAAACATGTAGAGCGCTATCTCAATCAATTTAAAACGGCTAAGATTTGACGTAACTATAATGTTCGAGGTTGCCAGCTGATACATCAGGTAAACGATCGGCGCGACCAGAACAAGCATCAGATAGAAAACGTACGAGGTAAAAAAGCGCCTGGTCGTTTCTTTAAATTTAAAAGCCAGAATTATAAAAAGCTCCAACAAAACGGCCAGCCAGCCGGATCTGGAGAGCGTGAGCAAATTGACGCCGATCATCAAAAGCGCGCCCAAAAAATAAAAGTTGCGCAAAAAAACGTCTTTCTCATACCAGTAAAGAATAAGCGCCGCTGGAATAAGAGCGATGAGCACCTCGGCCAAGGAATTATGATTTGTGCCAAGAGGCCAGATCCCGAAAAATCCGATGGGCACGGCCCGGCGCAAGCCTATAAACGGAGGAAAAATTAAAGACCAGATGCCCATGGCGCTTAAGAACAGGCCCAGGCCGAACATTATTTTGAAAACGTTATGCAACTTTTTGAAATTATCAATGATATTAAAAGGCAGAATCACGTACATCAGGTAGAAAAATATAATCGGCCGAAAGACGTATTTTACCGACTGCCAAAATAGCTCTCGCGGCGCGTCAAAGGTTGACAAAACAGCCGCGGCCGTAAAAAGCAGCATAAAAAATAGGGCTGGAAAATCTTTGAGTAATATTTTTTTCCTGCCCGAGGCGGCCAGATAGATGGCTTTAAAAAACCAGGCGACAAAAAGAATCAGCGCCGCCAAATCAACGTACGGAACATTGATTGAGCCGTAGATGAATTCCCAGTAATTAAAAGGAAATAAAACAACGACGAGATAAATTCCCGCCTGCGGATAGAGCCAGAACAGCAGCAAGAGCAGGCAGAGCAAAATTCCGGCCAGAATAAACCAGGCGTTATCGCCGGCGTAGGCCACGCCCAGAATCAAAAAAAATGACAGGATTAAGACCAGCCAAAAATTTCTTTCTTTTAAAACCTTGAGGATATTCATGAGATAAATTTAAAACCAAATAATTTACTCTTTAAAATCCAGAAAAAGACCCGAAGCGGATGTCTCTTGATGGCGCTGCGAGCGGTGCAAATCATCCAGTTTTGGTTTTCTTTTTCCAGTTCTATCGCCTCCTGCGCTTCTTTTGAATTATAAAGTTCTTCAAAACTATTAAAATTGTTTAGATTGCCCATCTTATGGCCGGAAACGTCGGACGGATAAACGTCGCCTTGCGGATCGATAAACACATTGTCGCGTCCAGAATAATTGGGCAGCAGACGCCTACCTTTTTCCACGAAATCAAGCAGCGCGTAAGTGAAATAAGCCCTCACCCATCTTTTGGGGCTTGCTGAAAAAAGTTCACTGCCAATAAGTTTGGTGAATTCTTCGCCAAACTCCTGCTTTTTCGTTATTCTGTTTTCAACGACGTTAAAATAATTTTCTGAATTATGGATAGCGGCCAGAGTGAACTCCACCCCTAAATCTCTTGCTAAGCGGTAAACTTTATTCATCTCTCGAATATTATAATCACCAGCCGTAAAAGCGAGGCGCAAATTGCTAATGCCCAGCTGCTTAAGCATTTTGATTGTCTGCATTACTTTTTCAAAACCGCCCGGAATTCCCCTGACCTGATCGTGAACTTCCCCTATCCCATCAAGAGAAAGGCCAACGCCAATATCGGGTTTAATTTTAACAATCTCGGCCATCTGCTTTTTGATCAATTCGGTTGCAAAACCGTTTGAAGAAATAATTATTCTGACTTTCGGATTTTTGCCTATCAAAATCTTTATAATCTCAACCAGCTCCAGCCTTAAAAAAGGCTCGCCGCCGGTAATGTTCACTTCTCTAATTGAATTCGGTAGCTTAGCATATTCCTTAACGTCCAAAATAGGCAGGGGCTCTCTTTTCCAGATATTGCACATCCTGCATCTTGAATTACAATTGTATGTTACCGCCAAAACAAAGTCGTGAGGCAGTTTAAATCTCGCCATAAATAACTGTTTATATATTAATTTTGACACATTTTTACCCATTTGTAAAAGGATTTATTAACTCAAAACCACCCGGTAAACAGGTGGTTTTGATATAAGAAAACATTATTATTGAAGGGTGTCGTACATTGTTTTGATTTCTACTTCCCTTGGCTTTTCGGCTTCGGTTTCGGCCACCAATTCAGGGGCGAAACCCATATCCTCAAGCTCTTGTTCATTAGCAATAACTTGTTCGTATTCATTTTTTCTTTTTCTTGATTCGCTCAAGATCACGAAAGCACAGCCCAGAGCCACGCCGATTATGCCTGCCAGACCCATGTTCAAAATGATATTGGGTCTAACCGGATATTTGCTGACAAAGACATCATCGACAATTTT
>JAQTMG010000004.1 GCA_028714455.1 Patescibacteria group bacterium
TTTATGCCCTGCCGCAGGCGCCGCAGCAATTTAAGCAACTCTTGATGATCGCTGGCCTGGATCGTTATTTTCAACTTGCCCCTTGTTTCCGCGATGAAGATCCGCGCAACGACAGACATCCGGGCGATTTTTACCAGATTGACCTGGAAATGTCTTTCCCGACGCAGGAAGATATCTGGGGCGTTGTCGAGCCATTGATGATTGAATTGACAGAAAAATTTTCTGATAAAAAAATCTTGAAGAAACCATTTCCGAAAATTACTTACAAAGATTGCCTGGAAAAATATGGTTCTGATAAACCCGACCTGCGTTTTGGCTTTGAAATAATGCCCGTGACAAAAATTGTTAAGGGCAGCGACTTCGTTGTTTTTAATGAGGTGATTGATAACGGAGGTGTTGTTCACGCCCTGAAAATCGAGGGCGGCGCCAAATTTTCCCGCAAAGAAATAGATGAACTGACAGGCATTGCTTTATCCCGAGGCGCCAAGGGTTTAGCCTATATTACTTTAAAAGAAAAAGGAGAAATGCAATCGCCAATCATAAAATTTTTGGGTGAAGATGTCGCCAAGGTAATTGTTAAAGAAGTTGGCGCAAAAACAGGTGATATTATTTTCTTTGGCGCTGATAATTGGAAAACAGTTTGTGCGGCACTGGGAGCAGTTCGCGATGAATGCGGTAAGCGCCTGGGTTTGAAAGATCCCAAAAAAGCTGCCTGGCTCTGGGTGACTGATTTTCCTATGTATGAATTTAATGAAGAAACTCGCAAAATAGATTTTTCTCATAATCCTTTTTCCATGCCCCAAGGTGGTATGGATGCACTAGAGCAAAAAAATCCGTTGGACATTTTGGCTTTCCAATACGATTTGGTCTGCAACGGTTATGAAATTTCCAGCGGTGCTATTAGAAATCATGAGCCAAGAATAATGTATAAAGCGTTTAATATTGCCGGCTATACCAAAGAAGAAGTTGACGCTAAATTTGGTCACATGATCAAGGCCTTTGAATATGGAGCACCACCGCATGGCGGCATCGCCCCCGGTCTAGACAGGTTATTAATGGTGCTCTGGGAATGTCCAAGTATTCGCGATATTTACGCTTTCCCAAAGAATGGCCAAGCCCAGGATGTTATGACAGGCGCGCCCAGCGAAGTCAGCGACAAACAGCTGAAAGATTTACACATTAAGTTGGACTTGGAATAAGGAGGCACTTTAGTGCCGACTAAAGCTCACACTAAAGTGTTCGCACAACCCGCTCGCAGAGATGTCGACTAAAGCTCACACTGTTCGCACGGTTACGGGATTCTTTAAGCACGCTAAGTTTTTAGTCGTTTTTATATAATTTTACGCTGAAATAAGCTAGATAAAAAGTGTAAAGTATTGACTAAACCCGGGAAATACGCTATTATAAAATATTGAACATTAAAATAAATCAGGGTATATAAGCGCGGAAAAAGTTACTCAAAGAACAACCCCCCCCTCAAATTCTCTCAAAAGGAGAAAGGAGAACTGATCATGAAAGAAGAGATGATCGGTGACGTGCCGGGCAATGTGCTTGGCATGCTGGCGGACTTGAATCTCAAACTGCAACACGGAGGAATCACACCGCAGGAGCTGGGTCTGTTTCTGAAAAGGAAAAACCCCTTTGGCAAGTCAGACAGCGTCGCGGATCAAATCGCGGGCTGGCAGGAATTTTACCGCAAGGTCTACGGCCTCAAAGCCGATTTTTCCTCTCTGCGGATTCCCGAGCGTCAAAAGGGCTTTGACCGACTGATCATCGTGGTGCCGGGCATGACACCCCAGCGCTTGTACGACAAATGCAAGGAAATGTTTCCCTGCTGGAAATGGACAGACTCTGACCTGGGTAAAATCGTCACTTCGGACAGAACGGCCCAAAACGGCGCTTACGCCGTCTGGTTCCGCGACCGTGTTGAAGCCGACGAAGAGCTGAAGAAACTTTCAGCCAACGAGCTGAAAGAAAGAGGCATTGTCGGCGCGACTTTAGAGGAACGGCTTCTCCACGAGCAGGTATATTTCCTGGAAACCGGCAAGCATCTGGATGTCGAGAATGCGACCCTCTGTTCGGGTTCGCGCTATGGCGATGGCGGCGTGCCGAGCGTCCGCTGGGGCGACAGCGGGCTGGGCGTCTTCTGGTGCGGTCCTGGCTTTTGCCGTGACCTCCTCCGTGCCCGGGCCGCAGTTTCGTAATCTTGAATCTTGTACCTTGAATACTTTGAGGCCAGAGTCCTTGACTCTGGCCTCTTTTTTTATATAATTAATTATGGCTACTACAATCAGCTTCGGCGCTTTGCCGAGTATTGGTTTGCCATAATTCAGAAACCGCCCGCGTAAGTGGGCAGTTTTATATTACTTGAACAAGAAGGGTTTTTACGATAAAATTATAAGGTAAGCTATGAAGTTATCAAAACTTCAAAAATATATTTTATTGCACAGTTTTGAGGCAAAAAATAAGCTTGACCGCAAGGGTTTGCTGCATTTTTACAATAATTATAAAGATAAGCCGAGTCAGGAAATTATGGTCAGCTCGTTGACTAATAGCATCGAGAGGTTAATTGACAAGGGTATATTGGTCGGCTTTGGAGAAATGACCAAGAAAAAAAATTATATTCAAAAAATAAAGTTGACGGCCGAGGGACGAAAGATAGGAAAAAAAATAATAGGCGAACAAAAAAGTTTACCGTTAAAATAAATAACTAATATACAAATAAACTAATCACCAAAAATATGGCAGTACCCAGGGAGATAAAAAATTATCTGGACAAAAAGGGCGTAAAATACGCGATCGTCACCCACAAAAAAGTTTACACCGCTTACGACGCGGCCAATACTTTACGCAAAAAATTAAATGAGATTGCCAAGAATCTATTGATTAAAACCGATAAGGGCTACGTGGTTGTTTTATTACCAGCTTCGAAGCGATTGGATTTGAAAGCTCTGAAAAAATTAATGAACGCCAAGGGCATGGGCGTGAAAAAGATTGAAATTCCTAATGAAGGCGTGATGGTAAGGCTTTTAAAAATTAAGCCAGGCGCATTACCTGCCTTTGGCAGCTATCATGATTTGCAAGTTTACATGGATAAGGAGCTGCGCAAGGTGAACAAGGCGATTTTTCCGACCGGCAGTTTCACTGATAGCGTGGAAATGGCCATCAAAGAATTTGAAAAATTAGAAAAACCAGTCATTGGTGCTTTTTCGCAAGCCAAAAAGTTTGCCAAGCCGATTATCAAGGTGACCAAAAAACAAGTAAAAAAAGCTATTAAGAAAGCAAGAAAATAATTTTCTATTATCAATGTTCAATTTTCATTGAATTATCAATTATCAATTTATCAAATTTTGATTATTGAGAAATTGAAAACTTATTGTAAATTGAAAATTGTGAATTGTTAATTATGGAAATATATAAAGTACAACTTGAGGACTGGCAGGGTCCGCTCGATCTGCTTCTGGTTTTGATAGAGGGCCAGAAAATGGATATCACAAAAATATCTTTGGCCGAGGTGGCTGATCAGTTTATTGAATACATGAATCAGCATCCCAATTTGAGCCCCGAGCAGACGGCTGATTTTTTGGTCGTGGCTGCCAGGTTAATTTACATAAAATCAAAAGCGCTGTTGCCGACTCTGGAGATAGAGGAAGAAGAGTATGATCTGGAGAAACAGTTAAAAATGTACAAGCTGTATCTGGAGGCTTCAAGAGGTATCCAGAAAATTTTGCGCAGAAAAAAGTTTGCCTTTTCGCGAGAAAAATTACAGGCGGTTGCGCTGCCGCAAGGATTTTACGCGCCAAAAGGAATTAACACGGCGAAATTGAAAAAATATTTTGAAGCCGTATTAAAGCGTCTGCCCCCGGTCATTAATCTGCCCAAGAAAATGCTGGAAAAGGTTATTAAGCTGTCAGAAAGGATTCAGCGCATCAAAGATATCGTTTTGAGGGAGGCCTGCACGAGTTTTAATAAATTAATCTGCGACTCGAAGACTAAGACAGAAAAAATAATATCTTTTTTGGCCATTCTGGAGCTGGTAAAACAAAGAACGATCTGGGCCGAACAGAATAATTTGTTCGATGATATTTCTTTAAAGAAAGCCGAGATAAATAAATAGATATTAGATATTGGAGATTAGATATAAGGGATTGGAATGTTATTTCCAATAATTAATTACAAATAACCAATAACAAATAACCGAAACTATGTCATTGAAGTCAAAAATCGAATCACTGCTTTTCATCACCAACCATCCGATTCCCTTGAGTCGGCTGGCAGAATTGACTGGCGCTTCCAAGGACGAAGTTAAAAAGGAGCTGGATAATTTGTTTGTTGAATACGATTTAAAAGAAAAAGGAATTAACATCCAGAAGATCGGCAATAATTATGAAATGGTGACCAATTCAGAGAACGGCAAAATTGTCGCTGATTTTTTAAAAGAAGAGGTGACTGGAGAACTGACACCGGCTTCGTTGGAGACGCTGACGGTCATAGCTTATCGAGGGCCAATTACCAGAACAGAGTTGGAGCTGATTCGCGGCGTTAACTGTGCGATTATTTTGAGAAACTTGATGATGAGAGGGCTTATTGAAGAAATCGAAGATAAGCAGCAGATGGTTGCCAAATATCAGATTACTTTTGATTTTTTGAAGCACCTCGGAATTAATGAAACATCTCAACTTCCAGACTTTATCAGATTAAATAGTAATGAATCGATGGAGCAGATTTTAAATCAGGAAGTAAAATCAGATAACGAGGCAGAGGGAAACCAGTAAATATTATTATTAAAAATCCCATCAAGGGATTTTTATCCCCGCACCGGCCCTGTACTAGACGCGGTGTAGGGCGGTGCGGGGTTTCGCATCCAGCGTACTAAAAAGTAGCCGCCGACTCCTATCGACGGAGCTTTACTTTCTATGCTATTCAATATTTTATTAAGCGTATTTTTGATACCGGCTCTGGGAGCCAATTATTTTAATTTTGACGGTTTTTTGAATTTGGATAATTCGGCGATTTTATCTTTCGAAAGGTTTGCTCCGCAAAGAATTTACACCGACTATTTAGACGTGAAAATCGCCGCGCAGAGCGCCATTGCTGTGGATGTCAAAAGCGGGAAGATTCTTTATAAAAAAAACCCCGACGATGTCCGACCGATTGGCAGCATCACCAAATTGATGGCGGCCTCGGTTTTTTTGGATAATAATCCCGGCTGGTCTAATGAATTTTATTTAAAAAATGAAGACAGAAGAAGCGGAGGAATTATCTATATAAATAACGGTGAGGTTTTAACAATAAGGGATCTTTTTTATACTGCTTTAGTCGTCTCTGATAATGATGCGATTATGGGGCTGGTGCGTTCAACCGGGATTTCCGAAGAGAAATTTGTGGAATTGATGAACAAAAAAGCTCAAGAACTTGGTCTGACAAATACCCAATTTTCTGACCCGACTGGTTTATCTTCGGGCAACAAATCAACGGCCAGTGATATCACGAAATTATTAAATATAGCGCTGGCAAATCCAGCCATACAAAAGGCGACTAGTTTGGATAAGTACGGATTTACAGTTAAATATAGCGTAAAAGGCGTAGAAAAGACTCGCGATGTTAAGATAGGCAATACTGATTTGCTTTTGGGAGGTTATTTGAACGTTATCGGAGGTAAAACTGGTCACGTTGAAGAAGCGGGCTATTGTTTTGCCACAAAAATTAAAGGCGAAAAAAATCAGGACGTGATAATAGTGGTACTTGGCAGTGACAGCAATTTTAATAGATTCCAGGATGTGAAGGCTGTCGCTGACTGGATTTTTTCTAATTACAATTGGCAATAAATATATATGAGGATCGGTATTGATTGTCGTAGAATTTTAGACATTAATCATGGTGAAAATGCCGGAGTCGGTCATTATGTTTATTATTTGATAAAAAATTTGTTGAAAATCGACAAGGAAAATGAATATTATTTGTTTTTATACGATCACAAAATAAAAGTTAATGAATTTCAGCAGGAAAATGTGAAAATAATATATTTCCCCGGGCTTGAAAATATCGGTAAGATTCCATTTTTTTACCGCCATTGGTTTTTACCGCACGTGCTAAAACTTTATAAACTGGATGTTTATCACAATCCCGCCAATATTATTCCGCTATGTTACTTTCGCAAATCCGTAATCACGATTCACGATCTAGCGATTTACAAAAACGCCGATTGGTTTCCCGATCATCAATATTTTACTAAAAGCGTCACGATTCCTTTTTCAATTCGCAAGGCGAAAAAAATAATAGCCGTCTCGGAAAGCACGAAAAATGATTTAATCAAATTTTTTAAGGTTAAGCCAGGGAAGATCGAGGTTATTTATGAAGGCGTTGAAGATTTTAATCAGCTTGTTATTGACGAAACAAAAATTAAACCAGAGTTAAAGGTTGCCAAGCCTTATTTTTTGTATCTGGGCACGCTTGAACCGCGCAAAAATCTGGTCCGGCTGATCGAAGCATTTAATGAATTCCAAAAAGAAAATAAAGATTTTAAATTAATCTTGGCCGGCAAAACGGGTTGGAAATATGAACCGATTTTTGAAACGATTTCTAGATTAAAACTGCAGAACAAAGTGATTAGTGTCGGCTATATCAACAAAGAGGAAAAGATTTATTTACTTCGTAATTCTTTTGCTTTTGTTTTCCCTTCGCTCTACGAAGGTTTTGGCCTGCCGATATTGGAAGCGATGAATTTGGGTGTGCCGATTGTGACTTCTAATATCGCTTCCATTCCGGAATTAGTTATTGACAATGCCGTTTTAGCCGACCCATACAGTGTGGGTTCAATAAGAGACGCCTTGTTTAGAATCACGAAAGATAATCAGCTTCGGGAGAAACTTACTAAAAAAGGCAGGGGCATAGCTCAAAATTTTACCTGGGAAAATTGCGCGAAAAAAACCATCGAGGTTTACAAATCAATAAAATAATCAAATAAAAAAATCGGCTCTTAGCCGGTTTTTTTTGTTTACTTCGTTTAATGCCTCAAAAGGAGATAAAGTATAATGATTTGGTAAATTAGACTTAGATTCAGCGGTATGCTCCAATTTAGTTTCTCGTGGAAAAAGTCATGAGCTTTGCGGGCGCGATTAAAATGTTTATGGCTGATTTCATGGACTGCCACCATAAAATCAGGTAAGACGCCGCCAATGATGCCCCAGAGCACTGACGGGCTATAGGTTAATTTATGAAAGTAGAACATTAAGCCTAAAAGAATAATTGTTGAGATAATATCAAAAACGATCAGATAAAGCATGGCCTTATTTTTAAAATTACTGCGGTAGGCTTTGATTAACGCTTTGTCGCCGTGGGGGATTATATCTAAAATAAAATGCGATAAAAATGCCAGAGCAAAAGCAAAAAGCGAATAGTGTATTTTTTCACCGATCACGGCTCCGATTGTCGCATGAACCGAGATTAGCATAAGTAAAAGAAAATTAAATTTAAGATTACGAAAGCGGCTAGCTGAAGTCCTAGGCCGACATAAAAATTAAATTCATATTTTTTAGAAATCAGATTATGGATTTTTTCGTGAAATTTAAAAGGTCTGATAAAAAATTTTTTGTCTGTTAAGAAATAGGCGAGTAATAAGAAATCCGGCAGAACACTGCCCAAAAATGCCGCGCCAAAATTAAGATTGTATATGTTAATTTTTCTAAGATAAATAAGCAGGACAACATTGATGAATACAATGGTGAGATCTATGATTCCGGCTAGTGACCAATGAACTAGATTGTTAAATCTTTTTGGTAATTTAGTGTCTCCATGAGGTATTATATCACAGCAGTAGTGCGAGATTAAGCCAACAAAAAAAGCCAAAATAGGATTTGCGCTATACTTTCCGATAATCAATCCAATTGTGCTGTGGACTGATAAAAACATAGTACCAGGGGAGGGAGTCGAACCCTCGACCTCGGGCTTATGAGTCCCACGCTCTAACCATCTGAGCTACCCTGGCCAGATAAAAGTTTGTGTGTTTTATAGTTTTACGCGTATTTAAATTTTAGGCTTAAAATACGAGTTTAACGCATTGCCACATAGACTTTTATCTGGCCACTGGCCATATTATATAAACTTGTATCTGGGCTGGCCCGTTTGTTTTTGAGGCCATAAAATTTTTAATGCCGAAGGAGGGAATCCCCGCCTACACTAAAGCTTCGGCAGGGCAGGCGAACCCTCATTCTATTGCCGCCGGTCGGAATCGAACCGACATGGACTTGCGCCCATACGATTTTGAGTCGTACGTGTCTACCAGTTCCACCACGGCGGCCAGATGTAAGTTTATGTATGAATCGTATGAATCGTATTTTACGATTGAAATAAAAATACGAACATAATCGTGTCTACACCTAGACTTACATCTGGCCAAGGCCATCAATAAGGCCATTAACATAAACTTGTAACTGGCCAAGGCCCCCTATCACATTTAGGCCTTTAGCTAAATATAATCAATTTTACTATAATTTTACAAAATTGTCAAAAGAGTATAAAATGATGTAAAGACAGCGCTAAATCCCATTTTTATCTAATATGGGCCATATTATTTCTATTGTTAATCAAAAAGGAGGGGTCGGTAAAACGACAACGGCCGTAAATCTTGGCGCTTACCTGGCCAGTCTGGGTAAGTTTGTTCTTCTGGTTGACGTTGACCCACAGGCTAATGCCACGAGCGGTCTCGGTATTGATTATAATAAACTTGAGCATGGAGTTTATGAAGCGCTGATGGGTGACAAACATTTTAAGGATGTTATTTTAAATACTGCAATTCCCGGCTATAAAATTGCCCCTGCCAATGCGAATCTGGCCGGTGCTAATGTTGAGTTGGTAAATATGGAAAACCGAGAGTCGCGACTCGAACAGGCACTGCTGCCCATCAGGAACGATTTTGACTATATAATAATCGATTGTCCGCCGTCGCTTGGTCTACTTACGCTTAACAGCCTAGTAGCTGCAGAAAAACTTTTGATACCAGTGCAGGCAGAGTATTATGCGCTTGAAGGTTTGGGTCAATTGATGAATACGATAAACTTGATTAAGGGGAATATTAAACCTAGTCTAGAAGTCATGGGAGCTGTTCTGACTATGTATGATAAGCGAACAAAACTTTCAGACGAGGTTCTACACCAACTTTATCAATATTTCCCAAATCGCATCTTTCGTTCGGTCATCCCGAGAAATGTACGCCTGACTGAATCGCCGAGCTTTGGTAAATCCATTTACGAATATGATCCGAAATCAAAAGGCGCTAAGGCCTATGAGCGACTGGCTCGTGAGATTTTAGATATAACCAATTTTAACTATATTTAAATAATTTTTTTAAACTTTATGCCACTGGGCCGGGGGCTTGACGCGCTTTTGCCATCAAAACCAATAAAAACAAAATTTTCCAACGAAGAAATCAATAAGATCGATGAAAAAAATAAGATCCTTGATATTGAATTAGATAAAATTCAGGTTAATCCCCATCAGCCGCGCAAAAGATTTGACCACGGCGACCTCGATGATTTAATCAACTCAATTAAGGCACATGGCATAATCCAGCCGCTGATCGTCACGAGATTGTCTGACAATAGATTTCAGCTGATCGCCGGCGAAAGAAGATTGCGAGCTGCCCAGTATTTACAATTGCCAACAGTGCCAGTGATTGTCAGGGAAGCTAAGGAATTGGAAAAACTTGAACTCGCCTTGATTGAAAATCTGCAGAGAAAAAATTTAAATCCACTCGAAGAGGCCTTGTCATATAAACGTTTGATAGATGAATTTAATTTGACCCAAGAGGAAGTCTCCAAGAAAATAGGTAAGAAAAGGTCAACCGTGGCTAACACGCTTCGGCTCTTGACTCTGCCAGAAGACGCCCAAAAAGCTATCTTGGATGAGAAAATTTCAGAGGGTCATGCCAGAACAATTGCCGCGCTTGATAATGAGAAACAGCAGACAGAACTTTTGAAAAAGATTTTACGCAATCAGATGTCTGTCAGAGAAGCGGAAAACCAGGTAAAAAAAGTTAAAGTCAGGGGTCATGTCAGAATAATAAGCGTTGACCCCCTTAATGCGGAAAAAGAATTGAAATTGAGAAACGTTCTTGGGCACAAGGTTATTATAAAGAAAAAAGGTCGCGGCGGTGAAATTGTCATACAATTCAATTCGCAGGAAGATTTTAACGATGTGTTTAGAAAATTAACTGAATTATAAAAACGCCTTGTCATCCAAAGCCCCTCATTAATATTCGGGGCAAGCTCCGCGAAGGATCTATAACATTAGGGGTTATGGATTCCTCACGTTCGTTCGGCCTTCGCCGACAGTAGTCGGCTTAAGCCGACGAAGGTCGGAATGACAAGGCGTTTTTTATTTTTTCAAGAATTTTTCAAATAGTGTTCTCTTGGACAAGATGGTCCTGATTTTATTTTTGGCCACGCTGGTCTTGGCAAATTTCAGCCAGTCCTGATTGGGATATTTGCGATTTTTATCAATTAATATCTCGATCATATCGCCGCTTTTAAGAGAAGTATCAAGCGAGGCGATGTGATTATTAATAAGAGCACCCACGCATTTGTTGCCGATTTCAGTGTGAACATGATAAGCAAAATCAATCGGCGTGGATTCCTTGGGCAAGTCAATAACATCGCCCTTGGGCGTGAAAACAAATATTCTGTCTTGAAAAACATCTATTTTTAAACGTTCAAGCAACTTTTGATTTTCAAACACTTCTTTCTGCCACTTGGTCAGTTCTTTAATCCACTTCATTTTTTTGTCAGGCTTAATGGATCCCTTTTCATCATAGTACCAGTGTGCGGCGATTCCGTATTCTGATTCCTCATCCATTTCTTGAGTGCGAATCTGAACTTCGACGATTTCTCCCTCGGGCGTGAAAACCGTGGTGTGTAAAGAGGTATAGCCATTTGGCTTGGGCTGGGCGATGAAATCTTTTATGCGGCCCTTGAGCGGCTTCATCTCTTTATGAACCACACCCATGACTTCATAACAAGTCGGAATATCTTTGACAATTACTCTCAAGGCCACCAGATCATAGACACGATTAATGTCCTTGTCGTATTTTATTAATTTTTGGTAGAGGCTATAGAGTTGTTTGACTCGACCCTTAACTTCTATAAAATCAATCTTTTCTTTTTTAAGAAGTTGTTTTATAAAATCAATATTTTTTTGCAGATTCTTCTCCTTGAGTTTGCCCTGCTCTTCGATTATTTGTTTAATCCAGTTGTATTCTTTAGGGTAAAGATATTTGAACGCTTCTTCTTCAAGTTGTCCCTTCATTTCATACATGCCTAATCGATTGGCAATCGGCGCATATATCTCCAGCACTTCCGAGGCGATGCGGATTTGTTTGTTGCGGGGCAGAGCGTAGAGTGTTTTAAGATTGTGAAGCCGATCCGCGAATTTAATCAAGATGACGCGCAGGTCCTCGGCCATGGAGATAAACATTTTGCGTAAATTTTCGATGTAGCGTTCCATACCTCGGTATTTGATGGTCCCTAATTTGGTGATGCCGTTGACCAGCTCGGCTACTTCACTGCCAAAATCTTTCTCAATGTCTTTGAGGGTCATTTTTGTATCTTCGGGTACATCGTGAAGCAATCCGGCGATAATCATGGTCGGGCTCAACCTCAAATCAGCCAATGTCTGGGCCGTGGCCAGTGGATGAAAAATATAATCCTCGCCGCTCATTCTTTTTTGACCGGCATGAGCCTTCTGGGCAAATTCAAAAGCCAGTTTGACCAGTTCGGTATCGGCCTGGGGCTGATATTCCTTGATTGTCTTGAGTAATTTCTGAAATACTTTTTCAATTGATTGGTTTTCCATACTACAACAATCATTATAATTTATTTTTGATTAAATATAAAGGATCATTTCACCCTTGACATATTTTTTTATTTGTGATATACTACAAACAAATGTAAGGGGTCTGTAACAAGACCTAATTGCAATGGGAAGAAGTCCGGCACTCACGTGTTGGATTTTTTCTTTTACAAATTTTTTTAACGTCCAGCATTGACAAATCGATTTTTTTTTGCTATAATTTTTATGATGGGAGAGTTGACACCCTTACATTTACATTGTAATTGGGGTTTAATCCTCTCCCGTCACTAAAAAATCCCCATTTTGTGCTTGGGGATTTTTTATTTTATATTATTATTCTTCTTTAGTTTTTTGGGGAGCATTGGGGTTTTCCCAGGTAGCATAGTCACATTCGGGATAGCGATTGCAGGCAAAAAAGATTTTGCCCCGCTTGCTTCTTTTTATAACAATATCACCAATGCCGCACTTGGGACATTTGACACCGATTGGTTTTTGAATATTTTTTGTGAATTTACATTTTGGGTAGTCAGAACAAGCTAGAAATTTGCCAAAGCGCCCAGTCTTTACTTTTAGGGCGGAACCGCACTTTGGGCATTTCTCGTTTGTTTCTTCAGCCGCAGATTCTTCTTTGGTTTCAAAAAGAGGTCTTGTGTTTTTGCATTCTGGATAATTGGAACAAGCTAGAAATTTGCCAAACCGTCCCAATTTAATAACCATAGGCGAACTGCATTTATCGCATTTAATATCAGTTTTTTCTTCAGTTATCTCTTTTTTGTTAATTTCTTTTTCCTTTTCCTTCAAAAGCTTGGCAAAAGGATTATAAAATTCAGTAATGACTTTTTGCCATTTCATTTTACCCTCGGCAATGTCATCCAGCTCTTTTTCAACCGAGGCAGTGAAATTTAAATCAACAATATTTGGAAAATGTTCAACCAATAAGTCGGTTACTATGGTGCCGATTTCAGTTGGTCTTAATTTTTTCTCTTCGTCTTTATTTACATAATTTCTTTCCTGAATCGTGGAAAGAGTCGGCGCATAAGTGGAAGGACGGCCAATACCATTTTTTTCTAGGGCTTTAATTAGAGTTGCTTCAGTGTAGCGGGCAGGCGGTTGAGTAAAGTGCTGCAATTTTTCAAGTTTAATTAATTCTAGAACATCTTTTTCTTTGAGCGTTGGTAAGATATTCTCTTTGATCGCGGCTTTGTAGACTTTCATAAAGCCGTCAAATTTGACGATTGAGCCAGTGGCCTGAAAAGTATAATCATTGGCTTTAATATCAACAATGGTTGAATCCATAATGGCAGGCTGCATCTGGCTGGCTAGAGTTCTTTGCCAGATTAATTTGTAGAGTTTTAGCTGTCTTGGTTCGAGATAGCTGGCGATCTCATCTGGAGTATGAAAAACATCGGTTGGGCGGATTGCTTCGTGCGCTTCTTGCGCGCCTTTTGATTTCGTCTTGTAAATTTTTGCGTTTTCCGGCAAATAATTATTGCCGATTTTTTCCTTGATAAAAGATCTGATGTTTTCTAATGAATAAGTAGAAAGATTTAGGGAATCTGTTCTCATGTAGGTGATTAAACCGACTGAACCCTCTGAACCAAGTTCTACGCCCTCGTAAAGCCGCTGGGCCAACATCATGGTTTGCTTGGCTGAAAAGCCAAGCTTGCGCGCGGCTTCTTGTTGTAAGGTGCTGGTAGTAAATGGAGTCGGTGGCGTTTTAAGACTTTCTTTTCTTTCGACTTTCTCAACAATGTACTTGGCGCTGTTTAAGCCATCTAAAATTGATTGGGCGTGTTTTTCATCCTTAATACCCAGCTTAGTAATCGGTTTGCCATTTTCTTTGTTGAGTTGCGCGACAAAATTTTGCTTGTTTTTATCCAGCGTTGCTTCAACTGTCCAATATTCTTCTTTTTTGAATTTTTCAATTTCGCGTTCGCGGTCCACGACTAAACGCACGGCCACTGATTGGACGCGGCCGGCTGAAAGTCCCTTGGCCACCTTTTTCCAAAGCAGGGGAGAAAGTTTATAACCGACCAGGCGATCAAGTATCCTGCGCGCCTGCTGGGCATCGATTAAATTAATATCAAGATGGCGCGGATGAGTGAGCGCCTCGTCAATCGCTTTTTTTGTAATCTCATGAAAAGTAATCCTCTCCGAATTATCGTCGTTTAATTTTAAAATCTGGGCGAGGTGCCAGGCAATGGCCTCGCCTTCACGGTCTTCGTCAGTCGCCAGAATAATTCTGTCAGATTTTTCAGCGAGTTTCTTTAGCTTGGAAACGGTATTTTTAGCTTTGATCGGCACAACATATTTGGGTTCAAAATCATGCTCCACGTCAACGCCAAGCTCTTTTTGCGGCAGATCCCGCACATGACCAAAAGAGGACTCCACCTTGAAGTCCTTGCCTAAAAATTTGGTAATTGTTTTAGCTTTGGTCGGAGATTCTACTATGACTAATGATTTTGGCATTGTTTATAATTTAGAATTATGAATTATGAAGTCTGAAATTTTTATCACAATTCATAATTCATATTTCAGCTTTCATAATTATTATTATTAATAACAGTAAAAAAAGCTTTTGTCAAATTTTACACCAAAGAGATGTAATTTTGTCCGCCCAGATTCTTGACCATGCCTTTCATTTCCATCAGGCTCAAAGTGCCGCTGATCGTCGCAGCCGAGAGATTTGTTTCCTTGATAAGCTGGTCAATATGCTTGGGTTCTTTGGTTAGATTCTCAATGATCACTTTTTCTCCCAGTGTCTCGGGCAAGACCTTTTTATTTGAGACAAAATGTTTAACTTCCTGAAGATTTAGCTCGTCCAAAATATCTTGAAACGAAGTCACCAGTTTAGCGCCTTTTTGGATTAACTTGTGGGTGCCGACTGAATTAGGATTGAAAAGTGAGCCGGGCACGGCAAAGACCTCGCGATTTTGTTCCAGTGAGCAATAAGCGGTAATAAGCGCGCCGGAACTTTCAGCGGCCTCAATAACCAGTGTGCCAAGTGATAGGCCGGCTATGACCCTGTTTCGCGTAGGGAAGTTATGTTTTAAAGGCAGGGTGCCAATAGGAAATTCACTGATTATCGTACCGCTATTATCCAAAATGTTTTGGGCCAAGTAGCGATTTGAAGCTGGATAAATACTTTGGTTATCAAGGCCGCTGCCCAAGACAGCGATTGTTTTGCCCCTAGCCTCCAGCGCGGCCTGATGGGCTAGAGCATCAGTGCCCAAGGCTAAACCGCTGACAATCGTAAACCCATTTTGAGCCAGGGGTTTGACTATTTCTAAAGTTATTTGCCGGCCGTAATTAGAAACTTTGCGGGCTCCGACGGCCGCCAGCTTGTAATCGTTATTTAAGTTCGCCAGTTCGCCCTTGACATATAAAAGCGCTGGCGGCCCATAAATTTCTTTCAAGAGCTTAGGATACGTTTCATCTTTGATTGTGATAACTTTAATATTTTCTCTTTCAACTTTTTCCATCTCAAGATCCGGATTTATTTCGCCGCGGATTAAAATAAATTCCTCGGCGATTTTTTGTTCTAGGCCGCTTTTTAAAAGTTCGGCATAAGGCGCGCGCCAGGCAGTTTCCATATCAGGAAAATAATTATAAAATTTGGCAAACCTGGCGGCGCCGATTTTGGCAAATTGCGAAATGGCAACCCAATATTTTAAATCGTTGGACATAAATATAATCTACAATTCACAATTAACAATTCACAATAAATTAGCAATTATCAATTTTCAATATAGCATGGAGTTAGCAATATTGACAAAAGCATTTAATTTTGGTATAATGTTTTATACAGCAAAATAATAATTTAGCCTTCGCTAACCGAAGTTAGCTACGGCTAACGAAGGTTAGTATCCAGAATTCTATTCGCCAGCCAGGCGAAACGAAACAGATAACCTCCTTTTTCTAAAGTAGGAGTAGCCATAAGTTAGGGCCCAAGCTTTATGCGAAAGGTTCTACGCTGGCGGGTAGTGTTCTGGATATTTAAAATTGGTCTTTAATAAAAAAGAAGGAGGACGAAATGAAGGACATTAAAGCTTTTCTGTTTTTTCTTGGATATTGCTTAGGGGTGGGAGGCGCAATTGTCATGCTGAGTTCTATTTTGTTTCAAAATTATCGCTTGCACAGCATTTGTTTTTATGTAGGATGTGTTGGTTTTGGACTAGTAATTTTGTCCGTCATCTTACCGCCTCGGTCACTTTTCAAACAGTCTAGAATTAATACCAGCGGAAAAGAGGCTATTTTAAAAAATGGCATGAAGGCATTGAAAAAGAAAATTATTTGGCTGGCATTCGTCGATCTTGCCTTGCTTGTCTGGTATAATTTGTATGTTGTATTCCCGCTCGTCAGTTTGCACCATCTCCTATTCGTTGTTGCGATGGTCGAGTGGAATATTGCATTGTTTGGTATTATACTTTATATGATTTTCCGCAATTTTTTTAGCGAGTAACCTAGCCGCATAAACCCGGTCGCAAGATCGGGTTTTTTTATTTTGATACGAATATACAAATAATTTATTAATGATGCGAATAAAAAAGCACCCTGTCATTCCGAATGTAATGAGGAATCTATAACATCGATGTAATAGATCCTTCGCTGCGCTCAGGATGACAGGGTGCGTTTAATTAAGTTTACTTTGAATTTTTTCAAGCGGTTCATTTTCGCAAAACATTTTGATGGCTTCAATTGTGTCGGGAATAATTCCTTCCAATATCTCCTCATCTTCCTCACTGAATTTTTGGAGTACGAATTTGTCAGCCGGAATTATTTCCTTGAGCTCATTGGCAATACCGACACGAATGCGAATAAAAGTTTTAGATTTTAATTTTTGAATGATTGAGTCAATGCCTTTGTGGCCGGCCGAGCTGGATTCAGTGGAGATTCTGATTTTACCAATGGGTAAATCCAAATCGTCTTGAATAACAATTATTTCACTCGATTTGATTTTATAAAATGTTTTCAGCGCTAAAACAGCGGCGCCAGAATCATTCATAAAAGTTGTGGGTTTGGCCAGGATAATTTTTTCAGCGCCAAAAGTACCCTCCGAGACTTCCGCATTGAATTTTTTTTCTGTCTTAAATTCCGACAAATCAAAAAGGCCATGAATCATTAATTCGTCAAGCAGGCGAAAGCCGACATTGTGTCTGGTGTTTTTGTAGTCAGGGCCAGGATTTCCTAATCCGATTATAAGTTTCATATATTTAATAGGAGCTAAAGGTTTTAGAGGGGCTAGAGGTCGAAAGGCTTGTAGATTTTTGAATTTTTTTCTTGCCTCGGCTTGTAAATTTTCTGGGCTTGGTCGGTTCTGTTTTGTCGCTTCCCAGTTTAAGATTTACTTTTATGGGCGTGCCAATGATTTTAAATTTGGCGCGCAAGGAATTTTCCAGATATCTTAAATAGGAAGAGGCCAGCACGTCTTTTTTTCTAACCTGCACTTCAAAGATCGGAGGATTAGTGCGAACTTGTTTAAAGTTTGTCAGATAGGGGTGCAAAAACAAGCGTGAACTATTAGGTCTTTGTTTCTTTATGGCATTTTTTAAAAATTTACCCAAGGCATTCGTGTTTAACTTGATATGCCGGCCGTCATAAACCTCTTTGGCTATATCCAATATATCATGGACATGTTTGCCTGTCTTGGCTGAAGTGAAAACAATTGGCGCCCACCTTAAATAAGGAAAAAAATGATTAATTAAGCGTTTATATTCATCGGCGGTCTTGGATTCTTTTTCTTCGACTAGATCCCATTTATTAGCCACCATGATAATACTGACTTGTTCGTCAAGTAAAAGTTGAGTCAAGCGATTGTCTTGGACAGTAATCGGCTGGGAAATATCAATGACCAAAAGACAAACATCTGAATTTCTGGCGTTGGCGATAGCTTTACCTACCGAAGCTTTTTCCAGCTCGCCGCCTTCTTTGGCGTGCTTGCGAATGCCGGCCGTGTCAACTAGCGTGTAATTTTGATCTTTGTAAATGAAATCGGTATCAATTGATTCTCTAGTCGTGAAAGCAATTGGTGAAACAATAACGCGTTCTTCGCCCAGAATTGAATTTAGCAATGATGATTTGCCGACATTGGGTTTGCCGATGATTGTGACGCGGATGGCTTTGGGAAATTCGTATTTTTTTCCTTTCCTAACCTTCTTCTGCTTTTTTAAATTATTCACAATTTCGTCAAGCAGATCGCCGGTGCCGCCGCCGTTTTTGGCCGAGACAAAACTTATGTCGCCCAGACCCAGTTTATAAAAATCAGCGGCTCTTTCGCGCATCTTAACATCGTCAGCTTTATTGGCGACTAGTAGAATCGGTTTTTTATATTTTTTTACTGCCTGCGCGAGTTCGCGGTCTTGCGGCATTAACCCTTCTTGCAAATCAACGACAAAAAGTATTAGGTCGGCTTCGGTTAGCGCGGCTTGGGTTTTCCTGATGATGTCCAGCGCGAAATCAACGTTTAAATCAGGGGAAAGTTTTTTGAGGCGCCTTGAGGGTACAATTGTCTCTATGCCTCCGGTATCTATCAATTCAAAATTATAGCCCTGCCAATAAACGGGGCTTATATTCATGTCGCGAGTCGTACCCGCGATTTTTGAAGTGATGGCCTTGGGTCTCTCGATGAGCCGATTAAAAAGAGTTGACTTGCCGACATTGGCTCGACCCAGGATTAAAATTTTTGGTAATTTTTTTATCATTTGTTTAATTGGTGGCGTAGTTGCCCTGATCTTTACCCAGGATAATTAAAAAATCAATTTTTTGATTTTGATCATAAGAGAGCCAGTCGGGTTTTTCCGTTGAGACATTGGCATTCAGCTTGCTTTTTAGATTTTCAAGCGCGTCTGACTGCTGACCGCCGGTCAGATCGTAGATAACCGTTTTTTCGAAATCTTGTTTAACGCAGTTTCCTATTCTAACAACGTCATAGCCGCCGTTTTTAAGCCCCGTGCTTGTTTTAGTGGCGAGGCCTTCTATCTTTGTGCCGTTTTGCACCTCCAGTTTAATTTTTTCTTTTATTTTTGTTTCCTGCTGCGGGTCAAAAACATATTTAACCATTTGTTGAAGCTGGAAAAAGGACATGTCCTTGGGCAGGAGCAAGAATTGGCCGTTGATATTCGTGGCGTAGAGCTGGCCGTTGGGACCGTCATCCAAAACCAGATTAGTGATGCTTTCTTTGTCCACTTTCTTAGCCAGTTTGGCGAATTTGAAAATTTCCCAGGCGGTTAAATTCGTTTCCACGTTATTTTTATAAAAATCAAGCAGGGCATTGACCTTGCTGTAGCTGAAAAATGTGGTAAATGAAGTGGCCTGGTCTTTTATCGCCTGCAGGACGTTTTGCTGCCGTTTGCTCCTGGCAAAATCAGAACTCTCGCCGTTATTGCCGTGACGAGAACGGACGTAATTCAAAGCTGTTTCGCCGTTCATTTTTTGCCAGCCGGCTTTGAACGAAACAGTTTTATAGCCATTTGTGTCAACTACGCCATTGGTTGAAACTGTTTCAACCGGGAACTCATTGTCGGTAAATTCGTTGTTGACGTATATTTTTATCCCGCCCAACTCATCGATTAGTTTTTCAAAACCGGCGAAGTCCACGCGCACATAATAATCGACCGGCACGTCAAGAGTTTTGGCGACCACTTCGGCGGCCAGCTCACTGCCGTGACCGGGATTTTTCATTTCGCCGAAATGATTGGCATAGTTTATTTTGTACCAGCCATAGCCAGGCATTGGTACGGCCAGATCGCGGGGAATTGAAATGAGCGCCACATCTCCAGTCGAAGGTTTGAGTGAGGCCAAAATCATCGTGTCTGTAAGATAGGGTCCATCGTGGCCTTTGCCGCCCATGCCTAAAAGTAAAATGTTAATGCGGTCAGAAGTCTCGCCTTTGAGGGCTCTGTCGGCGCCCACTGACAGGCCGAACAAATTCATTCTTTCCAGATTTTCACCCAGGCTGTCTCCCGAAATTATTATTTGGAAAGAAAAAGCCGAGATGAAAACTATCAAAAAAATAATTGGATAAAAATATTTTTTCGAAAATGGTTTTTTATGTCTTGATTTTTTGATAAATTCCTTTTCGAGGTGAGAAAGGAAATTCACTTTATGACTGGTCATTTTCAAATAAAAAATTAATGAAGCAGATGTTTACTCATTTTTGTGGAATTTTTTTATTCCTTATAGTATATTAAACCAGTTTAAACGAAAAATTTCAAGTTTAAATCGGGATTTGCCCGAATCGATTTTTTGTGATACAATTTACGTAATCTTTGTTTCTAATTATTAAAGGATAATTATGAATAATAGCGATAAAGGCGGCAATCAGTTTGAATGGAAAACCGGTTCGGCTTACGATTCGCTTTGGCATTCCTTTGCTGATTTTTTTGTGGAAATCGTCAAGGTCGTCATTATATCCCTAGCCATTATTATACCGATTAGATATTTCTTGATTCAGCCCTTTTATGTTAAGGGCGCTTCCATGGAACCGAATTTTCACGATCACGAATATCTGATAATCAATGAAATCGGCTACCGCCTCGAACAGCCCAGCCGAGGCGACGTGGTCGTTTTTCGTTATCCGAAAGATCCCAGTCAATATTTCATTAAGAGAATTATCGGTTTGCCCGGCGAGAAAGTGAAAATCAAAGACAATAAGGTCTATATCTACAATGAGAAATATCCCGGCGGTATCGCCTTGAATGAAGAAGTCTATCTGCCCGAAGATACGCAGACGACTTATTTCGGCAAGTCCGAATTTGATCTGGGGACAGATGAATATTTTGTCATGGGCGACAATCGAGAAGCGAGTCTGGATTCAAGAAGATTCGGTCCAGTGCCGCGCAGATTGATAATCGGCGACACCTGGGTCAGGGGCTGGCCCTTTGATAAAATCACTGTCTTTGGAAAGCCACAATATAATTTATAAATTATGCCAAAGGTTAAAAATAAAATCATAAAAAAGGTTCAAGAAAAAAAAGCAAAAGTCGCCGGAGTTCCCGAACTGATAAACGAACCGATCAAATCAAATAAAAAAACCCCGCAGCTAGTTCGAGGATTTAAAGATATTTTGCCGTCAGAGCAAAAATATTTTAGATTTATTGGAAACAGGCTAGAATCACTCGCCCAGGATTATGGTTTTGAAAAAATAGACCCACCAATCTTGGAGGAGACCAGTCTTTTTTCACGCGCGGTCGGCAAGGAAACGGACATTGTTTCAAAGGAAATGTTTTCTTTTGAAACGCCGGGGGGAGAGAGAGTAAGTTTGAGACCGGAAGCCACGGCTTCGGTTGTCAGGGCCTATATAAATCACGGCATGCTCAACCTGCCGCAACCGGTTAAACTGTACTATACCGGCCCGATGTTTAGATATGAACGTCCGCAATCAGGTCGCTACCGTCAATTCAGTCAGTTCGGCTTTGAGATCTTGGGCGATAAACACCCGGTTCTTGACGCGCAGCTGATAATTCTTGCCAATAATTTTTTTCAAGAGATTGGTCTTAAAACCTCGGTTCAGATCAATAGCATCGGCTGTGCGGTTTGCAGGAAAGAATATAAGACGCAACTCGTTAATTATTATAAAACTCAAAAAGCCAATCTCTGTGTTGATTGCAAAGAGAGGTTGTACAAAAATCCTCTGCGACTTTTGGATTGTAAGGAAGAGAAGTGTTCTATTATTAAAGAGGAGGCGCCGCAGATAGTCGATTGGTTGTGCGATGAATGCAAAAACCATTTTGTTAAAGTCTTAGAATTTTTGGACGAGGTTCAGCTGCCATACAACTTGAATCCCAGCTTAGTTCGCGGACTGGATTATTACACCAACACAGTGTTTGAAATATGGCCAGAGGGCGAGGAGAAAAAATCGCAGAGCGCTTTATGCGGCGGCGGACGCTATGATAATTTAATCGAGCTTTTGGGCGGCAGACCGACTCCTGCTCTGGGAGTCTCTGTTGGCATCGAGAGAACCATCTTAAAACTTAAAGAATTGAATATTGAGATTCCAGACAGAGAAAAAAGAGATATTTTCGTGGCCCAACTTGGCGAGGCAGCCAGAAAAAAGTGCTTGCCGCTGTATGAATCTTTAAGAAAAGAAGGAATCAGAGTGGCTGAAAATTTTTCCAAGGACGGCTTGAAGGCACAGCTTGAAATCGCGGGCAAACTCGGTGTTAGATATTCGCTGATTCTCGGGCAGAAGGAACTTTCGGAAGGCACTATCTTGTTGCGCGACATGGAGGCAGGGGTGCAGGAAACGCTGAATTTCAACAAGGTTATTAAAGAGGTTAAGAAAAGATTGGAAAATCAGTAATAATAAGGAAATTTAGCTTAACTAAGCCCAAAAATGGGCTTTTGTTATGTATTTAAGGTATTTTTGACTTTATTCAGTTTTATTGCTATTATTTAAGTAATTTAAAGGAGATGGAAAATGACTGAAGTTAAAAGAAGAAAGGGGGAAACATTTGAGAGCCTGCTTAGACGGTTTAATAAGCGGATTATTCAGGGTGGCAAGATTCTTCAGGCCAAGAAAATTAGGTTTTTAGAAAAAGAACCTAATAAGAATTTATCAAAAAAATTAGCCTTGAGAAGACTAAAAATCAAGAATCAGAAAGAATATTTGAAAAAAATCGGTAAGCTGATCGAGGAATAAAAATTATAAAATGCCAATTTTGGATAAAATTAATTCTGACTTCACGCGGGTATACAAAGAGCAAAAGCAAGATGCGGTTTCAACTTTGCGTCTACTTTTAGCTGCTTTTAAAAACGAACGCATCAAAAAAATGACCGATCTCAATGATGACGATGTCATAAAGATTATTAAGTCAGAGATAAAGAAAAGAAAAGAAGCGATAGAGGAATACGAAAAAGCAGGTAGAAAAGATTTGGCCGAAAAAGAAAAAAGAGAATTGGCTATCCTTAATCCCTATCTCCCGGAACAAATGGGTGAAGCGGAAATAAAAGTAGTAGTCGAGAAAATTATTAAAGAAGTCGGCGAGGGAGAAAATGAAGGAAAGATTATGGGGAGAGTGATGGCCGAATTAAAGGGGAAAGCTGATGGCACATTAGTTAAAAAAGTAGTTCAAGAGATATTAAAAAAATAATCCTTTGCCTAAATACCCATGCTCAAGTCATTTACAAAGGAAATGAAATATAAAAAAACTGCCAAGGCACTGAAAATAGTTGTTTTGATTTTGGCGGTTTTTTTGTTTGCCCAAATCGCCCAGGCAGCCAATCTTGAGGTGGGTTTAAATTACGCTACGGCCACGGGGCTGGGAACACAAGACATCAGAGTCACCATTGCCAATGTTATCAGGGCATTTTTGGGTCTGCTTGGCCTATTGGCTATTGCCGTCCTGCTTTATGGCGGTTATGTCTGGATGACGGCTGCCGGTAATGAGGAAAAAGTGAAAAAGGCGAAACAGATTTTGATAAACGGAGTAATTGGATTATTGATAATTCTTTCGGCTTACGGAATCGCTTCGTTCATAATCGGTTCAATCCTGGGAGGCGGCGGAGCCGGCGGCGGCGGTGGCGAAGGAGCAGTTCCACCTGGCGGAGGCGGTGGTGCTCTCGGAGCTGGAATTATCGAGAGTCATTATCCTGGCAGAAATGCCACGGGCATACCTCGCAATACTAGCATAGTCATTACTTTTAAGGAGCCGATGGATGTAAACAGCCTGGAAACGGCCGGCGAAATAAATTCAGCAAATGTAAAAGTTCATCCGAGTGCAAGCTCGACTAATGTCGTTGACATTAGCGCCCATCATACGCAGGATTTGAAAACCTTTGTTTATAAGCCGACGAATTTGCTTGGCGAGGCTGGCTCCAACACAACTTATGTCATTGAGCTCTCCAATGCGATAAAAAAATCTGACGGCAGCAATGCGTTTGGGCTGGAAGGCTACAATTGGCAGTTTGAAATTTCAACTTTAGTGGATAACACTCCGCCCCAAATTATCGGGATTATTCCAGTTCCTGGTACGGCCACCTATCCCAGAAATACAGTGGTGCAAATAAATTTTAGCGAGCCGATTAATCCGATGACGATTCGCGGGAAAAGCGATTCTTATAACATCATCAGCGTGAAAAACGGACAAGCTGTAGTGGCTGGCGAATTTTTTTACGGCAACCAATATCAGACCGTTGAATTTGTAACCAATGACTTGTGCGGAAAAAATAGCTGTGGCGGCAATGTTTACTGCCTGCCCGGGCCTGCTTCACTATCAGTTTTGGTAAAAGCGGCCACCATTGATAACTCGGGGAAGGCGAATTTTGGAGCCAACGGATATGATGGAATTGTGGACATGGCTGACAATTCTTTGGATGGCAACGGAAACAACAAATCAGAAGGTCCGCAATCTCAAACTGCCAAACTACCATTTGACGCAAATAATCCTGGTCCGCTGACGCAAGGCGACGATTACACCTGGAGTTTCAGTACAAGCAGCGTTATTGATTTGATTCCGCCAGAAATAATAAATTATTCCCCAGACGCTAATAGCAGCGGAGTCAGTCCTTTGGGTGATTTTTTGGTGACGTTTTCTAAAATAATGATGGCCACGACCCTAAAACCGGGCAGCGGTTATGGCGACGGGCTAAATTATATTACCCTGACGCAGCCCCAGAATCTGCCAGTCACCGGCTATTGGATTTCAAGCACAAACAATTTTGGAAATAACCAGACGACGGCTTCAATCGGCCACTCGACTCTTTTTGAGAATTCTAATTATGGATTAAGTTTAGGTTCTGGCTTGAAAGATATTACACAAAATTGTTATTCTCCCTGCTCGGGACCTAATTGTGTTAGAGTACCGACTTCAACCCCGGGCCAATATCAGCAAGGTTCGCCGTGGCAGGGAACTTATCCCTCGTGTAATCTAGGACAATAAGTTGAAAGTTTATAAAGTTTGATATGAATAAGAATTGGCGAAAAATTTTACTTTTAATCCCCATAATTTTGTTGGGAATGTTTGTGTTTGCCAATTTTGTTAGCGCGGCAACATTAGAAATCGGATTGAATTATGCCGGTGGCACCGGACTCGGTTCAACTGACATTCGCATAACAATTGCCAATGTCATTCGGGCATTTTTGGGACTCTTGGGTATTGTGGCCATAGCCATGATTTTGTATGGTGCTGTGATTTTTATGACTGCCCAGGGCGTACCGGAAAAAATTGACAAGGCCAAGAAAATTTTAATCGCCGCCGTGATTGGTTTAGTTATTATTTTGTCGGCTTTTGCCATAGCCAGTTTTATTATAGGTAGAATTCTTGAGGCAACGGGACCAGGCGGCGGAGGTGACGGAGGCGGCGGCGGTGGAGGTGGCGGAGGAACGCCACCACCAACTTTTGGTTATTGTCAGGATCCAGATGTGGCGAGCGCAGGTCCCTATATTTGTCGTTTAGCTCCCGCAGCCGGAGAAAGCGGTTCTTTCGTTACAATCTACGGAGGAAAATTTGATTCTTACGATTCAAATAATAGTAAGGTCGTGTTTAGTAAGGATGGCGCTGACACCGACGCTGTCATCGCCCTGTGTAACGGTAATCCCTCGTGGTCAGACAGTACCATTGTAATTGAAGTTCCTAATTTAACAGATCTTGGTGATTACGACCTCGCTGTTATCACCTCAAATGGCAGTAGTAATGATAAACCAACTGGCACATCAATAGCACCGAACAATAGATTCACTTTGCAATCAGGCAACCCCGGGCCCGGAATCGCTTGTATGATGCCAAACGAAGGCAATGAAACAACCAGCGTTGAAGTTTATGGCAAGCGTTTTGGGGCTGCGGCTGGAGTCTTAAAATTTCAAAACAACGTATCAGCAGAAACTTCTACTTGGAGCGATATTCACATAACAAGCGCTGTACCGGCCGGAGCTCAAAGCGGCGAAGTTTTTGTTTATAATTCCAATAATGTTAAAAGCGATAACGGTTATAATTTTACCGTGACCTGCGGTGGTAATAACGATTGCTCAATTTCTAAATGCTGTCTTGGCCAATCCTGTGTTGCGGCAGGTTATTGCGCTCCAAATGTGGGAGAAAATTGCGATACTGATGCGGCGCTTGCCGGTTGTCAGGCGGGTGGTTGTACAACGGGTTTATTTTGTGACCCCAATAATAATTGTACTTGCCAACCGCGCGGGGTTGGCTCGCCCTGCAGTTTAAGCGCAACTAGCTGTCAGGCAGATAACACATTGTGCGGTTCCGGTCTTTATTGTTCAGCCTCAAGTTGTACTTGCCAGAATCTCCCCTCAATAACAAAAGTTGATCCCGATAATGGCGCACCAGGAAACTATGTAACAATTTTTGGCAGCGGTTTTGGAAATTCAGAAGGGCAGGTCTTTTTTGCCTCGACAAGAGCATCTTTGCCGACTGGCTGTGGCGCGGCCCAATTATGGACTGACAATCAGGTAGTCGTAGAAGTACCTAATGAGGCTACAAGCGGAAAGATAAGATTGGTTACAGCTGACAGCCACGAAGCGCTTTCGCCATCAGATTTTACTGTTAATGATACTGTCAGGCCATCGCTTTGCGGAGTAAATCCTAATTCCGGAAAATTTGGCGAGGCCATAACTTTAAACGGCAAGAATTTTGGCAGTTCTATTTCTGACGCTTTAATCGGGGGGATTGATTTTAACAACAAGAGCGGCTGGACGTGGGCTGATGATTTAATTGGCAATCTGACTGTGCCCAATATTCAGCCAGCAACTTTGTCCGCACAAGTTAAGGTTGGAAATAATTTTAGCAACTCTTTAAATTTTTCTGTTTTGAGCACAGTAGGCGCACCCAAAATTGATTACATAGATCCAACGACTGGACGAGTTGGTCAATACATCACAATTTTTGGCAGCGGCTTTGGCGTTGAAGCGGGTACTGTCTATTTTCAAAATAATTCGGCCGAGCCGAATTATAAAAATTGGGCCAAGGCCGACACTAATTTTCCCCAAGAATGTCTGGCCGCCGGATTTTGGCGTGACAGCAGCATCACCGTGAAAGTGCCGAGCGGGACAATCGAGAGCGGCAAGATAGTGGTTGAGGCAAAAAGCGGCGTCAGCAGCAACACTGCGGATTTTAGTTCTTGTACAAATTGCGCGTTGAGACCGGGCATATGCGCGGTTATTCCCAATCAAGCACCGGCTAATACTCAAAATATTTCAATCTTGGGCGATAACTTTGGCGACTATAACGCGCCAAACAGCAAGATATTATTTTGGAATAATCAGGCAAGTTCCGATAACCTTCAATCATTTTGGACTAATAATAAAGTAAGTTCTGTCACAGTTCCGGCCAATGCCACAACCGGCCCTTTGCAATTGGTTAATAGCGCGGGTATAAAAAGCAACCAGGTAAATTTCACTGTCTCGGATTGTCGCGTAAATTCTGGCATTTGCACCCAGGGACAAATTTGCTGTCAGACAGACGGTATTTGCAAAACAGCCTCCGAATGCTCGGGAGCAGCCGCCCAGACCTGCAGTTATGACTTTTCTTTTACGACTGGCAGATTGCCGGCCGGGCCGCCGCAGGTAATTGAAGATTTTGCTTGCGAGACCGATACCCAGAGTCCTTCGCCTTGGAGAAATTCAACCGGAAATTGCAAAAACGCGGGTATCGGAGCCAGATTCAATCAGCCGATGATTTTCAGCTCGCTGACAAGCGCTTTTGTGATTCAAGACTGCACAAACGCAGGCGGCAATTATGATACGACAAAATGCGGAAATCAAATAAGCGCCGGCTCCTTTACGACCACAAGCGGTGAAACAGAAAGTGGTTTCACGTTTTTCCCCTCCAGCGGCTGGGCAGTGGGGCATTGGTATAGGGTTAATTTGTTGAGCCAATATCTTAAATCAGAAGAGGGAGTAAACCTTGATGGTGACCGCGACGGCTTGGCAGGCGGCGACTATGGCTGGTTTTTCCAGATAGATCCAAACGGTGTGGATTGTCAGCCAAGCAGCGTCCTAGTCACGCCAGCCGAACCAAATCCCATAATTTTAACCTCGCTAAATAAGGCACAGGAATATCAAGGCAGCGCCATGGCCGCGGGTTGTAATCTACTTAACTCAAATAATTTCCCCTGGCAGTGGAGCGTTGTAAGCATAGCCGATCCTTTTAATTCTGGCGTGGTTAGTCTCTCATCAACAAACACGGCGCGGACTACGGCTTCGCCCCTGGACCAGGGCCAGGTTTACGTAAAGCCGAAATTTATCCAAACGACTCTAGGAATCTTTACGATAGCGATAACGAACTTGATGTTGATTTGGGCAAGCCGCAGATTGACAGAATCTACCCGACTGCCGGAATCGTCAGATCCGACGTAACCACAAACATAACCATTTACGGCAAAAATTTCGGCGCCATTAAGGGCGAGACAAGAGTTCTGTTTGCCGCTCCTCCCTATAAAGAAGCGGAATTAGTCGATTGTAAAAATAATTGGTCAGACACTATTATAATGATAAAAGCGCCAGTCGCGGTTTTGCCGCTAAACATGAACACGGCGTCTTTTAAAATATCAAAACCAGCCAAGGGTGATTCCAATTCGGTTATTTTTAAAAGGGATGATAGCAAAATTTATCCCTTCCTTTGCTCGCTTGATCCGAGTCATGGCCTGAAAGGGGATGCTCTAGTTGCCACAGGCACAAATTTTGGCAATTCAAATGTGAGCGTTGTTAATGGTAAGACTTATAATTTACAGAGTAATGTTGATTTTGTATTTTCACAAAACCTCGGGGACGATGCTATTGTTTCCCCGGATAATATTAAAAGTTGGACCACTACAGCGCTTAACTTTTTAACTCCCGATAATAATATAAATTCGGCCAGCGCTAATGTGAGTGTTCAAATTAATCCCTCGGCTTATCCTTATATTGATACAAACAAAAACGGAATCTGGAATGCTGGTGAAACATTTTTTAACACTCAAACCGGCAGAGAAAATGACGGAAGTTACAATCCGGGTGCTCAATTTAACAGCAATGATTTGCCTTTTGATTTTAATCCCGTGATTACTTCGGTAACCCCTGATAATGGACCCAATAAATCATGGATTACGATAACCGGTTACAATTTTGGCAAGACGGCAGGAACCGTTTGTTTTGATTCAACCTGTGCCGCTTATTTTCCGCCGTTACCTTGCAAAAACAATTGGTCAAATACTCAAATCATTGTGGCGGTTCCTGATAATCTTTCCCTCGGAGGAATTCAGCTCTCCATTAAAACCACTAAAAATCTGCAGAGTAATTTCGTGAATTTTACCGTGAACGCGAATCCTCTCGCGCCCGGTATCTGCGATATCACTCCGGCCGTCAATTATATTGGTTATTATCCATACATTTACGGCACAAGATTTGGAGACACGCAGGGAGCGAGTCAGGTGATTTTTAACAGCAATAAATCTTCGGCTATTTATTATAGTCCCCCCGGCTGGACTGACACTTATTTGAGGCCGCGTATTGAAGTAGGCTCGACAAGTGGTTTTGCGTATGTCAGTAAAAAGGTGCAAGTCGGTCAGGCCTGCGTCGGCTTTAGTATTGGTTCTTTTTGTCCTTCGGGGCAATACAGTCCAATCTACCAAACGTTATTAAGTAATCCTTTCTTTGTTACTATTTTACAAAATCCGCCGCCTCCAAGTTCGGGAACAGGCGCAAAATGTACTTCAGACGCCGAGTGTCAGCAAAATAATCCCAACTGTTTAAGTAAATGCGTGGAAGGTATTTGTGAACCTTATATAGCAGATTTTTCTCCAAAGCAGGGACCTTTGGGCACTTGGGTTACGATAAACGGTTGCCACTTTGGTTGCGCCAAAGGAAACGTATATTTTACGGGTCTTAAACAATCAAATTATACCAATAACGAGACAGCCTTCTTTGATTTTAAAAACAACACCAACGATGTCTCTGGTCACGACAACAATGTTACTCCCATTAATTCCGTAACTGGTGCTATTGATAATTCTATACTGAAAGATGGTTATGTTGACTTGAACGGAACCAATCAATGCTTAATTTCAAATTACAACTGCACAGTCGCCAACCCCTGTTTTAATTCTGGGAGCGCTGATGGAGTTGACGGGATAACCGTAGCGGCCTGGATAAAAATACCGGAACAGCCCACTGGTAATTACGTAATCGCTTCGCAGGGCGGCGGTAATTATGGCGGTTATGATTTCTGGGACTTATTCGTTAGCTCTGATCGTAGACTTTATATTTATCTTAATAATTATCCCACGGCAAGTCTTCAGGCGGGAACGGCAGCCTTAACTATCCCCCTAAACACTTGGGTGCATGTGGCCGCGGTAGCCTGGACCGATGTCTCTAAAAATACCACCTACTTAAGAGTTTATATTAATGGGGTAGAGCACACTTTAAATATCAACAGCCTGAATGCCATCGCCTTGCCACAGACTCGAATTAATCCTCTACTAATCGGAGCGATCTCCTGGTTTACCCCGTCGTTATTTGGACAGACCTATTATAAAAAAGATTTGTTTAAAGGGCAGATTGATGATGTCAGGTTTTATAACCGCCCCCTATCGCCCGATGATGTTAAGAGAATAAATGACTTTGGTAATGAAAATGTCAACGGCGGTCTTGGTTATAATGTCTTGGGCCTGCAGCCCGGTAATGCCAATTGTACTTTCTGGAATTGTTCGGCTAACGGGTTCAATGATCAGATAACTATTGAAGTGCCGAACAAAAATACCGAAACGACAAATGACGACGCGCATACCGGACCGATTGAGGTGGTAACCGGCGATAAGCTGGTCGAAAATACTTCCCATTTGGCTTCAGGCAATTTTACCGTGAACGCCGATTCGTTGCCGCCCAACATCTGCAAAGTGGAACCCGGCCTCGGTTCCGCCGGTCAGATAGTCAAGATTTTCGGAGATAATCTAAAATTTTCAGATTTTGTCAGTTTAATCCCCAAGACCATTTTGGGCTTTCTTGACGAGCCGTATCTGGACTTGAACAATAATTTTTCATTTGATAACGGCGAAAATTACATCGACATTAACAACAACGGACAATATGACACCAGCACCTCGGCTTCGGCCCCGATAAAATCGGCCTTTACTTTTTCCATAGATTCTTCGCTTTACATCACAAGTTCCGAACAAGGCGGCTGTCCGGATAATTACAGCAATCCCACAAACGGCGTTGATTCCGATAAGACTCTTTGTTTTAAGGTGCCTGCTGGAGCGGCAGGTGAAGGACAGCCAGATCTGACTGCTAAAAATTCAGTCAGCGTCAAGAGAAATAACTCGACGAGCAATGATTTGGATTTCTCGGTTAATTTTCCAAGCGGCAGCACAGCTGACGCGCTAAGAGTGGAATCAACCATACCCGCGGCAGATCAAGCCAATTTTTGCAGAAACGGTTTATCTAATATTTATTTCGATAGCTTGGTCGATCCGAAAACGATCACAAAAACAAATTTTTCTCTGGAGTGCAGCACAACACCGCTGGGTTATGAAAATAAAAGCGGCTGGAAAAAGGGTTTGGCGTTTTTTAAAAATATTTTCGGCAAATTATTGGGTACAGACAGCTCTGCTTTAGCCGCCAATAAATGTCCAAGCGATTTTAGTCTAAATGATTATGCTCTTAACTCTATTGTCTATCAGGGAAAAACAGTTGTCACTGTTTCTCCCAACGAATTATTGGATGCCGGGACCGTTTTTCAGGTAACGATTAATGGCGGCGATAGCGGCGTGAAAAAGATTAATGGGGCAAAACTTGAAGTAGAGAAATATGTTTTTAAATTTGAGACTGCTGGCGATCCTAATCTCGGCGACGCCGAGACCAACGGCATCTGTCAGGTTGATAATATTTTCGTCTTTGTCGCGAATACGGCAGACACCAATGCCGAAGATTTGAGAGAAAATTACACGGATTTATTCACTTGCGCCGGCGACAACTGCCAAACAAGCGTGGACTTTGATCAGAGCAGCCTTGCGGGTAACCAGCACAGATATCACGCGGTCGCCAAATCAATCGGCGGCGTAACAATTAGGTCCAATTATACCTGGTCCAGATCAGACGATTTGGATCCCAGACGCGCTTTGAGTTTCCACGAAGTTGACAGCAGCGGAGAAAACGCAGACACAAATTCCGACCAAAATAAATTCACCAACACCAGCGGCCAGGTTTATGTTACCAACGCGCCCATTTCGGAGACGGTTTCAAAATTAATTATTCAGGCCCAGGCCGAGGGTGTCAGTAGCAATGTCAAACAACGAGACTTTACAGTTTACCTGTTACTCTGCAGAAATCCCTGGCCCTCGCTCGACCAGAGGACTTTTCCGGAAGCTCAAATCAACGCTTATAATTTCGGGACCTGGTATTGCCGCGACGCGCCGCCTGGCTTTAACGAGGATTTGCCGGCCGCCAAAATTATCCAATAATGCTAAAAAGAGTTAAAATATATATATGAAAAATACTGGTAAAAATTTAATAATCTTTTTCCTCGCATTAGCTGTTATAATATTCCCTAATTTGTCTAAGGCCCAGGCGGCCGATGACCTTTTGCACGAATATATTTTACCAATCAGCTCTTATCAGGATTTGGGCACTGTCGTAGCCAAGAAAGGCGCCGAATGCGATACGGCCATTCTTTACGATAATCTGGGCACAGGCAGTCCGACAAACTGTGCCGCCTTGAGTCAGAGCGGCGACATAAAAAAAGCCGACAGCGTAAATAATTATTTAGAGGTAGATAAACCGGCTGTCGTCTCTTACAGATTTAACATTAAAGAAGCGGGCAACTATATTTTTAAAATTCAGACGGCAAACCTGGCTGACAATTTTTCAAATTTTTCCAATCAAGAAATCGATTATCTGCTGCAAGGCGCGAATATCCGTAATTTTATTAAGGAGAACGACGGCCTGGATTCTTCTTTCGACCAGTACGCCCTGGCCAGAAGTTTAATTTTCAGCGTCTACGTGAACGGCCAGAGAAAAGGCTATGTCATCGTGCCCGACACTGATTTTGCCACGCAGATACAGACGGGGATAGTTGAGATAGGTAATCTCCAGCCCGGCGATCAGCAGATTGAATTGCGGTTTTTAAATGACTACAATCTGGATTTTTCCGGTTTGACCTTGCCGGATTATTTTAATAATTTTTTAAACGTCGATTTGGATAGAAATAAAATTCTTGACGTAAACCCGATAATTTTCACCGCAGCCGTTGACAGCATTTTGCCGATTGAAGACGTAATCGGCATCCGCATTTATTCCAATAACGAGAATAAATATCCAGCGGATTGGTATCGGGATAACGTTTTAAACCCCAACTCGAACCCGGAGAATGTAATGGTTGATGGTTATCAGGGCGTTTTAGATGGACGAACTGTCTATGTTTCCGCCGCCAATGTCGATATTAATACAGGCAAGATTTATACCAATATTTATGTAATTGCTTATAATGAGAACGCCGCGCCGGCCACCACGGAGATATATAAATTAATGCTGGCGAATTTTAATTTTAATACAAATCTGCAGGTTTTTTATCCCGGGGATTATGTCAAGAAAAAAGATCAATTGAGAAGAGATACAATCAGAAAGGCGGACGTCAACCGTTTGAATCAGCTGCTGGCGTCTTACCGCCAAAAGAACGGCAGCTTCCCGGCGATGAGCGCGGGAACGTTCGTGCCTGGCCATACGATCTCGACCTGGCCTTCCTGGCAGGCGAATTTAGGAAACGCGCTTGGTTTTGGTCTGCCCGCGGACCCGTTGAATTATATGTCAACGACGATTTTTCAAAATGATTGCACCGGCAGCAATTCTACTTCTGAAAATTGCGCCAATGTCTGCAGTAGGGATGCGAGCAGTAATCCCTTGACCGGTTGTCCGGCCAATCAGCAATGCGTTGATGGACAGTTTTGCTCAATCTGTCCGCCGGGTTATGACGCCCTAACGTGCTGGGATCAAAATAATTTGAGATTTGCTTTCGAAACCTATAATTCGCAAAATTGCAGCAACACAAATCTGCTGGGCGCTTTTAATCTCGGAGGAAGCGTGCCGTGTTCTTATGATGGCTCTTTTGTCTACCAATATACCGCCCTAAACGGGGGCAAGGCGTATCTTTTGAATTATCGCCTGGAATATCAGACCAGCGAAACCTGTCGGCCAGGGCAGTGTTTCAATTCGGAGAACGGCCAGTGTTACAATCCAGGCCAATGCGTTGATCCAATAGCGCATTCATATTGTCTGGCGGGCAGTCTGCTTTCTTCCTGCGGCGACGGTTTTCTGCAATCTGATTGCGGAGAAGAGTGCGACGGCAAATTGGGTTCTTCCAATCTTTGCGCCGACAGCTTTGGCAATCACAATTTTTATACTCCGGTTTCCGGCACCTGCAGCTCGGATTGCAAAATTCAATCAAATACCGGTTTAACGCCGGCTGATTGCGGCGGTTATTGCGGCGACGCCATTATCCAAAGAGATCACGGAGAGACGTGCGATAATACGAGCGCTTATTGCGTAAACTGTCGCTGTCTTCCCAATTGCCAGGGCAGGTGCGGAGGCGCAGATGACGGCTGCGGAGGCAAATGTACGGCCAATTGCGGCTCTGGGCAAGTTTGCAGTACAAACGGCAATTGCGTGCCGCAAGATTGTTCGTTGGTTTGCTCGGGGAAATGCGGCATAGTCAGCACCTGCGACTGCGGCGGCTGCGTCACTGGTCAGGATTGCGTTAAAAATACCTGCACAGTTTCGGCTGAACCCCCTTGTGTAGTTAATTGCAATGGCAAAAAGTGCGGTACTGATAATTGCGGCAATGAAAATGGCTGCGGTATTTGCGGCATCGGCAAAAAATGCGATGGGGCGAGCGGCCAGTGCGTTAGCGATTGCGCGTCGACATGCGTACCCTATAATTTAGAATCAAAAATTTACCCCTGCGGTTATGATGGCTGCACCAACCGATATGGCTGTTTCTATTTAACCGAAGAAAATAAATATAACACAACTAATACGGCAACTGATTGCCAAACAGATTACAAACTGGGCGGTTCGGCTTGGACCTGCAATCAATTTTTGGGTCGCTGTACCTGCGAGCTGTCGCCGACCGATCCTCGCTCCTGCCTAGACAGGTGCTCTGGCTATGACGGCTGCGGACGCATCTGCGGCGTGTCCGGTCAATGTAAGGAAGGGCCATGCAATACCAACGGCCTAGTGAAACCGGGCGCTGACAAATCAACATTAAATAGATGTTTAACTTGTTCCAATTATTGTCAGATCTGGAAGGGCGAGGGAGGCAGTTCAAGTTGTTACGATTATAAGATAGTTACCGTACCTCCATTTGATTTTGTTGATACCGACGGGACCGGTTATCCAGTGACTGTTTACGTACCAAATAATATAGTAAGCACGGGTATTAGATTTGTCGATAAAGATGACAGAATTAAATTTTTTCCATATTTTGTCGACGTGAACGGTCTGGATGCCGTTAAATCTAACGCGCCGGCGGGTTATTCAAAAGTGCTGGTAAAAATACCGCCCGGTACTCAAGAGATGCACATGATTTATAATGTCAATCAAAATGTCGCGGCGCGAATAGCCGCCGGAGGTTCAGCCGATGCGCCTCCGGAGACGAATTCGGCTACTTCAGTATTTGAGCTTTGGGATGATTTTAACGGCACCCTTGATACTTCAAAGTGGACTATACAACAAGGTGATGGTGCTAGCGTAAGAATTGAAGGTGGTAAGCTACTTATATCGGGGCAAGATACAAGCGCAAATAATGATAGGTTTTTTGGGGTCACAAACGGCAAGGTAATGCAAAATAACACCTTGGTAAAAGTAGATTTTGCCGAGAGCACTGCTGATGGATTTGTATCTGGTAATTGGAAATCAACAATGGGTTTAAGTGGGTTGAGTCTTAATGCTGAAAGGCAGGAATTTTGCTGTTGGAATGGCCATGGGCTTTGCGGAGGGGCAATTCAGTGCTGGACCAGCGTAGTTAATAATGGTGGTAGCACTAATCGCTATGTTTCTCGCTGGGCCTCTTCTGGCGGTTGCGGAGGTAAGCCGACGTGGTGGGTCTGTGAAAAGAAATCTAATTTTCAGAATTATACTGGCCTTCAAGCCGCGACAATATACACGATGCTTGATAATAACGGCAAATTAGTTTATAGCGAAAAAAATTTAAACGATCCCTCCAGAACGGTTGTGGATTCACCAGGTTCCCAGACCGTCAGTTTGCTATTTGGGCCCGATGAATATGGCAGACAGTTTAGCGCCAGTTTTGATAATTTAGTCGCCAGAAAATATATAGAATCAGAACCCGTGGCTACATTAAGCAATCCCTCGGGCACGAATTGTCCCTCGCAGACCGCGATTCCGTTACCTTGATTAAATTAAAAATTTTTAATAAATAATATTTAACAAATATGGCAATGTTTAACCAGCCAAACCAACAAGGAAATTCCGGACAAGCGCCGGCTCCGACCAGAATAGCGCCGCCGCCGATTCGCCCGCCCATGCCGTCTCGAGAACCGGAAGATATTTTCGCCAATATTCCCTCACGGCAGACAGGGTCAACGGGAGCATCACAGACGCCGACACCGCCCAGAAGAGGGGGTCGTAGGATTGCTTTAGTTTTTATTATTTTTATCATCATCATTTTGCTGGTGGTGGGCGGAGCACTGGCTTATTTAAGTTTTGTCAGACAACCCGCTGCTCCAGTCGTTAATCTGCCCAACATAAACGTTCCGCTAGTAAATCAGAATGCCAATGTGAATCAAAACGTGAATTTGAATGCGCCGATCAATTCGAATGTCAACACGAATGTCAATCAACCGGTCGCGCCGAGCCTGGGTTACGCAATCGGAATAGATTCGGATAATGATGGCCTGACTAACATCGAAGAAACGCTTTATGGCACGGAGCCAAATAATCCAGACACTGATAAGGATGGTTTTTCCGACGGCAGCGAGCTAATCAATCTTTATGACCCGACAAAAGGAGCCGGGGCTTTGTTGGCCAATTCAACGCTAATCAAGATTTATACAAATTCTAAATTCACTCATTCGATTTTTTATCCGGCGAAATGGTCTGCGGAGGCAAATTCAGATGGTACGCAGACAGTCTTTCAGTCAAGCGATGAAGAAAACATTAAGGTCAGCGTTCAGAATAATCCCGCCAAGGTCACGCTTTATGAATTTGTGCTGTCCAAAAATCCGACGGCTGATTTGACTCAATACACCAAGACGACCACAAAAGGCGGGTATGACGATCTCGTTAGCCCTGACAAATTGACGCATTTTGTCACGCGGGAAAGCCAAATCGACAAGGTCTATGTCATTACTTATACTCTGGGCGCCGAAGAGGTGGCTTATTATCTCTCGACTCTACAAATGATGGTTAACAGCTTTAAACTTACTAAATAATTTTTAGCGCAAGCAATCATAAAATTATGGCCGATCAAAACTTACAGCAGGAAATTTCCAAACCCAAACTCGAACCGTACGAAATCCACACCATGCCAACAAAATATCTGAAAGCCAATTCTCCCCAAAAAGGCGGTCTTGGCCGAACCATCATTATAATATTGGCAGTTGTTGTTTTTCTCGGTTTGGCGGGTTTTGGCGCCTATTATTTCTTTACTTTCCTGCAAGGCCAGACCGGCGCACCAGCCATTACAAATTTATCGACGGTTAATTTGAACACGAATGTTAACCAAACGCCGCTCAATGTCAACACAGCGCCGACAAATACCGGCCTGGGTTTTGGCAACGAGAATTTAAACTTGGCCACGAACGTTAATCTTTTGCCGGAAGTGAATCTCAACATAAACGCAGGAATCAATACAAATTCGGCAGGTACCGCGGCGGTTACTTATTTCAGCAGTCTGGATTCGGATAGAGATGGGTTGACTGACGTCGAGGAAGATCTTTACGGCACAGAAGTAAATAAGCCGGACACAGACGAGGATGGGTTTATTGATGGTTCTGAATTGGTAAATCTTTTCAACCCCAAAGCGGGTAACGGTTCGCTCTTGGTTACTTCGGGTCTCATCAACCCTTATGATAATCCGTCATTCAACTACGAAATTTTTTACCCGGCCAAGTGGCTGGCGCGCCCGACCGATCAGAGTTTGAGAGAAGTAATTTTCCAGTCAGCGACCGATGAATACGTCTCGGTCAGAGTGGCCGATAACGCCAGCAAACTCTCTCTGGTTGATTGGTATGTCAGTCAATTTGGCAGTGAAGATCTGGGCGCACTCACCCAAAACACTACAAAAAATGGGATGCAAGCGCTGCTCTCGGAGAATAAATTAACGTATTATATGTATTCCGATAAAACTCCTGATCTTGTTTATGTTATTTCTTATTTTATTGGCAACAGGACACAGGTGAATTTTTCGACCACCTTTCAGATGATGGCAAGCAGTTTCAAAATAGTGCCAAAACCCTAGCTATGGTTTTGAATTTTTATAATAAAATAAAAGAAAGGCCGCCCGTCAGCAAAGAGAAGGTTAAAAAGATTTTAGCGATGACTGCTTACGAACTGAAGATTGAAAAAAACTTTGAATTGTCGGTATTATTAGTTGGTCCTAGAGAAATAAAAGACCTGAATAAAAAATATAGACAAAGAGATAAAGTTACTGATGTTTTATCTTTCAGTCAAAAAGAGGGAGAGAAGATGAAGTTACCCCAAGAAGCTGAAAATTATTTGGGCGATATAGTCATTTGTCTGGCTCAGGCGAAAAAGCAATCAAAGAATTTCAACTTCACCTTTGCCGAAGAATTTTCTCTACTCCTGATTCATGGTTTTTTACACCTTAATGGTTATGACGATGAAACTTTAAAAGGATGCAGGCGGATGGAAAAAATTCAAAATAAAGTTCTATCTAGAATTTATGGCTAAACAAAATAGATTATTAAAAAGTTTTGGCTTCGCCCTAATCGGTTTGGCTAAAGTATTCAAAGAAGAAAAGAATTTTCAGATACACACGGCCGTAACTCTGATCGTTTTATTTTTCGCCTTTTATTTTCAGATCGCCATTTGGCAATGGGTCGTTTTGATTTTAATAATCGCTCTGGTTATGGTTTTAGAGATAATCAACAGTATTTTTGAACGTCTGCTGGATTTGATTAAGCCGCGCCTCCATGAATACGTCGGCGATATTAAAGACATGACGGCAGCCGCCGTCTTAGTCGGCGCCGTGTCAGCGGCGATTATAGGTTTGATAATTTTTATTCCTTATATCGTAGCTAAATTTTTTAGTTAAGTTAGATAATTTATGGCACAAGAAGAAATAATAGTTGGTTTGGACATCGGCTCTTCTTCCGTTAAGATTGCTATCGCGCAGAGCGTGGCTGAAAATAAAGAGAGGGGTACGAAAATAAACATCGTCGGCGCGGTGGAACAGGTCGCGGAAGGCATTAATCGTGGCGTGGTGACTAGCATCGAAGACGCCTCACAAAGCGTAGCCAAGGCGCTGGATAAAGCCGAAAAGACTACAGGGTTGCCTATAGCCTCGGCTTACGTTAGTATTTCAGGCGGTCACATTATCACGCAAATTAGCAAGGGTGTAGTCGCGGTTTCCAAGACGGACGGCGAAGTCAGGCCGGAAGACGTGGAAAGGGCCATCGAAGCCGCTAAGACCGTCACTACGCCGCCAAACTATGAGATTTTGCACGTCATACCACGCAGCTTCACGGTTGACGGCCAGAGCGGTATTAAAGACCCCGTGGGCATGACTGGCGTGCGTCTTGAGGTTGAAACCTATATTATTGAGGGCTTGAGTTCTCAAATAAAGAATTTAACCAAATGCGTTTATCAGACCGGCCTGGATATTGAAGATCTTGTCTTGTCCAGCTTGGCCACCAGTGAAGCCGTTTTGACAAACAGGCAAAAAGAATTGGGCGTAGCTGTTATTAACATCGGCGGCGCTACTACGAGCTTTGCCGTTTTTGAAGAGGGTGATTTATTATCAACTGGTGTAATACCAATTGGTTCAGAACATATAACTTCTGACATAGCCATTGGTTTAAGAACTTCAATTGAAGTTGCTAACGCCGTTAAATTAAAATATGGTATAGCCAGCGCCAGAGAAACAGACAGACGAGAAGAATTTGATTTGCATGAATTCGATGAAAACGAAGAGGGTATGATTTCCAGAAGGTACTTGGCCGAAATAATAGAAGCCAGGATAGAAGAAATTTTTGAAAAAGTGGATCAGGAATTAAAAAAGATAGATCGTAGTGGCTCTCTGCCGGGCGGTTGCGTCTTGACCGGCGGCGGTTCCAAACTACCAAAAATAATTGACGTGTGTAAGAGAAAGCTGCGTCTGCCCGCCTCGCTCGGTTACCCTTATGATATTATCAGCGTAATTGATAAAGTAAACGATTTGTCTTTCACAACGGCCGTTGGCTTAGTTAAGTGGGGGAATCAAATTTCAAAAAATCAAGGCGGCTCAAAATTTAAAAGCGTGACAAACGCAACCAATAAAATGAAAAAGTGGTTTAAATCTCTGATGCCTTAAAATCGGGTGAACACATTATTTGTCCATAAGTGTGTAAAAAGCGGTTTACAGCCGCTTCTTTTTGTTCTAAAATATAAGTAAACAATAACTAATTTAAACTTTTAAAAATATGGAAATAAAACCAGAGATAGAAACCTTTGCTAAGATAAAAGTAATAGGTGTCGGAGGCAGCGGCGGTTCTACGGTTAATAACATGGTTAACTCCAAAATTAAAGGAGTTGAATTTGTTAATATCAACACCGATGTTCAGGCCTTGCATCATTCGCAAGCCGCCAAAAAACTCCACATCGGCAAAACTATTACTCGTGGTTTGGGCGCGGGCATGAATCCGGAACTGGGCGGTAAGGCGGCGGAAGAATCACAAAACGAAATTAGAGAAATCCTAAAAGGAGCTGACATGGTTTTTATAACTTGCGGACTTGGCGGCGGTACAGGCAGCGGTGCTTCTCCCTTGATTGCCGAGATAGCCAGAGAGTCAGGCGCTCTGACAGTAGCCGTGGTTACAAAACCATTTTCGTTTGAAGGCGCTCAAAGAAAAAATATCGCAGATGCGGCTTGGGGTAATTTAAAAGACAAGGTTGATACTTTAATAACAATTCAAAATGATCGTCTGCTTCAGATAACAGACAAAAAGACTTCGATGCTTGAAGCTTTTTCAATCGCCGATGATATTTTAAAGCAAGCGATTTCTGGACTTTCGGAAATTATCACCGTGCCCGGCAGAATTAACGTTGACTTTGCCGATGTCAAAGCGATAATGTCCGGCCAGGGTACTGCCTTGATGGGGCTTGGTCAGTCTAGCGGTGAAAATAGAGCGATCGAAGCTGCCAAGGCAGCCATCTCCAGTCCGCTTTTGGAACTTTCAATGGATGGCGCCAAAGGAGTTCTATTTATTATCTCTGGCAGTTCGGATTTGAGCATGCACGAGGTTCACGAGGCGGCCAAAATTATTACTAGTTCGGCCGATTCCGACGCCAAGGTTATTTGGGGAGCCGTGATTGATGATAAACTGGGCGACGTGGCTAAGATTACAGTAATTGCCACTGGTTTTGAAGGAAAAAGCCTGAAAGGCAAAGAAGCAGAAACAAAGATTTTCACCAAGGAAGCCAACATTTATAAACCAAATCAATTTTTATCAGAAAATTCCAGAAAAGAGGATAATGAAGAAATTAAACCAAAAAAGAAAATCAGAGATGATTACAAAATTCAGCAACCGACTAAAGAGGCAGAAGAAGACATTGACATCCCGGCTTTCATTCGAAAAAAAATGGATAAATAAAATATAAAATAAAAAATCTTCCGGTCGTCGGAAGATTTTTTAATTAAAAATATATATTTTTTATCCACAGCTTTTTTACGACACTCACGAAAAGTAAATTTTTTAGGGTTAAAGTGGGACTCGGATAAAAAAATAGTCGAGTTGACAAACACAATATCTAGTATAAAATTAATATTAGGATACACTAAATATTGTGTCTTTAATTTTAGAGCAAAGTCATTTGCTAAGTTGTTTTGCTCCCTAAAAATATGAAGTGTCCAGTTTGCAGTTACAAGGAAACAAAGGTCATTGATTCCAGAATAGCCCTAGACGGCATAACCGTTCGGCGCAGACGCGAATGTCTAAAATGCGGTTTTCGCTTTAGCACGTACGAGGAGGTCGAGCTCCTTGATTTGATGGTTTTGAAGCGCGATGGTTCGAAACAGGCTTATTCTAGAGAAAAACTCGAACAAGGATTGAGAAAATCATTAGAAAGAAGGCCTATCTCTGAAGAGCAGTTTCGCCTGCTGGTCAACAAAATCGAAAGAGACATCCAGGCCCTGAAGAAAAGCGAAATTTCCAGCAAAGAGATTGGCGAGATTGTCATGAAAGAACTTAAAAAAAAGGATCCAGTCGCTTATATAAGATTTGCCTCCGTTTATCGCGCCTTTCAGGATCTGGAGAGCTTTCAAAAAGAAATTAATGCCGTTTTTAAAAGTAAAAAGAAGAGAGATAAGAACTAATGGCCCAAAAGAGCTATAGCCAAAAGGCAAATTGGTTTGGTTTTAACCTTTTAGCCTATTAGCCCATAGTTCCTATAATTCCTATAAATAAAATAATTTTAGTAAATAAATATGGGTAAGATTTCTAAGCTTAAAAAAAGAGATGATCGCATCGTAGACTTTGATTTGAGTAAGGTTGAATTGGCGATTTACAAGGCCATGGAGGGAGTGGGAGATCCGAACAAGAAGAAGGCCAAAAAAATCGCTCTTGATGTTGAGAAAGAACTGAATAAGAAATTCCACGAGAGAAGTATTCCGGCCGTAGAAGAAGTCCAAGATCTTGTTGAGGTTGCTTTGATAAAAAATAAGCAGATAAAAACGGCCAAGGCCTATATCTTATACCGCGATCAGCACGCCCAGATTAGAAATCTGAAAGCCATGATCGATTCTGATTCTTTGATCGAAGGCTACCTGTTTCAGAGCGACTGGCGAGTCAAGGAAAATAGCAACATGGCCTATTCGTTGCAGGGCTTAAATAACCACGTGGCTTCGGCCGTCTCCTCTCATTACTGGCTGCACAAGGTGTACCCGCAGGAAGTGCGTGATGCCCATTTGAATGCCGATATTCATATACATGATTTGCAGACGCTGGCTTCTTATTGTTGCGGCTGGGATTTGCGTGATTTATTGATGAGAGGCTTTGGCGGCGTTGAGGGCAAAGTAAGCTCAAAACCACCGAAGCATTTTAGAACCGCCCTGGGCCAGATGGTGAACTTTTTTTACACTGTGCAGGGAGAAATAGCCGGCGCCGTGGCTTTCTCAAATTTTGACACTTATTTGGCTCCCTTTATCGCTTATGACAATCTAACATACGATGACGTGAAGCAATGCATTCAGGAATTTATTTTTAACATGAACGTGCCGACTCGCGTAGGCTTTCAGACGCCGTTTACCAATCTTACCCTTGATTTAAAAGTGCCTGACATGATGAAGGAGGAGCCTGTCATTATCGGTGGTAAATTTCAGGAAAAGACTTATAAGGATTTTCAGAAAGAAATGGATTTGCTCAATAACGCTTTTACCGAAGTCATGATCGCCGGCGATGCTCACGGTCGCGTCTTTACCTTTCCCATCCCGACTTATAATATTACCAAGGATTTTGACTGGCAAAACGAGGTAGTTGATAAGATTATGGAGATGACCGCCAAATACGGTATTCCTTATTTTTCAAATTTTGTTAACAGCGACATGAAGCCCGAAGACGCGCGCAGCATGTGCTGCCGCCTTCGCCTGGATAATCGCGAGTTAAGGAAAAAGGGCGGCGGTCTTTTCGCTGCCAACCCGCTGACCGGTTCAATCGGCGTAGTGACTATTAATCTCGCTCGCATCGGCCACTTGGCGAAGAATAAAGAAGAATACAAAGAACGCCTAGAGAGGATGATGATTATTTCGAAAACCAGCCTGGAACAAAAACGCAAGATAGTAGAAAAATTTACCGAGGAGGGTCTTTATCCTTACTCCCGTTATTACTTGCAGGATATCAAAAATAAATACGGTGAATATTGGAAGAACCATTTTAATACCATCGGCATCAACGGTATGAATGAAGCAGCCCAAAATCTTCTTGGCAAAGACATCACTACGCCAGAGGGTCGAGAATTTGCGCTCGAGATACTGAATTTTATGAGGGAAAAGATGATGGATTATCAATTAGAGACAAACAGCTTGTTCAATCTGGAAGCCACGCCAGCCGAAGGCACCTCTTATCGCTTTGCCAAGGCTGATAAAGAGAGATTCCCTGATATTATTTGCGCCAATGAGCAGGCTTATCGAGAAAAAGGCGCGGAACCATACTATACTAACTCATCCCAACTGCCGGTTAGCTTTACTGATGATATGTTTGAGGCTCTTGATTTGCAAGATGATCTGCAGACGCGCTATACTGGAGGTACAGTCTTCCACGGTTTTGTCGGCGAGAAGATGCCCTCGATTGAGGCGACGAAAAGCTTAGTTAAAAAAATCGCCGAGAGATATCATCTGCCTTACTTTACCATCACGCCGACATTCAGCATATGTCCCGTTCACGGCTATATAGCGGGAGAACATTTTTTCTGTCCTAAATGCGATCAGGAGATCGGTTATATCGAGGCGGAACCGGAAAAGAAGCTAGAATTTGCCAATAATTAATCAATTTTATATCTATCTGCCCGCGGCAGGTAGCCAGGAGGAGTATGAATACCAAGATGACAAGAACTCCATGCGAAGTGTATTCCAGAGTTGTGGGATACATCCGTCCGGTCAATCAGTGGAACAAGGGCAAGCGCGCTGAATTCACGGATCGTAAGGAGTTTAACAAACAACTCGAGCAGTAGTTCTTTCAATCTTCAAGTTCTTTAAGTTATGCCCCGTTCTGGTTCTTGCTCCGGGGCTTTTTTCGTTATAAGATGTTCATACCAGGATTTAATGATTAAAAGGATGATTAAAATAGCGGGTTTACAAAAGATGACGCTCATCGATTATCCAGGCAAAGTGGCTGCCATTGTTTTTTTGGCTGGCTGTAATTTTCGTTGCGGTTATTGTCACAATTCTGAACTAGTCCAACCTGATGGCGAAAAGGATTTTTTTTCAGAACAAGATTTTTTTAATTTTTTGAAAAAGAGAAAAGGGCTCTTAGACGGCGTTTGCATCACAGGCGGTGAGCCGCTTTGTCACGAAGAAAAAGAGCTGGCCGAATTTTTTAAAAAAATTAAGGGATTGGGTTTTTTGATTAAGCTGGATACGAATGGCTACAATTTTTTGACGCTCAAGAATCTGGTCGCCAAAAAGGGCCTCATTGATTATATCGCCATGGACGTGAAAGTTCCGCTCGACAAATATGGCGAACTGACAAGCCTGGACGGCGACTTTGAAAATATACAAAAAAGCATCGATTTGATTATGAAGAGCGACGTTGATTATGAATTTAGAACAACGATTTTGCCGAAGTTTCATAGCGGCTTTGAATTTGAAAAACTACTTTGCCTGATAAAAGAGGCGAAGATATTATATCTGCAGAATTTTAGAAATAGAAAAACTCTTGATGAAAAATATGGGAAGGAGCTCGCTTTTAAAAGCGGTGATTTAGAGCGCATGAAGGAGCTGGCCCTTAAATTCGTTAAAAAATGTGAGATTAGAAATTAGATGACCAATTTTCAAAAAAAAGTCTTGAAATTAGTTTCGAATATTCCAAGAGGGAAAGTCTCGACTTATCAATTTTTAGCCAAGAAATTGGGCAACAAAAAATTAGCCCGAGCCGTGGGCAATGCCTTGAATAAAAATCAGAAATTAATAACCATTCCTTGTCACCGCGTTGTCAAAAGCAATGGTTTAGTTGGCGGCTATAAACTCGGGACGGCTAGAAAAATTAAACTATTGGACAGCGAAGGGATAATAATTAAAAAAGAAAAAATTGTTTGTTTGGCTGAATGTTTTTATAAATTTTAAATTAATTTTATATGGCTAAAAAATGTAAAGAGTGCGGAGTTCCTTTTGAGGGATTTTTATACAACACACTGGGTAGGTTGTTCAGAATCAAACCTTCAGAAAAAAATCCCGAGATTTGTAATAAATGCGATAAGGATCCGGCTCCACTTTTTTAAAGGACATTTTAGAAGAATGGATAGGGTTGACAAAATGTTTATTTTGCGATACGATAATTAATCGATACATTGTTTTAAAATTTTCTACCAAAAACCCAAAAAAGGAGGGGAAGAATGCGGGACAGGGTAGAAGTACCAAAATCATTGACGGATCTGGGCGGCACTTTCCAGGAAGATCCCACCCTAAGATTGGCGGGTAATTCGCAGGCGGCCGAAGCGCCACTGGCTGAAGAAGGAGGCGTTTATGCCGATGTGGTCGAGACAGCGGTGTGCGCTGGCGATGGTCGCTGCATGGCTGGCCTTCGAGGTGAGCCGATCAGTAATTGTTTTGAATTCGATTGGCCGTGCGTGAGTCAGAACGGACGCCAAAAATCAATCGCCAAGCAGGGAATAAAGAGGATTCCCGTGGCCACGGTGAACGGAGTTCCTTTGGCTACTTATCTCGCGGGAAAAACAGGCGAGAAATAATATTTTTAAAAGGCGGCGCATCAGAAATGATGCGCCGTTTTTCTTTTTCAAGGTCTTTTCAAAAGAGTCTTTTTTTGTTAGAATTGGCATATGAAAGAAGCTGAATTAATAAATAAACTCAAGGAGTTAAACATCAAGATCTCCGAGGCCTGGGAGTTTCTTTGACATTGGCAAAAAGATTGATGAAGTCAAAAAATTAGATAAAGAAATAGCCGAAAAAGATTTTTGGTCAGACACAAAAAAAGCCAAAGCCATTAGTCAAAAAACTAGTGACCTAAAAAGCGAGATAGATATTTGGCAGAAATTGAAAAAAGAAATTGATGATTTATCTGATTTAGCTAGAACAGATCAAGAAGATAAATCGGTGAATTTGCGTGAAGAGGTTGAAAAAGAATATGAGAAATTAAAAAAAGAATTTAAAAAGTTAGAATTTCAATTATTGTTCGGTGAAAAAAATGATGTCAATAACGCCATTTTGGCTGTTCACGCGGGTACGGGCGGCGTTGACGCTATGGATTGGACTCAGATGCTTTTGCGCATGTATCTGCGCTACTGCGAGCGAAAAGGATTTAAAACAAAAATAGTTGATGAAACTTTTGGTTCAGAAGCAGGCGTCAAAAGCGCCGTGGTCGAGATCTCCGGCAAATACGCCTATGGCAATTTAAAATCCGAAAACGGCGTGCATCGACTGGTGCGCATTTCACCATTTGACGCGGAAGCCATGAGGCACACATCTTTCGCTCTCGTTGAGGTAATTCCGGAGATTGCCGAGGACGCGGAAATAGAAATTAAACCAGAAGATTTAAAAATTGATACTTTTCGCGCTTCGGGTCATGGCGGTCAAAATATTCAAAAAACAGAATCAGCCGTGCGCATTACCCATTTGCCCACAAAAATTACTGTCGTTTGTCAGAGTGAGCGTTCACAAGCACAAAACAAAGAGCGCGCCTTAAAAATTTTAAAATCAAAGTTATTTCAACTATCGCAAGCCATAGCCGAGGCGGAAAAAAAACAACTGCGTGGTGAATATTCTGAAGCGGCCTGGGGCAACCAGATTCGCTCCTATGTTTTGCAGCCATATCATTTGGTTAAAGATCATAGAACTGAATATGAGGAGGGCGACGTAGATTCTGTGTTAGATGGTAAATTGGATGGGTTTGTAGGAGCATATTTGAAACTTAAACGCTAAACCCTAAACTCTAAATACCGCCGAATATAACAAATATTGAAATCAGCAGGTAATTAATGCGATCCGGTTGCTCTATCGGAGCTAACTATATTGAAGCAAATGAATCGTTGAGTAAAAAAGATTTTGTCATGAGGGTGAAAATAAGTAAAAAAGAAGCAAAAGAAACTATCTATTGGTTAAATTTGAGTCAGCCAAATTTAGAGTTAGAGTCAACGAAGGAAAAGTTAATTCGTGAGAGTATGGAACTCATGAAGATTTTGGGCGCAATAGTTGAGAAATCAAAATAAGTATTTAAAATTTAGGATTTGTTATTTGTTTAGAGTTTAGATATTAGAAATTAGAATTTGCTATGTTAGACCAAAATGTCTGGATCGTTATTCCAGCGCACAATGAGGAAAAAAATATCAGCGGCGTTATTTCTGGCCTTAAAATTTTAACGCCCAATATTATTGTTGTGAATGATGGCTCGACTGACGGGACTTCGGAAGTTTGTAAGGTTAATGAGGTTTATGTCATTGATCATTTGGTTAACCGAGGCCAGGGCGCTGCTTTACAAACAGGTACTGAATTTGCCTTAAATAAAGGCGCGGAGATTGTCGTGCATTTTGACGCTGATGGTCAGCATCAGGTTCAAGATATTGAAAAAATAATTCAGCCGCTTTTACAAAACGAGGCCGATATTGTTTTTGGCTCGCGTTTTTTAGAAAATAAATCAAAAGTTCCCTGGTTTAAAAAATATTTTATACTTAAGCCCGCCGCGTTTTTCAATTGGTTTTTCACGGGATTGAAATTGAGCGATGCGCACAATGGCTTTCGCGCGCTAAATAAAGAGTCAGCCAGAAAAATCAGGATAGAGCAGGATGGCATGGCCCACGCTACTGAAATTATGGAACAAGTTGTACGTCACGGCTTGCGCTTCAAGGAAGCACCCGTCGAAATAATTTACACGGACTATGGGCAGGGTTTTGTCGGCGGTTTGAAAATTTTAGAAGATTTATTTATCTCAAAAATAATTAAAAAATAATATGCTCATCAAAATAGTTTTAATTCTCTTTATAGTTTTTGTCATCAGCAAAGTAGCTCTGCGCTACAAAGACAAAGCCATTTCTTTGCAAGAATTTATTTTGTGGACGATTTTTTGGCTGCTGGTCGGCTTTGTGGTGATTTTTCCCGAGACCACTTCTTACGTGGCCAATCTGCTCGGAGTAGGCAGGGGAGTTGATCTGGTCATTTACGTTTCCATTTTGATCTTGTTTTATCTGGTTTTCCGCGTGCTGACCAGACAGGATAAAATCGAAAAAGACGTTACCAGGATAGTTAGAGAAATCGCGCTAAATGAGAAAAAGGCAAAGCAATAATTTTTTACGATGGTTATTAAGCCCGAAGAAATAAAATTATTGGTTAAGGAATATGGAATTTGGCCCAGCAAAAATATGGGCCAAAACTTTTTAATTAATGAGGCGGTTTTGGAAAAAATTGTCAGAGCGGCTGATCTTCGCGCTGATGATTGTGTTTTGGAAATAGGACCGGGTTTTGGCATCTTAACCGAGGAACTTATTGAAAAAGTAAAAAAAGTTTTGGCCATTGAACTAGACAAACGTCTAGTTTATTTTTTAAAGCAGAAATTCAAGAGGCAAAATAATCTGGAAATTTTACAAAGCGATGTTTTAAAAATAAAAAATCAGGAAATTTTTGACAAGCTGGCTGGTGGTAGCGGCGGTTATAAAATCGTCGCCAACTTGCCTTATAACATCACCGGCGCCGCGCTGAAAAAATTTTTGTCTTATAATCCCAAACCCACGGAGATGATTTTACTGCTGCAAAAAGAAGTGGCTCAAAGAATTTTGGCCAAACCCCGTAAGATGAGTCTACTCTCGCTGTCGGTGCAATTTTATGGCGAGGCAGAGTTGGTTAGTTTGGTGAGTAAAGAAAGTTTTTACCCCAGGCCAAAAGTTGACAGCGCGATTATCAAAATTAGAATAAAAAAAGAGGCCATTTCCGGCTTGGTTGAGAACGAATTTTGGCGGTTGGCCAGAATAGGTTTTAGTTCGCCCAGAAAACAGTTGCAAAACAATCTGTCCTCGGGCTTAAAAATAGACAAGGAAAAGGCGAAAAATGCTTTAAAGTACGCCAAGCTTGAACCCAATTGCCGCCCCTCTGATTTGAATCTGGCGCAGTGGATATCTTTATACCAAAAAATCATGGTTTGACCGCATTTTTTATGGTATAATTAAATAAGATTTAATGATATAATATAACCAACAGGCTGATGCCCGAAAACAAAGGAAAAATCAAAGAGTTTTTTGAGCAAGAAGCCGATAAACTAGCGGAAAAAATCGAGAGAACTCCGATAGAGAAGTTTTTTATATTTTTTTTGATAATGGTGACGGCCGCGGCTCTGGTCATGGGCTATTTGCAATTCAGAAAAAACATTGACCAGCCGCTTTTTTCAAGTTATTTGAGTCAGAAAAGGGCGATCGAACAACAAAACTATTTAAATTCGACGCAGAACACAAATTCGGTTATTTTTTCACCGGCGGCTTTGAACTCGTCCGTGAATTTGAACGGCAATGTAAACGCCGAGTCAAATTCAAACACGAATGCAGCGGGGACTACTTTAAGCACCGATGATCTGGCAAAAATAGAGCAGATGCTTTTAAGCGGAGACGTTAGCCTTAAGGATTTGGGCATTGACGATCCCGCCTTACAGCAGCAGCTGGATGAAATTCGAACTAGCGGTTTAGCAGGCGCGCAACTTAGTCAGGCCGATCAGGAGGTTTTGGACAATTTGAAGAACCTGACTCCGGCCCAGATTCGTGATGAACTTGTAAAGCAAGGCATAGACAAAAATACCCTGGATCAGATTAGCGATGAGGATCTTAAAAATTTATTTCTACAAACCTTGAGTCAATATCAAAGCCAGTAACATAATTAATTTTTCCAGCCATGCTCGGTCAAAAAAATTCAAAAATTAATAAGGTCGCGCTGATAACGCTCTCCTTGATTTTTATTTTTTCTTCTTCCTATCTCGCCTTTGGCTGGAACGTTCGTCAGTCTCATGCCCAAGCGCTTGTTTTTGACGCGCCGGCCTTTGCTCATCTGACGGGTACCGAGATTTTAACCAAGATTTACGATGAAATAAAGGCCGTATTTTTTAAGAACGTGTTAGGTAGTTTTGCCAACAAGATCGCGGAACAGACGGCGATCTGGGTCGCTTCGGGAGGCAATGGCGCCAAGCCGCAATTTGTGACAAATTTTACCGAATTTACGCAAGGCTTTGCTGACGCGGCCGTCGGAGATTTTGTTCAGAACATCATGAAAGATCTGACCGGGTTGGATGTCTGTACGTTGGATCCGCGCTTGGCCATAAACATCGTCCTAAACATTCCAACGTTTCCAGGCAATGAAAATAACAAGCCGAGCTGCACCTGGACGCAAATGAAAAATCATTGGGAGGAAATAGGCAAATCCCAGCTTTTGACTTTAAACGCGACTCTGCAACCGGGCGGTCAATTCGGCCAGAATGTTCAACAACAAAACGCGGCCGTGCAAAACAACCCAACTCTGCGTTGCTGGACAAGTGATTTATACTCTGGCCATTACGTGAGCGCCACGAGCTGCACTCCTTCCTCTTGTTCCAATTCGAGTGACATTTTCACGTGTCCGGCGCCAGCCGTACAGGGGGCTCTTGAATTAAGCGGCAAAACACTTTCTGATTATTCGACCGTATTAAGTCAGGATGTAAGTCTCATGTCTGCGCACGCCCTGGATGGGACTACTCAAGCTTTTAGCGCCGGTATCGGCTCGTATGAAGTGGTCCCCGAAAATATTCCTCTGGTCAGAGATAAGTGGCTGGCCAAGATTGACGCTCAAATCGCGCCGCTGACCGCGTTAATTAATAAATATGGCCCCTGCCAGGGCGTTGACGCGGTGCAATTTATTTCAGGCGGTAACTGCAATTCAGTTGCCCAAGAATTGGGTTTAAACATCCAGGGAACTGACTTGGGCAATCCAAACTTTCCAACCCTGGCCGCCAAGGTCAAGGGTGATCTGGGTCAAAAAACCAGCTACGTCTATAACAGCGCGCAGTCAATCAAGAGCGGTTACGATTATTTAAAATCACAGATAACCCAATATTTTAGTCCTGAAAATTTTCAGGGCGGCGCTGCCTACAACTCCAATATGGCCAAGGATTTTTTTAATCCCGACGCCTTTGAATTCAACGCTTACGCGACTCTGACTCAAAAAATAAACGAAGTCGGTTTACAGACATTCACCCAGCAGCAGATTGATTTAACCGTCAATCAGGGCTGGAAAAGCGCCACAGACAAAATCGGGGGATATATCGAGACTCCTTCAAATCTCTTAAGAGATAAAGCAAGCGAAGATTTGAAGCAAGGCAAAACCGCCTCGGCGTACACAAATAACATTGCGGCTGACGCCTTAGGCGTATTTTTGGAGACTCTCTGGAATCAATATACCCAGCGTTTACTGCAGGGCATTGCCAATCCCAAACAAGCTCAAGAGTCCAAAAAAATATCTATTCCCGGCACCCTGGGCCAAGGCACGCAAGGCACAACCTCCAGATATTCTCAAGACATTACGACACCCGAGGGCGTCACAAAATACATTCAGGATATAGGCAAACAATTCCAGGCCAGCTACACGTACAAAGACGTGAATTTATTGGCCGATTTTCAACTGCAGATCACGGGCTTAGTTAATCCAAACATATATAACAATGTTATTGATTCCAATTTTGCTTTGGCGATTAACGATCAGCAGACAATCCAAGAAGCCCTTGACGCGGGGCGTTTGGTTGGAAATTACAGATTTTCCTGGGGGTCGCAGCTTGAATCGGGGACGTATAGTCTGGCCAATATCAAAAAATTGAGAAAAGCCAGGGCCGTGCCCATCGGCTTGGAGTTGGCCGTGGAATTAATTAGGGACTGTAGTTTAAATCCGATTGGTCCGCTCTGTGCTAGCAACAAACTCCCGGCCGGCGCAAGCCCTTCAGATATCGCCAAATTTACTTTGCAGGAGGTGATAAAAGGATTTGACAAGTCGGGTAATGACGGCATCTGCGGCACGCTTGATAGTAACGAATCAGCGTTTTGCAATCTTGTCAATCCGAACTGGGTGCTGAAAATTCCATTAACCAAATGTTCTTATGAATCTGATTTAGAGCCATTTGGCGAGATTTTACAAAGTAATGATAGTAGCGAAAGATATTCACGCTGTACTGATTTCGCTTCTTGTCTCCAGGAAGACGGTAAGGGCGGCTGTCAAGATGAACAATATGGCTTTTGCGTAAAAGAAAAAAATGTTTGGCGTCTGGGCGCCGAAACCTGTCCGGCTGATTACGACAGTTGCCGCACTTATACTGTTAGACAAGGCGAAACAACAACAACCGTTTCATATTTAAAAAACACTCTGCCAGGTTCGGGCGTCTGCGGACCGGATAACGCCGGTTGTCAGCCGTACGCTTACGAGCGAGTCGGAACAAGCTGGAATGCCGAGAAAAAAATATATCTGGATGCGAATGCCGAGACCTGTGATAGAACGAGTGAGGGTTGCTCGCTTTTCTGGCCGAGCGGCGATTTAAAAACGGCGATCGGCGAGAAGGCGCCTCTTTATTATCGTAAGCCGCCAGCCTACCTGGGTTGTACTGGCAGCACTAATGATAATCCGCTCTGTCAAAACTATATGCAAATTTGCAACGCCGCCGAAGTGGGTTGCCAGCTTTACAAACCATTAAATGGCGACCCGAGCGTGCCTGCGGTGGCCAAATCTACTGATCTTTGTCCGGCCGAGTGCGTCGGTTACAGTGTCTATGTTCAGCAGCCGACTGCTTATGAACCGGAGCCTGTAAATTTATATAATTATTTTATTGCCGGCGCAGTCTCTCGCTGCTCACTGGAACAAATCGGCTGTTCTCAATTTACTAACCTTGATGAGGTTTCGCAGGGGGGTGAGGGTTTGCATTATTATACGTATCTAAAACAGTGCATCAAGCCGAACATAGGTCTTGGTGAGAAGGCCTACTTTACCTGGCAGAGCTCGGCGACCGGTTCGCCCAAAATTATCAGATATCAATTAAAACAAGTATTGGTCAGCGATCAGCAAAAATACCCGGAGGCAAATCTTGCCCTGGGTTCACCGATGACGATTGATTTGAGCGGCGAGTGTGATTCGGCCGGCAATCCCAATTGTCTGGAATTTTTTGACGACGGCGGCAACACTTATAGGCGCGATTTAACTCTCACGATATCGGTTTCCGATGATTGTCATCCTCTGCGAAAAGAAGATTCTGATGAGACAAATTGCACAGCGACTAACGGGAACTGGCTGAACAACGCTTGTATTTATAACGCTATTCCTTCGGAAAATACTTCTTGTGGCGCCGAGGCCGTTGGCTGCCGTGCTTATACGGGTAATCGGGGGAATAATATTTTCAATTTGATAAATGACGATTTTGAAAATGCCAGCGCGGCTTCAGCCGGCTGGTCAAGCGGTTCTCGATCAAACGAATCAATCGCGCTGGGTGGTCATTCATTATTCGTGGGGTCAGGCAGCACTTCCAAAAGCGCGCCGCTGGCAGCCAATAATTTGTACACGATTTCTTTCTGGGCTAAAACCGATAACACTTCGTTGGAAAACATAAGCGCTGGTTTTGATAAGATCGCCAACAGCCCAAGCCAATTCAGCGTCAGCGCGGTCTGGCAAAATTTTACTGTCGGACCCATTTCAATTAATTCTAATTATCCGGATAACAATCTTATTTTTTCCGGCATCAACCAAAATATTTATCTGGACAATATAATAGTCAAGAGAACGAGCGACCAGCTTTACGCCGTTAAAAACAGCTGGGTCGGCAAGATTCCCGCCTCCTGCGATACGCCGAGTGTCGGCGCCATGCTCGGCTGCGAGGCCTATCAAAATACAGCCGGTCAGAATTTTTATTTCAAATCATTTACGAATCTTTGCGCCGAGAATAAAGTCGGTTGCCAGCTTTTGATTGATACGCAAAATTCTTTAAGCCCGGAGGCGCAGACATTCAGCCAATCAAATAATCCGGCCGATGATTATGTCGTGCCCGCCGATTCACAGGATGTACCTTATGTGCTTAACGATCAATACAAGTGTCTGCCGGCGGATAAGGGTTGCCAGCTGCTGGGCAAACCGGTTTCGGTAAATTTTATCGATGTCTATTTGAAAAATGATCCGGATAAATATACTAACGTGGCTAATCCGATAATGTGTAAAGCCGAAGCGGTCGGCTGCACGGAATTGATAAATGACACGGGCGGCAGCGAGTTTTACCAGATCGATTCAACCAAAATTTGTGCTTTCGACGAGCAAGCCGGCCAGTGGCTCTTGGGCGGTTCCGGCTGTTACGCTTCAAGCCAGAATTTAAATCCCTACACGATACTGCCCACGACAGATCAAAATTATGACGGCAAGGTCGGAGCTTGTCCCGGCCGCTATAACGGTTGCACGCAATTTTCCACCTACAGCCAGACTCAAGGCAATGAGGCCGAAAAATTGCTCGACGATAATTATTTTGCGCTGGACACCGGCAATACTTTAGACCGCTCAAGCTGCAGTTCAGTTGATTGGAATTCCGGCTGCGTCAGATTCCAAAACAGAGTAACCAACGCTCCGGAAGTTATTAAAGTAGACCGGGACCGCGATTGCGCGGAGTGGCTGGTCTGTAAAGAAAAAGACGCCAACGGACTTTGTTTAAAAACCGGAGTCTGCGATCAGATGCAAAACGGCCAGTGCGCCGCCGGGCACATATTGGAATCGTGTAAAAAGTACGATAATCCTTGCGATTTGGCCGCCTGGAGCGATTGCGAAAATTGTTTACTTGAGAATCAATGTTTATCTCCTTCAAATTGTCCAAATTGCGACGCGCAAAATTGCTCCACCATAGTTACAAACTGCAGGCAAAACGGTTCGTGTCTCGCTACTCAACCCACTTGCGCCTTTGATCCGATTACTCATGTTTGTTCTCCGCAGGGAGATTGCGAAGTTGACAGTCTCGGCAACTGCGTCTCGATCTACGACAAACTTAAAGATGACGTCCGTTATAATTACGCGGGCGTGGCCATTCCGCTTCAAAGAATCGCCGCCCAAAATCAGGGCTATATCTACAGACTGGCCAGCGGTTCGGCTCTGGCGACAGACTTGAACACCTGGCAGGCCGGCGATTTCTCGGGCTACAGCGTGCCAGACAGATATCCTGTCGAAGTCGAACTTGAATCGCCTCTGGGCCAAGGCTTTACTCTCTATCCAAAAGTTGCCGACATCGGTCAAAATTTGGACGGCCGTTACGAAGAGCCTATCTGCAAGGTTTTCCCCTCATCTAATTCCCCGATGCCTTATGAAATGTCAGGTGTTTCCAAGACTAAACAACTCAATAACCTTTACAGCCCCAGTTATCAGGCGGATTTGAGCAGTCTGGGCAGCATGTGCTCTTATGGAGAAGTGACTGCTGGCGGAGTTACGACCAATTTCCCGATATCCATGGTTTATCCAAGCCTGGATGCCAGCGGCAATATTCTCAAAGATGCCAACGGAAATATCATATATAAAACAAGCGGAGTACAAGATGTCACAAATATCTGCACGACGCCGGCTTACCGCCAGGGCAAGTGGTGTACTGTAAATGGCGCACCAAAAACAGGTGATGATCCGGGCCAAACTTGTCCTTACAGCGATTCCAATCCGGCTAATGCCGCTTCAACATGTTCTCCTGTTGAAAATGTTAAGATTTATAACGGCATTGAGAATATGTGCCTGGAATACGATACCTTGAGCCCGGTTTATGCCGATCTTTATAAAAATAGTTATGATGGGCCATACACGTGTTCGGGCGCCGCTGGTTTTGACGCAAATGTCTACGATAAAATATTGGTTGGCGGCAAAGAAAAGAGCGCTTACTGCACAAAAAATGACGGTCTTTATGACAACGGCAGTGCGCCAAAATATAATTATCAGACCTACGCCTGCCTGACCTATTTCCCGCTGGCCATCGACGTTTGTCCATATTACAAGACAAAAGCCAGTTGTCTGAATAATCCGGTTTGCAATTGGGGATTTTGCTATAGTTTTGATGCCAATGGCCGCCAGGTGATACAAACAAATTATTCAACGCAGGTAATTTGCGAAAAACAACCGGGATTTATCTGGCAGGATGAGCCGTGCCTAAGAAGATAAAATTATTTAATGAAAAATTTGAAAAAAAATAAAATATACTTGATGATTTTGCCGATCTGCATTTTTTCGTTATTTTTTGTTTGTCGGGAAACATTCGCGGCGGCAATAGCCTCGTCCGTATCGATTGTTGATGTTCTGCCAAGCATTCTAGCGCCGATTGTCATGGTTTTTGTGTCTTTCTTCGGGCAGCTTTTAATAACTTCTTTTAAGCTATTAGTTTATGTGAGTAAATTTAATGATTTTATTAATTTTCCTTACGTAACAGTCGGCTGGACAATGTTGAGGGACGTGGTAAATATGCTTTTTATCGTCGGCTTGCTTTTCATCGCCTTTGTCACGGTTTTAAATGTGCAAAAATATGAATGGACCAAACTGCTTTTCCGCTTGCTGGTGATGGCGATTTTGGTCAATTTCAGCCGCACCATCTTGGGCCTGCTCATTGACGCCTTTCAGATAATAATGCTGACCTTTGTCAACGCTTACAAAGATATTGCCGAGGGAAATTTATTTGCCATTTTAGGAATTCCAAATCTGGGAACATTTATACAGAACCCCGACAAAATTACAGACACACAAACGCTGGTGAGTATGCTGATGTCGTTAATTTTCATTGTTGTTTCTTTGATTGTAGTATTCATTTATTGTATTATCTTGGCGTTTAGAATAGTTGTTTTGTGGATTTTGATAATCGTTTCTCCACTGGCGTTTTTTTCCTGGGTTTTCGAGGGAGCCGTCAGCCAGTTGGGCAGTTTTTCCGGACAATTTTGGAGATATTTGTGGCAATATTTGTCAGTCGGGCCCATGCTGGCTTTTTTCCTTTGGCTGTCTCTCTCAACTCTGACCAACATGAACCTGCCCGTGGAAACTGGTTCGACAACCCAAGTCGGTTTGGGCTTGGCCGGTACTTTTGATAATATCGCCAAATATTTATTTGCCATCTTGACTCTCGTAGCCGCTCTTGTGCTTACTTCGAGTTTTCAAGTCGCGGGCGCTTCTTACGCGGGCAGAGCAGTGAACTGGATGAAAGACCAGAGCGTCGGGCGCCTGGAAAGAGGCGCCAGGCGGGCCGCGGCCGGAGCAGGCTATATGGCCACCACACCAGTTCGTGCGCTTAAGCCCTATGCGACAGGAGTTGCCGAGGGTGTATCCCAAAAGCTGCAAGCCGGCAGATTTACCAAACTTTTGACAAGCGCGGGCCGAAAACGTACTTCTGAAGCCATGAGAGCCGATGCCGAGTCTTTGGTTTTATCTGGTCGCGCCGGTACTGCCGAACAAAGGAAAATTCAAGCCGAAAACGCGGAGAGTTATAAGAAAAACAGGCCAGATATCAACTGGGAAAATCCCAACGAAGTGCGGGAAAAGATTTTGGACAAAGAAATGAAAAAAACACCGGCAATTTTAAGAGATAAAGCAGCTCTGGAAGCCGCCTATACTGCTTTAGCTGATAAGGGTCAGCTGCAATACAATGATCTTAAAGAGATGCAGGGCAGCGGAGGGCTTTTGGATGGTAAAGGCAGAAGGAACAAGCAAATATTTCTTGAGGACATGGAGAAGCGGGTGGAAAAAGAAACAGGACGGCACAAATCATTTTCCGATTTGATATATAACGAAGACACAAACGAATACGAAGTCGTCAGCGATCTAATAGAAAAGGCAAAGATAGCAACGGCGGATACAAAAGATGAGGATTTATTAAATAGAATTGCAGACTTGGATCCCAGCAAAATTACGAAAAAAGATACCGAAGGCATATACAAACTTGATAAGGATAGTGACGAATATAAGAGATTAGAAAGTTCAGACAATAAAAAAGACGTAGATTTTCTCAATTATCTTAAAGGAAAGGAAGACAAGGGTGTACAAAAAGATTCCGAATTTTGGACAATAATGCGATCGAGTCAGGCAAAAAGTAGCAGGCGCAAAGAGGTGCAAAAAGGCATTGGTACTGCTAATCAGGAAAGGCTCAACAAATCTGCCAAGCAGACAGATTTATTGGATATTATGAAAAATCCAGTTGATTACGTGATGGCAGAGGGAAGGGGTCTTTTACAACAAATCCCCAGAATCGGCGGTTTGGATCAGCCAGGCCGTGACAATATTAAAACAAAGTTGCAATTCATGTTTGGCTCTGGCGAAGAAAGAGCCAAGTTGATTGATAAAAATAAAAATTTGTTTGATCCATCATTGCACAATAAATCAGCAGATGAATTGGCCAAAATGGCTCAAATTAAAGAACTTGATAGACAGGTTAGTAATTTGAGCCTCGATGATTTGGAGAAATACCAAGACTTGGCAGTAGAGGTGTCTAGTAAATTTAATACTATAGGTCAGAAACTCGACGGCGGTGAAGGTCAAAAAGATGATCATATTGAAGATAGAATTAAAACAAAACGCAAAAAAGAAACATTTACAGTGGGGGTTGAGCAGGAATTAGGCAAAGTCCTTGTTGGCTCTGGTTTTGCAGATGAAAGAAATAAAGCCATTAAATTTATTGACGTGCAGGCGGCTGATATGCTAAAGGCCACCGAGGGTATGGGGAAGGATGAAAGAGTTATAGAAATTGCCGATAGAATGGCGGGGGAACCTGATTCAGGGTTATTTGGTAGAGGAGAAATCGCTCAAGAGATGACTAAATATTTATTGCAGAAAGAAAGCGAGATAAAAGCAAGGGATAAAATAGTAAAAGATAAGCAAAAAGAACTTGCTCAAAAAATAAAACAAGGCTTAAGAAATGTGACAAATCAATTTAATTCAGGTCAAAAGAATCCCAAAGCGTTGCAGTTTTATTTTAAGGCATTGAGCAAAAATTTATCTAGTGATATAGAAAAAAATGCCCTGAATAAAGAACTTTTTAGTTATGATGCCTTGCAAAAACAATTTGACGATGCGATAAATTTAATAGAAGAAAAAGACAAAGCCGAATTTAATAAGAAGATGAAGGACATCAGGGATACATTTGACGGTTTGGGTCTTAAAGTAAAAGAAAAATAAATATGGATTTAGTAAAAATAAAAAAAGGCGACCTTGGTCAGCTGGAACCAATTTTTGACAAAATTATACAAGATAGCCGGTTGGGAGAGAAGAACGATGTTATATTAGACATCTTGGGCGATGTTATATCGGGAGCAACCGATATTTTAGATGTGCCGACGATTTTCAGCGACGCATTAAAAATTGATTTTGGCAGAGCTGTTGAGTTGGCATATGAGTTAGATACTCAAATAGTGCAAAAAAAATCGCAACTGGAATCGATAAAAAAGAATTTAATGAAAAAAAATTTAGTTGCCTTTTCACCCCAGACCATTGCCGATGAATTTTTAGCAGAAATAAATTATAAGTTCACGGATTCTGCGTTAAAAAAAAGATACGATGATGCGATTTTAAGCTGGCTAAAAGGGACTAGGAAAGAAAATGATTTAAGAGATGTTTTAACTCGTTCTGTAAAAATTGGCGGAGTCGGTATGAGCGAGGAAGCATATGGTAAACTGGCAGCACTTTTGGGAGAAAAGCAGCAGCAGATTGAATCAGGTCAAATAAATATGCCGCAGATAATCAGTGAGTACGAGGGTGGGGGAAATACCGAAGAGACAAATTTGTCAGAACCAGATATTGATGTCTCGGCTAAAATAAAATTGGGCAAAGAGAGGCCGACTCAAGAAAACGGAGTCGGGATTCACCAGCTCCTGCAAGAGAAAGGAATAAATTTTAATGAGCTGTCCAGAATTGAGAAAATAAAGCGTGAGCTGGGAGACATTGAGAGGGTACCGGAAGTCAGCGGCGATTTTGCCAAAGACGTGGTTGAGGAGGAAGAATTTTTAGCCAGCAAAAAAGAAATCGCGCCGCCCGCCTTTGCGCCAAAACCGTCAGCAGCGCCGAGACAAACCGTCCAGAAAAATTTCAACGTTAAAAACGAATCTCCTGTCCAGTTTAAGCCAAGACCGGCGGTCAGAGAAAGACCAAGGATGGAAGACGTTAAATTTACCGAGCAGAAATTATACGGACCGATTGACGAGTTGGCGGCGCTGACCATCACTGATTTTCGCCGACTGTCTAGAGATCCCGGGGAAGCGGCTTTGAAAATTTTGGGCAAGCTGGATTTACTAGAAGACGAGTCTCTGGTGAAAAAAACGCAGGGAATCGAAGCGCTAAAAAGCAGCCCACTTTATAAACTTTACGCGCAGACAATGAATCTGGCCATGAGTCAATCAAAGTCGATTGAACAAGTGATTAATGAAAATAAAAATATTTCGCTGCCCGAGTATAAGGCGATAGTGGAATTAAATCAAAAATTAAAGTACTGATATGCCCGGACCATTCGCGGTGCCACAATTTATAGACGCGGAAAATAAAATCTTCGGCCCGATCACGACCAGACAATTTTTGATTATGATGGTGGCGGGGATGCTGGATTTTATTTTTTACAAGATATTCTTTTTTAATATTTTTATAGTAATAGCGGTAATTACGACAGGTGTTTTCGGCATATTTGCGTTTTTACGCATCAACGGCGTGGCCTTTCATATTTTTTTCCTGAATCTCGTCTTGACATTGAGAAGACCGAGACTGCGCCTCTGGCACAAAGAAGAAATAAAATCGCTGCCGCCCGTTGAAAAAGTTGAAATAAAAAAGGAATTTATACCCAAGCCGGCGATTTCGAGTTCGCGCTTAACGAGCTTGTCGCTGGTCGTTAACACGGGCGGCGCCTATAAAGAAGAAGAATAATGAACCACTAAAATATAATCACTAAATACACGAAAATTTAGCGGTTGTTATAAAAAATAATTACTATGGCAAAAACTTCAACGCAACAATATCTGGATATCGCCGAGATAAGAGACAACACGGTTGTGCTTAAAGACGGCACCTTAAGAAGCATAATTTTGTGTTCCAGCATTAATTTCGCCCTTAAATCAGAAGATGAGCAGAACGCCTTGATTATGGGCTACGTTGAATTCTTAAATTCGCTGGAACATCCGCTGCAGATAGTCGTGCAATCTAGGAAACTAGACATCGAAGAATATATAAATCGCCTGAAAGAAGCCGAGAAAAAACAAGCGAATGAATTATTACGGATCCAGATCAACAGCTATCTAGATTTCATTAATCAGCTGGTTGAGATTGGTGAGATTATGACGAAGCGTTTTTTTCTGGTTGTGCCGTACAATCCCTTGGGCAATAAGGGCAAAGGTTTTTTTGCGCGTTTAAAGGAGGCATTTAGTCCCAGCGCCCAGATAAAAATAAAGAGAGAGAAATTTATTCAATATAAGCAAGAGCTGGATCAGCGAGTCGCCAATATACAATCATCCCTCAATTCGATGGGGCTCGACAGTGCTACTTTAGACACCCAGGGATTAATAGAACTTTTTTATAACATATATAACCCCAAGACCAGTCAGAATCAGAGGCTCCGTGACGTGAGTCAGCTTGGAGTTGAAATCGTTTAATATATTTTTATGGCTCTACCCCTACCGACAGAGACAAATAAAACAGAGAATCAGGTTGAGGCTCAATTGACGCCCAGCCAGCGAAGAGCGCAGGAAGCGGCCCAACTTAAGGCCGAGGCGATTACTCTTGAAGAGGAGCGAATTTACAGAAAGGGCGTCGTTGATATAAAGGATCTGATAGCTCCGGCTGCTTTTGAAGTCAAGCCGACTTTTCTGCTTTTGGGCGACACATATTTACGCACCTTTTTTGTCCTGAATTATCCGCGCTACATAAGCGTCGGCTGGTTTACGCCGATTATTAATTTTTCCAAGACTCTAGACGTCTCCATGTTTTTTTATCCCGTGAAATCGGACGTGATTTTAAAACAGCTTAAAAAAAGAGTCGGCAACATGGAGGCGCAGCTGATGACTGACCGTGAAAAAGGCGCGCCTCGCGATCCCATTCTCGAGACCGGTCTGTCCGACATAGAAAAACTTCGCGACGATCTGACTCAAGGAACAGAGAAATTTTTTCAGTTCGGCCTCTATATAACAATCTACGCCGATTCGATGGATGAGCTTGACAAGCTGACTTCGGAGATAGAGTCGGTGCTGGGCGGCAAATTGATTTACAGCAAGAGAGTCTTTTATCAGGCCGAGCAGGGATTTAATTCCACTCTGCCGCTGGCCAACGACGAGATCACGGTATCATTCAACATGAATACCTCGCCAGTCGCTTCGTCTTTCCCCTTTATCTCCTCGGAGCTGACTTCGGACGAAGGCATATTGTACGGCATCAACAGACACAATAACAGCTTAATTCTTTTTGATCGCTTCTCTTTGCAAAACGCCAATTTTGCGGTTTTCGCCACGGCCGGCGCCGGCAAAAGCTACGCCATAAAGCTAGAAGTCCTGCGCAGCCTGATGCTCGGCTCCGACGTGATTATCATCGATCCGGAAAGAGAATATTTGCACCTGGCTGAAGCGGTGGGCGGCAGCTACATCGACATTTCTCTCTCTTCAAAAAGCAAGATTAACCCCTTTGATCTGCCGCGCGGCATCGGCGACGCTTCAACCGAAGACATAATCAGAAGCGCCGTTATAACTCTAAAAGGTTTATTGCGCATCATGCTCGGCAAGATGACGGTTGAGGAGGATAATATTCTCGACCGTGCTTTATTGGAGACATATGCCAGCAAGGATATTACGGCCAATTCCGACCTCTCAACCGTTGAGGTGCCCGTGATGCAGGATTTACAAAATATTCTCGAAGGTCTGGAAGGAGCCAAGAGCTTAAGCCTGCGATTGAGAAAATATACGGAAGGAACTTTTTCCGGCCTTTTCAATAATCCCACCAACGTCGACATGAAAAATCAGCTGGTGGTTTTCAGCGTCAGGGATCTGGAAGACGAGCTAAGGCCGCTCGCCATCTACAGCATTATAAATTACATCTGGAATGTCGTGCGTTCTGAAATAAAGCGCAGAATTTTGGTGATTGACGAGGCCTGGTGGCTGATGACTCAAGAGGATTCGGCCAAATTCATTTACGCCCTGGTTAAGAGATGCAGAAAATATTATTTGGGCGTGACCACCATAACTCAAGACGTCAACGATTTTTTAAATAGTCCTTACGGCAAAGCGATCGTCACTAATTCCGCGCTGCTTTTATTGCTCAAACAATCGCCGGCTTCGATTGATAACATCCAAAAGGTTTTTTTGCTGACCCAGGGCGAGAAATATCTTTTGCTGGAGGCGGGCGTTGGAGAGGGAATATTTTTCGCCGGTAGAAAACACGCGGCAATTAAAATCGTCGCTTCTTACAGCGAGGATCAGTTGATCACCACCGATCCTAAACAACTTTTGGAAATTGAAGCCGCTAAGCGGGAATTTGAGCAGGCAGGCGGAAACGAAGAACAAAAACCGGCAGCTCCGGCCGCCAAAGCAGAGGGCGTTGAAGAAATGAAAATTTAATTATTAATAATTTAGATATGGCCAATCCAGATTCAAATCGAAGAAGAAGATTAATACTTTTGATAGTTTTGATTTTGTTGATTCTGATCATTAGCTTCGCCATTTATTATTTTTATTTTTTTCAGCAACTATCGCCGCTTTCGAATTCAAACATTCAGAATACCAACACCGCTCAAAATTTTAACACAAACGGCCTGCCGACGATTATCGCCAACGTGAACATGACTCCGGCCCAGATTCAACAACAGGCGAATGAGAACGAGGTGTTGTTTTTTGCCATGCCTTTCGCGGAAAGATTCGGCACATTTTCTAACCAAAGCGATTTTGTTAATTTCAGCGAGTTAAAAAGCCAGATGACGGCAGCGACAATAAACTGGGTGCAAAATACTTATATTCCAAGCCTGATTAAACTGTATCCCAAATCAAGTTATTACGGCATTGAGACCAAGGCGCTCTCCAGCGACTTTAACTCGTTAGATGAAAATCAGGGCACCGCTGACGTGCTCGTGAAGACGCAGAGAATCGAGTATAAAGTCTCTCTCTCGAACCCGAGGATTTTTTATCAGAATATTCTTTTGAAATTAGTAAAAAGCGGCCAGATCTGGAAAGTGAATGGCGTTTATTGGCAATAGCATGTCTTTTTTAGAAAAAATAAAAAATGTCATCCTGGATCTGATTTTCCCTAGGGAATGCATTGGCTGCGGAACCGAGGGTTCGTATCTGTGTGGAGATTGTCAACGGAAAATAAAAATCAACAGAAATTTTTATTGTGTTGTCTGTAAAAAGCCGACTCATCTTCCAAGAATTTGCGAAGATTGCGGTAAAGAGTACCGCTTGAAAGCTGTTTTTGTGGCCGCTGATTATAATGACAAAGCTCTCCATGACCTGATTCATCTGCTCAAGTATAAATTTATCGAAGAGGCGAGTTCGGGCTTGGGTGAAATTGTAATAAATTATCTTGAACAAAATAAAATTTTCCAAAATTTTGATTTTGGGCCTGACAATACCGTCTTTGTGCCAGTTCCACTTCACCGAAAAAGATTTTTAAATCGCGGCTTTAATCAAAGTGATTTGATAGCGAATCACTTAAGTGAATTTTATAAAATTCCTAAAAAAGTTTTGATCTCGAGGATCAGAAACACGCAGAGTCAGGTGGAATTGAAAAAGTCGGAGCGACGAGAAAACGTCAGAGACGCCTTTATTCTTTCAGCAGATAAAAGTTTTGATAAAAATAAAAAAATCATCCTCGTGGATGATGTGGTTACGACAGGCAGTACCTTGAATGAATGCGCGAAAGTATTTTTAAAAGAGGGGTTTGTTGATGTTTACGGACTAGTCGTTGCGCAAAGGGAAGATTAGTCCGGAGAGGGGGATTCCGCTCATCTTTAAACCGATCTTAATTAGAATTAAGATAGTAAAAGCGCCTGGGCTCGCTGTGCCCTTGGCACATCGCTCGCCCTTCGAAACCCAACGCAAGCAAAGCAGTTTGCTTGCTCCCCTTGAAAGTTTTTTAAATATTTCGGAGGTTTAAAAATTCGGAAGGGGTGGGATTCCGCTCATCTTTGAGACGATTTTAATCAAAATTATGATAGTAAAAGCGCCTGGGCTCGCTGTGCCCTTGGCACATCGCTCGCCCTTCGAATCCCAACGCAAACAAAGCAGTTTGTTTGCTCCCCTTGAAAGTTTTTTAAATATTTCGGAGATTTAAAAATTCGGAAGGGGTGGGATTCGAACCCACGGTCCCGTTGCCAGGACTCCAGTTTTTCTGCGACCCCGCACCGTTTTCTTACGGAAAAACGGAAGGGGTGGGATTCGAACCCACGGTCCCGTTGCCAGGACTCCAGTTTTCAAGACTGGTACATTCGACCGCTCTGTCACCCTTCCCTTTCGTTTTTCCATAAGATTATTTGATATTTTAAAATACTTGCAAAATTGGTGCGGGGCAGGCTGGTACATTCGACCGCTCTGTCACCCTTCCCTAAATTCGCTATTGGTTAATCGGCCCGGAAAATCAACTGGGCGGAGAGGGGGGGATTCGAACCCCCGCGCCGGCTAAAACGCCGACCTACAGGTTTAGCAAACCCGCCCCTTCAGCCTCTTGGGTACCTCTCCAAAGCCTGCTTATTTACAAATTTTACTATAAAAAAATCAAAAAGTCAAACTAACATTTCATTTTAAAATATGGCAGAAAAAAACGAAAATACGCGAGGCGACTTTGGGGAAATCTTCTTTCAATGGCATACCCCAGAGTTTACAAGATATCCCAGGGGCTGGTCCTGGTATCTGTTAACCATCGTTATCGGTCTTGTTTTGATTATTTACAGCATTTTCACGGCCAATTTTTTGTTTGCCCTGATTATTATTTTGGCCGGCTTTATTGTGTTTCTGAAAAGCTACAAGCAGCCGGTCGACTTGCTTTTTCAGATTACGGAGAGCGGCCTGGTACTTGGCAATCAATTTTTCGATTACGACAGAATTAAGAATTTCTATTTTATTTATGACCCTCCGGTTGTAAAAAAACTTTTTTTTAATCTTAAGGGCCTCGCTCCCACAGTCTCTATACAGCTTAATGATAAAAATCCTCTGCTCGTGAGGGAGAGGCTGTTAAAATATTTGAAGGAAGATGTAGACAAAAAACATCAGGCTCTGGATGATCAGTTGGAATCGATATTGAAACTTTAACCAGCATTTAAAATAAAGGAGATTTTTAACATCTCCTTTTATTATTAGTCTTGATTTTTTCGTAAAAAAATAGTACCATTTGACCATTAGCTCTCGAGCAGATAAAAGTCTATGTGGCAATGCGCTTGATTCGTTTTTACACAAGAAATAAAAATATAAGTTTAGGCATGGATTACATAAACTTTTATCTGCTCTCGTAGTTTCCGCCAAAGGCGGACCCGCCTCCGGCGGGCAACGGATAGTAAAAATATAATCTAGCTCTCGTAGTTCAACGGATAGAATATGGGTTTGCGGAACCCAGGATTGAGGTTCGATTCCTCACGAGAGCACAAATGTATCCTCTTAATACTCCAATAGAAAAACTGACCAGAGTTGGCAAAGCGACGGCCAGGTATTTAAAGGCGCTTGGAATTTTTACTGTTTTTGATTTGATCTATAATTTCCCCTTTCGCTATGAGGATTTTTCTCATCTGGCGAAAATTAAAGATTTAAAACTTGGACAAATCGTCACGGTCAGGGGAAAAATTATTCTGATCAAAAATAGACGCAGTTATCGAAGAAGGATGTATATTACCGAAGCATTGATCGGGGATGAAACAGGCGATATCAAAGTTGTCTGGTTTAATCAGCCGTTTCTGACAAAAAATCTGAAAAGCGGCGATGGGATTTTTATCTCGGGTAGGGTTGACGCCGATAATTTATTGAGCCCGCAATTTGTTTCGCCGAGCTACGAAAAAATAAACGGCGCTAAAAGTTTGAATACGGCCAAGATTGTTCCGATTTATTCATTGAGCGGAAATTTAACCTTGAAACAATTACGTTTTTTGGAAAATCTGGCACTTGGTTCGATTAAGCTGGTGAAAGAATGGTTGCCCAAAAATATTTTACAGAAAAACAAGCTATTATCACTAACTTCAGCTCTTGAGGAGATTCATTTCCCTAAAAATTTTAAGAGTTTGGAAAAAGCGCGTTATCGTTTAAAATTTGACGAGCTTTTTTTAATTGCCCTACAGAGTCAAATAATCAGAAGATATTTGGCTAAAAACCAAGCGCCTGGTATTGAGTTTAAAGAAAAGGATATTAAAAATTTTGTCAGTTCGTTAAGCTTTCAACTGACAAATGACCAGAAAAAAGCAGCTTGGCAAATACTTTTAGATATGCAAAAAGAAACGCCCATGAACCGTTTGCTTGAAGGTGACGTGGGCTCTGGCAAGACGATCGTCGTCGCTTTGGCCGTTTTGAACACGGTTTTAAACGGTTATCAGGCAGTCTTTATGGCGCCAACTGAAATTCTGGCCAAGCAGCACTTTCAAACCTTCAAAAAATTACTAACGCCAAGAAACGTAAAAATCGCGCTTTTGAGCGGCAGCGAGAAAAGTCTTGGTGACAGTTTTGATGTACCCGGAAACAAATTAATGAAAGTAATAAAAAATGGCAGGGCAGACTTGGTTATTGGTACGCATGCTCTTATTCAAGAAAAAGTTGAATTTAATAATTTGGGCCTGGCCATAATTGATGAACAGCATCGTTTTGGCGTGGAGCAACGTAAAAAATTAAAAGATAAGAGCGAAAAATTGACGCCGCATTTTTTATCCCTGACCGCCACCCCCATACCGCGTTCACTGGCCCTGATTTTTTATGGCGATTTGGATTTATCAATAATTCGTGAAATGCCAGCCGGCCGCAAAAAAATTATCACCAAATTAGTTAGTGAAGCCAACCGGTCCAAGGCTTATCATTTTATTAGAGCGGAAATAAAATCCGGCAGGCAGGTTTTTGTCATCTGCCCCCTGATTGACCCGTCAGACAAGCTGGGAGTCAAATCAGTCACCGATGAATTCAAAAAATTGAGCAAGCAGATTTTTCCTGATTTAAAAATAGGATTACTTCACGGCAAATTAAAAGCTGAAGAGAAAGACGGGGTCATGCGGGAATTTAAAGAAAATAAAATCCAGATTTTAGTTTCCACTTCGGTTATTGAAGTTGGTATTGATATTCCTAATGCGACAATAATGATGATTGAAGGGGCTGACAGATTTGGCTTGGCGCAGCTGCATCAATCTCGCGGTCGCGTGGGCAGGGGAGAACATCAGTCGTATTGCTTTTTGTTCACTGATAACGATTCCGAAAAAACAGCAGAAAGATTATCGGCTTTGCTAAAATCCAATGACGGTTTCAGGCTGGCTGAATACGATTTGAAATTTCGCGGGCCAGGTGAGGTTTACGGCCTAAGGCAGTCGGGTCTGCCTGATTTTAAAATCGCCAGTTTAGGCGATATAGATTTGATAAATCTGACAAAATATGAAGCTGGAAATTTTTTGGACAGATATGACATTAATGATTTTCCAGAATTAAAAGTTAAGCTAGATGAAATAAAAATTATTGACCACCCAGAATGAGGTTGACAAATTATAAAAAGTTTGCTAAATTTTTTATATATAAAAAATCGGTTCTCTGATAAACCCAAACCCAAAGGAAGGAGGAAGCTGATGTCGAAACGGGAAACGCAAAGCGGAAACAGAGGAGCCCTCACCAAAAAAGAGCTCGGAAGGATCAAGAAACAGCTTTTAAAAAGGCAGGAGGAGCTGGCTGGCATTCTGTGCAAGCCGGTCGAGAACTGCGGCAATGACGGTGATGCCGATATGCAGGCAACGCAGGAAAATATCGTTCGTACCGACCAATCGCTGAAGGATATGTACGAAATCGAGCTCAATCGGATTGCGCTGGCGCTAAAGAAAATAGAGGATGGAACTTTTGGCTTCTGCGAAACCTGCGGCGATCCGATCAGCAAGGAGCGGCTCTTTGCTCACCCGATTTGCCGTGACTGCTTTGACTGCAAGGACGGGAAGGAGGGGGAAATTCGCTCGAGGGGCCAACGGGTGACAGCCTTATCGATGTGAAAATTAAGGGCGGTACTGAAGATCAGTGCCGCCCTTTACTTTTTAGAAATATATTTATTATCTTTTATATAAAATCGCCAGGGCTTGTGCTTATACTTTCCGGCATAATCAATGCCGATTCTTTCGGCGCTGGTGATTTGTGAATTTTTAATTTTTATTTTAGGATTTTGAGCTAGATACAATTTTTTACTGGTGATCAAATTTTCTCCGTTTAATTTTTTATCAATTTTGAGAGCGCGGCAAAGTTTGCCGGGCCCGTTTGTGGCCCCTCTTGTCATGGTGAGCATAGCCGAGCCATAGTTTTTACATATTGCCACCCTTCGGCTATGCTCAGGGTGACAATCAAGGGGTTCAAGCGCTCTAATTAAAATTGCCGCAGGAAAATTTTTTTCTTCCGTGATAATATTTAAACAATAATACATGCCATAAATCATGTAGATATAGGCAACGCCTGGATGCCCGAACATTATTTTATTTCTTTCCGTTTTGCCTCTTGAGGCATGAGAGGCCTTGTCTTGAAAACCGTAATAGGCCTCAACCTCTACAATTTTTCCCATTAAAATTTTTTTACCAATTTTTCTAATCAAAAATTTTCCTAAAAGCGCCTTAGCCAGTTTAAAGGTATTTTGTTGGTAGAATTTCTTTTTTAGTCTAATTAATTTAGGCATAATAAAAAACGCCGTGGCTTGGCGTTTTATTTTATTTAGAATAATTTTTTTATGGCTTCCTCAAGATTTTTGACCGTGGTTAAACCTTTTTTCTCGGTTTTTATCACCGGGCAGATGATGTTTTTGAATTTTAATTTTTGGGCTTCCTCAATGCGTTTTTCAATTTGGTAAACGGGGCGTATCTCTCCGCCCAAACCAACCTCGCCCAATAAAATGGTGTCGGGGGCGATGATTTTATCTTTGAACGAAGAAATAATGGCGGCACAAACTGCCAGGTCAGCTCCTGTTTCATCTATTTTTAAACCGCCAGTAACATTAAGGTGAATATCCTGATTTAAAAGGGGAATCTGCACGCGTTTGACCAGGACCGCAATTAACATTTGTAATCTATTGGAATCAAAACCCGAGGCTCTTCTTTGAGGATAACCAAATAAAGTTTTAGTAACCAGGGCCTGAATTTCCAGGAGAAAGGGTCGGCTGCCTTCCATAACGCAGGTAATGACAGAACCAGAATTCGGTTCTTGGTTTTGAGGCAAAAAGAGTTCCGAGGGATTAGTTACTTCTGCCAAACCAGAGCCAGTCATATTAAAAATGCCAATTTCCGAAGTTGAGCCAAAACGATTTTTAGCGCTACGCAGCATTCTGAAATTATCAGTGGCTGTGGCTTCTAAATATAAAACAGAATCAACTAGGTGCTCCAGTGATTTCGGACCAGCCACCAAACCGTCTTTGGTTACATGGCCGATTATAATTATGGAAATATTGTATTTTTTAGCCAGTTCCAAGAGTTTAACCGTACAAATTCGCACTTGGTTTATTGAACCGGCTTCAGAAGGCAGCTCTTGAGAATAAAGAGTTTGGATAGAATCGATAATCACCAGGCCTGGTTTTTCTTCAATTATAAATGAAGCGATTTTTTCAATGTTATTTTCACCGAGAAATTTCAAATTAGAGAAATCAAGATTGAGCCGGTCGATTCTCATCTTAATCTGACTGGCTGATTCTTCGCCGGAAACATAAAGTGTGGGGGTTTTTAAATTTTGACAGATTTGTAAGACCAGAGTTGATTTGCCAATGCCTGGCGCTCCGCCCAATAAAATTAAACTGCCGACAACAATGCCGCCGCCTAAAACTCTGTCAAATTCGTTAATTTTTGTTTGCAGTCGCTCAAAATTAATTATCTCGGAGCTTTTAAAATCCACCAGCAGATTTTTATCAACCTTTATTTTGATAATTGGTGCTTGGTCATTGCTCATTTCTTCGGAGATCGTTCCCCAAGCGCCGCAAGTTGAACAGCGCCCAATCCACTTAGGGAACTGGGCGCCGCATTTTGAACAGCTAAAAATTGTGGTTGATTTTTTCGGCATTAGAAATGACAATTAAGATTGAGGCCGGCAATAGCAAATTCCTCCCTGGCCGCAATCAGCACAATTTCCTGATTCACATTGATCGAAAGAAGGATTGCACTGTTGGCCATTAGCTAATAACGCGCACTTGCCGTTATCGCAAGTATTAGTTTTGCACTGTGAATTATCGGTGCAGGAATCGCCGACTTGTCCTTGGTAGGTGCCATTAAGGTAAACACAGACATTTAGAGTTGAGCTGCAGCTATTCGTATCGCACATTAAGTCCGCGTTTCCGCCCATAACCGCCGAGCTATTGCAATATGCGTTGATAGTATTTTTTGTTTCACAAACTTTTCTAATGGCATTGCAAAATAATCCATTGGCGCAATTTTGAGCAGTACAGGTTGTGCCAAGTTGTAGCGTACCGCCGGAACCGCAACAGTATCCGCTATCGCAGCTGGGAGTGGCGATTATCTGGCAGTCGTTACTTTGGCAGGCAAGATCATTTTTACCTGATATTTCTGCGCCAGCACATTGGCCTTGCTCTGTATTTATTGAGGGATATTTTCGGGTGCATTTTTGCGTTGCTTTCGCACAAAATAATCCGAAGCCGCAGTTATCACTTGAGGCGCAAGGCATGTTTTCAAGTGCCGAACCAGTCGGTATACAATTTGTGTTTAATGGTTCAAAAATTGTCGTTTGAGGATTAACTAAACGAAGAATGAAAATGGCGAAGAGGCCGATTACCAGGCCAATGATGGCTTTAATGATTCTGTCTTTGGCCGCGCTGATTTTGCTTGCTTCGCCGGCAGACATAATCCACTGGATGCCAGACACCATTACTAAGATTATGGCAACGGTAATTAAAATTGCCGTGCCAAAAATATAAATCGCTTGTATATATGAGCCAAGCGTGGAGGAATTGATCGTCAGATTCTGGCCGATCGCGCCAAAAGGCACCTGGACGGTCAACGGTATTGAGCAGGTCGTCTCGGCCGAGGCAAAAAAAGCAGAGAAAAATAAAAAGCCCAAAGAGGCCAGAGCAATGAAAAGTGATTTTTTTCTCATATTAGGTTTGGTTTAAAGCGTTTTCTATCGCTTGCTTTAGAATGTCAAAATCGATAAGGCCTTCGATTTTCTGGCCGTTGATGTAAATCGTCGGAACCGAAGCGATGTTGAATTTAAGGGCATCGGCGATGTTACTTGAGATGACTGATTCGTATCTGCTACTCGATAGGCAGTCAGAAAAGATCTGCTGATTCAGGTTTAAAGACTTGGCAAGATTCAAATAAGTCTGCTGGTTAAGCGAAGAAACGTTTTGAAAAATTAACGATCTGTACTCCCAGAATTTGTTTTGCTCATTGGCGCAGAGCGCGGCTTCGGTTGAATTTTTGTCCTCCGGATAGTTTGTTATCGGCAGCGGCTTGTAGACAAGGATGATTTTGTCTCCATACAGATTCACAATCTGATCGACAATCGGCTGAAGCGACTGGCAGACGGGACAAAAGAAATCGCCATACTCAAATATTTTGACCTTGGCATTGGCCGGACCGATCGTCGGGTCAAATTTATTTATCTGCGGAACGTTGGTTGAAAGTTCTTGCTGTTTTTGGCCATAAAAATCTTCGATGCGCCAGATTTTTGAATAATAATTCCAAAACGTACCGAAAATGATGATGAAAAAGACGCCAATGACTAAAAGGCTGA
>JAQTMG010000005.1:0-19337 GCA_028714455.1 Patescibacteria group bacterium
TCAAAGAAAAGCCGCTCCGTATGCCGGAACGGCTTATGAGTGAAGAAATGGCTTTAACATTTGCGCTACTGCCTAGCCAAGTTCTTGAGCAGGAGGGATTTGAACCCTCGGTTTGGCTCGCTGCATGGCTGCGCGTCTGCGTCGCTGCGTGACTGCGTGACCGCATATTGCATGACTGCGGAACTGCGACTCTGATCTGGCTTTGGCAGGGGTATTTTACATACCGATGTTTGCGCTACCTCACTCATTCATTCTAATTCTATTTTAATATACAAATTATACATTGTCAATAGTTTTGTATCAAATAAATGGCTAAAATTAAATAAATTAGCCAAAAATTTATACAATTTATCAAAATAATTGACAAATATAAAGTCTTTTGCTATACTAAAATCACAATAATTAATATTTTCATATGAACGAACAATTAAACAAACTCTTGCAACAAGCTGGCTTCACCGAAAAAGAGGCTTCGACCTATATTGCCCTTTCAGAACTTGGCAGCGGCACAGTCACTGATATCTCACAGCGCGCCAAACTAAAAAGATCAATTGTTTATCTAATTCTGGAAGGCCTAATCAAGCGTGGCTACGTCAGCTCGATGCCAGACAGTAAAATAAATCGCTACATCGCCGTTGATCCCACTAAAATTTTTAATGATTTAAAAGATACTGTTTCTAATTTTAAAGATGCGCTGCCTGCCTTTCTGGCTATTTACAATCAGTCTCTCTGGAAACCAAAGATAAATTATTTTGAGGGCGAGGGCGTGACCAGTGTCTATCGCCAAATTGAGCATGCTAAACAAGCTCTTTTCATCTCTTCTATTGCCCCATTTGAAAAATATTTACCTGGCGAAGTTGAAAATTGGTTCACCTTTGCCAAAAAACAAATGCATGTCCTGGGCAATATGCATCTTTTAGCTGATACGCCAGCTGACCGTGAATTTGGTCGCCGTTTAAAAGGCACCAAAGAACAAGTTAGATATTTGCCAAAAGGCATGACCATGGATATGGATATTTCTTTATTCGATAACAAAGTCGCTTTAACTTCTTTGCAGGATCATATATTCATCGTGGTTATTGAATCAAGGGCGCTCTACAACTCCATGAAAACCATTTTTGATTTACTTTGGCAACAAAGTGTTAAATAAAAAAACGCCCCGCGGTACGGGGCGTTTTTTTATTTCACTAACTTTTTTAAAAATTGTCCTGTGTAACTTGATTTAATTTTGGTAATATCTTTTGGCGTACCTTGAGCCACAATTTTGCCGCCCTTATCGCCGCCTTCTGGCCCCATATCAATCACCCAGTCAGCGGATTTGATCACATCCAAGTTATGTTCAATCACCAAAACAGTATTTCCCTTATCAACTAATTTCTGTAAAACTCCCAGCAAACGATTAATATCATCAAAATGTAAACCAGTTGTTGGTTCATCCAAAATATATAAAGTCATGCCAGTGGCTCGGCGTGATAATTCGGTTGCCAATTTTACTCTTTGCGCTTCACCGCCAGAAAGCGTGGTGGCTGGTTGTCCAAGTTTCAAATAACCCAAACCCACATCATATAAAATCATTAATTTCTCGGCAATGATCGGGATGTCGGCAAAAAATCTCTTGGCTTCATCAATGGTCATGTCTAAAACATCGGCGATATTTTTGCCTTTGTAATAAATTTCCAAGGCTTCTTTGTCATAGCGCTTGCCATGGCATTCTTCGCATTCCACATAAACATCTGGCAAAAATTGCATTTCAATTCTTACCAAACCCTCGCCGGCGCAGGTTTCGCATCGGCCGCCAACCACATTAAAACTGAATTTGCCCGCGTCAAAGCCGCGCATCTTGGCTTCGGGCACTTGAGTGAATAAATCTCTAATGTATGTGAACACGCCGGTGTAAGTGGCCGGGTTCGATCTTGGTGTCCGGCCAATTGGCGACTGGTCAACCGTTACGACTTTGTCCAAATTTGTAATGCCCACGATTTCTTTGTGTTCAGCCGGCTGTTCTTTGGCGCGGAAAAAATGCTTGGCCAGTGAACGCGATAAAATATCAATAATCAAGCTCGATTTGCCAGAGCCAGACACGCCAGAAACCGCGATAAATTTGCCCAGCGGAAATTTCGCGTCTAAATTTTGTAAATTATTAGCAGTAGCGCCTTTGACTGTCACAAATTTGCCATTGCCTTTGCGATAATTCTTACGCGCTTCAATTTTATATTTTCCGGACAAATATAAACCAGTCAAAGATTCTTTGTTTTTCTTAATTTTATCCAGAGTGCCAATATCAACAACTTTGCCGCCGTATTCACCGGCGCCTGGCCCCATATCAATCACCAAATCTGCCTCTTCCATAATCGCCTGGTCATGTTCAACCACGATCACGGTGTTGCCCATGTCTCGCAATTTTTTCAAACTCTCAATCAGGCGCGCATTGTCGCGCGGATGCAAACCAATTGAGGGCTCGTCCAAAATATAAATAATTTCTGTCAAAGAGGAAGAAATCTGTTTGGCCAAACGAATACGCTGGACTTCACCACCGGCTAAAGAAGTCACGCTTCTATCTAATGTTAAATAATCCAGAGAAACATGGTTTAAAAATTCTAAACGTCGAATCATCTCTTTGAGAACCTGCCTGGCAATCTTGTATTCATTTTCAGTCAGGCCCTTGCCATTTTTTGATTTCTTATCGATGTCTATAAAAAGTTCCACTAATTTTTCTAAACTTATATCCACAAAATCTGAAATATTCTTACCCAAAATTGTCACGGCCAAACTCTCGGGCTTTAATCTTTTGCCGTTACAAACCGGGCAGATCACCTCGCGCATGTAATCCCCGATTTCCGTGCGCACATAATCAGAGTCGGTTTCTCTGTATTTCTTTTCCAAAAAAGGAATAATGCCCTCAAACTCATGCTTCTTGCCGTCAACATCAATTTGTTCCTCGCCTGTGCCATACAAAAGAATATTCACGTCTTCTTTCTTCATCTTCTCAACCGCTTTATCCAAAGGAATTTTATGGGTTTTAGCTACAGCGGCTAAAATTTTATGCATCAAAGGTTGGTTTGAAGTTAAGCGAGTCCAAACTTTTATGGCCCCTTCTTCTATGGTTAAACGAGGATTAAAAATAACCAGTTCAGGATCAACAACCAAATTCACGCCCAAGCCAGTACACTTGGGGCAAGCGCCATGCGGTGAATTAAACGAAAAACTGCGGATATCAAGTTCGGGCAGATTCAAATCACATTTTGAACAATGTAAGTGCTGCGAAAATAAATATTCTTGGTTCGTGTCTTTTCTCCAGATTTTAACCATACCATTGGAAAGATCCAGTGCTTTTTTGATGGCAAAATAAATCGGCGCGTGCGTGATTTTCTCCATATTCACTTTTTCTACAAAAAGATGATCAATCAAGGCGTCCAGATTATGCTCTTTGCTCTCATCAATAATCGTTTTTTCAATTTCCATCATATTATAGAGCTTACCGTCTAGTCGCAGCTGGAAAAAATTGGCCTTTTTCATTTTTTTGATCAGATGATCCATCTTACCCTTTTGGCCAATCACCACCGGCGACAAAACCGCGATGCGCGTCTGCGGCGGCAATTCCAAAATCTTTTCGATGATTTGCTTAATGCTCATCTTTTTTATTTCCGAGCCACAAGTCGGACAATGCACATGACCAATTCTGGCAAATAAAAGACGGAGATAATCATAAATCTCCGTAATAGTGCCCACGGTTGAACGCGGGTTTGAAGAAGTTGTTTTTTGGTCGATGGCAATAACTGGCGAAATGCCCTCGATTTGGTCAACATCCGGCTTATCCATTAAACCAATGAATTGGCGGGCATAAGAAGACAAGCTCTCAAGATATTGCCTTTGGCCTTCGGCAAAAATAGTATCAAAAGCCAGTGATGATTTACCAGAACCAGAAAGTCCGGTTATGACCACGAATTTATTTTTCGGGATTTCCACATTAACGTTTTTCAGGTTGTGTACTCTCGCGCCCTTGATAATAATTTTGTCTTGCTTGGCCATTGATTTTTATTTTAGTAGTAAAATTTTCCGATTCCCAATCCCTAATCTCCAATATCCAATCTCCGTCAAACATATATTACGGACATTGTATCACCGCCTGATAACCCAGTCAAGCGGGAATGGGTGAAAGTCGGTAAAATAAAAAATACTCTGTCATCCAGAGCGAAGCGAAGGATCTATCGCCCCAGGAGTAATAGATTTCTCATTGCATTCGGAATGACAGAGTATTTTTTATTTCAAATTATATTTATCAATATTTTTATCTGCCAGTTTTTGAATCTCGCTAATCGCCTCTTTGCCTTTTTCATCCTTGAAAAGATGCTTAAATCTTTTGTGATATTTTAGATATTCTTCAACTTTCAGAGCGGGGGCCGGAATTTTCATGACTTTATATTCGCCATCATAATATTCAAAAACTGGGCAGATGCCAGTCTTGTGCGCCAACTTACCTAATTGCACTGTCATTTCACTTTCTGTTCCCCAACCTGGCACACAAGTTGTTAAAATTTCAATATATTTTGGTCCGCTAAAAGTTAAAGCTTTCTTAACTTTATTAATAATATCATTGGGATAGCCGCAAGTTGTTTGCGCCACATAAATGCAACCTTGCGCAATAGCAATCTCGGACATATTTTTGCGCACCAAATTATTACCCATTGATTTTTTTTCTGGAGGCGTAGTTGTAGTATTCGCATCAAACGGCGTAGCGCTGGAAGCCTGATAACCAGTGTTTGAATAAACTTCAGTATTGAAACAAACATACAAAATATTTTCTTTTCTCTCCCACGTGCCAGAAATCAAACCAAAGCCAATGTCAAAAGTTGAGCCATCGCCGCCAAAAGCCACTACATTTACTTCTTTATCTAAACCTTTTTGTTTTAAAGCCGCCAAAATTCCCGAAGCCACGGCTGAAGGATTTTCAAATAAAGAATGAATCCAGGGAACTTTCCAGGATGAAGTGGGATATTTTGTCGTGGTCACTTCAAGACAACCCGTGGCATTGGCAATAATTGTATTTTTTCCGCAAGCATCCAAAACCAAGCGCGCTGACATAAGTTGCCCACAACCAGGGCAGGCGGTATGACCGGGGGCGATTAAATGCTCAAATGGATTTTTATACATAATTATGAATTATGAAATATGAATTCTGAAATTATTTATTTTGCGAAGTTTTGACACTTGCGACTAAAATCCTGATCAATTCTTCATTTTCGTCAATCAAACTTTGAATTTTGCCTAAACTAATTAAATCGGAATCAACGATCATTAATAACCAACTTTTTGTTTCCTTCGCTTCTCTTTTTGCGTTATTTAAATAATATGTAAATTCTTTCTTGCTTAATGAATTTTTCGCGTGAATGATGTTTGAGTTAATTGAAGTACCAGATCTTATAATCTGTTTTCCTAAAATATATGCCGCCGTCTTTTGCGGAAATAAATTTACTATTCTTATTACATCAATGGCAAATTTATAAGTTCGTTCTTCTAAATCTTTTGTTTTTGTTTTTTCTTCCATTTTTTATAAAAAATTTTCCAAAAATTCTTAATTCATAGTTCTTAATTCATAGTTCAAGAGCAGCCCACGAAGTGCATCTCATTCCCCTTATCCTTCTTTATATCAAACGCGATTTGCTCAATCATTTCCTTGGTCACGTCGCGGCCGCCTAGACCAACCACAAAGCTCTGAATTTTTCCTTTCAAACGGTTATAGGCCGCGCGTTTAATTTCTGTAGCCAAAATTCCTTCGCTGCCCAAAGAAATAGATTTATCAACCGCCGCAATATATTTTGCCTTGCTCAAACTTTTCACAACTTCATCATCAACAAATGGTCTGAAAGAAATAATTTTCAAAAGTCCGACCTTTTGTTTCCTCTCTCGCATTTCATCAACAACTTCTTTGATCGTGCCACAAACAGAGCCCATGGCCACCAAAATAACCTCGGCGTCTTTAGTTTTATATTCTTCAACAATGCCATTGTCACCAAAACCTCGGCCAAAAATCTTTTTAAATTCTAAATTATATTTTTTTATCAAATCAGAACTGGAGTAAATATCTTGCGCCAGTTGTTTCCTGATTTCCATATAACTATCGGGATAAGCCAGAGCGCCAATGGATACTGGATTTTTCACATCTAAAAAAGTCCCTGTCTCTGGTTTATAAGCTGGCAAAAATTTATTCACCTGCTCTTGCGTTGGCATAATCAGTGGTTCATAAGTATGGGTCAAGACAAAGCCATCCATATTGACCATAACTGGTAATCTTAAAGTTTCTGCCAATTTATAAGCTAACAAATGCAAATCAACGGCTTCCTGATTTGTTTCGGCATAAAGCATTAACCAGCCAGCATCGCGAATTGTCACCGCATCTTGCTGATCATTCCAAATATTAATGGGAGCTGACACGGATCGATTAGCGCAAGTAATCACAATCGGTAATCTTAAACCGGCTATGCAAAATAAAACTTCGGTCATTAATAAAAGACCCTGTGAACAAGTCGCGGTATAAGTTCTCACTCCTGTCGCACTTGCTCCAAGTACAATGGAAGCGGCGCTAAACTCTGATTCGGCATTAATATATTCAAATTCAGCAGCGCCGCTGGCTTTTAATTTAGCCAAATCCTCAACAATATGTGTTTGTGGCGTAATCGGATAAGCCGCCACCACAGTTGGCTTAATTAAATTAATTACTTCAGCCACTGCATGCGAACCTTCTAAAAATTGTTTATTGTCTTTCGACATACTTATGAAATCTGAATTTAATTATTAAAAAATTTGTATATTTGTTTAAACTGTTTATCCCATGCCCTAAATTTGTTATAACGAAACACATATGAGGGGTGATATATCTTTTTTTCACAAAAACCTAAATTTAACGTGTTAAATAAATTTTCAACCTTTTTACTTATACAAATTACTAACTTGGGTTTAATAAAATTTATTTCATCAATGAGACAATTCTTAAAATTTTTATCTTTACACCACTCATCTTCAAACTTGGCACCAGCCAAACCCTCGGTTTTTACCATATCTGTTATATAAACTCTTCCCAGTTTGTGCTTTTTGATATATTTTTGGAATTTTTCGTCTATCTTTGTTGCATTGTAATTTCCAAGATATCGTTTTTCTGGATGTTTCGAAAAATAATCTGAAGGCTTTTCACCGATAAACATTATTTTATGCTTCCTTCTTTCATCTGTTGGGATAAATTGTCCGAATAACCATTCATTCTTTCTGTATTTGTTAACAATTGACCTTATTTCAGTCATATCAATAATTTCTTAATTCATTTAAATTTCGTGTTTATTTGTGTAAAAAATTTCGTGGTTCAGATATCATTTATAGTCATCGACCATTTTTATCGCGCTCATAATTTATTGATCTTCCGGCAAGCCATATTTTTTTCTAAATTTTTTTATCTTTTCTAAACTTTCCTTATCATTGAATTGTTTTATTGCGGACAATTCCCTTAAAGCGCCTGGGGCCAATGTCATTATGAGTTTCGCCGCCTCATTTATATCACCATTAAAATATATTTTAATAAAAAACGATCTCACCTCGTCAAAATTTTTGAATTTATCTTTATTTTTTTCAAATATTTTTTCGCATAAATCAAGAAATAATTTTTCGAGCCACTGATAGGCTCTGCAGGCGGGTGGAAATATTACTTTCGTTTCTTTATCATCATTTGATAGGTTTTTTTCTAATTCATCGACCGCCTCGAAAAATTTTGGTAAATTTTTAACCCTAGCAACATAAGCTGATTTTGTTAAAAATTGAGTGATGCCTTCATTCAGTCCAATAAACTTTTCGTTCGCCTGATTTTCTTTATCGAGATTAACAAGGCGAAAACCGCTCCTATATTGATGCAGATGAGATTGTTCGCCTTTTGCCGTGAGTTCAAATTTTTGAATGGATGCAGTATGCAAAATTTCATGGACTAAACTCATAAAGTTATTAAGGTCAAGCCGTTTAGCGTTATTGATGTCTAAAAAAATTCCGAATTTATTTGAAAGCGCTATTAGATTAAATTCCTCCGCCCCTCCGAACCTTTTAATAAAATCTTCATGAGGCAACGGGTGAAATGCTTCCGCTCTGATGCGAAACGCATTAACCCCGTAATTATTAGCCAACTCCTGGACTATAGTTATCGCCTCGTCAATCTGTTTTATCAGCTCCCGTGACTTTTCTAACTCGTGCTCTTGCTTTCTGGCTTGAAATCCATGTAAATAACGCTCTGCCCAATCACTTTCGGCGATTTGATTATTTCCAGATTCTTTTTTTTGTATAAATATATTTTTTTCCATAATTATTTAAAATCGTCTACCATTTTAATTGCACTTACCGGACATTCCTTGGCGCACAGGCCACAGCCCTTGCAAAAATCCAAATCACGGTCGTAAAAAATCCGACCTTTGCTGTTTTTTTCGCCAGTCGGAAAGCAAACGCCTTCTGGGCAAACTTTTCTGCACATATCACAACCGATACAAACTTCATGGTCCACAACTGGCTTAGCCACTCGCCAGCCACCGGTCTTGTTCTTGATGGTTGTGCCAGGTTTAACTTCTAAGTTATATTTCATAGTTCTAAATTCATAATTCATAATTCTTACTTACCCAATTATAGGCTTCGCTCATGGCCTCAATGTTTTTATCAATAATATCTTTATCCAATCTTTCGCCTAAATTAATTTTAATCGCCTTTTCCAGACTTTTTTTAGAAAGTTTATAAAATGCCGCAAAAGCACCAAGCATAGTTGTGTTAGTAATGGGTTTTCCAATTACTTTTAAAACAATCTCATTGGCTGGCACGCAAATCACCTTGTAACTCACTCCTGGACAAAGCGCTTTAGGGCTTTTGTCAGAATTAATAATGATCACTGAATTTTTTTTGCAGCCTCTAAAAACATTTTCCACTCCCAAGATCGAGGGGTCCTGGATAATAACATAATCAGGATTATAAACCTGCTCTCTGCCTCTGATAAATTTTGAATCAATTTTCACAAAGGCAGTGACTGGCGCTCCTCTTCTTTCCACGCCGAAAAAAGGAAAAGCCTGCGGTGACTTTCCATCTTCAAAAGCGGCAATGGCAATGATTTCCGCGAGTTTAACGTTGCCTTGTCCGCCGCGGCCATGAATTCTTATCTCAACCATAAAAATTTAATTTGAACTAGTGGCGTTAGTATCTGTATCCAACTTCTCAATCCCCTGAACAATTTCGTTAAAAGTGCTGTAAGGAATATTGCCTGCTACTTTTGTGCCATTTATGTAAAAAGTCGGCGTAGCGGAAATATCCAAGCTCAAGCCATCTTGCATGTCTGATTGGATGACGGAAAAATATTTGCCGTTTGTCAGACATTGGCTAAATTGTGTCGTGTTCAAACCCAAAGTAGAAGCCATGGTATTCAAAGCCGTTGTGCTCAAGTCATTCTGATTGGCGAAAAGCAGGTCATAATACTCCCAAAACTTGCCCTGCTCATTAGCACACTGCGCGGCTAAAGCGGCCGTGATCGCGTCAGGATGAGCGACCGGATTGGGAAAATTGCGGTAAATTAATTTTATCGAACTGTTATTTCTGACCAAATTTCTGATTATCGGCGCCTCGGCCTTGCAGATCGGACACTGAAAATCCCCAAATTCGACAATCACGATTTTGGCGTCTTTGTTCCCTATAAACGGGGTGCCGTCTTTTTCAATAAAACTTCTGAAATTTATCTGGCTCGTCGACTGTATTGTATTTGTTTTCAGATTATTTCGCGCTTCGACATAATAGACTATCTGGTAGGAAAGGACCGATAAATAAACAAAAGCGGCGGCGCAGGCCATTAAAAAAATAATACCCCACCATGTCTGGTGCCATTTTTTCGTATTTTTTGCCGATTCTTGTTCGTCTGCCATATTTGATATTATAGCACATCGGAAAAAATCTTGATTGGCATTATTGACGCGGCAAAATTTTTCTGCTATACTGGTGATAAGTTAATAAATTCAGCTTTTTATGTTTTTAAACATTATTGAACTAGTCACGGCAGTTTTGCTTGTCATCGCCATTTTACTTCAACAGCGAGGCACCGGCTTATCCGGCGTTTTCGGAGGCGAAGGCAATGTCTACCGCGCCAAAAGAGGCGTCGAAAAAACAATTTTTATTCTCACTATCATATTAGCGGTAATTTTTTTGACCGTCGCCTTCCTAAACATACTGTATTAAATCTCTCATATAATTTATAATTTTTATTTCTTGTGGGCTCAATACTAAAAGTGCTTTTTGATTTGAGACAGAGCATAAAAAGCTTTGTGATTTTTTGGCATGACAGAATAAACAAATTACTGAAAATCTCGAACCAGAAAAACCTTGATAAAAAAATGGTGGCCGATCTGAACGGGAAAAAAACTCCCAATTGGAAGCAATTCAAGCGTTTTCCCAAGACGCTGTCGCAAACCGAGAGCCTGTTGGTCAAAATAGCCGCGGCGCTCATAATCGTAAGTTTAGCTTTTGTTTTTTATTTTGATTTCTGGAGCAAGCTGGTGGACGCGCCAAAAAACGGCGGCGAATTCACCGAGGGTCTGGTCGGCTCCCCTCTTTATATTAATCCGATTCTCTCGCAAAGTTACGCTGACGCGGATATGGATCTCTCCCGTCTGATTTTTTCCGGCTTACTGAAATATAATGAAAAACTAGAAATTGTCCCTGACCTGGCGGAAAAATATGAAATTTCTGCTGACCAAAAAACTTACACTTTTTATCTTAAACAAAATGCCAAATGGCATGACGGAGAAAAAGTTACCGCCGCTGATGTTATTTTTACAATTCAAAGTATCCAAAATCCTGATTTCAAAAGCCCGCTGATGAGAAGTTACACCGGCATCGTGACGGAAAAAGTAGACGACTACACCGTTAAATTCACCATCAGCGAACCTTACGCCGCTTTTTTAAATCTGATGACGGTCGGACTTTTGCCACAGCATCTTTGGAACGATATTCCGGCCATCAACGCGCGTCTCGCCGTCTACAATCAAAAACCGATCGGCAGCGGTCCCTACAAGTTCAAATCGCTGATTAAGGAAAAGAGCGGCATTATCAAGGCCTACACGCTGGAAAAAAATAAGGAATTTTACGGAAAGGTGCCCTACATCGACAAAATTATTTTTAAATTCTATCCGGATTACGAAAACGCCATCAGCGGACTAACCAATAAAGAGGTCCAGAGTCTGGGCTTTTTGCCAAAGGCCTATCTAAAAAAATTCATGAATAAAAGAGATTATAATCTGTATAACCTAGAGATGGCTCAATACACGGCGGTGTTTTTCAATGATAAAAACAATACGCTGTTGGATAACGCCAAAATCAGGCAGGCGCTGGCTTATGCGGTGGATAAAAACAAAATCATTGACGACATTTTGCTGGGCCAGGGGCAAAAAATAGACGGTCCGATTCTGCCTGGTTTTCTCGGCTACAATACTGATATAAAAACGTACGAATACGACCCAAAAAAGGCGCTCGAGCTTCTGGCGGCTGATGGCTGGGTGCCTGACGGCGAAGTCTTAAAAAAGAATAAACAGGAACTGAAAATTAAATTAACGACTGTTGAACAAGACGAAAATATAAAAGTCGCCAACATGATTAAAGATTTTTGGAACGCGATCGGAGTAAATGTGGAACTGCAAATTGTCTCATCTGACAAAATTGAATCGGAAGTTATCACGCCCAGAAATTACCAGGCACTGCTTTACGGAGAAATCACGGGGTATGATTCTGATTTATTTCCTTTCTGGCATTCATCCCAGAGAGTCGCGCCAGGCGTGAACCTCGCTAACTACGCCAACAAAAAAGTGGATCAGCTCTTATCAGAGGCTCGCACCAGCTCTGACCAAAGCGCGCGAGAACAAAAATATAAAGAAATGCAAAACCTGATCATCGACGACCTGCCCGCGGTATTTTTGTACAGTCCGACCTACACTTACCCGGTTTCCAAAAACATTAAAGGTATCAGCGCTCAAAAAATTGCTACGCCAAGCGATAGATTTATTGACATCGAAAACTTTTACATCAAGACCAAGAAAAAATTTGTCGGCTAAACATTAAACTTATAACTTAACTCAAAATCTAATTAAATAAAAAGGACTCATCGTTCTTTAACTAATTTAGTTTAAAAAAATAAAAAAATTATGGTTTACAGAAAAACTAGGGCTCCTTATGTTCAAAAAACAGACAGAGACCAAAAATTAAGAATTATTGTTTTGGGCGGACTTGAAGAAGTCGGCCGAAACATGACGCTGCTGGAATATGGCCAGGACATCATCATTATTGATATGGGCCTGCAATTCCCCGAGGAAGACATGCCGGGCATTGATTACATCATCCCCAACATCTCTTATCTGAAAGGCAAGGAAAGAAATATCCGCGGCGTTATCATTACTCACGGTCACTATGACCACATCGGAGCGATTCCCCACCTGATGCCGAAAATCGGCAATCCGATAATTTACACAGCCAAACTTTCAGCCGGCATTATCCAAAAAAGGCAGGAGGAATACAAAAACGCTCCCAAACTTAAATTCTATATCATTGATGAGACCAGCAAACTTCATCTGGGCGCTTTTAACGTGGAATTTTTCCGCGTTAACCACAACGTGCCCGACAGTTTTGCCGTGGTGGCCAAAACTCCGGTCGGCACCATCGTCCACACCGGCGATTTCAAAATCGACCACAACCCCATCAATGACAAACCGGCTGATTTGGGCCGTATCGCCAAGGTTGGTTCAGAAGGAGTCTTGGCTCTGATGGCCGACTCAACCGATGCCGAAGACGAAGGTTATCAGATTTCCGAAACCGTGGTCAGCGATGAATTGGAAAGAATTTTTGAAAAGGCACCGGGCCGCATTATCATCGGCACTTTTGCCTCGCTCTTAAACAGAGTGCAACAGGCCATCAGCATCGCTGAAAAATTTAACCGCAAAGTCATTATTGAAGGCCGCAGCATGAAAACGAACGTGGAAATCGCTCACAAGCTTGGCTATATGAAAATAAAACCAGGCACGCTCTTGGAAATTGATCATTATAATCAAAAAGATTATCCGGATAACAAAATTGTCATCCTCGGTTCTGGCGCGCAAGGCGAGCAAAATGCTTTCCTGGTCAGATTCGCCGAAGACGAACACAAATATCTTTCGGTCAAAAGTCATGACACGATTATTTTTTCATCTTCAGTTATTCCAGGCAATGAAAGAACCGTTCAAAATCTGAAAGATACGCTGGCCCGCAAAGGCGCTAAAATCATTCATTACAAATTAATGGACGTGCACGCCGGCGGTCACGCAAAACAAGAAGATCTGAAATTGATGCTGCGCCTAATCAAGCCGACTTGCTACATTCCAATTGAAGCTAATCATTATATGTTGCAAATCAACGCCGAGATCGCCGAAGGTTTGGGCATACCCAAGGAAAATATCTTTGTCGCCGACGATGGCCAGGTGATCGAGTTCACCAAAAAAGGCGGACGTCTGACTGATGAACGCGTGCCAGCCGACTATGTTATGGTTGACGGTCTGGGTGTTGGCGATGTTTCCAATATCGTTTTGCGCGATCGCCGCGTCATGTCAGCCGATGGCATGCTAGTGGTTATCGCCACCATCGAATACAAAACCGGACGGCTGATCGGCAATCCCGATATCATCTCCCGCGGCTTTGTTTATATGAAAGAAAATAAAAAGTTGATTGAAGCGACGCGCATGAAAGTGAAAAAAATCTGCGAAGATCATGATCCCAAATCCCCTGCCTTTGATGACTTCATTAAAAATAAAATCCGTGACGATATTGGCCAGTATCTTTACCAGCAGACCAAGCGTCGACCCATGATTCTGCCAGTGGTAATAAAGGTCTAAGATAAAAATAAAATTCCCCCGCCTATGGGGGTTTTTTATTTAAAAAATTCCATTTCCTAATCACAAATACCTAATAACCAATATCTCCCACGCTATTGACAAATTTTCTAAAATCTGATAAAATTGACAATCGAACTATATATAAAATATAAATGGGAAAAAGAAAAATTGTTATTTAAAACCAAACAAGGAGGAGGGATTAAGATGAGCTATTTGAAAAAAGCGCTCGTTGCGGTTATCAGCTATCTCGGCTGGAAGGAAGCCGGCGTCTTCAAGAAAATCCTGACCGTCATCGCGACCATATTCGCCTGCGGCGTGTGTTTTCTCATTATCCAGGGCATCAATACGACCTTTAGTCTCGACATCTGGGGCTGGCTTAACACGCACGTCCTTGACGCGATATTCGCCTGGGCCAAAGTGTATTGGGGAATACTGCTCGTTCTCTTCGGCCTCGCTTTCATCACGACCGTGATCTATACCCTGAAAAGATTTTGGCAAGCGGCGAAAAAAGAGCTGGCCAACCCGCAACCCGCGACAAGCGCGCCACGCGTCGTCGCGCGCAGCAGCGGCTGGTCAATCGGTATTTTCTTCATTCTGCTCGTTATTCTCCCCGTTCTGATTTTCAATACTTATCAAACCAGGAAGATCTCGTCGCGAATCGGCGAGAAGAAAAACAACGAAGAAAGCTTCGCAGGCGCTCTGGCCAACAATCCCGAGGCCTTCAAGTGCTCGATGGATTGCCAGCCGGCCAAGCAAATGACCCCGACTCCCGCGCCGCCCCCAACCCAACAGCAAAGTCAGACGCTACAGTTACAGCCGCCAGCACTGGGAATCGATGATGGCAACACCAGCAAAAAGGAGACGGCCGCCAATGGCGACACTGGCAAAAAACCGGCCCCGGAAAAACCGGCTGAAGTAAAAAAACCGGCCCCGGAAAAACCGGCTGAAAGAGAAACCGCAAGGGAAATGGAGGCACGGCCGTCGCCTAAAAAAAGCTACTGCGGCGATGACCATTGCGACGACAACGAAAGTTGTTACCTTTGCCAGAGGGACTGTGGCCGATGCGACTTTCTGGAAAAGTCTGGTTCTGGAGTCAACTCCGGACCGGGAAACGACGTGAATTCAGGCCCCGATACTGGAGTCAACTCCGGACCGGGAAACGACGTGAATTCAGGCCCTCCGAATCTGGAACCCCCAGATTAGGCACAAAACCGGGTGACTTCATTGGAAGGCCCGGTTTTTTCTTTACAAATTATCACTTAAAATTCTATAAAATCAAGCTGTCTATTTTCGGTCTTGACAAGATTACTTAAATATGCTACAATTTCTTATTAAACTCTAACTAGAAAATTGGTTATTTGCTGACAAAAAGAATGATTTAAATTGATTCGTTTTGCTAGCAAATAACAAGCTAGTTTAAAAAATAAGAGGATTGAACGTTGAAAATAAAGAGTCACAAACCCAAAGCCAAAATCAAGGAGGATTTTGAAATGAAAAGAATGAAAAGGTTTTTGACGGCAATGGTGATCATGATCATCGCCTTCGCGGCCAACGCGGCCAGCCTGGTCCTCAACAAAGAACCGACGCTCAAGTTCGGGCAGGACAAGGTTCTGTTCGTGGTCGACGGTAACAGGTGCTACCAGGTGAAGTACCAGAACAAGAGCTTCCCGGACTATACCACCGTTCGGTGGTTCACCGAAGAAGGCAGCTACGTTCTCAAGTACCAGCTCGCGCAGAGCGAGAGCTGGGAAATGGTCACCCTGGACATGGCGACCGAAGTGCCGTGCACTTTCACGCCCGCGCCGGCACAGGAAAAAAAGACCGAGGTCGGCACCAAGCCCACCGGGCCTGGCGTGGTCGAGGTCCCGAACGCGACCCCCAAGAGAGAGAAGGCTAAACCGATTTTCTTTTCTGGCTTTGAGAACCGAAGGTGTGAAATTCCGCAGTCGCTGATTCCCGTGCTTCAAAGCACGGCAAATACTCTCAAGGAGTGTAAGGACTGTATGCTTTATCACAACGGCGGCGTCTCCTTAAAAACCATCCCTGGCTCATGCCACATCAGCACTGACGAGAACAACCCCTACTTCGATCTGGGTCCGGCACCGAAAAATAGCAAGTACAAAACACTGAACGGCGATAGGGATTGTCAGTCGGCGCTGGCAACCTGCCGTGACGATAATTTCCAGAAATGGTTTATCGAACACGGCGTTAACCCGGCGCAATTACAACCAGCCGAACTACGGAGCATCTTTGATTATGCCGCTCCTGATTTCCTGAATCGCGGCGTGGTGGGTATAATTATCAGCACAAAGGAACTCAACGGCCAGAGCGGCAAGAGTGGAGTAATCGAAATTCATGTCCAGAACCCAGGCTGCGATGCCAAATATAAAGAACCCGAGATCTGTCCGTTGCCACCGGTCATTCTGATTCTTACGCCAAGATCAATGATCTGCACCAACTGCAGTACTGACAACAGTACTCCCGCACCGCAGCCGCTTCCGCCGATGTTGAAACAGGGCTGGTGCTTCGGTCTCAAAGAAGACCGGCTCTGCTATATCGCCGGCGGCGCGTTAGCAGGAGGTGCCATTGGTCTGGGAATTTCCCAAATCAATGTCTCGGCGGACGGTGCTTCGAAGCCTGACGGCTCAAAAGGCGGGGACGCGAATGTCTCCATCTGCAAGGACGACTACATCTGCGTAATCGGCGGAGTCGGAGGTGGAGCGCTCCTGGGCTGGGGCATCCACGAAATCCACGACAAGTATATCGTGGGTCACAGCAAACCGTCCGAACCCAGCAAGAAGAAGGTCTCGCTGAACGCCACCATGGTACCCACCAAAGGCGGCGCCTACGCGGGAGTGACTTTAACCTTCAAGTAACAATCCTCAAACACAGGGGCGGCTAGACAACTAGCCGCCCTTTTTCTTTTGTAATATTAGCAAAATGCCAGGTTAAGTCTTGACAAATTCATTTTTCTATGCTAGAATGCTTTATTGAAGTAGTGCGTGTAAACCACGAAGTTGGCTTCTGAAAAAAGTTAAAAAATTGATTTTTTTCAGTAGCTAAAAAGCTACTTTAAATAGATTAGTTGGCAGGTTTCTGCCACTATCAAATGAAAGCAAGGACATTAAAAATTCAAGTAAACCAACCCTAACGATTCCTTTAAGGAGGGATGCAAATGAAAAGACTGACAACCAGTTTGGTATTTCTCGTCATCTTCACTTTCGTTCACTTCAGCTGCGCCAATGGCGGCGACGCCAAGGGCGGCGGCGGCAATGGCGGCGGTGACAATGGTAGCGGCAATGCGCCGTTCGCCATGATCACCAGCCCGACCGACGGCGCGACCGTTCATTCGGGCGCAATCAATGTCACCGCGATCGGCAACGACTCTGAAGGGGGTGGCGAGATCGTTCAACTAACGATTCTTGTCGACAACAATGTTCTCTGCGGCAACAACACGGAGAACGTGACCTGCGCCTGGTACCCGTTGCCCGGCAGCTACGAGCTGAAAGCCGTGGCGACGAATGACAAAGGAGTAGCGGGCACTTCCGGGATCGTCCATGTGACGGTTCTGGCCGGCCCGATACTCTCCATTACCATCGTCAGCCCGACCGACGGCGCGACTGGTGAAGCGCTTTACAGCACCTTCATCGTCATGGCCGTCACGTCTGATGGCGACGCCATCACCGAAGTCACCGTCTACGACGGCGGCACGGTAATCGGCACTGTCAGCACCGCGCCTTTCACTTTCGCCTGGCGAAATGTGTGGGCCGGCTCTTACGCGTTGAAAGCCGAAGTCACGGATGCCAAGGGCCACACGGCCATGAGCGCTGTCACGCATGTGACCGTACTCAACCCGCCGAACAACACCGTCGTCTGGTGTTACGCGAATCCCCCGGCCAATTCTTATGGCCAGGCGGCTTCAATCGACCCTGACACAGAAGACGACAGCCAATGGCGGTCTTACTCGGACGTTGAAATGGTGGCCAACTGCGCTACCATCAACACGGACGGTAGGATACCGTACGTCTGGCTGGACGGAACGGTTGGTAAGGTGGTCACACCGAGCCAGCCTAATCAGTGGTTTGGCTCACTGCGACCGCCATCCAGCATCACCGTGAACGGGGCGGCACAAGTGGTGCTGCCGTATTTCACGGAATCGTATGTCGGCAGCGGATACTTTACCTGCTTGACTGCCGACTGCGGTTTGCACACTGGCTACGGCCAGGTGCTGCTCCGCGTCTTCAGCGACGCGGACAAAGACGGTGTCCAAAACACGTCTGACAATTGTCAGCTGTTTACTAACACCAATCAGGTCGATTCCAATTCGGACGGCATCGGGGACGCCTGTGCTGGACTCGACGACGACAACGACGGATTCATGAACGTCTGGGACGATTACCCGAATGATCCCACTAGGAACTAGGATCCTTGCTTTGGGGCTTGCGCGAACGTGCGCAAGCCCCTTTTTTTATCTCACAAAATATTTACCTTTTATAACCTTGACAAATTCCTAAAATGTGGTAAGATATGCTATCGAGCAAAACGAGGTAAAATTCCTCGATTATGCCGATTTTATATAGGAGAAAATGTCGAAAAGTGGACTTTGAAAAATTAAAATTTCCCTAAAAGGGAGAGGAGGAAGAAGATGAAGAGGTTGACAAACGCGTTTCTTTTGGCCTGCATCATTATTCTTGCGACGACCGTTTTCAGTTGCAGCCCTTCCGGCGGCAGCAACGGCGGCGACAACAACCCGACGCCCAGCGTAGTCATCAACATGCCGACCGAAAACGAAGTCATTCCGAGCTCCACTGTCAACATCAGCGGCATCGGAACCGGCAAGAACATCACCTACATGAAAGCTTTTGAAGGTAAAGTAACGATCTGCGAGACCAATGGCTCCGCACTCTTCTGTGTCTGGAGCAATGTGCCCGCAGGCGAACATGACGTGACAATGGTCGCGGTTGATGGCAACAAAACAACGGGTGCCAGCACGGTGCATTTTATCGTTGGGGTTCAACCCCCGACAACGAATCACCCGCCCAGTGTCTACATTGCCTATCCGTCTGACAAAGACAGTTTTGAAGAGCCATGGTCTGGAACCATTAGCATGATTGCTATTGACCCTGATCATGATCCCATCAGCGTTGAGTGCTTTGTCAATGGGCAAAGTATTGGTGTGGTATATTCCGCACCGTACGATTTTCCCATCACCGGCTTGCCCAGCGGCCTTTACACGGCCAGGGGTATTGCCACGGACAGCAACGGCGCACAAGCCGTCTCGGAAACTGTTACTTTCGAGGTCAGCAATCCGCCCCCGGTGGTCAATCACCCGCCCAGCGTGGTGATTCTCTCGCCGGCCCAAGGCAGCTATGTCGCGCCATTTTCAGGCGACTTCACGGCTCTGCCTTCGGACAGCGACTTGGGAGACGC
>JAQTMG010000005.1:19437-63532 GCA_028714455.1 Patescibacteria group bacterium
GCGCCTTACTCGGTGCCTCTTAGCACACTGGCTGAAGGGACCTATCTCTTGACGGTCGTTGCGACTGATAGCAACGGCGCCACGGGTAGCGCACAAGTCACCATCATCGTGGGCAATCCGCCCCCGGTGGTCAATCACCCGCCCAGCGTGGTGATTCTCTCGCCGGCCCAAGGCAGCTATGTCGCGCCATTTTCAGGCGACTTCACGGCTCTGCCTTCGGACAGCGACTTGGGAGACGCGATCAGCGGAGTCCAATTCTGGCTCAACGGAACCCTGCTCGGCAATGTGACAGCGGCGCCTTACTCGGTGCCTCTTAGCACACTGGCTGAAGGGACCTATCTCTTGACGGTCGTTGCGACTGATAGCAACGGCGCCACGGGTAGCGCACAAGTCACCATCATCGTGGGCAATCCGCCCCCGGACATTAACAATGATCCCGTGGTGGATCTCATCATCCCACAGCCAGACACATTCTACCAAGAAGGCGATCCAATCACTATCACCGCCTTTGGATATGATCCTAATGGCGATGATTTTGTCATAGAACTCCTGCAAGAAGGCGTGGTTATCGAAACGTGTACGACATCACCCTGCAGCATCACGCTGCCAGGTGGTCTCCCCAAAAACACTTACGTCTTTTGGGCGAGAATCACCGATGCCCATGGAGGCGTCGGGACTTCTAGCTTTTCCGATGTGACCGTCGGTACTGTCACACCAGGCGTTAACCATGTGCCTATCGTGATTATTACCTCGCCGGCAAACGGAACCGTCGAAGTCGCGCCTGCTGATTTCTTGTTAACTGCGATCGTCTATGATCCGGATGGCGACGCAATCGTATCGGTGGAATTCCTGGTCGATGGTGTCTCTATTGGAATCCTTTCGGCTCCACCTTACGAGGTGCCGCTCAAATTCCGAGATCAAGGCTCGCACACTCTGCTAGTTAGAGCGGAGGATGCTCCCGGCGACGAGGGATATTCGTCTCCAATCGTGGTCAATATCATTTTGCCCGAGCCCAATGCCTTGGTGGTCTGCTACAGTTCACTGCCGCCAAACACTTATGGGCAAGGGGCCACGCTTGACCCGAGTTCAGCCCCGGACACCGGAGCCTGGATTCCTTATTCTGATTTGCCATTCGACATCAACGGATGTGCGACTATTCCCCACATCGATGGCAGGATTCCTTTCATCTGGTGGGACGCCACAAACGGTGTTCGCGCGGCAGATCAGTGGTATGGAAACAGCTTGAATCCCAGCTCGGTCACGGTGAACGGCAACGCCTATCCCGTGCCGCTACCGTTCTTTGACTTTATCCCGGGAGTTGGAGCAGGACACTTTATCTGCTTAACCCCGGACTGCGGATTGGATTCCGGTTATGGTCACATTCTCCTCCAGCTATTTCCTGACGCGGATGGAGATGGCGTACTCAACGGCAGTGATAACTGCAAGATCTACGCCAATGACCAGACCGATTCCAACAGCGACGGCATCGGGGACGCCTGCGATGGGCGCGATAGCGATAACGACGGCTACCGCGACATCGATGATGCTTTCCCGCACGATCCGTCAAAACACTAGTTCTTTTCTCAACAACAAGGGGCTTGCGCAACGCGCAAGCCCCTTTTCTTTTTCAAAAAATTATAAAGATTAAGCTTTACATAAATTAAAATTGCCAGTAAAATAAAATATATGACAATAAAAAAACAAATCGTCTTATCGGGAGTCCAGCCGACTGGAGAACTTCATCTCGGCAATTATTTAGGTTCGCTTAAAAATTTTGCTGAACTGCAGGATAAATATCAATGTTATTTTTTTATCGCGACCTATCATTCAATTACTATAGATTATGAGCCAAAAAATAAACGCCAGCAGATTCTTGATCTGGCTGCGACTTTTTTAGCCGCCGGCTTGGATCCAAAAAAATGTATAATTTTTAATCAAGCGGACATTCCCGAGTGCACGGAACTCGCCTGGATTTTTAACACCATCACGCCAATTTCAGAACTTTATCGCATGACTCAATTCAAAGATAAATCTGCCAAACATGCGAAAAATATTAATGCCGGCTTACTTGATTATCCAGTTCTGCAAGCCGCTGATATTTTGCTTTACAAGCCTGATTTTGTGCCAGTCGGTCATGATCAATTGCAACACCTGGAACTATCCAACGAAATCGTGCGCTGGTTTAATAATAAATTCGGAGCATATTTTCAGCCCATCAAACCACTTCTGACAAAAACACCAAGATTGATGTCGCTGCTAGAACCTGACAAAAAAATGTCTAAAAGTGGTGGACCAAACCATTATATTGCCCTAAGTGACGAGCCAGAAGTTATTAGAGAAAAATTAAAACGCGCAGTTACTGGCACTGGCACAGAAGATGTAATTCCAGCCGGCGCTCAAAATTTACTGATGTTGCTTTCTGAATTTGGCACAACAAAACAAGTCGATTATTTTCAAGCGGCAATTCAAAATAAAACCATTAAGTATTCGGAACTCAAGGAAACGCTTTCAACCGCCATAGCTGAAAAATTAGCTCCTTTTAGGGCAGAAAGAAAAAAATTATTAAGCAATCCAAAGAAGATAGAATCCGTTCTTAAAAATGGCGCCAAGGAAGCAGAAAAAATAGCCAAAAAAACCCTTAAAGAGGTCAAGGAATTGATTGGTGTGGCCTAAAGTTGTACCTTGACAAAACTCAATAGATGTAGTACAATATTAAGTATCTAAATGCCAAATAAGCAGATGATCGCCCCGCACCTTTTATGGTTCTTATCATAAATGATCAAGCCAAAACTTAATTAATGACCATAAAAGGTGCGGGGAGGAAAGTCCGGACACCCACCATTGCTTCGCAATGGATGGTAGTGGGTAACGCCCACCGGTTCAATAGCAATATTGAATCAGGACCAGTACCACAGAGACAATACTATCCCGCTTCGCGGGAGAAAGGTGAAAAGTGTTTTGAGGTTTTTGTTCTCGAGACAAAAGCGACAAAACTCGGGCTCTAGCAATAGAGCAACCGTGGCAAACTCTACCTGGTGCAAGGACAAATTTATTCCTTCGGGAATAAAGACAAGTAGTCCGCTCGAGCTCGTCAGCAATGTCGAGCCTAGATAGATGATCGTCACTCCCGCACCGCGGGAGCAACAAAATCCGGCTTACTTATTTGGCATCTAGATGCAACCAAACGGGACATTCGTGTTCCGTTTAGTTGTAAAAGGAATAATATGAAAAAAACATCTTTAATTTTTACCTTAATTTTAGTTCCACTTGATTTCATCATGCTTGTGCTGGCAGCTTTGTCAGCCTATTTTTTGCGCGTTGGTACAATCATTTCTGAAATCAAACCGGTTATTTATGCCCTGACCTTTGGCGAATACATGGGTTATGTTTTTGCCATCGCCATAATCTGGCTATTAATTTTTGCACTAGCTGGCTTATACATAGTTGGCCGTCAAAAACTTAACGTAGAAATCTCCAAAATTTTTCTGGCCTGTTCAACGGGCATACTTACCATAATTGTTGCTATCTTTTTAAAGAGAGAGTTATTCTCTTCGCGTTTTATCATTTTAGTCGCCTGGGCCTTGGCCATTATTTATGTCTCTATCGCCCGCATAATAATTAGAGAAATTCAAAAAGCTTTACTTAGAAAAGGAGTTGGAGTTACCAATGTTGTCTTGATAGGCAATGGCAAGAATTCTCAATTTTTAATAAATGAAATAAATCAAAACAAAACCCTGGGCTATAGAATTCTCAAAACCTTTGATAATTTCGATGAGGCAACAAAAAACGCGTTATTAAATTTAAAAAACAACGAAGAACTTGATGAAATAATCCAAACGGATCCCAATTTAGATAAAAAGACAGTCGCTGATTTGGTTGCTTTCACTGAAGAGAACCACATCGTTTTTAAATTCATGGCCGATATTTACCAAACCATGACCAGCCGCTTGGCCATTGATACATTAGTCGGCTTGCCTATCTTTGAAATCAGAAAAACCAAACTCGAAGGTTGGGGCAGAATTTATAAAAGAATTTTTGACGTCATCGGCTCAATTCTTTTGATTATTTTGACTTCCCCGATAATGATTACGGCTGCCATTGCCATAAAGCTTAATAGTTCGGGGCCAGCGCTTTATAAAAATAAAAGGGTCGGCGCTCGAGGCAAGGAATTTAATCTTTTTAAATTCCGCTCGATGCGTTACGAATTAAGCACTGGCGTGGGTAGTGAAGAGCAGCAGAAGAAAGCTCTTGAATATGAGCAAAAATTAATTGCCGAAAAAAACACACGGCCAGGTGCTGTTTACAAGATCGGTGAAGATCCGCGTATTACCAGGGTTGGTAAATTTATCAGAAAATATTCAATCGATGAGCTCCCCCAATTTCTTAATGTTCTCTTCGGCCAAATGAGTTTAGTCGGCCCGCGACCCCACCAGCCCAGAGAAGTCGCCAATTATCAGCAACTCCAGCGCCATGTTTTGGATATCAAACCGGGAGTCACGGGTATGGCTCAAATTTCTGGCCGTTCTGACCTGCAATTTGACGAGGAAGCCCGCCTGGACACTTATTACATAGAAAACTGGTCTCTCTGGCTTGATCTTCGCATATTATTACAGACGCCAGTTGTCGTCTTATTGCCCAAAAGAAAAGCTTTATAAATATCAAAAAACAGCCGTATAAAGTGGCTGTTTTTTGTTTTGGCAAAAAGCTTGAAATTTAAGCTTAAATAAGATAAAATGGTGATACTAGTTTAATAGTTTATTAGTTATTTGTCTAAACCTGTTTGATTATGACCCAATAACTAATAAACCAATCTCCCAATAAACTATTTTATGAAAGTTGCCTTATTACATGATTACCTCAATCAAGCCGGCGGAGCCGAACGCGTCCTTTTAGCTTTGACCGAGCTTTTTCCGGAAGCCCCTATTTATACGCTGATTTATGACAAAAAAAGATTGGCTGGCTTTGAGGATAAAAAAATAAATACCTCTTTTTTACAAAAACTGCCGTTTGCCGCATCCAAAATTAAATACTATCTGCCAATCATGCCCGTCGCCGTTGAGCAAATGAACCTGGGCGGCTATGACTTGGTAATCTCCTCAACTTCTGCGTTAATTAAAGGCGTGGTAACCCCTCCTAACACGCTCCATATTTGTTACTGCCACACGCCCACTCGCTATCTCTGGAGCGATACGCATTCCTATCCCAAAGACATTAAAGTCGGTTCCGTGATAAAAAATATCTTGCCCTTTATGCTGACCAGTTTGCGACAATGGGACCACCAGGCCGCGCAAAGAGTCGACCACTTCATCGCCAATTCAAATTTTATAGCCAAGCGCATAAAAAATTACTATCATCGCGACAGTGAAGTCATTTATCCCCCGGTTGATACGCAAAACTTTTATATTTCCAATCAGATCGGCAATTATTATTTGTTAATCTCGCGGCTCCGACCGTACAAAAAAGTGGATATGGCTATCTCGGCTTTTAACAAACTCGGCCTGCCTTTAAAAATCATTGGCACCGGAGAAGAGGAAGAAAGATTGAAAAAAATGGCCAAATCAAATATAGAATTTTTGGGTTCGGTTTCCGAAGAAGAAAAAAGAAAATATCTTTCAAACTGCCTGGCGCTTTTACATCCGCAGGAAGAAGATTTCGGCCTGACGGTCATTGAGGCTATGGCCTCGGGCAGACCAGTCATCGCTTACGCCAGCGGCGGAGCCACTGAAACGATTATCGACGGCCAGACCGGAAAACTTTTTGACGAACAAAGCTGGGAAGCGCTCATCGATACCATTATTAAATTCAAACCCCAGAATTATGACCCGAAGATAATAAAGGCTCACGCGGAAAAATTCAACACGCAAAATTTCTACGAGAAGATGAGGAATTTTATCAACAATTCGTACGCTGAATTTAAAAATAAAAAATAGCGACTCTTATGAGAATCGCCCTAGACGTCCGTTGTCTCATGAACAGAAATTATTCCGGCGTGGCAGAATATACTTATAATCTGCTGAATAATTTATTTGAACAAGACAAGGAAAATCAATACAAATTATTCTACAATTCAAAAAGTGATGTCTTGTCACAACTTCCCAAATTTGATTTTCCCAACGTAAAATATTACGGCTTTAATTTCTCCAACAAACTGTTTAATCTTGGTCTGAAATTTCTTAAATATCCCAAAATCGATGAACTAATCGGCGGCGCGGATATTTTTTTTATACCCAATTTAAATTTTTTTGCTTCGTCCAAAAAATGCAAATTAGTCATAACCATGCACGACCTTTCGTTCAAACTCTATCCGCATTTTTTTTCGCTCAAAAGACGGCTCTGGCATAAATTAATAAACGCTAAAAAGCTGGCCTCGTCGTGCGATAAAATAATATCTGATTCAAAAAATACCAAGAACGACTTAACCGGCCAATATGATATTTCGCCCAATAAAATAAAGGTTATCGGTCTTGGCGTGGACAACGAAATATATCACGTTATTGACAAAAATGATTCGAAACTTATCGAGGTTAAAAATAAATACGCTCTGCCGGAAAATTTCCTCTTATTTTTAGGCACCATTGAACCGCGCAAAAATATCGAAGGCATAATCGAGGCTTTCACTCTGGCCAAAAGAAAATACCCGGAATTAAAGACGCTCAACCTAATCGTCGCCGGCGAGCCGGGCTGGAAGAATAAAAACGTTTTTGCGGCGGTCAAAAAATCAATTTTCAAGGATCAGACCAAATTTATCGGCTACGTGTCGAGAGAAGATAAAGTTTATCTGTACAATTTGGCCAAGACTCTCATTTTCCCGTCCTTTTACGAAGGTTTTGGGCTGCCGATTATTGAAGCGCAGGCCTGCGGAATTCCCATTATAACATCAAGCGATTCTTCGCTCGTTGAGATAGCGCAAAACTCCGCTTTATTAGTTAACCCTGATGAGGTGGGCCAGCTGGCCAAAGCAATCAACGAAATAATCTCTAACGAAAATCTGCGGACCACGCTTATAACAAACGGGCGAAAAAATTGTGCTCGCTTTACTTGGCAAAAGTGCGCCAGGGAAACCCTGGAATATTTATTAAAATAATCTAATCCAAATTTTATATTTCAACGCTATGCGTATAGGGATTGATGCCAGAATGTATGGCAAGGCGCAGTCAGGCATCGGCAATTACATCAAACAAATATCAGACAGAATTTTTCAGCTGGATCATGAGAATGATTACTTTATTTTTTTAATGGAGCCGATTTATTCAGAATATAAAATCTCCCAGCCGAATGTTCACAAAATTAAAACTCAAGCCAGGTGGTATGGCTATGCCGAGCAAACGACGTTTTTGAAAGAGCTTTTGGATCAAAAGCTTGACCTGGTCCACTTTACGAATTTCAACGCGCCGATTTTTTATCCCAAAAAACGGATTACCACCATTCATGACATCACGCCGTTATTTTTCCCGGGGCATAAGCAAAAATTGTTTTGGCATAAGCTGGCCTATCGGTTGACCACAAAATCAAGCGTCAAAAAATCCGATAAAATAGTAACTATTTCAAACTACACCAAGTCGGATCTGGTCAAATTTTACGGCGCCGAACCGCAAAAAATCGACGTCACCTACCTCGGCGTCGAACCCCAGTTCAAAGTTATCGAAAATTATGCTAAAATTAAGGATATAAAAGATAAGTACGGCATCAGCAAACCCTACCTGTTTTTTGTTGGCGTCTGGCGCAATCACAAAAATATCGAGGGACTAATAAGGGCCTTTGATCTTATAAAAAAGCAAGGGAAATTTGACATCCAACTCGTTATCTCCGGCCAAGAAGATCCAAATTATCCAAACATCAGAGCGGCCATCAATGCTTCTGCTTATAAAAAAGATGTCATCACTACCGGTTTTGTCTCGGACGAAGACCTGCCGCTTCTTTACAACGGCGCCTCCTTATTTGTCCTGCCTTCTTTCTATGAAGGGTTTGGCTTAATAGGCTTGGAGGCCATGGCCTGCGGTATTCCGGTGGTCTCATCAAACGCGACCTGCCTGCCAGAAATTTACGGTGAAGCCGCAATTTATTTCGACCCTAAAAATATTTCGGAAATAGCCGATTCTGTCAGCCAGGTACTTTCTGACAAACAATTACAGCTCGAACTAAAAAACCTGGGTCTGGCAAAAGTTAAAAAATATTCCTGGGACAAGACGGCCAGCCAAACACTGGCTATATATAAAGAAATCCTCTCAAAATAAAATGACTAGGAAAAAAAATAGAAAAAAAATAATCAGAAAAACTCCGAAACTCAAAAAAAGCGTGAAGACAAAGAAAGTTACAAAAAAGAAACGACCGTCAAAAAAACGCGTCAGTTTTTTGCGCGTCCAAAAAGAAAAAATTGAAATATCAAAAATAGTGGCGCCAATTTTGGAAAAGATTAGAGAAGAAGCGCCGATAATCCAAACTCCTGTCAAAAAAGAGATTCCGAGAAGATTAACCAATTCTTTTCCCTCGCGCCATGTTGTCGATTTGAGAAAAATTCAGGCCGAGAAATATCACGCGGGAAAAAACAGAGAAAAACACGCGGAAACCATAACGGAAGAAATAATAAACTTGCTGGGCAGAAAAAACGTAATGGTTTCAAAAAATGTCAAAAAAACACCGGCCAATATAAAAACGAGCGCCTCTGACGGAAAGTTGCGGGCCGGCGCGTTGAATCGACCCCCCGTCGGTCCTTCATTACCCAGATTAAGAAGCGCCGGCCCGAGTATCCATTTCCCCAAATCTTCCCTGGCCTGGCCAAAAGCGCTGGCTTTCGCTATCGTCTGCCTAATCGTAATCTCGCCTCTCTTTGCCTACGATCAGTATCAAAACCTGCTCGGCAAAAAAGACTCAATACTCCAGGAAACGGCCACTGCCCTCTCGCATCTTTCGCTTTCCGGACAGGCGGCCTCTGCTCACGATTTATATTACCTGCAAAAAGAGCTGTCCAGCGCGGGCGAGGGCTTTAATTCTGCCGAAAAAAGCGTCAACGACGTTAATCTTTTGGTTCAGCAATTAATCAAGATTACGCCCGAAATTGGCGATAAATACGCCGCCGCCAAAAAATTAATTTCCGCGGGCAAGGATCTCTCAAATAGCGCCGCTCTTCTAACCGCCGCTTTTGAAAAATTCACCGACCGTGACGACAATGCCGGCACCTTGACTGAAAAAATTTCTAGCCTGAAAGACAGCCTAAATATCGTATTGCCTGACTTAATTTCTGTTGACGAGAACCTGGCGGAGCTAAATATCTCCGATCTGCCGGCCGACTACCAGGAAAAAATATCAACCCTGCAAAAGACATTGCCGATCCTGGAGAAAAGCATTTCCTATTTTACCAATTACACCAGCATGGCGCTTCAGATTCTGGGCCAAGACAATTTAAAAAGATACCTTATCTTATTCCAAAACAGCGATGAGATCCGGCCAACAGGCGGTTTCATCGGCAGTTACGCCCTGCTCGACCTGTATAAAGGCGAAATAAAAAAAATCAGTATTCCCGGCGGCGGACCCTATGATCTGAAGTCCAGCTTAAAAATCAGCCTCTCGGCTCCCAGGCCTCTGCGCGTTCTCAATCAGCGCTGGGAGTTCCAGGATGCCAACTGGTTCGCGGATCTGCCAACCTCCGCCGACAAAATATCGTGGCTGTATGAAAAAAGCGGCGGACCCACGGTTGACGGCCTGATTTTCATTAATTCATATTTTGTCAAAAATCTTCTGCAGATAACCGGCCCGATTGAACTGCGGCAATACGGAAAAACAATCTCCTCTGATAATTTCATCCAGGAAGTGCAATCAAGCGTTGAATTTGAATATGACAAAGATGAAAACAGACCAAAGCAGATAATCTCTGACTTGGCGCAGGAACTGATTAGTCGGCTTTCAAAGTTTGACGGGGAAAAAATCATTGACGCCGCTGATCTGCTCTATACCTCGCTGTATCAGAAAGACGTCCAGCTGTATTTTAAAGATTATTCTTTGGAAAAAAAAGTGCTGAATAATAATTGGGGTGGTCAGGTCAAAAAGACCGACGGCGATTATCTGCAAATTGTCAGCACCAATATCGCGGGGGAAAAAACCGATGCGAGAATCAGCGAATCGGCGGATTTAAAAATAGCGATCGACAAAGACGGCTCGGTAACTAACACACTCACTCTGAAAAAAACTCATGCCGGCATTAAGGGAGAGCCGCTTTATGGAGTTGACAATCTGGATTATTTGCGTCTTTACGTGCCCAAAGGCAGCGGTTTCATCAGCGCGTCGGGCTTTGAATTAATGGAGCCGGAACTATTTGACAACCTTGATCCGGAAGTTTATGCGGCCGACCAGGATTTGGCCCAAATCGACGCCAGCCGCCAGATCGACCCGCAGACTCGAACCGAAGTTTATGATGAAGGAGACAAAACCGTGCTGGCTAACTGGATGAAAGTCGAACCGGGCGAGACAAAAACCGTTTCTCTCTCGTGGAAACTGCCTTTCAAGATCAAGCCGGCGGACTCTAACGCGTTTCTTGGCGTAGTCGAGGCGCTCAAAAAAGGATTTAACATTTCCGAAGATGGAAACGGCGCCAATAACAACTACTCCCTGCTTTGGCAGAAACAGTCTGGCAAAAATATTAATGTAAATATTTCTCTGAATTTTCCGGATTCAGCCGGCTTCAAAACGGTCTATCCGGAAATTTTCTCTCTCCAGGATAATTCAATAAACTTTTCGGAAATTCTTAATTCTGACAAATTTTTTGCCGTAACATTTAATAAACCATAGTATGCCCGACTTTAAAGATTCTAAAACGGAGCCAGCTTTGGTAAGGCGTTACCCAGTGAAAAACTCGAGGGATGGCAGAAAAAAAGAAATCGAGACGGAGCTAAAAAAGATTTACAAGACAGAGGGCAAGCTGCCGGCACTCAACAAGCTTGAACACAAAAAAAAGAACGGGCTCAAGAGCCTGCTTATTTTAATTTTAGTGTTGTTTTTTTTATTCGCGGCCTCCGCGCTGGGTTTCTTTGTTTTTCAGCCAAAATCAAACTTTACGGAAAATAAAATTAACTTGGAAATAAAAGGACCTTTTAATATTTCATCCGGAGAAAGAATAACCTACGAAATCAAAATCTCTAACGGCGAAGGCGTAAGCTTAAAAAATGTTCAGCTTATCGCGCATATGCCCACCGGGTTTATTTTTGAAAATTCCACGCTGATGTCAAAAATGGTTCAGGGAGGAGAACAGTCTCCAAGCGTCAAAACTTGGAAGCTCAATGACATTTTCAGCAACGAATCAACAAGTGTAAGCGTCACCGGGAAATTAATCGGGCCAGTGGGTTCGAGCGAACAATTTTTGGCGAATCTCAATTACCAGCCGGTAAATTTCAGTTCGGAGTTCCAAAAAGAGACTTCACTGACTACGCAGATAGACGATTCGACTTTTTTTATAGAACCGACCTATCCAGCCGAGGTCGCGAATTCTGATCAATCGGAGTTCACTCTAAATGTAAAAAATAAATCAGAGGCTACCGAATTAGACTCGATGCGCGTGGAACTCAATTACCCGGCAGAATTCGCCCTGAATGAGAGCCAAATTACGATCGGAGAAAATAAATTACCCCTGATCAAAGAGAAAATCGTGAAGGGCACCGCGCAAAAAATATGGACAATCGAAAAATTATTGCCCCAGGCAGAAGCGAAAATAAAATTTTCTGGAAAATTTAACGTTGACGCGAGCAAGAATCTGGAATTTGATTTAAAAACCGAACTAAAAGGATCAGGCGAGGCTTACATCAGCCAAGATGAACAGAAATTTGACATAGATGTGGTAAAAGGCGATCTACTGACCACTCTGATAATAAATGGCTCCAGTCAGGATAAGCCGGCGAATTTTGGCGACTCTCTTAATATGCTTTTGACCGTCAAAAATAAAAGCAGCAAGCTGCTGGGCGATCTTAAAATAAGAGCCGTTATTGATTCCCCCCTTATCGACTGGACTTCGCTCCAGGATCAAAATAACGGCGTCAGGCAGGATAACCAGATTTTGTGGACCAAGGATCAGATTCCCCAGCTTTCTTTGCTCATACCCGAGGCTGAAATAGAGATTCCGATTCAAATCAACATAAAAAACACCAAGCCCGAAAACATCTCTGTTAAAGATCTCCTGGTAAAAAGCTATTTTGAGGCGCAAATAAACAAAACCGAAACCAAGGACTCACAGGTTAAAATTTCCAGCAACACCATTACAAACGCGATAAATACGGATCTTGATTTAAGCTCTCAAATCCGATATTTTGCGGCGGATAATACAACGATCGGTAGCGGTCCTCTTCCCCCGATAGTCGGCCAAAAAACTACCTACACCGTTTTCTTGAAACTTACCAATTCTTTGCACGAAATAACCGACATAGAAGTTGACGTAAAACTGCCCGGCTACGTGACTTTCGAAGGCAATGAAAAAATTTCCACTGGCACCCTAGCTAAAAATGATCAAAACCAGGTTGTCTGGAAAATTTCCAGGATTCCAACTTCAATTAAAGAGACGACTGCCGAATTTCAGATCTCAATCAACCCGATTCTGTCAGATATCAATAAAATTCTAACTTTAATTTCAGAAATATCGCTTAAGGCCACTGACAGCCAGACCCAAAGCATAATTACAAAATCTCTTTCTGGTTTTACCACAAATTTGGATGCTGATAATCTGGGAAAAAACAAAGGATTGATTTTAGCACAATAACTATAAATAAAAAACCCCTCACCTTTTCAGAGAAAAGGTGAGGGGTTAAGGTTACAAGGTACAAGGTTACAGAACTGCGGCCCGGGCACGGAGGCTGCCACTGCAATGGCCAGGATTGTACCAGCCGACGTCCAGCTCGCTGTCGAGCCAGCCGACGCCCGGCACGTCGCCAGCGTCATAGCGCGAACCCGAACAGAGCGTCACATTGTTGATGTCCAGGTGCTTATTGGTCTCCAGGAAATATTTTTGCTCACAGAGCAATCTTTCCTCAAGGGTAATGCCGATGATGCCTCTTTTTTTCAGCGTGTTAGCCGAAAGGTTCTTCAGCTCTTTGTCGGCTTCGATACGGTCGCGGAACCAGACGGCGTAAGCGTTGGTTTGGGCTGTTCTGGCCGAAGTGACGATCTTATCCAGGGCTAAATCGGTCCATTTCTGGCAGGGAAACATTTCCTTGCATTTGTCGTACAGGCGCTGGGGTGTCATGCCCGGCACCACGATGATCAGGCGGTCAAAGCCATTCTGGTGTTCAGGAATCAGCAGGGAAGAAAAATCGGCTTCAAGACCGTAGACGTCTTTGTAGAATTTTTGCCAGTCGGCGATGATTTTGAATAATTCACGGCCTGTCTCGCAGGGTTTTCCCTCGATGATTTTCTGAAGCTCCCTGGCGACCCATTCAGGATCCAAGGGGCTTCCGTTTTTTTGATCCAGTTCCCGTTTGATTTCCCGCATTTTACGGTCAATCATTCGGTACTGATCGCCTGCGACAGTAAACAATTTTACCGCCATGACAATCCTCCTTTCCCGTCTAGGGAATGCTAGGGGTTTTGTTCTTGGTTAACCTATTGCCGCTTCTAGTAAATTACAATAATTTTATTAAAAGAACTTGATGTTTGATTATAGCATTTGATTACAAAAATGTCAATGTCGAAATTGCAACATTTATCTCGTTCTAGACAAAAAATCGCTCTGAATAAATCCAAATACTTGTAGAGACACGGCGCGCCGTGTCTCTACTTTTTTACCCAAATCCATAGAGCGATTTTTATTTCAACTTTTTTAAAATTTTATAGCCCAAATACCAGAGTTTATTAATCGGCAGGTCAAAGCCACCCGCATACTGAATTTCAAAACCGCCAAAACCGGTTTTAAAACGAGTTACGCCAGGCCATTTTTTTTCATCAATACCCCAAAAATCATAATATTTATAACCCTCGGCTTTAGCCATTTTTATTATTTCCCATTGCAAAAGATGAGGCGCCATAATATTTTTGTCCTCGCTGGACGAACCGCCGTGCAAATAAGTTACTGTATCGCCATAGCGCAAAATCAAATTAGCGCACAAAACTTTACCCTGCCACTGTGCCAGATAGATTTTTGAGCCCACAAATGTCTCCAGTATTTTTTGGTAGTAATTCTTATTATAAATATTCAAACCTTTGCGCGAAAAAGTATTGGAAATTAGATTATAGAATGTATCCAGATCTTTTGAGCCGCCCTCGCTAATGCTAACTCCCTTTTTCGCGGCCAGATTAATATTGTAACGAGTTTTGGGGTGCATCTCGGCCAAGAGTTCATTCTCGCTTTTACTTAAATCCAGTATTAAGGTTTTGCCCGGCTGGACAGAGTTTGTTTTTTTAAAACCCAAACTGCCCAAATCTTGTTTAACCGTTTCAATTTTAATAAAAATGCACCTTTCTTGTTTTGCCAATAAGCGCAAATTACTTAACGCCGCGCCACCAAGTTCAGATTTGATTCTGGGGATGTACAAATAACTCTTACCCAAAGGCAAAAGCATTTTGATTGCCAAAATATAACTACCACCAAAATCTAAGCGCCAGATCTTGCGCCCCAAACTTTTCTGAAATTCGCCCCAGGACCAAGATTGTAAAAATTGGGCCATGTCAGATGCCCCAATTTTCTTATCCCAATCATCTTTATTTGTGATTTCCTTGAAGTCCATTAGTACTTTTTGCTTAATAATTGCAGGGCGGCTTTAACTTTCTTTTCCGTGCCCTTGATATTTTTATCCAATCGTCTAAGCACATCTCTGGCCTGATCAACCGAATAACCCAAGCCGACTAAGGCATCAATCACGTCCGCGTCTTCTGATCTCATTATTTTGCCGCCAACCTCGGAAACACTCTTATATTTATTTTTTAATTCTAAAACAATTCTTTCAGCTGTTTTCTTGCCAATGCCAGAAATCTTGGTCAAAACCGAGGCGTCGCCGGAAATAATAGCTGATTCAATCTCATCAATCTTAGCAACTGACAAAGCATTGAGGGCGGTCTTGGGTCCAATGCCCGAAACGGAAATTAGCTTTTCAAACATTTCCAATTCTTCGCGGCTGGCAAAGCCGAAAAGGTCGAGTGCCTCTTCCCTAACATTTTGGTAAGTAAATACCTCGGTCTCCTGGCCGACTCTCGCTTTATTTAAAATATTCGCAGCGACAAAAATCTTATAGCCAACGTCATTAACATTGAGTTCGATAAAGTTTGCGCCAACATATTGAATTTTTCCTTTTAGATAGGAAATCATATTGATTTTCTTAAAATAGTCATAACCGGTACCTCCTTATTAAGTTTAACTAAAATCGCCTTGTCTTGTCCACCGTGCACTTCATCAACCATCTTTTTCTTATCCAAATCATAAATTTCGGCAATTTTTATTGTAAAGTTATCTTTCAGTGGCAAAATAAATTCAATTTGCTCCCCGACCTTAATTACATTGTGAACTTTTATTTTTATTTGCCAGGTGTGCTTGTCTATTTTTTTACTGTCCAAAACTTCGCCGCAAAATTCAAATTTAGAGCGATGATGCGTGGTGTCATAATTTTGCATCTTTAATTTTTCAGTAGCAAAATAAAAACCAGTCGTAAAATCTCTATTAGAAATTTTCTGCAATTCTTTAAATAAATTATTTATCTTAACCATTCGTATATTCGTAGGCATTCGTAACTCGTATAGATTTATCGCCTGTCTATAAATCTTTACTACATTAGCTAAATAGGCCACGCTCTTTGTCCTGCCCTCAATTTTCAAATGTTTAATGCCCGCTTTTTTCATTTCATTCAGATATTTAACCATACAAACGTCCTTGGAGCTCAAAATATAAGTGCCGCACTGATCTTCTTCGATGGGCAGGAACTCGCCAGGACGTGTTTCATCTTCCATGTGAAGCTTATACGACCAGCGACAAGGATGGGCGCAGTCGCCTAGGTTCGCGGAGCGATTTGCCAAATAATTTGAAAGTATACAGCGGCCAGAATAGGCCATACACATGGCGCCGTGGACAAAACTTTCCAATTCTAACCCCGGAACTTTTTTATGGATTTCGCTTATTTCTTCCAAGCTTAATTCGCGGGCTAAAATTATTCTTTTGATTCCCTGCCTTTGCCAAAATTTAGCCGCCGGCCAGTTAGTGCAATTAGCCTGCGTTGATAAATGCAAATCAATTTTCTTCAAATATTTTTTGGCCAAAACAATTACGCCCGGGTCAGAAATAATCACGGCATCCGGTTTTAACTTATTGAGCAATTTTAAAGTTTGCTCAACTTGCTTGAGATGAAAATTATGGGCGTAGATATTCACGGTCACGTAAATTTTATTTTTTCGATCATGACAATATTTAATCGCCTCTTTTAATCTAGCAGGGGTAAAATCATTGATTCTAGCGCGCAAACTCAAAGAAGGCAGGCCCAGATAAACCGAGTCAGCCCCGTGCGCTAAAGCGTATTTCATTTTGCTAAAGTTGCCAGCCGGCGCCAATAATTCCATAAAATTGACAAGAGCATTTTAAAACTTTAAAATATAATAAACAAGTCGTGGAGGTAAAAATGAATAGATTAAAAGCTGTCGGGTACAAAACTATTACTGTCTATGGCATCTACCTTCGGCAAGACTCGAATGGTTCTTTACAAGTTCTTTTAGTCAAAGACTGTTCGAATAGAACGGGATTTCGACTTCCTGGAGGAAAAGTAATTATCTCAAGCCGTGGCAAACAGCTCAAGAAGGAGAAACACAATCTTAGAAAGTTTGTTTATATGCAAAGCGGCTATAATCTTGAGACAAAAAAGCCTTCCGGACTTCCGACTTGCATAGTCTATACTTGGTCAGATGAGATTTATAAAGTCTACGACTTTAAAAAAACAAAAAAGATCATCAGCGGATACTGGTCAAGAGACAAAAAATTCATGGGCCAGATGTTCGACCTACGGAAAATACTTCACGATGAAGAGGTCGAAGAAATCGAATATACAACCGAACTGATTTTGAAAAACTTCCGCTCGCTCAAATGGCGTAAATACTTCAAATCACAAACACTCGTCCCAGTCAAACCATTAGCCGTAGCTTCATAGCTACGGCTTTTTTATTCCGACCCAGATTTTTAATCCGTTCACATCCAATTCTTTTTGCGAGTCCTTATCTAGTTTAATTTTTTCATTAACAAAATTTTTAGACAGCGTGCTCTTGGCCAATTCCTCGCCCGATTCCTTAATAGTTTTTAAAAGTTCCTTTTCTTTCGTCTCGTAATAAACCTCAATCGTATCGCTAATTGTCAGATCTAAATCCCTTCTCAACGCGTTAATAAATCTGACTAGCTCGCGCACATAGCCCTCGCGCTTTAATTCAACGCTTAGCTTGATATCAAGGCAAACTTTGTAATTTTCATCAGCATTTATTTTTAAATCTTTTCCTGCTGGCAATTTTTCAACAACCTCAAGTTCTTTGACGTTAACTTCATCTTTAATCAGTGCAAAAAATTCTTCGGGTAAAGATTTCTTTGTGATAAATAATTTAGCCAGAGGTTGTCTGATCTTCATACCAGCTTCGGCTCGAACTGCCAGGGCCTGCTCAATCAATTTTCTGGCCGTCTCCATTTGTTCGAGAAGCTCTGTCTGGGCTAAGTCGGCCGCAAAAATTGGCCAGTTCTCCAAATGCACGCTCTCAAACGGACCGTGTAATTTTTGATAAATATCCTCGGAGACAAAAGGCAAAAATGGCGCGCAAATTTTGGCTAAATTTATCAGAATATAATGCATGGTGGCCAGGGCATGTGCCTTATCTTTCTGATCAGAGCCCTTGAATCTATCGCGACTTCTTCTTAAATACCAAGTGGATAGTTCATTAATGAAATCCATAATCGGCCTTGAGGCCTTAGTCAGATCGAATATGTCCATTTGCTCTGTCACTTCCTTAATCAACAAATTAAATTTCGCGACAATCCATCTGTCTAGAATATTAGACAAGTCTTTCGACTTTAATTCCCTGTCAAAATTCAGGCTCTTTTCATAAAGCGCGTAAAAACTATAAATGTTATTAAACAGCATGACTGTCTTGCGCAGCATCTCTTCAACTAGACGATTGGAAAAACGGTAATCCTCGCCCATGGGCGTAGAGGCGAGCAAAAAGTAACGGATTGCGTCAACGCCTGTTTTGTCAATTAAAATGCCAGGCTCCGTGTAATTTCTTAACTTTTTGGAAAGTTTCTTGCCATCCTCGGCCAAAATCAAGCCGTTAGCAATCACATTTTTATAAGCTGGCTTATCAAAAAGCGCCGTGGCCAAAACATGAAGTGTGTAAAACCAGCCGCGCGTCTGGTCCAAGCCCTCGCCGATAAAATCGCAGGGAAAACCTTTTTCAAATTTTTCTTTATTCTCAAAGGGATAATGATATTGGGCATAAGGCATTGAACCGGATTCAAACCAGCAATCAAACACTTCTTCAACGCGACTCATTTCTCCGCCGCACTGGCATTTGAATTTAATCTCATCAATGTAAGGTCTATGCAAATCCTTAATCTCCTCATTTTCCAACTCTGCTTTACTGCCCACAACTTTATAAGTACCGCATTTTTCGCACTGCCAAACCGGCAGAGGCGCTCCCCAAAATCTGTTGCGCGAGATATTCCAATCCCTGGCGCCTTCCAGCCATTTACCAAAGCGGCCTTCTTTAATATGTTCGGGCACCCAGCGGATACCTTCGTGCTTGCTGCCATTTGGGTCTGTTAGTTTCACACTCTCATTATTTTTTACCAACTGATCTTTGAATTTTGTGACTGCCACATACCAGGCATCAAGCGCGTAATAAATCAAGGGGCTATCACAGCGCCAGCAAAAAGGATAATCGTGTTCTATTTTGTCTTCTAACCCCGAGATGAGTATTTTTTTATCTTGTAAGTATTGCATGATCTTTGGATCTGCTTCTTTTACAAAAGTACCGGCCCAATCCTTCACTTCGGGTTTAAATTTTCCTTCGAGATCTACGGCCATCACGACAGGCAGGTCATATTTTTTGCCGACCTCCATGTCTTCAACTCCAAAAGCCGGAGCTATGTGAACGATGCCGGTACCGTCGGCGACCGTCACAAAATCACTTTCGATAACATAATAAGCTTTTTTTTCTAACTTGCCCTTATAATAATCAAAAACCGGCTCATATTCCCAATTGACCAGCTCGCTACCTTTGTACAGCTCAACGATTTCATAATGATCCAGATATTTTTCTATCGCTTCCATTCGCGGCTTGGCCAAAATATAATATTCACGGCCCACCTTAACCTTGGCGTAGTCGATATCTTTGTTGACCGCCAGCGCCACGTTAGAAGGCAATGTCCACGGCGTGGTTGTCCAGACCAAAAAATAAGTGTCGGACTGATCTTTAATTTTAACTTTAAAATATATCGAAGGATCTTTGGTCTTCTGATAATTCAAATTAACTTCAAAGTTAGCCAAGGGAGTACCGCATCTTGGACAATATGGAGCCACTCGATAATCTTTATAGATTAATCCCTTATTAAAAAGTTGTTTAAAAACCCACCAGACCGTTTCAGTATATTCTGAATCCATAGTTGAGTACTGATTCGAGTAGTCAGCCCAGCGCCCTATTCTTGTAAATGTATCCTTCCATTCCCCCACGCACTTGAAAACTGAAGCCTGACAGCTGTTATTAAATAATCTAATGCTGTCATATTCATTGTCGGCCAGATTCAAAATCTGCTTTTTGGATTTAATTTTCATTTCCCTTTCAATCAAATTTTCAACAGGCAAACCATGGCAATCCCAGCCCACGGTGCGCTCAACTTTAAAACCTTTCATGGTCCAATATCTTGTGACCGTGTCCTTGAGAGTTGAAGCCAGAATGTGGCCATAATGCGGTGAACCAGAGGCAAAGGGCGGTCCGTCATAAAATGAAAAAACCGGCGACTTTTCGCGCTGTTTGACTGATTTCTCAAAAATTTTATTTTTTTCCCAAAAAGCGATGATTTCTTCTTCTTTTTTGGCAAAATTGCTTTTCTGCTCTGCCATACAAAATAATTTATTTATCTTAATCAATACGAATATTTTAGCTAAAATTTGGCTAAAAGTCAAAAATAAAATGACGCCTAAGCGCCATTTTATTCTATAAATCCTGGTCTTTATTTTTGTGTATCAGCTGGAGCAGGATTAGTGGAATTTGTTGGAGCGCCTGGATTTGGCATGCTTGGCCTGATCTGAATTGATTGAGCAGTAACACTACCATCAGTGTTTGTTGTCCCAGTAGCCATAATTGTTTCTCCTACGGTTAAGTCAGCTTTTGTGCCGCTGGCCATCTTTGATATCGGAGTTGAATCAGTTAACAGAATAATTTTTGAACCATTATTCGGAATTTTAACTGTGATGCTGCTGCTATCAATGGAAAGAATCTGGCCATTTACAAAATTGTCGTTTCCTTTCGCACCCCTAGCATCAATGCCGTTAGTAAATCCAGGCATATTTCTATTACCAGATTTATTGCCATGAGCAAGCAAGGTGCCGGCATAAAACGAAGCTCCACCGATTACAATAACCGCCACCGCGAGGGCAATAATCTTTTGTGCTTTCATAAATTTATTAATTATTATTTAATTTAGCAAATTAATTATTCGTACCTCAAAGCTTCAATCGGATTAAGTTTAGCTGCTCTGGTTGCTGGATAATAACCAAAGATAATCCCTATCGCCGCTGAAACTCCGAAAGCCAACAAAATTGAGGACAAACTAACTGTAGTTTGTATTAAACCCAAAAGAGTAATCCCCCAGGAAGCTGAAAATCCGATGATTATTCCAAGCAAACCACCAATAAAAGTAAGCGCTACGGCTTCAATAAGAAATTGCGAGCTGATATCTTTTCGCTTGGCTCCTATGGCTTTGCGCAAACCTATCTCTCTAGTTCTTTCTGTAACAGTTGTCAGCATCATATTCATGATACCGATGCCGCCGACCACCAATGAAATGCCAGCCACCGCACCTAAAAGTATTGTAAAGGTTGAGGCGACGCTCGAGGCGGCGTTAGCTATGTCTGCCTGATTCATGGTGTTAAAATCGGCCAGAGTTGGATCGGAAATATGATGGCGATCAAGGAGAAGGTTTGTGATATCCTGTTGGACAACCGAAGTTGAATCGGCGTCCTGCGCCGAAACACTTATATTGGAAAGATAATCGTCACCTGTAAAATATCTCGTGGCTGTATTTAAAGGAATATAGATGGCATCATCCTGGCTGCCAAAACCGCTGCCACCCTTTGATTCTGTAACACCGATGATTTTAAATTCCATTTTATTTATACGAACTGTCTGGCCGATAACATCAGCCCCCTCACCGAAAAGATCATCGCGAGTTGAGGGTCCTAAAACTGCCACCTTGGCCAAATTTTGATTATTCTGATCGGTTATAAAATTACCGCTATCAATTTCAATATTTCTGACCACAGCATAATCGCTCGCCACACCCGTAACTTGAGTATTGGTATTCTGACCCTTGGCCGTAACCTGATATCTGCCGCTGACCTCTGGAGATACAGCTTTTATATTATTTACTTGATCTGCAATCGCCTGAGCATCCGCTAGCGTCAGGGATTTAGCAGAACCCCTGCCAGTGCTGACAAACGTTCCCGGCCCTCGCTGCGCGCCGTTGGACACAGTTATCATATTCGAACCGATAGATTGAATGCTAGATTGAATTGAGCTTTGAGCACCCTGTCCGATTGATAACATCGTTATGACGGAGCCGATGCCAATAACTATGCCCAAAATCGTTAGACTGGAACGTGCCTTATTAGCCGAAAGTGCGGATTTTGTTTCTTCAAATATGTCAAAACTTTTCATAATTATTTGTTGTTAGTTTTAGAATCGCTCACTAGTGAACCATCTCGAATTAAAATGACGCGGTCTGCATGTTGGGCAACATCATTTTCATGAGTAATTAAAATTATTGTTCTGCCCTGTTCTTTATTAAGCTTTCTAAAGGTTTCTAAAACAACTTCACCGGTTTTAGTATCCAAGTTCCCCGTCGGTTCATCTGCCAATATCAACACCGGATTATTAACTAAAGCCCGGGCAATGGCTACGCGCTGTATTTGTCCACCAGACAATTGATTAGATTTATGATTAAAAAATTCTTCATCAAGCCCTGATGCCTTAAGAACTTCGATCGCCTGTTTTTCTCGTGTCTCTCGCTCAACTCCAGCATAAACCAGAGGCAAAATTACATTGCGGAGAACTGTGGCCCTGGGCAATAAATTAAAGGATTGAAAAACAAAACCAATTTTTTTCTTTCTTATATTAGCAAGATCATCTTCGCTAAGCGTAGAAACATCCTTTCCGTCTAATAGATAAGTTCCGCCAGAGGGAACATCGAGTGCGCCCAAGATGTGCATCAAGGTTGATTTCCCCGAACCCGAAGGACCCATTATAGCAACGTATTCGCCGTCATTAATTTTGAAACTCACTTCCTTTAGGGCTTGAAATTCGGAACTTCCTATTTTATAGGCTTTGCTGATATTTTTAACTTCTATCATATGATAATAATCTTATCGACTGAAATCACTCTGACGATTTGATGAACCAAATAAACTAGGCGCCGAACTTGTCGTGCTTTTTGCCGTTGCAGACGTAACTGTTCTAGAAACAATCTGGTCACCTTCGTTAAGGCCCGAGATTATTTCCGTATTAGTATCGTCAGACAGACCCACCTCAACCGACTGTCGGCTGGGAATAGTTAGGGAAATCACGCCTTGGCTGCTCGTGTCAGAATATTTTTGATCCAGGATGAGCACATAGTTTGCATCGTTTAACGTCTTTATGGCAGAACTGGGGACAACTAGCACATCCACTTTTGAATCTGTAATAATAGAAGCGGAAACGCTCATGCCTGGCTTAATTCTTTCATCCTGCGTGTCAAAACTGATTTTTGCACTATAAGAGACCACGCCCTGACTAACGGTTCCAAGCGTATCAATATCCGCTACCTGTCCCGTTATACTTAAACTTTCTATCGCATCAAAAGTCAGAGTCGCCTTCTGGCCCACTTTAACTTTTGCCGCATCAACTTCGTTGAGAGAAATCTCTGCAATTTTTTGTTTGGTAATTATAGTGGCCAGCGCGGTACCCGATGAAACGGAATCACCTTTTTTAACGTCGATACTCGCCATCACGCCGTCAAAAGGAGCATAAACGTAATATTTACTCAACGTCTCTCTAGCATCGGCCAGGGCATTCTGTCTTTGTTTCAGAGTCAACTCCTGTGACTGTAAGTCAAGTGGGTCCGTGCCAGCCTTTAGGTCTTCGAGTGATTGAGTTTTTTCATCAATACTTCTTTGAGCGTCAATGATTGCTTGTTTGCCGCTTTCAATTGAGTTCTTAACGGAAAGCAAATCGGACAGGTGGCCATTAGCGGTACCGGTGCAACCATTGAGTTCGGTTAAAAGGGTATCAGCTTCTGGCAGGGTCCGCATATTGTGCACGGTCAGTTGATCCTTATAAAATTGGATTAGATTGTAATTATTTTTAATTGATTCGGCGACATCTTTGGTCATGGTATATGTCTCATCTATTAACGCCCCGACAGTAGCGGTATCTGAAAGCCTGCTTGTAGATTTGTAGTCCGCATAGGCTTTGTCATACTCGGCTCTCGCCTTTTGGTATGATTTTAAGGTGGCATCGCGATATTCAAAAATTTTGGCGTCATAATTTTCAACCGCGTTGGTAAAATAATCAAGATTCCATTGGCTACTTTCGCCGAGTGAACTGCTGAATAAAATATCATCCAGTCCAGACATGATATCCGGTAAATCTAAAAAGGCATTGGCAATGGAGTTGAAGCCATCCTCGTAGGTCTTTTGAAGATTATCTTCGGCTTTAGTTTTTGTGTCCTGCGCCGCAGCCAAACTATTTTCAGTTTGCATCAAAGAAAGTGAATCGATTGGCTTTTGTAATTTCTGTAAAGAAATTTTGGCCGAATCAAGATTGGCCTGTGCATCCCTGACCGATTTTTGGGCATCACTATTATCTAAACGAACCAGTAGAGTCCCCACCCCAACTTCCTGTCCGTTTTTTATACCGACAAACATGACATCGCCGGAGGCCTTGGCCTTAATATCTATCTGGCTAGCCGCGCTCACCTGGCCGCTGCCAGAGATTGAGGAAATTATTGTCCCCTTTTCAACATTTGCCAAAACATAACGCGTCTGCGCATCGTTGCCGGCAAAAGTTTTAAACCCAAAATAAACGCTAATGACTATGGCTATAACCAAAGCTACGCCTGCCGCCACTTTATGCCGTAAAACAAGTTTGGAAATTTTTGAAAACATAGAAATGTCTATATGGATTAATGAAATATTTTAAACGGTACAAAATTCGCGGACGGAGTCGGAGGTGGTGGCGGAATTACCCTTATCAGTTTTGCCGCTATCTGACCAATGCTGTTGGGCTCGCCGATCACGACGACAAAATCACTGATTTTTAATTCTGATGGGCTTATGTCTCCCCTGAAATGGCGTACTATGGTATCTCTGCTAACCAAAATAATCCTTTCAGCTTTATCGTTTCCGCTTATCACTAACGATTGACCTTCGTTTTTTAAAATCTGGCCAAACACGCCATGAGATTCTATAAAATCCTCGTTGCCAAATTCATTTAAAAACCCTCCCTTGGGTCCAGCAAAATTTTTGTGATAATTCTCTCCCCATTGGTAAGAAAAATTTGCTTTTCTCGTTCCGATATTCTGCCCTACTTTAAAAACCAGAAGAAGAATTATGAGGGCGGCGACGGCGAAAACAAAATATCTAAAAGTAACAGAATGGAAAAAAGCAATATCTCCGTTTTTCTTTTCGGATAAATTTTCAATTGGTTTTTTTTCAACTGATTCACTGGGATTATTGTCCTGATTAATATTGTCCATATTTTTTATAAGTTAATAATTAATTTTTGACGAAAAGAGTTAAATTCACGAACCGAAAATTTGATTGATTCAATAAAAATCAAAAATACCGTAAGAAAGATAAATATACTGAAAACCGGCAGTGATTCTAAAAGCGTAAGCAAAAAATTCTGCCAATAAATTACAACTGTTTCAAAATCAGAGAAAAGAAGATTGAGATATTGAGTAAAACCGGATTCTATCAGGCCATTGCGCATAAATTCAAAAGCCGGAATTAATTCAACCGCTGAACCAATTAAAAATAATAAAAAAACAGCAAACTTCACGGCGCTTTTTATAATCATCAAACGGCGCTCTGCCTGTATCCTGCTTAAAATTTTCCCCAAAAGCATATTTGATGGTTCAAATTTTTCGTAATTAAATTGTTTCTTTTTCCCTTGCATGCTATTTAATACGAAAAAAAATACACCTTTGGTGCATTTTTTTTATAATTATTGCCTCAAGTTAGCCAATATTAAACAACTTTCTGAGACGGAAAACTCCCCTTCTATATCTGCTTCTAACCGTATTAAGCGGTTCACCAAGAGCTATGGCTATCTCATTGAATGAATATCCGAGATTAAGTCGCAGCTCAAAAATTTTGCGAGTTTTTATTGAAAGCCTAGCGATTACTGAACTCAAATTTTCCGCTTCCTCTTTTCGCTCCAATACTTCATCGGGAAGCAAAGAAACATCTTTAATATTTTCCAAAAATAAATTATCAGCTTCCTCGTTTTCAAATGTTGAAAATGGAATTGTTTTTTTCTTTCTTGAAAAATCAATAACAGTATTTTTAGCTATGCAAAAAAGCCAGGTCTTAAATTTTCTATTCGTCTCATATTTATTTATATTTTTCCACATTTTTACAAAAACTTCTTGAGTTAAATCTTCTGCCTCAACTGAATTTTTGGTTAAAACAAAAATAAAGCCGTAAATTGGCTTTAAATATCTTTTAATTAAAATCTCTAGCGATTTTTGATCGCCGGACAAATAATTGAGAACTAAATTTTCGTCATTTATTTTGTCCATATTTGTGGACCGGACCCCTCACCTTTTTGCGTATTTGCAAAAGGGTGAGGGGCGGGACGATATACTGATTAATTTTTTTCTAAATACTATCTTCGCACAATTGATTCGTAATTTTCTGTGGACCGGACAGGACTTGAACCCGCTACCTCCTCGGTGCAAACGAGGCGCTCTACCAGGTGAGCTACCGGCCCCGTTAGAAGTTCAGTGGTTTTTATTGTATATACAATGATCATACTACAAGCCGAATCAATGGCTTGTGATTGATTCCACTAAACTTCTAACGGGGCCGTCCCCCTCGACATTTTGGTCGGGGAGCACAGATCTAAATAAAAAAAGTTCTTACGAACTAAAATTATTATATCAAAAATTTTTTTTCATGTCAATGGACGCTGGAAAAAAATAAATTTTAAAAAATCTATAAAGTTATCCACAGCCCCGGGTAAAAAATCATTCTTTTATCTGTAAAAAAGAACTATAATTAAGGTAGAAAAATAATATGCCTAAATAATTAATCTTAAAGAAATGGCAAAGAAAAGAAAAGCTGCTAAAAAGAGAAAACCAGCTAAAAGACGCAAGGCTACAAAAAGAAAAAAAGCAGCTAAAAGACGAAGGAGATAAAATTTTCTTCGTATAAGCAACAACCCCGCACCATTTAATTAAATGGTGCGGGGTTGTTTATGGTAATTTCTTTGTCCTAAATCAAACTTGCCTGTTGGAATTTTTTTCTTTCCTTGCCGTTAAAAATTTGAACTTTACCAAAGATTCCGTCATAGCCTGGGTCAATAATTAACTTTCCCTCTCTGACTCTTTTAATGCCCTCGGCAATTTCGGGCACAGTTATCTTTTTTAATTCTTCCAAACTTAAATCCAATAAAATTTTAAATTCATTTCCTCCCTTTTTGATCATGTTAAAATATTCTTCCTGCACTCTTTTGGAATTTTTCCCCACCTCAAACGCTTCGGCAATAATTTCTTGAAGCGGCACCATGCTTTTGAAGGGAATATGGCCGTTCAACTCACCGATCTCTCGATCGGCCAGATCATCAACTCTGTGGAGCACGCCAATGGTCAGTGGCTTTTTATCAATCGGACAGATATTTTTATTTTTCTTGGCCACCTGCGGCGTGACAGAATAATTATGGCTGGCATGTCCATCATAATGATATTTGCCTTCCTCGGGAAAAAATTCAACTGTATACAAAAATTTCTTCTTATCCTGATTTTTTAAAGTATTATAAATTTCATCGTAAGAACTCTGTTCAAAGTCAAAAACATTTGCTTCTCGGCCTAGATTGGGCAGAGAGTGCGCGTCAGAATTGGAAACTAAAGTTATTTTATCCAGGGCAGAGAGCCGCCAGTTCATGGGCGGGTCAGAAGAAAGACCCGTTTCAATGGCAAAAATATTTTTAGCATATTCGCCAAAGCATTCTTCAATAGTATCGAATCCCGATTTGGAACCAAAAATGGAAAACCATGGCGTCCAAGCATGTGCCGGAATAATCAGCGCCTTCTTATTGATGTTCAAACTTATTTTTGTCAGCTCAATCGCTGACATGCCCAAAATCGGTCGTCCGTCTGATTTTAAATTATAACCGCCCCTTTCCAAGTACTCATTAAATTTCTCTACATCAGATATTTCTGGAAAAAAAATGTTAATGTGTATTCTGCGACATTTATCTCCTTGTTTATAAATACAAGAAATCTCTGTGCCCAAAATAAATTTGGTCCCAACTGCCGACGAGTCTGTCATGGTGAGCATAGCCGAACCATCAGACGAGGAGGCGAATTTTTTTAATTTATATAACCCATTCCCAAGCGGTTCTAATTTACTTTTTATTTCTTTAAACCAAGCTGGATGAGTAAAGTCGCCAGTCGCCACAATATCAATACCTTTTATTTGACACCATTTATCAATATTTTCCAATGTTAAATCCTGCGAGCAAGCCCGCGAGTATTTGGAGTGAATGTGTAGGTCTGCGATTTGACGCATAATATTAAATTCTAAGCACTGATATCTAAATACTAAACAATATTAAATGTTCTAAATCCAAAACTTAAGTTAGAATATTTAGATTTATTTTTTGAATTTGTTTAGAGTTTAGGATTTAGCATTTAGTATTTTATTGAAAGTATTCCAATTTTAGCATTTTTTTAATTTATTGTAAAAAGAAAAACCCCTCACCTTTTCTTTGAAAAGGTGAGGGGTTAAGGTTACAAGGTACAAGTTACAAGGTTACAGAACTACGGAGCGAGAACGAAGGTTGTCATGGGAGTTGCCAGGGCTGCAGCCGCCGACGCGCATCCTGCCGTCGCCCCAGTACACGTACGGCACATCGCCATCGGAATAGCGAGAACCCGAACAGAGCGTCACGTTATTGATGTCCGGGTGTTTGACGGTTTCCAGGAAATATTTTTGCTCATAGAGAAATCTTTCCTCAAGGGTGGTGCCGACGATGCCTCTTTTTTTCAGCGTATTGGCCGAAAGGCTCTCCATTTCTTCGTCGGCTTCAACACGGTCGCGGAACCAGACGGCATAGGCGCCGGTTTTGGCCGTTCTGTCCGAGGTGACGATTTTATCCAGGTCCGCCTCGGTCCATTTCCAGCAGGGAAACATTTCCTTGCATTTGTCGTATAAGCGCTGGGGCGTCATACCCGGCACCACGATAATCAGGCGGTCAAAGCCCTTTTGGTGTTCGGGAATCCGCAGAGAGGAAAAATCGGCTTCGATTCCGTAGACCTGGCGGTAGAAGTCCTGCCATTCACGAACCAGGCTTGACACATCAACGGCAAGTTTCGGGATTTTTTTTGCTTCAAATATCTGTTTGCCCTCAATAAGCTGCTGAAGCCCATCCATTACTGGTTGGAACTCAACCGATCCCCTGGCAAAACGCGTCAGTAGTTCGTGTGTCCGTTTCGACACCCTGCCATACTGCTCGTCTGTGACAACTTGTTTAGTCGTCATGACAAACCTCCTTTGCCCGCCAAAGGCGGACTTTCTAAATGTCCGAAATCCTGTTCAAAATATTCAGACCATCTGAATATCCAAGATTCCTTAATGTTACAGCTTACCAAAAATTATCATTTTTGTCAAATATAAAAGAAGCCCCGAATTTACGGAGCTTCTTTTTTAGACTGGCAATGACCTACTTTCCCCCCGAAGGAGTATCATCGGCGCTGACTGGCTTAACTTCCGAGTTCGGAATGGGATCGGGTGTGACCCAGTCGCTAAAATCACCAGATAAAGTTAGAGAAATAGATTCTCTAACCGCAATCTATTGATTTTATTTTCTACATTTTTTGTGGTTAAACAATGGGCTATTAGTACAGCTCGGCTAAAAGTGTTACCACTCTTACACCTACTGCCTATCAACCTGGTAGTCTACCAGGGCCCTATGAAACCTAATCTTGGGGACAGTTTCACGCTTAGATGCTTTCAGCGTTTATCTAAACCAAACTTGGCTACCCAGCGATGCCCTTGGCAGGACAACTGGTACACCAGAGGTTTGTCCTTCTCGGTCCTCTCGTACTAGAGAAGGGACCCCTCAAGTTTCGACGCCCATAGCGGATAGGAGACCGACAAATATGTTACATTCTTTTTTTGAATGGCGCATTTATTGCGCTCTGCATGTCGCCATGCAGTTCGGACTATATCTTATCCCAATTTTATTTGGGATTCTGACGTATAGTCTCTGAGGATTTCAAAGAGTATATAATCTCATCTTGACTCTTTTTTCGATACTTACCTTGCTGATTCATTTGATAAGCCATCTTAATAATTCTTATAATTCCAGCTTTTTCAGAATGGCCACCTTCATTCATCAGGGTAATTATCTCTTTAAAGAGTTGAAAACTCTTGGCTTTATTTGAAATCAAAGGAAATTTTTCAAAAAATGGAATAATTTTATTCATTAAATCTTCTCTATTTCTCACTACATAGACCAAAGTGTCATCTTCAAAATTATTGGCATGATTGCGCTTTAAATAACCGCAACCAAAATATCTTTCTATTGCCAATAAAGTTTCTTTTCTAAGAAAACTTTGATTTATGTGAAATTCGGGAATTATCTTAATTCCGTATTTCATTCTTGGATCTTTATAGAGAGCGACATGAAATGTTCCTTCGCCTTCGGTAAAGCCAGTTATATACCATGGATTAATAATCTTTGATCTTTCCTGCTGATTGTCTGCGCTCATCACTTTTTCACTGGTTATTTTTCTCATACATTTATATTATAACCTAGTAGTGTGAGATTCACAAGCCTCACTCCTAATGAGGCCTTTCAGATTTTCCAGCATATAGTCAGATTTATAGACAGCACGGTCTTTGACTAAAATTAGCCAAAATTTCTACTGTCTCACGACGTTCTGAACCCAGCTCACGTGCCGTTTTAATTGGCGAACAGCCAAACCCTTGGAACCTTGTTCAGCTCCAGGATACGACGAGCCGACATCGAGGTGCCGAACCTCCCCGTCGCTGTGGACGCTTGGGGGAGACTAGCCTGTTATCCCCGGAGTAGCTTTTATCCGTTGAGCTTCCGCCGTCCTAAATCGTACGGTCGGATCACTTAGCCCAGCTTTCGCTACTGCTTTTCTTGTAGGAATCGCAGTTAAGCCAGCTTATGCCTATGCACTATCAGTTCCGTTTCCATCGGAACCTAGCTGACCTTTGTGGACGCCTCCGTTACATTTTGGGAGGCAACCGCCCCAGTTAAACTACCCGCCAGATACTGTCTCCTGATCCGGTTTACGGACCAAAATTAGAATTAAAACTAGACAAGGGTGGTATTTCAAGGGTGCCTAAGCTCCCACCTATGCTAAACATGTCTAGCCCTAACTCAATATCAAGTTGTAGTAAAGCTTCACGGGGTCTTTTCGTCCAGCTATGGGTAATGAGCATCTTCACTCATCCTGCAATTTCGCCGAGTCCTTCGTCAAGACAGTTCTCAAGTCGTTATGCCATTCGTGCGCGTCGGAACTCACCCGACAAGGAATTTCGCTACCTTAGGACCGTTATAGTTACGGCCGGCGTTCATCCGCGCTTCGGTTCAGGGCTTGCACCCCTCCCCTTAACGTTCGGACACTGGCCAGGCATCAGCCCCTATACATAAGCTTGCGCTTTCGCAGGGACCTGTGTTTTTGGTAAACAGTCGCTTGAGATCTTTAGCTGCGTCCCGCACCTTTTTCACCTCAAATTTTCTAAACTGCCAATCAATCTTTTCTTTAATTCTTGAAATCCTTTTCCATGATTTTTTAATTTTAATTCTCTTTTTCTTGCGTCATGCTCTGACAAATATGCTTCATAATAAATTAATTTCCATGGACCTTTATTGGTAGTTGATTTAACTTGATTGGAATTATGTTCTTTGATCCTATTTCTCAAATCAGATGTAAAACCGATATAAAACTTATTAATCTTTAAACTGAAGATTAAATACACGTAGTACATAATCAATATTTTAATTGGTTAATAAGCGATTTAAGATGAAAAAGGTGCGGGAAGGCCTTATCCCTAAGTTACGGCCGCTTTTTTGCCTAGTTCCTGAACGTAAGGTTATCTCGTACACCTTGGCACACTCATGCCCACCCACCTGTGTCGGTTTACGGTACGGTTACCGCTAGCATAGCTCTAGAGATTTTTCTTGGTAATTTAATCATTCGAATCGGGTCAGCTAATGCCTTCCCTTTCGCCAAGTCACGAACTGATGACCGCGCATTTAACGCGGTCGTTCATTTCTCGGCGACATCTATAGCCAAAAAACGCTCGATGTCATAAATTACGTCATCCCATTGAAACTAGCGGTAGTGCTGGAATATTAACCAGCTCTTCCATCGGTTACGCCTTTCGGCCTCACCTTAGGATCGACTAACCCTGGGTCGATTTTCGTTGCCCAGGAAACCTTGGGTTTACGGTGTGTGGGGTTTTCACCCACATTTATGCTACTTATGCCAACATTCTCCCTTCTATACCCTCCACCTCGCCTCACGGCTGGGCTTCAGCGGTTATAGAATGCTCCCCTACCCCTTATATCTAAAAGATATAAAGCCGCATATTCGGTACTAGATTTAGCCCCGGTACATTTTCGGCGCAAATCGACTGGACCAGTGAGCTGTTACGCTATCTTTAAAGGATGGCTGCTTCTAAGCCAACCTCCTGGTTGTAAAAGTCGAATTACCACCTTTTACACTTAATCTAGATTTAGGGACCTTAAATGGCGGTCTGGGCTGTTCCCCTTTTGTCATATGGAGCTTTGCCCCCACAGACTGACTCCCTCTAAGTTACACTCTGGTATTCGGAGTTTGATTAGGAAAAGTAGGTTTCCCTCTTTTCCCATTCAGTGCTCTACCCCCAGAGATTATAGAGAGGCTAGCCCTTAAGCTATTTCGGGGAGAACCAGCTATTACCGAGTTCGATTGGAATTTCTCCTCCAGCCACGGCTCATCCCATCGTTTTGCACAGCGAACGGGTTCGGACCTTCACTAGTTGTTACACTAGTTTCATCCTGGCCATGGCTAGCTCACCCGGTTTCGGGTCTATCATACGCTGCTTAAAGATAATTAGCCGAAAGCCAAGAAAGCTGGCTTACAGCTAATTATCTAAATTCGGGCTATTAACCCTCGCTTTCACTCTGCCTGCGTCCTTTACGGACTTAGACAGCAACGCACAATAACTCGTTGGCTCATTCTTCAATAGGCACGCCGTCATTCCGCCGAAGCGGAACTCCGACTCTTTGTAAGCATATGGTTTCAGATACTATTTCATCTCCCTCACCGGGATGCTTTTCACCTTTCCCTCATGGTACTTGTTCACTATCGCTCATAGATAAGTATTTAGCCTTTCCATATAGTCATGGAGGCTTCCCACAAAGTTTCTCGTGTTCTGTGGTACTCAAGAATGGTAACCACAAAGGTATAACCCATTTCGCGTACGGGACTATCACCCGCTCTGGTTCCTTTTTCCAAAGGATTCTGCTATGGAAGCTATAATTTTTTAACCTTTGTCTAATTGTTGTATGGAAATTAATGTTACCACCTTACAACCCCTTGCCAGCAACGGCATACACCTTTAAGCGTTTAAATCCACGAGTATAAATACAAGCTTCATTAAACGCCACACTGGTAAGGTTTAGGCTCTTCCCTTTTCGCTCGCCACTACTTAGGGAATGTGCTCGGCTTACGCCGAAGCAATTTTTTCTTTTCCTCTGGGTACTGAGATGTTTCACTTCCCCAGGTTGTCTTCATACGCCTATGAATTCAGCGTATGATAACCCCGCTTCACGGGGTTGGGTTTCCCCATTCGGAGATCTCCGGATCACAGGTCGCTTGCCACCTTCCCGGAGCTTTTCGCAGGCTGCTACGTCCTTCGTCTGCTATCTATGTCGAGGCATCCACCATATGCACTTGTTTGTTTAACCACAAAAATTATAGAAAATAATTTTTGTTTTTTGCAGTAAATATTTTTAAGCTAGTTGCTCATTACTTTTTCAGTTGTCAAGGTTCTGGATTCATTTTTGAATCCTTAATTCTATTGGTAATAGGTATTGGATATTTGATATTGGTTAATGGTTTTTAATAATATTTTTCCATTCACTAATACCTAATGTCTAATCTCTAATATCCCGCAGAGTTAAGAATTAAAAAAACCGCTTTTCCAAGCGGCCTTCACGACACAAAAATCACTCGGGGCTCATCCGCTTGGTTTGGTTAAAAATAATTTTTCGTTGGCCATAGGAAATAATTTTTTAGATATAACCTTTTCCACAGGTAACATCATTATATACACAACTAAAATTGCTGTCAAGTAAGTTAAATAAAGAAAGTTTGTCATGGCTATATTATACCCTTAAATATCAAAAATGTCAAGATTTTTAGATTAAAAAATATAATTTGTGCCGCGGGAGAGAATTCCCGCCTCTATCAGTCCCGCGGTGCGATACTGGTTGTAGCAGCCATTTATATTTTATCAAAATTTATTCTAAAAAGAAAAACCCCTCATCTTTTCAAAGAAAAGGTGAGGGGTAAGGGTACAAGCTGCTAAGCGGGAATACAGACGGTCAATGGCATCGTCGGGGCTGCATCATCACGCTCAATTTGCCGCCGCGCCAGTACGCGCGTGGCACATTACCGGCTCCTGCAGGAATGACAACATTGTTGATGCCTAGCTGCCCGCCGGTTTTAACAACGTGCCGGAGTTCAAGTAACAGACGCTCTTCCAGGGTGCAGTAATTGGCACTGGCGATCTCTCGGAAAATCTTGCGCAATTCGGCGCCCAGTTTGCCTTTTTGGCCAATGATCTTCTTGGCTTCGTCGGCTGTCAGGTTGGTGGGCATTGCCTGCACCAGCGCTGAAATAATGTCCTTGATTTGTCCCGTCGTGGCCGGCGGGACAGTTCCATGTTTTTCTTTTTCTGACATGGACAGTTCCCTCCTTGCGTTTATAGTCCGCCGACTTTATTTTGTTCTAATGATAGCATATTTTTAATATTTTGTCAAGAATAAACTCCATAAATTTGGCTAAATTTAAATAAAAAAACAGAGTTTAATTTCTGTTTTTAAGTATCTTATTTTTTCTTTTTCGCCTTTTTAAATCTTATGGGCAGAAATACTTCAATATCATCCTTGTCATAACCATACCTTTTGAAAAAATCTATCACCTTTATTTTCCTTGATTCTTCCCCTCGCAACTCTTCTCCAACCACTCGGTCAAAATTTTCTGATAATTCTGCGCCAAAGCCGGAGTTACCTTCCCCTATTTTATCCTCCAGTTTATTAATTGCCTTAAAAAGATCGGCGACAGTGGCGTCGGGTGAAATTTCAACTTCCTCGCCCTCTAATTCGTTTTCAATCCTTTCCGTCTCTTTTGCTGACTCAATCTTTACCTTGGCTAAAGATTTGACCGATAATTTATATTGCTCGCTATCTTTTCCGTATAATTTCCCTGCCAATTCCATGGCAGTGGCGTAATTTTTGTCTGCCAATGCTTTTTTAAACGCCAGATCTCCAATCTTTTTTATTTCTTCCTCTGTCCCCGATCCCGTGGCTTTCATAAAATTAAAAAGCCAAAAATAATCTTTGGCTTTTAAATGTTCATCAATTTTTTGTTTAATAAATTCATTGACAACCGAATCTGGTACGCCATATTCCCTGCCTTTAACAACAGCGTTATATTCACGGCCATTTTTTAATATTTCCCATTTAGCCAAAACTTCGGGGCTCATGGCTTGTTCCTTTTTTGAAGGCAATCCTTCTGGTGAAAACATAAAATTATTTTGAAGATTTAAATTGTGCCGCGGGAGAGACTCTCGCCCCTGTCCCGCGGTGCGTGACTTCGGCGGGCAGGCGAACTCTCAATGGCAAAATATTTTTGGTGGGGGACGGATAGACTCGAACTCTCATGCCTTACGACACCCCATACCAAAAAAGGGTATTATGCTTTTGCCGGGAAGAGGACTCGAACCTCCAATGGGTTACCCCGCTTGGTCCTAAACCAAGTGCGTCTACCAGTTCCGCCATCCCGGCGTATTTTTTATTTTGGTACGGGGCATGTCTACCAGTCTGTGCTGACCGAAGCCAGCTACGGATGGCGTAGGCTAGTTCCACCACGTCCCCAAAGTTAAATTTTAAATCTTAAATAATTCAAACTATATTCTTCCAATCCCTAATTCCTAATATCAAATTTCTAATCCCTAAATTATGCCGAGAAGGAGATTTGAGCTCTTATGCCTTGCGGCGTCCCGCACCATAAATATCTGGTGGGGATAGAGAGATTCCCGCCTCCGCTAAAGCTCTGGCGGGCAGGCGAACTCTCATGATATTGCTATCACCTCGCTTAGCGGGGCGCGTCTACCAACCTTCGTAGGCCGTAGCCAATGCCGAGGAGGAGACTCGCCCGCCGAAGGCGGGTCCGCCCCTGGCGGAAACTCTTAGTGCCGAGGAGAGGATTTGAACCTCCATGTCTTGCGACGCTGGCTCCTGAAGCCAGTGTGTCTACCAATTCCACCACCTCGGCGAAAATCCTTTAATTATTTATGGCCAACTTCGGTTGGCGAAGGCCAATTCCGCCATATCCCCATGATTATTGGTGCGAGATGCGCTTTAAATATCTAGATAATTGTCCAACTCGGCCGATGACAAAACTTGTAATTATTTTATCAAAAAATAGCAAAAAAGTCAATAAAGAGGTGCTAAAAATATCTAATTATATTATAATAAAACTAGGGTTTTAATAAATTAATTAAAAAAATATGTTATCTTACCAAGCAAAGACCTTTAGTACTCTAAAAAATTTGAAAGGCATCACTGATTTGGAAATCGATGAGCATCTCAAGCTCTACACCGGCTACATCAACAACTCAAATAAATTGATTGAACTGCTTAATGATAAAATAGCCAAAAATGATTTTGAGGGGCCGCAATTTAGCGAGCTGGTGCGCCGAATCGGTTTTGAATTTAATGGTCTGCGCCTACACGAACTTTATTTTGAGAATCTAAACGGCCAAGGCGGCGACGAAAATAAGGCGCCCAAATTAAAAAAGTTGATTGAAAAAAATTTCGGCCCGGCTTCGGCCGAGACGAGCAGTTTTGAGTCCTTCAAGGATTACTTTTTAAAAGTCGCTGCCATGCGAGGCACTGGCTGGACACTACTCTGCCAAAATTGCGATAATGAAAATTTGTCTGTTCACTGGGTTAACGATCATGAAAATGGACATGTTGCTGGTTTTGAACCAATAGTTGTTATGGATTGCTGGGAGCACGCCTGGACTGCCTATCTCAAACCAACCGAACGAGCAAAATATATTGAGGATTTTTGGAACAACATTGACTGGAAAGTTTGTGAGGAACGATTAGCTTAGGATACTAATCTATGAATTTTTTACTAATATACGAATCATCCCCTCTTGCCTCCTTTACCCCCCCCTTACCCTTATTGCTCTTTTTCCACTTACTCCTTTTAAATATTATGATTAAATAAACAGAGATATGAGCGAAATTAAATTTGTCTGCCCATTTTGCGGCTTTGAATCAAACGGCGCCGGCGTCTGCCCCACTTGCGATGAAGTGCTGGAAAAACGCTGTCTTTGCCAGACAGGTGATTTTTCCAATAAATGTTGCGAGGAGGAAGCGGAGAACGGGGAAAAAAATAAAGAAAAATTAATGGAAGCCGAGCTCTCTTCTGAAAATCTTTCGGAGATCGTACAGCGGGCGAAGAAAAAAGCCGAAGAGGAGGCGGAGCTTGAAAATGTGAAACCCGTCGATGAAGACGAAGAGTAAAAAATATTGTTGGATAGCAGGATAACCAACCAGCTCTTGACCAATATAAAAATCTGTGGTAACCTGGAAAATTAAAGCGCACTTCAAAATCAAAAAGGAGGAAAAAATGAAGAAGCCGCCTTTGACCAAAGGCCCGGACGGACCAAAAGTAAAAACCAAGCACGTTCAGGTCCAGCGAGGACTGGCAATCAAGATCCTGGGGTCATATGTTCCGACCGAATACGACATCTGTGACGGAATCAAAGTTCCGGTTATCTATGAAAGCGTGCTGGTCGAAACAATAAAGTCTCTCGGTTACGAGCCCAAGTCCATGATCGCTCAACTGCTGAAGAGCGGCTACCTGGTCGTGAAAGATAAGGAGCCTGATGCGGTGTCTTTTTACATCGTCACAATCAAGGAAGCGGGCCGCGTTCTGCAAGGAAAAAAGAGCAAAAAAGCAGCCTAATTTAAAGCCCCGTCGCATCAACGACGGGGTTTTTCATTTAATTCAGAGCGGCGCTCGGCCTCCGTAATGGGAGTTTAGATCGAGCTTGTAAAAATAATCAGCGCTGTAAGCATTTTTGTCAGTCAGCCACTGCTGGAGCTGGACCGCGGTGCAAGTGGCGGTTTTTCTGCTGTTTTTTCTCCTTTGAGCTCTCACTCCTTTCAATGGTGCTTTCCTGAATTTCAGAAACTGATGATGACCAATGCTGACGGCTAGAGTATCGGGGACTGTAATCGTATCTGTTACTACGAACGGTCCGCCTTTACAATCGACCAGGCACTGCTTCTGGGCGTGCTCTGGTTTCACGTCAATGAGATCGCCTTTTCTAAAGACAGTTTCACCTGGGGTTTTCATGCGGCCTTCCCTCCTTTGGGTTTATAAAGAACCTCTGGTTACTATTACTGCTTTTAATCGCCGAGCTATCTATAATAAAATCTTCTGGAGAGTAATGCACCAATCTACCATGTCAAAAAAACTCTGTCAAGACTTTATTCTCCTCAATTCTCTGTGATATTTAATTACAAAACGATGTACCTCATCGCGGCCGCGGATTAAAATTTTTAAGCCGGCCAGCTTTTTATCAAGTTTAAGTGGTGAAGCTTTATGAGCCAAATAAATTTCTTCTTCCCTTTTGGCCAGAGAACAAATTGGAATGTCAAGTTTAAGCTGGCCGAGTGCTTTGCGGCCAGAATTTAGTTGTCCGCGGCCGCCATCGATTACAATCAAATCGGGCAAAGAGGATTTTTCTTTTACCAACCCAAAGTATCTTCTATAAACAATTTCAAAAATCATGGCAAAGTCATCCTGCGCCTCTGACCATTTTATTTTGAATTTGCGATATTCATTTTTATTAAATCTGCCATTTACCATTTGAATCATGGCGCCGGCATTAAATTTTCCTTGTAAAGTAGAAACGTCAAAAAATTCAATCACCTTTGGCAATTTATCTAATTCCAAAATATGTTGAAGCTCAACGACGCCCGGTTCCAGTCCTAAATTTATTTCCAAATTATTTTTAACCAGTTCAAGAAGTTTTTGTTTCTCTCCTTTTTGCGGAACAGTCAGATCAACTTTGGGCAAATAAGAAATGGTAAACTTTTTGGCCTTGGTTTCCTGCAAATATTTTTCAATAACGCTCTGTTCTTCCAATTTTTCTGGAATAATTATTTCCCGTGGAATAAAATTAATTGAATAATATTGTTTAATAAAATCCTCAATCAAGCCATCATAATAATCAAAACCAAATTTGTGCCGGCTGGTGATTACACCTTTATTAACATTAAAAAGTTGCACATAAATTTTTTGGTCGACAATAATCCAGTTAATAATGTCCTGGTCAAAATTCTTGGGCACATCAATTTTCTGTCTTTCCTCAACCAGTTTCACGGCCGCAATCTGATCGCGGTAACTTTTAGCCAATTCATATTGCTGTTTAACTGATGCTTCTTTCATGCGCGAGATCAAATCTTTAATAATTACTTTTGTTTCGCCCTTCAAAAGTCGTTCAGCGTTTTTTATATTAACTAAATAATCTTGTTCCGAAATATAACCCTGGCAGGGTCCAGTACAGCGGCCAATGTGATACTGCAAGCAAACTTTTTTGGGCATTTGATTGCAGGTTCTGATTTTAAATATCTCTCCCAGTGTTTTTAAAATTAATTTGCGCGACATGCCTTCGGTATAGGGCCCATAATATCGTCCACCCTTGGTAATTTTTCTGGCCGTAATCAAGCGCGGAAATTGTTCATCTGTTACTTTAATATAGGCATAGCGCACATCACCGCGCAGATCAATATTATATTTTGGCTGGTATTGATGAATTAAACTTTGTTCCAATATCAAGGCCTCCACTTCATTATCAGTGGTAATAAATTCCACGTCAGCGATTTTAGAGACAAGCAACTTAGTTTTGGGATCCAAATCTTTTTTCTGAAAATACTGGGCGATTCTTTTGGCCAAATCCTTGGCTTTGCCAACATAAATCACCTGGTTGCGCCTGTCTTTATAAAGATAACAGCCGGGTTTGTGGGGAAAATTTAGTTTTTTGATATTTTTATCCATGTTATTATCATATCCGATTGTAAAAAAATCAGCATTGTTTAAAATTTTTACCTATTTTCGCGTAGGGACAGGTCTAGACCTATCCCTACGGTTATATAATGCTGATTTTTTTATTTCAAAATCTTTTTCAAAAATTGTCCAGTGTATGAGCCGGGAACTTTTGCCACATGTTCTGGCGTGCCCTCGGCAATTATTTTACCACCTTCATCACCACCCTCTGGTCCCAAATCAATAATCCAGTCAGCAGTTTTAATCACATCCAAGTTGTGCTCAATTACAATCACCGAATTACCTTTATTAACCAGGCGATTTAAAACTTCCAGTAATTTTTTAATATCATCAAAATGCAAACCGGTTGTCGGCTCATCTAAAATGTACAGTGTTTTGCCAGTAGCGCGCTTGGCCAGTTCAGATGCTAATTTAATTCTTTGCGCCTCGCCGCCAGACAAAGTCGTGGCTGGCTGGCCCATTTTAATATAACCCAAGCCCACATCATAAAGTAATTGCAACTTGTCAGCTATCAGCGGAATTTCACTAAAAAATTTCAAGGCCTCTTCCACTGTCATATTTAACACATCGGAAATATTCTTGCCCTTGTAGTGGACTTCAAGAGTTTCGCGATTATATCTCTTGCCTTTGCATTTTTCGCATTCCACATAAACATCTGGCAAAAAGTGCATTTCAATTTTAATCATGCCATCACCTTCGCAATTTTCGCATCTGCCACCCGGCACATTAAAACTAAACCTGCCCGGCCTGTAACCGCGATATTTGGCATCAGGAGTTTCAGCGTACAGATTTCTGATATCTTGAAAAACCTTAGTATAGGTGGCTGGATTTGAGCGCGGGGTTCTGCCAATTGGCGACTGGTCAATAATAATGGCTTTGTCAATAAAACCAGAATTATTTAATTTTTCAAATTCACCTGCCAATTCTTTGGAACCATAAAGTCTTCTAGCTAAAGCTTTATATAAAGTTTCATTAATCAAAGTTGATTTGCCAGAACCAGACACGCCAGTTATACAAGTCAAAACGCGCAAGGGAAACTTTACGCGCAGTTGTTTCAAGTTATTTTCCTTAGCGCCAATGATTTCCAAATAGTCAGACCAGCTTCGACGCTTTTTGGGTGTCTCAATTCGTTTGAAACCGTTTAGATATTGCGCGGTTAATGATTCTTTAACTTTTTTAACTTCAGCCAGAGTTCCTGCGGCCACAACCTTACCGCCATGAATACCGGCGCCCGGACCCAGATCAACCAGATACTCACAATTTTCCATTGTTTCCTTGTCATGTTCCACAACAATCACAGTATTGCCCAAATCGCGCAACTGTTTTAGGGTGGCAATTAATTTTTTATTGTCGCGCTGATGCAAACCAATTGAGGGTTCATCCAAAATATACAAAACTCCGCGCAGTTCAGAGCCGATTTGCGTGGCTAAACGAATTCTTTGCGCTTCGCCGCCAGACAAAGTGCTGGCTCCCCTGCCTAAAGTTAAATAATCCAAGCCAACATTGATCATGAAAGTTAAACGGCTTTTGATTTCTTTCAAAATTTGTCGCGCAATCTGTTCTCGCTTTTCATTGAGTTTCAAGCCATCAATAAATTGATGGCAATCGCGTATGGAAAGTTGAGTAATTTCAAAAATGTTAAAACCATCAATAGTCACGGCCAAACTTTCTGGTTTTAATCTCTGGCCATGACAAAGTGGGCATTCTTTAACGCGCATAAATTTAGCCATGTCCTGTCGCCTCTCTTCTGATTCTGTCTGTTTATATAATCTCTCGAGTTGCGGAATCACGCCCTCGAAATATCCTTCCCAGGCATATTCTGCACCAGAGCTTTTGGATTTGAATTCAAAATCAATGCGCTCACTTGAGCCGTGCAAAATCATTTCCACGATTTTTCTGGGCAATTTTTTTATGGGCGTCTCTGGATCAAATTTAAAATGTTTAGCCAGCGCGTCAACTTTTTGTCCAATAAAACCAAAAACCTGTGTTTTCCAGGGCGCGATGCCACCTTCCATAATGGAAAGCTCTGGGTTAGGAATAATTAAGTCCTCGGCAAATTCTTGAATACCTCCCAAGCCATGGCATTCCACGCAAGCGCCATAAGGAGAATTAAATGAAAACATTCTCGGCTGTAATTCTTCAAAATTGATGCCGCAATTAGCGCAAGCCAGTTTGGTATTAAATAAAATCTCTTTCTCATTTACTTTGACAATCAAAATCCCCTCCTGCGACAAATCAAAAGCGGTTTCCAGAGAATCAAAAAGTCGGGTTTTGTGATCTTTGGTTAGTTTAAACGAATCAACCACAACTTCTATTTCATGCTTTTCGTATTTTCCCAAAGTAATTTTGGCTGGCAAAATATATTCTTTGCCGTTTACCCTGACTTTTGAATAACCTTGTTTAAAAAGATTTTCGAAAAGCCGTTCGTAAGTTCCTTTTCTGCCGCGCACCAAAGAAGCCAAAATTTCTACTGACTTGCCGTCATATTGTGGATAGATGTGGTCAAAAATGCTTTGAATATCTTGAGAGGAAATTTCTTTACCGCACTTTGGACAATGTGGCTGGCCGATTCTGGCAAAAAGCAAGCGTAAATAATCATAAACCTCGGTCACCGTGCCCACGGTTGAGCGCGGATTTCTGGAAGTTGATTTTTGCTCAATGGAAATGGCCGGTGAAAGACCCTTGATTGAATCAACATCTGGCTTATTCATGATGCCCAAAAACTGCCTGGCATAAGATGACAGGCTTTCCACATAACGGCGCTGGCCTTCGGCATACAAAGTATCAAAAGCCAGAGATGATTTGCCAGAGCCAGACACGCCAGTCATGACAATAAACTCATTGATGGGCAAATCTAGGCTAACATTCTTTAAATTATGCTGCCTCGCGCCGCGAATTTGAATGAATTCCTTTGTGTTTTTTTCGTCTTTTTTCATAATGGCAATTTGAAATATGAAATACGAAATATGAAATATGAGATTGGATAATTAATTATAATAAAAACCTCTTGCTTATTTCCTATTTCCTGTTTCTTATTTCTGTACAAACACCAAAAGTTCGGGTCTTTTTTCGCCACAAACCCTATTTAGAAAAAATTAGTATTTAATTAACCATAGTATATTCCTCAAAAGCACCTTTGTCAATCATCAGAAGCATCAATTCTCCTCTATTGACAATAATATCAAAATGTGATAAACTTGAGAATAAAATAAATTGTACTTTCTATCTTATTTATAGGAGGTCTTTGATGGAAATGAGAGAATCTCAAGCCATAGAAGTGAAGCCTGGAGAAATTTTTCACGGGATTTTGGAGGATTGCTATCGAGGCGGGGACCGGCATCTGATAGTCAGCGCCGGCGACCTTGACGAGGCCAAGGAAAAAATCAGGAGGCATCCCGGTTTTTCGGGGGGTGATTTGACGATATTTTCCGAAGAGGAGCTGAAGGGAAAAAGATTAGTAATCTACGACTACATCGGAGTCAACGGAACAAAAACGGAAAGGCACGTCATTATCGTGGCGGCAAACGCCGATGAGGCCAGAAAGATACTGGGGGCACGGATAAAGAATTTCGAAATCAAAAAAATCGGACAAAAAAATTATTAGCATTAAAAAGGGCATCACGCTTCGCGTGATGCCCTATTTTTTTATTCAGCGGAAAAAAGATGTTTTTGTTGCATGTGCCAGAGATCCTTATAAATGCCATGCTTGGCAATCAATTCGTTATGCGTTCCCTGTTGAGCAATCCTACCTTCTGACAAAACAATGATCTGGTCGGCCGATTGAGTAATGGCTGAAAAGTCGTGGGTCACGATAATGGCTGTCCTGCCCTCAATCAGTTTCTGCAAAGCGCCCAGCACTTCAAACTTGGTTTTCTGGTCAAGCGAACTGGTCGCCTCATCCAGAATCAAAATTTTTGGATCGCGTATGGCCGCTCGGGCAATAGCAATGCGCTGAACCTGGCCGCCGGATAACTTGACGCCTCGCTCGCCAACCTTTGATTCATATTTTTCTGGCAAGCTCTCAATGAATTCATGAATATTAGCAATCTTGGCTGCCCTGACAACATCTTTATGAGTCGCCTCGGGATTACCATATTTGATATTGTATTCAATGCTTTCATTAAACAAGGCAGGGTCCTGGGGCACGATAGCGATTTGTTTGCGCAATGATTCTTTGGTGATTTGTTTAGCGTCAATGCCGTCGAAAATGATTTTGCCGCTATCAACGTCAAAAAGTCTGGTGAAGAGATTGTGGAGCGTTGTTTTGCCTGAACCAGTTTCGCCGAAAATCGCCAG
>JAQTMG010000006.1 GCA_028714455.1 Patescibacteria group bacterium
TCAATGAAAGAAGCGCTGGTGGCGAAAATAAAAGTTTGTTTATTTATGTCTTGATAAGTAGCAATCCCCTGCGCCATTGAGGCCGAATAAGCATTTTTAATATTGTTTAATTTCATGATGGCCAGCCGGTCAGAATCCTTCAGTGTGGTCACTGTTATGCCCAGAGCCAAGCCAGCGGCATTCTCACTGGAGGTGTGAGCGGTATTCGGCACCTTTATTTCAACCTGGATAAAATCAGTGCCAAAACTGGTCAGTTGCCCAACCAAAAATCCTTTTATCCCCTGCCCCACTGACAAAACAATAATCACGGCCGCGATGCCAATGACTACGCCCAAAATAGACAAAAGAGTTCTGACTTTATTTTTAAACAAAGAAGCCAGAGCCACCTGGGAGGGCGTTCGATATTTTTCGATGGTTTGTTGGATACTAAACATAGAATGACAGGAGCTAAACGAACTACATGTTAATAGGAATTATAACTAATATGAGCTATAGGAGCTACAGGAGCTACGGGATAATAGGTGTGAAGAGATAATGGGCCGAAAGGTTTTACCTTTTTACCTATCAACCCTTAGCTCATATAGCTCCTCTAATCATTTAGTTCATATAGCTCTTATAATAATAGTATTTCGTACTTATTCGTAGCGCAAAGCTTCGATTGGGTTAAGTTTTGAGGCGCGTGAAGCAGGGTAAAGTCCGAAAACCAGACCGACCACAATAGAAATAGAAGTCGCCAAAATTATGGCAAAGGGCGAGATGACCAGATCCCAGTTATAACTCAAGGCCCGAGCCACAAAAGCGATTAGTGTGGAAAAAACCACGCCAATAACAATACCGATTATGCCGCCGACCAGCGTAATAATCACTGACTCGATCAAAAACTGGGACATAATGTTGCCGTTTTTGGCGCCGACTGCTTTGCGCAAACCGATTTCTCTGGTTCTCTCATTAACCGCGACCAGCATGATATTCATAATGCCCACGCCGCCGACAATCAAAGAAATCGCCGCAATGGCCGCCAAAAAAAATTTCAGGGCGTTGGTCACGGCCAGCAAAATATCAAGTGAATCTTTTTGCGATCTGACCGTAAAATCATCATCGATCGGGTTAGTGATGCGATGATCTTCTCTTAGGGTCAACTGGGTATCTAAAATCGTCTCGTCAATATTTGCCTCGTCATCCACTTTAACGCGTATCTGCGAATAATAATTGGTGCCCAGTAAAATTTTCTGGGCTGTTTTAGCCGGAATATATACCAGACTGTCCACGTTCTGAAAACCCTTGACGCCTTCCTTGGGGTTAACGCCGATAACCGTGAAGGCTGATTTTTTTATTTTAATAACCTGACCAACTGCTTCCTGATCGGCAAACAGATCCTGTTTAGTCTGGTAGCCCAAAACAACGACGCGAGCCAGAGACGCGTTTTCATCTTCGGTAAAAAATCTGCCCTCGGCCACTTGAGAATCCTCAACTTCGGGAAAATAACTGTTGACGCCGACAAATGTCCCGTCGATTTGCTGGTCGCGCCAGGTGATCGTGCCCACGCCGCGATTATAGCCGGTTACGGCAATGCCGTGCGGCACATTATTTTTGTTCAAAAGCGCGGTAATGTCAGCGTCTTTTAAACTGGTGGTAATCAAACCCAAAACCGAAGATGGCGGACCTTTGTCCTCGCTTTTCCCCGGGAAAACGGTGATAAAATTCGTGCCGATGCTTTTTATTTGATTGACAATTAAACTCTGGGCGCCGGCCCCAGCCGACATAATAATAATCACCGAAGCAATACCAATAATAATCCCGAGCATTGTTAAAAACGTTCGGGATCTTTTAGCGCGCAGCGCGCGAAACGATATGTCGATGAGAATTGATGGACGCATTTTTTTATTTTCTCAAACCGTCTTCTTGTCTGGCGAAGTGCCGCTCTTTGACCTGCTCGTCCGAAACGATCTGTCCGTCTCTTATTTTAATAATTCTCTGCGCGTGTTCAGCCGTCTCCTGTTCGTGGGTGACTAAGATGATCGTCTTGCCCGCCGCGTTCAAATCTTGCAGGATCTCCATGATCTGTTTGCCCGATTTGCTGTCGAGGTTGCCAGTGGGCTCGTCGGCAAAAATAATCGACGGGTCATTAACCAGAGCGCGCGCGATGGCCACTCTTTGCTTCTCTCCGCCCGAGAGCTGGTTTGATAAATTATTTATTCTGTGAAAAAGGCCGACTCGCTTGATGGCCATTTCAACTTTATCTTTGTCTAACTTTTTATTGGCATAGACCAGGGGCAGTTTCACATTGTCATAAACATTAGTCCTCTGCAAGAGGTTGAAAGCCTGAAAAACAAAACCGACTTCAGTATTTCTGATGCCGGCCAGTTTGTCATCGTCAAAATTGCTCACATCCTGATCCTTGTAAAAATACTGACCAGAACTTGGTTTGTCTAAAAAGCCCATGATGTGCATGAGCGTTGATTTGCCCGAGCCCGAAGGACCCATAATGGAAACGAATTCACCGGGTTTTATATCTAGGTTAATGTCATTTAGCGCAACAGTGCCTGATTCACCGCTCTCGTATTGCTTGCCGACATTGACCAGCTTGATTAATAGGTCAGCCATAATTTTATTTTTGATAGACAATGACATCCTGGCCCTCGCTCACGCCGCTCTTTATTTCGGTTCCCGTATCGCCCTTGAGTCCGGTCTCCACGTTGATTTGTTTGACCGTGTTGTTGAAACCCAAAATCTCGACGTATTTTTGCCCGCTGTCTGTCTGCTTAATGGATCGCGATGAGAGATACAAAACATTGGGCGCGCTCGCCGTCATAATATCCACGTTGGCAGTCATGCCTGATTTAATTTCGTTTTGAGACGGATCGAGTTTAACCTTAACTTTATAATAGATGACGTCAGAGATCACTGTCTCGGCCACGTCAATGGCTGAAACGGCGCCGGAAAATTTCACGTCATTGCCGTAAGCATCTAGGGTTATATTGGCCGCGTCGCCAATCTTTACTTTAATAATGTCTGATTCTGGCACATCAACGTCGATCTCAAAGTTGCCGTTGCCCAGCATGGAAATAGCCGACTTAACCACACTGCTGGAACTCGCGCCCGAGACCGGACTGGCCTGTTCACCCACCTTGTAGTTTATGAAAGTGACCACGCCATCGGCCGGTGCCGTGATGGTATAATCAGCCAGATGATATTTGGCCAAATCCAGGGCGGCGGCGGCCTGCGAAACCTGCGCCTGATACGAAGCGATGTCAACTTTTCTGGGCGCGGCTTTTTTCAGGGACAGCTGCGCCTTGGCCAGATTGTAAGCGCCCAGAGCAGAATCAGAAGAAGCCTTGGCGTTAGCAAGCTGCGAATCTTTGCCGGCTAAAATAGAATTTAAACTATCCTGCGCATTTTTCAAATTTGCCTGCGCCGTATCAAGAGAGCTGGAAGAAGCCAGCGAAGTATTTTTATAAGCCTGATCAGCCGCCTGCAAAGTTGAGATGGCGGCGCTGTTGGTCGCTATCTCCGAATTCACCAACGCCTTGCTTTGATCAACCAGCGTCTGCGAGAATCTGCTATCAACTATAGTACTGCTTATAGCGTTGAAAAGATTATTCAAACTTATGCTGATATAACTTAAAATAGTTTGGATATCATTTGAGGCAAGATTTAAATCACTTTCGCTGATTGAAACGTCTGCCTTGTCGAGCAAATTTTTAAGCGGCGTTTGAACGTCACGCGCCAGACCATAATAATACATGATATTACTTTCGGCCTGAATGTCGGCCACCACGCCAAGATTATTGTGCTGGTAATTTATGAAATCGAGTGAGGAATTGGCGGCAATCGCCGTATTTCGGATCGTGGTAATTAATGACTGGCGGACATTCACGCCTGTCTGCCCGGTAGTGGCACTAGCGTTATCAAGCGCTTTTTGCGCCGCCTCAACGGCGGCTTGATAAGTTTTTACGTCTGCATCAATTTTGGCAGAGAGCGTATCATAATTTATTTTGGCATTATCATAAGCAATTTTGGCGTTGTTAACCGTCTCCTGCGTCACGTTCACGTCTTCCGGACTTGCTCCAGCCAAAAATTTCTGTAAATTGGCGCTGGCAATATCTAAATTGGCCTGGGCTTGCTTGACTTGTAATTGCAAATCCTGCGCGTCTAGGGTAGCCAAAACCTGCCCGGCTTTCACCTGGTCACCTTCACTTACTAAAATCTCTTTGATCGTACCCTGGGCTTGAAAATTTAAATCAAGCGCCTGTGGCGCGATGACCGTGCCTGTTTCCGAAACGGTTTGAACCAAATCCCCCCGCTTGACCTTTTCCGTTATAAATTGGGCCCGCTGGGTGTTATTGGCATTTACCATGAAATAAACAACGCCGCCGACTATCAAAATCAGCAGCACCCAAAATAGCTTTCTTTTCAATAATTTTTTGAAAAATTCTTTCATGATGTTTATTTTAAAGCCTTAAATACTTGAAGATGCTTAATTATATTATTAAGTATTTTATCAAACTTTTCGGGTTTAATCATGGCAATCATCGAACCCTCTCTTGAAAAAACTAAAAACTTATCTCCTTTTTTAAGATCGAGCTTTTTTCTTATTTCGCTGGGAATGACGATCTGGCCCCGTTCGCCAACAGTCGTAACTCCATAACTTTTTAGTTCAAATGGTATCTTGGACATAAATATGAAAAATATGATTTATCATATTTATTATAATTCCTTGAATTATATTTGTCAAATATTTTACCGCACATTTACTTTCAGAGTAAACAAAATCGACGGGATGGCGCAGGCCGGCTTGCTCTGTCTGCAAAGAGGATCGCCAACCGCCGTCAGCGTGGCGCTGCCCGCCTTATGCGCTTTATAAACCCCCTGGGCTCCGCGGATAACCAAAATATTTACTTCCCTGCTCACGACCGACTGATCGGAAACGGAAATCGCCCAGTTGTAAACCTGATCGCCCAGATCCAACAAAAAATTGTCGCCGACTTTCATGTTAATCGTCTTGTTATTGTCGGCCAAGGTTATGTTACTTGAGCCAACGGTCTGGGCTAAAAATTGTATATCTCTGACCAAAACAACGCTGCCATTTTTAATTCCGCTGACAGTGGCCCGGTCTCCCTGATTAAAAGTTCCTGGCAAACATGGATTTGTCTGGCCGTTAATCTCACACATGCTCTTTTCATCAAAAGATAATTCAACGTTTAACGCGGGAGAGCCGACTTGCTCGTAAACCAGATACCAAATGTCCGTTTTGAATCCCGGGCTATTTTTGGCGATGTTTCCAGTCTGCGTAAAATTTATTGTTTCAGCGGGAACGGAACTGGTCATGCATTTACTGCCATTGAAACATTGATTCGTACCACAGCCGCAAGTTTTTACCTGATGAGAACCAGTCGGTGAACAGCCGCAGGCGCCGATCAGACAATTATTGGGAAAATCGCCGACGCTGGCACAGCACGAAGAGGTCGTAACCTGGCCACCCGAGTTCAAACAGCCCTGCTCGCTGCCAGTCGGCAGGTTCTGATTGTTTAAATTCGGAGTCGGTAGAACATTACAGCTCGACAAAAAAACAATGGAAATAATTAATAACACAATTTTGGTTCTGTCCATAAATTTAAATTTTATTATTATAAATGTAAATTTAATACAGATTGATTCGATCAAATAAGCCATTGATAATTATCTTCAAAATACTCTGGAAAAAATCAGGGTTGATGATATAAACCGCGGTTAAAGATCCGATACAAATAACTACCGAGAGCCACTTAGTATAAATGCCGGCGGTGCGAAAAAACAGAACCACGGCTAAAATGGCGGATAAAATCGGACCAAAAATTTTGATATCACCCAGGGGCAAATAATAACCGCCCACGTATTTACTTTCTTCGCCAAAAAAAGTGGCTAAATCAAAATTAACCTTGAAAATTATTAAAATAGCTTCCAAAACTAAAATGATCAGCAAGGCAATCGCGGAATATTGAGTAGTAGCGCCTTCTTCGGTGCGATAAATTTCGTAAATAACGGCGGGTAATAATCCGACTATAATCCACAAGGAATTATGGGAATAAAAAGAGATAATCGCCATAATCACGGTGAGGACGGTTAGAAGCGTGCAATATAACGCGGCGTTTTTAGTAGGCTTGGCCATAATTTTATTTTTTAATTAACTCCGCTTCCCGCTTTATTACGCGAGCCTGGCGGTTAAAATTTTAATTTTGTTTATATATTCTTCTTATAAATAAACTAAAATAACACTTCCAGTTTCCCGACCATGGAATTTTGAATGGAAAAAGTCAGGTGCAGAGTCAGACCTATCCTGGAAACCCACAGATTTCCGCCCTCGGACTCGTCGATTTTATAACCCAGTCCTTCATAATATCTTTGTACCGCTTCCACGTCCGCCCGGGTGGTCTGTCTCGGAAAATAGTAAGTAAGCCACAAACCGCTTGTGTTATCGGTCATCTTCACCTGATTATTAAATAACTGATTGAGTATCGGTAAAAGCTCTTGATTAATCTGCTGGCTTTTTTCAGTCTCTATCTTGCCCGAAGTGGCATTTTCAAAATTTATCTGCGGCCAAGTTTTAGCGGTGGGCGGAATATTTGATTGGCCGCCGGTTGCAGAGGCGGGATTGGCTGGCGTCAAAAACGAACAGGTTGGCGTTACGGCAATCTTTTTATACAAGCAGATATTTCTCGCTGTATCACTGATGGCCCAGACTTTTTCTGCCACTTTTTTATTGACGCTTAAAGTCGCGTCACTACTCACGCCAACGCTCATGTTTTGTACGACTAGATATTGGCTTCTGTCCTCAAGAGTCGCTTCACGATAATCCGTCACAAAGACGCAAGCGCTCACTCCGCCGTTTGCGTCAACTTTTATCAGAGCCGCCTCTTTATATGGTTCCATACTTAACAACACTTTGTGCATTTTGGTGGTCAACATACTCCCGGATACAACGACCCCCTTATCAGCCGTGGGGGCGATATTGAATCCGGACAAGTCTCTTTCCAGATCAAATTTTTTAATCCAGATCGGATTAAATTCGGAGTCGACTTTAATTAGCTCAATGTTGGACGCCAGAGCTTTGGCTAAAACGGCCAGATCTTTCGAGTCTACTTTGGTGCTGTCGCGAACTATATCTTGCATAATGACAAAGTTATTGTCCGCCGTCTTAACCACCTGGAAATCATTGCCCGTGGTGCTCGAGGTCAAATTGATCGTTAATTTTTTGGCCCACTGATAATTGCCTGCCGCGTCAATCTTCACGGCTATGAACGGACGCGGGGTAAAACTTGTAATCTGGCTACCGACTCCGCTGTTCAAACCCCGAGTCAAAAGCAGATTGTCAAAACCAATTGCCAAAAAACCGCCGTCGGCGGTTGGCTGAACCGCTCTGAAATCACCGCCCATAATGCGAATGACAGTTTTGCCAATAGTCAAACCGTTTTCATAGCTGGTCGGGGCGTTTATCTCCGAAGGAATCATTTCCAGGGTTTTAGCCCACTCCGTATTTAAACCACTATTTAATTTAATAACCGTCGGCAGATCGCCCATAGACACTTCTGGTCCCACCACATTTTCCGCGTGTTGAGTCTCTGGTAAAGCAATTTTGGCCAAGGCGATAAAGCCGCCATCAGACAGACGCTCCATGTCGACCGCCTCCCAATTCATTTTTTTAAGTGATGTTACCTTTCCATTTTTATCAATAGTAATCAGGGCGCTGTACTTTGGCACGGCATCTATGTCAGCCACATCAAAACCATAGCCTGTCTGTGCCAGTCGCGCCAAAAGTATTACGCTGTTGTCTGACAGAGCCCACATTTTTTGTGGACGATCCACACTATAATTGCCGAGCATTACTGACCAGGTTTGAGTGCCCTTGGCGTTAATTTTGGTTACCAAAATATCGCCTGACACTTCCAAAACTTTTTCATATTTGGCATCAATGAAATCTACGATGTCGCTAGCCGTGACAATACCACCATCAGCCGTCTCTACGGTTATGTGCGGCTCGTGACTAGTTGATGAATCGCGAGGCGGCAAACTCTTACTGCTAAACTGTCGGCTCCATAAAAGATTACCCTTTGAATCGGTTTTAATTAGAAAGGGGTTGGGAATCGCCATACCCGAACTGGCAATGGTATCGCCAGCCAATAAATATCCGCCATCTTTAGTGGGTAAAATATCAAAACCATCTGTGTTGTCGCGCAGATGATATGTCCTAACCAGCGTGGCCGAACTCACCGAACTAGTGGAACAAGTGCTGGCGATTTGAAATTGTTCTTTTGACAATACGCTCACGGCAATCCCTACCATGCCCAAAAATACCAAAAAAATCATGAAAGATTGCTTGGATAGAAAAATATTGGTTTTATGAGTTTTACGCATATAAACCAATTATATCACAAAAAAGAGCGCAAATGAACGCTCTTTTTCTTATAGAAAGATGAGCTTTAAAAAATTGTACCGCCTAGGGGAATTGAACCCCTGTTACTAGGTTGAGAACCTAGTGTCCTAGCCACTAGACGAAGGCGGCTTAGATACGAATTACTAATAGCTACGAATATACGAATAATTAAAGATTTTAGCAATAATTTCACAAAAAATCAAGCCCAACAGCTCCTTTATTCTTTGTTCTATGTTCTAAATTCTATATTCTAATCTATCGTTTCTCCCATTCTCCTGTTTGTCTGACCAAAAGTTCCTTGGCTTTTTCCGGCTCGGCCATAATCTCTTTGACAATATTTTCCATTCTCATCCCCTGCGAACCCTTAACCAATATCAAATCGCCAGGCAAAATATGATTCTGCAAAGATACGCCTGCCTTTTCAGAATCCTCAAAATATTTAACTCTGTCAGCATTATTCGCGTTCATGCCCGCTTCAACGGCCGCGTCAGCCGTGGCTTTTGATTCTTTGCCAACGGCGAATAAATAATCAAAGCTTTCTTCGGCAATTTTGAAACCGATTTCACGATGAGCCTCGCTAGATTTTTCTCCAAGCTCAAGCATGTCGCCCAGGACAACGATTTTTCTTCTGCCCTCTGGCAAAATAATTGATTTCATCGCGGCCAAAGCGGCTTTAACCGCGACAGGTGATGAATTATATGTGTCATCAATAATCAGGGTGTGTTTAAGACCGGCTATCAAATTCATTCTGCCTTTAGGCGCCCGATATTGTTTCAAACCTTCGGCGATATCAACCAGATTAATTTTATGGGCGACGCCAACGGCAAAAGCGGCCAGAGCTGAATAGACGTTTTGTTTGCCAAAAGTGTGCGGCAAAAAGACAGGCACAAATGAGCCGGCATAACTGACTTTAAGGCTAGTCCCCCAGGTTTTGCAATCCCATTCATACTGTGTTTCACAAAAATCTTGTTCCAGACCGGAAAAACTAATGTCGCCGGCTTTCACGTCAGTGTTCTCGGCAAAACCAAAGGTAATTACTCTGGCTCGAAGCTTATCTTTCAGGGACATGACGTTTTCATCATCGGCATTCAAAATGGCGACTCCCTCTCTGGGTAAGTCGGTCACGATCATTTCTTTTTCTTTAAGCACGCCTTTCAGATCTTTAAAAACTTGTAAATGACTTTCAGCGATAGCAGTCAGTACGCCAATTTTAGGCGGAGCCATCTTCACCAGATATTCAATGTCGCCAAGTTTATCAGCGCCCATTTCTAAAATCAAAATCTCGGGATACTTTTCGTCTTTGGAAATTAAGAGCCGGCTGGCGTGGCCAAAAACTTTTAGCCAGCCCAAAAGCGATCGGCCGGCTGTTTCCACGCCAATAATCGTTAGGGGCAGACCGATTTCATTATTATAACTTTTAATATTGCGGCGGCAATTATGAGCGAGCGATAAAACTGAAAAAATCGCCTCCTTGGCCGAGGTCTTACCCACGCTGCCGGCGATGCCGACAATCTCGGGTTGATATTTTTTTAAAATCGCGACCGTAAATTGTCGTAAAATAATTTGTAGAATTTTTCTCATGTTAAATTGCATTTATTTCTTATCGGGAGCGATGTGATAATAGTTGAGAATAAATTCGGAGAGGCGGCTGAAAAGCGGCGCGGCCGTGACCGAAGCGTAACTGCCCTTCTTGGGATTTTCAAATTTAATAATCATGACAAAAGCCGGATCTTCAATCGGCGCGTAGCCGATGAAAGAATGATTGGTGCGATTGGAATAACCGCCGTATTTATAATCGGGAATCTGGGCCGTACCGGTTTTGCCCGCGATATAATAGCCGGGAACTTTGGCCATCGTGCCCTCACCTCTTTCCACCACATTAACCAACATGCCGGTCAGCAGCGTGGCGGTTTTAGAAGAAATTACCTGCACCGGTTTTGAAGGGCCATATTTTATTCTGGTCCCATCAGAAGTTCTGATTTCATCAACGATGTAAGGTTTTACCAATTTACCGCCGTTGGCAATCGCCGAATAGGCCTGGACCATCTGCAAATTAGTCGCCGTGATGCCCTGACCAAAAGACGCGGTGGCCACCCAGATGTCGCCTTTCTTTTTTAAAGAATCAATATTGCCGGCGGCTTCGTTATCAAGTTGAATGCCGGTTTTTTGGCCAAAGCCGAATTTTTCCACGTATCTTTTGAAATCATTCTTGTCCATCTGCTGAACCACGAAAATCGTGCCCAAATTCAGCGAATGCTGTAAGACTTCGGTCATAGTCTGAATTCCGTGAGATTTTTTATCCCAATCACGGATGGTAAAATCATCAATCGTCACTTGCCCCACGTCGTTAAAAGTAGTGTCTGGAGTTATGACGCCCAGGTCAAGGCCAGCGGCCATGGTCACAGCTTTAAAAATCGAACCAACCTCGTAAGGCTCTGAAACTCCCAAATTATTAAAGGCACTGGGGCTTTCTACTTTGTTATATTCATTTGGATTAAAATCCGGATAAGAACACATAGCCAAAATAGCGCCGGTTTTCGGGTCCATCACAATCGCTGAACCGCTGTCAGCTTCAATATTTTTTGCCTGCTCATTCAACTTGCTGCAAACCTGATATTCAATGGTTTTATCAATCGTTAAAATTATGTCTGACCCATCCTTTGAGGGTTCAAATTTTTTTTCGCCGACTGAAATCATGCGACCGGCCGTGTCTTTTTCTGATTGAATCACGCCGGTGATGCCCGAGAGATCTTTGTCAAAATAACCTTCAACGCCGTAAAGACCTTTTTTCAAACCATTGCTGTCGTAGCCCAAATAGCCCAGCACGTTGGCGCCGATATTATTTTCCGGATAATATCTGAATGTTTCCTTGGAAGAATTAACACCGAATATTCCCAAATTTTTCACTGTTTCGGCCACTTCATCAGAAACCTTATGTTTAAGCGGCTCATAAGCATCGTCTTTCTGCAACTTGGGCAGCAGTTCGCTTTCCTGCATTTCTAGAATCGGCGCTAAAAGTTTGGCGGCTTCCTCTGGAGATTTTTTTAAATATCTTGGCTCGGCGTAAATTAAATTATAATCTTTGTTAATGGCCAGCGGATACAAATTTTCATCCTGATTAAACATGGGGTCGCTCTTGTCTTTAATGTAAATCGAGCCGCGCTCTGGAAAAAGCTTAGTGTAAATGTCGTGCTGGTCAGAGGCCAGGGCTGAATAAAAATCAAATTTCATAACCTGAAAATCAAAAAGCTTTCCTATAATCAAAAGAGCGAAGATAGCAAAAAAATAGGCCAAGAGCAGAAGACGCCAGTCCCTTTTTACTTTATTGCGAAAAAGCTTGGCCCGATTTTTTCCCAAAAAAAACATTTAGATTACGTTAAAAATTGCCAGCAAAAAAATAATAACCCCGGCCACGAACAGGGTGAGAATCGTAGTCAAGACAGTTAAAATTGCTTCTTTTATTTTTTTAGTTAAAGCCAGATAAGCAGGGTAACCTAGAACCAAGAAGCCAGAAACAGCGGCGCTGAAAACAAAAAGGAGTAGCATTGAAAGCGCGCCCACGACCTGATTGATCATGATTGTAATTTCGTTTAGGTAATTCATCAGCAAAGCGATGAGCAAGATGTAGATAATCTCCAGGATTCCCCCGCCGATGCCGAACTTGTAAATGTTTTTCTTTTCGAATTTTCTGAACAAAGCCATAATTTTTTATTTTAGTTTATTAAAATTCTAAATTTGCCATTTCAATTTTTTCCCAATTGTCGCCCGATTCGTCCCATTTGTAAGCCACCATCCTTCTGACTTTTTCAGTATCTGAAGTGATGTACTCAACCTTGGTATCCGAGCCGATTCTTTTGGAATAAGTGGTTTTTTTATCAATAACCAAGGGTTTAACGATGTATTCCAACTTCATTTTGCCCAGCGGCCCGTTAAAAATTAATTCTTCTTTCGTACCTCCACCTTCAACTTCTGATAATTGCAAAACTTGATTTTCTAAAATTCCAAAATTCTTTTTAACCAAATCTTTTATTTCACCCCATCTTTCCTCATTCATATTTTTAGAATTAAGAATTAAGAATCTAGAATATAGAATTATTTTTTGGAAAAAACACACCCGCAATAATCTTGTCTATACAAGCCCAATTGTTTAGCCAGCCAATCAGAAACCTGCACGCCAAAATTCTTTTTAAAATCCCAGTCGTAAAATTTCACTCTATATTTACTTTCGGCTTTGCGGCCAGCATCTAAAACCTGCAAAGAATTTTTCTGCCTGCCCATGGTTAAAGTCGTAGAAAACCAGTCAAAATTATTTTCTTTGGCATAACCGGCTGTTTTACCGAGGCGAAAATTAAAGCATAGATTGCAGCGAAATCCTTTTTCCGGCTCATGTTCAAAACCCCTGATAAAATTTAGCCAAGATTTGTTGTCATAATCTTCTTCAACATAATCAAGACCCCGACTCTGGCAAAATTTCTTAATTTCTGAAAGCCGCTGCAAATATTCTTCCTCGGGAAAAATATTGGGATTGAAAAAATAAACAGTCAGATCAAATTTATCCAAAAGCTGATTAATTATATAGATACTGCACGGCGCACAGCAAGTATGCAATAACAATTTTTGTTTATGATTTTCAGACACCATTCTTGCTAAATAAATTAATCAAAAATTGTAAACTCCAAGTTCCAAGCACCAAATACCAAAAGTTTGGAATTTTTAATTTGAAAATTATAATTTGTTTGTTATTTGGAATTTGGTTATTGGAATTTCAAAATTCAAGTTAATCTCGTTTAAAAAGCCAGTTGGTCAGCCAGGAAACAATCCACATAATCAAAGCGCCAATAAAAGCGGCCTTAAAATCCGCTACCACAAAACCTTTGACAACAGTACTGGTCAGCCAAAACAGCAAGGCGTTGATAATCAAGGTGAAAAGTCCCAGAGTCAGGATATTCACTGGCAAAGTCAGAATAATCAAAATTGGTCTTAACAGGGCGTTGACTATACCCAAAACCAGCGCCGCGATTAAAGCGGCATAAAAACCTGACACGCCAATGCCTGGCACATAATAAGCAATGGCTAAAATGGCTAAAGCGTTGATTAGCCAGCGTAAAAGTAAATACATACTTTTTGCTTAATATTTAGTTCTTATTTATATTTTAGCAAAAAAACAACAAAAAAACCAGCGCCGTTAGAGCGCTGATTTAATCTAAATACTTTTTTCCTTTTAACTTTTCCGGTAAATAATCCTGTTTTTCTTCATAGTTATAATTCGGGGAATATTTATAATCTTTGCCATAACCCAAATTTTTCATCAAATCAGTTGGCGCATTTCTGATATGCAATGGCACTGGTTCATTAGGCAAATCTTTGATATCGCGCTTAACTTTATTAATCGCCTCATACAATTTATTACTCTTGGGCGACTTAGCCAGGTAAGCCACGGCTTGGGCTAAAATAACATCACATTCAGGATAACCTAAATAATGACAGGCCGTGTAAGCCGAAACTGCCTGAATCAAAGCGTTGGGGTCTGCCAAACCAATATCCTCGGAGGCAAATCTAACCAAACGTCTGGCAACGTATAAGGGATCCTCGCCAGATTCAACCATTCTGCCCAGCCAATACAAAGCGGCGTTAACATCGGAACCGCGCATGCTTTTGTGCAGGGCGGAAATAATATTGTAATGCTCTTCGCCGGCTTTGTCGTACAAATAACTTTTTTGCAGAGCCTGTTCAATGACTTTTTTGTCCAAAGTTATCCCGCCGGTTTTATTTTTGCCAGTTGAATTAACGGCAAATTCCAAGGCGTTTAAGGCAGTACGCGCATCGCCGTTGGATAAATTAGACAAAAAATCTAAAATTTCATCTGAAATCTTTATTGATAAATTTCCCAAGCCTCTTTCCTTATTATTAATCGCCGCTTGTACAATTTTTTTAATCTGCTCATTATCAAGCTGGTTTAAAACAAAGACCCGACATCGGGAAAGCAGGGCTGAATTGACTTCGAATGAGGGATTTTCCGTGGTGGCGCCAATCAAAGTGACAATGCCCTTTTCCACGTAAGGTAAGAGCGCGTCCTGCTGTGATTTATTCCAGCGGTGGATTTCATCAATAAACAAAATGGTTTTTTGCAGTTTGAATTTCTTGCGATCAATCGCTTCTTTAATTACCTCGCGCAATTCTTTGACGCCAGTGGTCACGGCTGAAAAAGGCACAAAGACAGCTTGGGTTTTTTCAGCAATAATTTTAGCCAGAGTTGTTTTACCAGTGCCTGGCGGTCCCCAAAAAATAATTGAAGGCAAATTATCACCATCAATTGCCTTGCGTAGTAAAGTGCCTTGGCCCACAATCTGCTGCTGACCGACAAATTCTTCAAAATTCAGCGGCCTCATTCTGTCGGCCAATGGCGCGTCCTTTTTTAAATTTTGTTCAAATAGATCCATAGGTTACGAATTTACGAAACTATACGAATATACGAATGTTCAAAAAAATGAATTAATAAGCATTATTAGGGTATTCGCATTTTAACAAAATTAATCCAAAAGAAAAAGCCCCGAACTTCTTTGGCAGAAGCGCGAGGCTTGTTGAGGTTAATGAACCGATGGTGGCGGCAGAATTTCTGCCCCGGCCATTTCTTCGGCACTGGGCGCCTGGCTAAGGCCAAGCAAGTTGTGCGGCGAGAAAATGTACCATTTGTCATCGCCGTTGGTGCCGAGGCACGGCGAGGACAGCTCCGAGACCGGCATGAGCTCGACCCCGCCGAAATCCTTTTTCGGGATGAGAACCGAGACCCAACCCTGGACAAAAATGTCGCCGTTGGGCATTTCGAAAATTCCTTCGATCCCTCTGTTTCTTTCCATTTTGTCCTCCTTTATTGGGCTTGGGTTTACGCGGCCACCTTGATGAAATTCTGGTCAAAAAGGAACCAGTAGTTTTCCATGGTCAGGCCGCCTTTGAAAAGATCCGAGGTGAAATAATCGAGGATCCGATCAAGGACCTTTTTCTGGAGCCGGGGGTCCGAGTATTTTTCAGCTTCTGCGAAAATGTGCAACTGCTCCAGCATGATGAAAAAATTCATCTCCGCTTTTGCCGTTTCGCAGATCAGCCGACCATCGCGGTAGATGACCTCGTTGCAGCCCTGCTCCTGTTTAAGGAACGCAACCGGCACCTTGCCGCTGATTTCTGTTACGGTGTTGCCGATGATACGCAGTCCGATGGTATCGGGTTTTTTCAGCTTGTCCTCGGGCAAAGTCGCGATTTGGATCCCGGTTTGGGTTTTGCCGAAATAGTAAGCCAACTGTCTCATCTGCGCCATGGTTTTCCCTCCTTGGGATTTATTCGGGTTTAATTTTAAATAACCTTTTTTATATTTTTATATCATATCACATTTTTGTGATTTTGTCAATAGTAAAACATTCATAAAATCAAAAAAATGGCTAAAATTAGCCATCCTTGACTTCCGCAACTTATTGACGATTTTATGTTGCCTCAATAAATTAAGGCATTCAAAGGGGGTGTTTATGATTTAAGCCATTTTTGCAATTTTTCCAAATCCCAGGAATTAATCACATCGTTTTTCGTGGCCCAGCCGCGGCGAGCCGTGGCAATGCCATATTTAATCAAATCCATGTGTTCAAGAGCGTGGGAATCAGAATCAATGCAAATTTTACAGCCATAACTTATGGCATCTTTAATCAAGGTGTCTTTCAAATCCAAACGTTCTGGAAAGGAATTAACTTCAAGCGCGACTTTATATTTGGCACAAGCCTTAAAAACATCGACCCATTCAACGTCATAGCCGGGTCTGTGTCCAAGCAAGCGTCCCGAAGGATGACCCAAAACTTTAATCCCCTGTTTTATGGCGGAGATAATACGCTTGGTCATTTCCGCTTCTGTCTGGTTAAAAGCGGAATGAACCGAGCCAATGCCGTAATCAAGTTTTTTCAAAACTTCTTGGCTGATGTCTAATTTGCCGTCAGCGTTTATATTTATCTCGGCGCCAGCCAAAAGTTTAATGCCTTTTATTTTTTTATTCACCTTTTCAATCTCGGCTTTATGTTTTAACAGTTGTTGATTCGATAAACCGCGAGCCACGCCCAGACCGTGAGTGTGGTCTGAAATGCCCAGATATTTATATTTTTTGGAGATGGCTTTCTGGGCCAATTCTTCAACCGTGTTATGTCCATCGCTGGATTTAGTGTGGCAATGCAAATCACCTCGCAAATCATTATAGCCGATCAGCTTCGGCAGTTTGTGAGCCAGGGCCGCTTCAATTTCTCCCCTATCCTCGCGCAATTCCGGCTCTGGATAATCCAGACCCAAAAATTCATAAACCTTTTTCTCGTCGCTAAAATGATAAAGTTTATTTTTTCTCAAATCTTTAACGCCAAATTCTGATATCCTGATTTTATTTTTTTCAGCCCAGGTTCTCAAGTGAACATTATGCTCTTTGGAACCAGTAAAATGTTGCAAAAGCGAACCATAATCAATTTCAGGCAAAATTTCCACATCCATTCTGATATTTTTCTTATGCAAGATGGAAATCTTGGTATCGCCTTTCATCAAAATATCTTTCACAAAGGGCGCTTTGGCAAAATATTCCACAATTTCTTTTGGCTTTGGGGTTGAAGCAACCAAATCAATATCGCCAATCGTTTCCTTCATTCTGCGCAATGAACCAACCGCGTCACATCTTTTTACCAGTTTATTTTTCTTTAAATAATCAAGCGCCTCGTCTGCCAGCGGTCCAGCCGTGGTCAAAACCATGCGCTCGCGCTCTTTCATCTTGGCGCTTAATTGCTCAATTCCTCGCAAAATATTTTGAGCGGACTTTTCTTTAAAATGAGGCAGTTTTAAAAGCTCGCCGCTTTTGGCAGCTTTTTCAAGTTTGCTAATGCTGTCTATTTTTAACTTTTTATAGAGCGCAAAAGCCGTCCTCGCCCCGATTCCAGGCACGCTTGTCAGCACTAGCATTTTTTCAGGGAACTGTTTTGTTAGTCGTTCATAATATTTCAGATGGCCTGTTTTTATCAGTTCCTCGATTTTCTCGGCAATACTTTCGCCGACTCCGGGAATTTCCTCAAGCGCCTTGATTCCGCCTTCTTTATAAACATCTTCAACATCCTTAGTTAAACTGCCAATAATCTCGGCGGCTCGCTCATAAGCGATAACACGAAAACGAGTCTCACCTTTTATCTCTAAAATTATGGAGATATTCTTAAAAATTTGGGCGAATTCCTGGTTGGTCATATATAAACATTTTACCATTTTTAACAAAAAAGGGCGAAAACGCCTTGAATAAAAAGTAGAGACGCGGTGCACCGCGTCTCTACATAAAATTTAACATTGATATTGCGTTTTCGCCCCTTAAACCTTTATTTTATTTCCAGTTCTTTATCAATCGCCGGCTTGTCAAAACCCACGATAATTTTGCCCTCGATGTCCAAAACCGGTACGCCCATCTGACCTGATTTATCAATCATTTCCTGGGCCTTAGCATTGTCAGAGGTAACATCATAATTGGTAAAAGCAATTTTCTTTTCAGTCAGATAATCCTTGGCCTGATGGCAAAACGGACAAGTTGGCGTGGTGTAAATTAAAACTTTTTTCTGCGCCATATAATTTATATGATTAATTAAACACAAATCTTTCGTGTATTTTGTGAATTAATTCCGCGGTTCAGCCAACAATTTTCCAATCCATTCCTTGATCTGCGCTTCCACGCTGACTTTGTTCTTTTCAACCGCGCTGAAAAATTTCTGATCGATTATTTCGGCACCGCGAGCGAGTAAGCGCATGATATTCAAAGTTTTTTCCGCGCCCATACTGTCTTGCGTGCAAAACAGAACAAGTCTTTTTTTCTCTAAATTAGTTTTATCTAAAAATGTTCTTATGGCCGGCGGAACACTAGCGACCCAGGTCGGACAGCCCAAAAAAATAATATCATAATTTTCTGGATTCAAATTTATTTCTTCTATCTCGGTCTTAGCCTTGACAATCGTATCGTGTCCGGCCCAAAAATATCCCCAAAAACCCTGACGATTTTTTTTATCGATTATCTCTTTCAAATCGGCGCTAAGTTCTTGCGTGATTTTTTCAGCCACGAACCTGGTGTTGCCGCTTCTCGAATAATATATGACTAATGTTTTCATATTATTTTTTTCTTGGCAAAAACAACTCGATCTCGTCAATTATTTTTTTGATATGTTCTATTTTGACGGCGATCAGAAAAGCCGAGAAAGATATTATGAAAAAACTAATGACAAAAATATAGAGTAAAATTGTCGGATAAAAAAGCATGGCCGCCGCTAAAATAAAAAACAGGATTCCGATTATAATCATGTGCCAGATTATCGAATTCAACTTACTGTTAATTAATTTTGTAATTTTTTGCTCAAACATATATTTTATTTATTTTCTTTTTCTATCTGTTCACTAAAAAGAGGATTTGCTTCTATCATTTTTTTCTTACGCGATTTCTTGGCTTCTGCGATAAAGTCACGCGGAGGAACCAAATCTTCGGGGATTTCCACCCCATTTTTTTTATTCGTCCCGTGCGGATTCATTTCTGCCGAATGTTTGCCCAAAATTTTGCCGATATCCGACCTTAAACGACCTCTTACTAGCGGATCATGGGTAATCCCCTGCTCGTCGAAAATATTATCGCAAGCTTCTCTAAAGTCTTTGCGTGTCTTGCGCAATTCAGCCGAGATTTCTTTCGCCAGATCCTCAATGGTTTTTTCTCTTTCTACTCCTGATTCAAATTTTGGTGCGCCTTCTGCCATAAAATTATTGGAAAATATCCTCCTTCTTTTCTTTAAAAAAAGCCAGCCACTCTTCAATCGCCTGCAAAATTATCTTGAGTGGCGCTTCAATCATAAAGTCAAAGATAAAAACAAACACATTCACGCGTGAAAAATTCAAGGATAAAAATCTGCCCATTCTGATAAAGGGCAGCGTGAAAAAATCGAAAATCTCGCCGGATATATTCTCTCTTTTTTTCAAAACAATCAATTCGCGCGCCAAGCCACGGATGCGTACGCCGAAAAAACTGACTATGCTGACAAAAAGCACAAACAGCAAAATACTCAAAAGGCTAAACTTTATCATCAGCAAAAAATAAACAATCAGGGCGAAAGGGATAATAAAGGAAACCAGATAAAAAAGGTTGTAGATAAGCCAGGTGAACCAATTCCTTTTTTTGATTTCACGGATGTAATTTATCTCCGGTACTTTGCCGGAAAGCAAATCCTCGATGCCGGCGATCATGGCCTGGGTATTTTTTTCGCTTGGGGTTCTGATGGTCGTGGCAATTAAGATCATTAAAAGCGGCGGGAAAGTAACGTTAACAATAGCCGCTACCCAGCTGAAAGTATGCAGCAAATACATATCGAAAGGAATTTCTAAGATGAGCGCCAAAAGCATCTTGGTCAGAAAGACGTAGACAATCGCACGCCAGATGTGGGTTCTTAAACGATGTTTCGTGTCTGAATATTTTTTTTGACAAACCGCCCTAATTTTACTTTCTAAAATCTTTTGATCGTTAACGAGCTCCTGCGCCTTTCTTAAATCATCGTAAATTACTTCGCGCAAAATAATAACCATGGTCGCGTAACGCCGACAAAAAGCCAAGAGTTTATTGGCCAGGCGGTGATTTATCTGCTTATCAATACTTTCTTTAATCTGATAAATCTGGTCGATAAATTGCGGCAAAAAAATCTGATAGTTATTCTGCCAATCAGGATGCCACAATTTGAGAATTAAAAATTCAAGCATCGGCTTGTCTGATTTTATCAAACTTCTGTTAACCGCCAGATAAAGCTGCAGGTTTTTTTCACTTTCAGCCATAGTCTGCGAAACAATTTCTGTCCTGGCTTTCATTTCCTCAAACAAAAAACGGACAAAAACTCTGTCCTTGTTGGCGGGCACGATTGCCTCTTCTATCTCACAGGCGGCTAGACCCAAAATCCAATCGTAAAGATTTAAAGCATTGGCCAAGCCCTTTTGTCCCTCGACTCCGCTGTAAAGCAAGTCGTATTTTTCCACGACTTTGGCGACGTCATCAATTTTTGATTCCGGATATTTATTAGTCTCGAGATAACCGGCCGAAACCAGTTCCTTTAAAACATTTTCTGAAATTTTCTGATAATCGCGGCTTTCTAAAAATCGTCTTTTTAATATTCTAAAAATAGCACTCTTCCTCAATAAGTGCTCCTCTTTGTAATCAATAATCGTCCTAATTTTTTCGTACATGAGAGCGACGGCGCTGGTCATCAAATTGACCCTAATCAGCTCCTCGCCCTCTTTTTTAACGATTTTATCGCGAGAATCAGCGGCATATAAGCCGTCCAATATACCCGCCAGTTTTTGTATCATATGGCTTAATTATAGCAAATATAGGCGAAAAATGAAAGGCTGTCGGGCAGACAAAAAAGAAGCTGTTTAAGCTTCTTTTTATAGAAATTAATACTGTAAAACTGTTTTAACGGCCCTGGTTTCTGAATATTTATGCTCGATAATCTTTTCAATGTTGTAAGTTCCGTATTTGGGTCCTTCTAAAAATCCCTCCATGGCCGCCTCGGCAAACCAGCCGGAGTCCAGCCAATCAAAGAGCCACTGGTCAGTGTAACGCGGGTCTTCTTGGTCAGTGCCCGAAGCAATGGTCGTCAGCCATTTTCGGTTAAATTCTTCTTGAGAACCGATCGGCGGCGTCATGATAATCGGCAAGCCCAAGGCAGTGTAAAAAGATAATTCGCTGGGTTTTGTCCATAATATGTCGGTCGTTCTCAAGGCGTGATCGAATTTATTGAAATATTCTTCTTTGGAGCCGGCAAAAATTATTTTTATATTGTCCCCCAGATACCTGCCCAGACCCATCTCTTCTATTTTTTGCTTGAAATACTGATGGACTTCGTTGCGAATACCGGCGACCAGAATAATTCTCATCTGTTTTTTCATGATTTTTCGGCGCAAACTCGAAACGATCTTCACGCCGATGTCGCGCTGCGCGCCGGCGCCTCCCACCGCGAAGGTAATGGTCAGTGGGTGATGCTTGTGCGTGGGAAAATTCTTTTCTCCCAGCTGTTCGGATATCGTTTCTCTAAAATATTTCATGTACCTATTTTGCGGATCCAGGTTAAAAAGGCGGTGGCCCAAATCTTCTTTTAGAGTTGCGAGTCTTGGCCCTCCCAGATTTTCAGTCGGCAGGGGAAAACCCGTTAAAAATATCTTTTCCGGACGAACCCCGTAAAGTTTCAGGCGCTGTTCGACGCGATAATTGGGCGCGAAGTAATTAATGCGGCTCTGGGCCGGACTAACAGAAGCCCATGTCCTGGAAACATCCGTATCAGTGGCCAGACAATAAATATCCTGGCTGTATTTGTAATGCTCGGCCATAAAAGCGACCACAAAAAACGTCGTAACTATGGGGAGCGGTTTTTTCTCCAGACGCTGGATCAAGTCTCTGCCCCAGTTCTTTTTTTCAATCAGGCGCATGAAATAATCCAACTGCACATTGGGTTTTGATAAGTCTCGCTTCGGATAAAAATTAGGAATCTGCTGAAACTTGTCAAAAAATTTCCAGATGGTTTCTCCGATTAGCGGCGTTTTTTTAAACTTTGAAATAAATTCGTAGGATTCTCGACTGTCGCGCCAGATTTTTCTGTCAGAACTGGTAATGCCCGGATAGCTGTTGGCGTTGATGATTTTCCCCTGATACGCCAAAACACGCAACGGATAAGCCGCGCGCTGATGTCCATAGCCCATATCAACTGCGATCACATAGGCCTTCGCATTTTTTATTTTTTTTGGCATGGGAAATATCTTTATCTTATTATATCAAAAAATCCCCCTCTATTCACTATTTTTCATTTTCAAATTCAATCGTGTCTTTTTTCGTGTTTAAAGCTCGCCAAAAACCAAGATGTTTAAAAAGGCGCAATTTTATTTTGGGAAAAACATCATATTCCAAACTGCCCGATTCTGGCAGATTTTCCAGCAGATTATTTTGGTTAAAAAAATACCAGCCAGTGCTCACCCACTCCTTCATGATTGGTTTTTCTTTAAAAACCGCGAAGCCGTTTTCTTCTTCAACCAAACCAAAGGGCAGACGTTGATGAGCCACGCAAATCACTTCTGCCGCATCTTTTACCAATTTTGAAATGTCTATATCCGTCAAGTCATCGCAGTTCAAAACCAAAGCAAAATCTGACTGCCCAAAATTTTCTAGCGCCAAACGAAGCGCGCCGGCGGTGCCGATCGGCTCTTTCTCGATTGAAAAAAAGATGGGTACGTGATAATCAGAATAATTTTTTTTAATAAAATCAATTACTTCATCAGCCCGATGACCCAGTGACAAAATTATTCTGTCTATTTCTTTAAATTTTTTCAGATAATCAAACTGGTGAGCCAAGATGGCTTTGCCTCTGGCCGGCACAAGCGGCTTGGGTAACTCGTGCTCCATCCTGTTTCCCTTACCACCAGCTAAAATAATTGCGTCCATGACATTAGAATTAAGAATATAGAATTGAGAACAAAGAATATGGAATAAAAAATTTATAATTTTCTGGAATCAGTTATTGGTTTTAAAATATCGAAACTGTTAAATTTACTTTCTTGAAAATCTTTAATCTCTTTTATGATATCTACGTCACGCAAATTTTCACCCAAAGCTCTTACTTCATCTAGGGAAAACCACTTGGCATCCAATAATTCTTTTTTGTCAAAAGAAATTTTATCGCTTAAAGACTTAGCGGCGAAAATAAATTTAATCGCGTGGTGCAAGATGTCGTTATGAAATTTCAGAAGAGGATATATTCCCAATAAACCAATTATTTCTACATCTAATCCAGTTTCTTCTTTGGCTTCACGCCTAGCGCCCTCAATAATATCTTCCCCTAAATCTAACCAGCCGGCTGGTTGATTCCACTTACCTCGTTCTTTTTGCGCCTCCTGAACAAGTAAAAATTTTCCATCTTTTTCTATTATCATTCCTACCACCACAAATGGTTGTGTAAAAACCCTTGTATTTCCCATAGTTAAAATGTTAATTACCAAACTTTATCGATGACTGGAATATTTTTATTCAGGCCTCCGTAATGAAAAACAGTATAAAGTTTGCCCGAATTATTATCACCGTCAAAATAAAAGCCGACTCCCACGTGAGTCAGATGATCGTGCATAATTGTCTGATAATGTATACCATTAGCCGCTTCTTCGCTCATGTAATAATCAAATAAATCATCCATGGAAGCCATGACGCTTTCATTGATTCCTTGAGTTCGGTTGTAATTTCCGCCGCCGATGTTTTCATAGAGCCAGCCCCAGGTTTCGCGAAAGCCGATTTTAAAATTCTGCCAGACCCATTCTCTGGCAATCATATTGACGGGCAACCTGGTGTGAGTAATTTGACCCTGATTATGCATTTCATTGGCCCAGACCGAAGCAGTATCAATCATTCTCTGGTCAGAAACAATGGCGGGTTTTCCCCTCTTTGTCCTTTCATAATTTATTCTATCCAAAACATGTTGCATGACAATTTTGTAGTTGAAACCGCTTGGCACACTGCCCTTTTGGAAAGTACCGTCACCGGGAATTTGTGAACCTGTGGAAGTAAATAAAGCGCCAACAAAAGTGTCGGCAACTGACGAAGGGGTTGATGGGGTTTGTGAAGTTGATGGAGTTGAGCCGCTCGGCACCACAACCAATTCAGCTGAAGCTAATCTGGCCAAATCAGAATCAGTAATGCCCAGACCCAGTGAACGCATAATTTCATAAGCAGCCGCGCCATCTTTCAGATAATATCTTTTGTTTGTTTTGGGATAAATATACCAGGCCTCGCCATGTTGCTGAACTTGTAGCAAAATTCTGCCGCTCAAACGGCTGCGCAACGCCGTATCACCAGTAAAAGTATCAGTATTAGTTGGAATTTTAGCTAAATCCGCGTCGGTGATGCCAAGGCCAAAAGAGCGCATCATCTCATAAGCAATTGGGCCATCTTTCATGTAATATCTTTTGAAATTTGTCGGATTGACATACCAGGCCTCACCTCGCTGTTGAACTTGGAGTAAAATATAACCCTTGAGCCAGGCCAAAGAAGTTGATGAGGTTGATGAGGTTTGTGGGGTTGATGGAGTTGATGGCGTTGATGAGGTTAAGGCCTTATCAGTGATGGTAAAAAATGTTTCGCCTGACCAGCCGATTGTGCCATTAGGCGCTATTACTTTATACCAGCCATCGGTTTTGTCAGTAATTTGCACAACCCAACCCTTTTGCAGAGTAGTTAAAATTTTACCAGTAGCTACACAAGCCTGGTCTCTGACCCAGACAGCCGATGTCACCTCTCCCTTGGCCGCGTAAGAATAAACCGGGTCACAACCGCAACAGCCGGCTTGAGAAATTAGCGGAATCAATAACCCTAAAGCTAAAAATATAATTATTTTTTTCATAAAATCTTTAAAATTATTTGGCAACCACTAACCCACCGTAAAAATTATGGATAAAAACGACTTTATTTTTATAAAATATTTTTTCACTGCCTAAAAAATTCGTAATATCGCCTTGCCATTTACATTGATATAGCCAATCGCCCTGCTTAAATTTTTTGGGGCCGCGCGGCTGAAATAATTTTTTCTTTTCCCCGGCCGATAAAGCTTTCTTTAAAAAATTAAAAGTTTCATGGCTAAATTTAAAATTATGGTGATATTTTTTTACCATACCTCCGCCATAAATCTGGTTCCAAACCGGTTTCTTTTTATACCAAACAACTTCCCTGCCCCAGGATTGAAAAAATCCAGTATAACTATCTTTATAAAACCAATCGCCCTGTTTGTATTCTAATTCTGTAAATCCCGGCTCCTCCGGGTCAACTTCTGGCCCACCACCAGCATAAGTAGCCAAGGCCGCTTTACCCAAGAATCTATTCAATTTCTTTAAAAAATCTTTCATAATTTAATATTATTCTACCTTAATCATACTAAATTTAGCCCAAATTCACAAATGAAAAAGCGTCCCTTGCGAGACGCTTTTGGTGACGTTATTTCGGCAAATATTTTGCCAAATCTCTTAAGAGGCTGATCATACGGTTCTTCAACGAATCATTGAGACGAGCAGATGCTTCTCTGGGATCGACCACGTCACAATCGTGTGGCGGCTCTTCTTCCGAAAGGACGTCCCAAACGATCAAAAAAAGACCTGGTCTGATGAACTTATCGCTCTCCTGAAAAATCTTGAAAATCATTTTTCTCGCTGCTTCCGTATCCGGTTCATGCCCGACCATGGCATAGAAAGAATCGACAACGGCCTGGCGATACTTTCTGACGGCCTCCCGAAAATTTTGATCGGATTCCTCCTCCTTGTCTGACATTTTTACCCTCCTTTGCTTCGTTTTGAATTTTTCTATCTAATTAGTATTTATCATATTAAACTCATCCTGTCAAGCGTTCAAAAACAAAAAAATCGCTTCAAGCGAAGTGATTTTTTTCTTAGCAGGGGCTCGTAGAGGATGTTAGAATTAAGCTTCAAGAACGTCCTTTAACCTTATTAAAACCGTTTGTTGGAATGGAGATTTAATGCCATTTTCATCCCATTCAAAATAAATTAGTTCAGTATTATTTGTGTCAATTGGCTTATAGGTATATCTAACATGATATGTTCCGTTAATCATTTTTAATTCAAACAGCTCGTTCTGCTTTAGATCTATAACTTTATATTCATTCCAAACCCCATCATTGCCGATATTCCTATATCTAGATCCGACTTTTATCGGCCACTCATTTGTTTCCTCCTTCTGCACATTATCAATCCAAAGATGAGTGTTTTTCGGGTTTATGGTGAATTCAAACACTTCACTAATAGGTCTTTTTATTTCTATTGAAATTTTATTCTCTTTCATATTTACATTATATCACCTTGGTTCGATTCCTTTGTGGGTTACAAAAAAATAAATGTTAGTATTTATATTATAACAAAAAAAGAGCAAATGCTCTCTTCTTGTAAAATTTTTGCAGGTCTGCACCTGCCGAAGTCTGCCGAATTTTAACATGCGCGAAAGTCTGCCTTCGCAATCCCAGCCGTGCTGGTCTTGCTTCGGCAGACGAAGGCAGGGGCGGTAGGAATCGAACCCACGTCCACGGTTTTGGAGACCGTCATACTACCATTGTACTACGCCCCCGGGAATAAATGCTATAAAAAAATTTTATCATTTTTTCAAAAAAATATCAATTGTATTGTATTTTATCCATTTTAAAGATAAAATTAAATTATTAATTGTGTTAACTACAACATATATGAAACCAGAACAACCGCCAGTAGAAAAGGAGCAAACACCAGAAGAAATAAAATCGATACTAGAAAGTGCTTTAAAAAATGAACAGCACGTTGATTTAGTAATTGTTAATTCTGAAGGAAAACCAGAGCCAACCCCTGATTTAATTGTTGAAGAACTGGAAAATGACTACGCCATGATGACATATATTGATAGTGATGGCGACCTAGGAGAATCAATTCCTCTTGATTTGAAACGTGTAAAAAAAGCGACCTTAAGAGCCAAGGCAGAGAAAACTGATATATAACCTTCCATAAATAAAAAACTCCCGCATGTAGGAGTTTTTTATTGTATCCAATGGCACGGTTTGCATTTATTTTGTTTCTTTGTGTTCTGTGTGTTTTTTGCAGTGTTTGCAGTATTTATTCAAGTGCAATCTCTCCTTGAGAGTTTTTTTATTTTTGTAGGTATGATAATTGGTTTTCTTACATACCGTGCATTCTAACTTGATCAGGTTGTCTTGTGACATAAATATACTATTAAATATTAAATTCTAAATACTAAATCCTAATTTCTAAACAAATTCTAAATTCTAATATACAAATGTTTTAGAGTTTAGATATTAGAGTTTAGGATTTACCGTGAGCCACCTCTCGGATTCGAACCGAGGACCTACTGTTTACAAAACAGTTGCTCTACCAGCTGAGCTAAGGTGGCAAAATTTTATTTTATTTTCAAACTCTCGGTGTTGTTACCTTAGCGAAATCGTCCATAATTATTTAATATCTAGATGCCTGCCCCGCATATCGAGCGAAGCGAGATGTTGCGGGGAGCTAAGGTGGCAAATATTTAAGCGAATTTTCCAACAAGGATCCCAATCAAAATTGCTGCGCCGCCAAGCACAACCATTCTGATGCCGCGGCTGATTAAACTGACATTGGAAATTTTGGCCATGGCTATGCCGACAAAAAATAAAGCCAAAATGGAAAAGGCAATGGAAATATATAATGCTGACGACAGACCAAAAATTATATACGGCAAAATCGGTATTAAGGATGCCAGTACAAATGAAACAAACATTACCAAAGCCGCCACATAAGGTCCTTTATGAAAAATTGATTTTTGGGCCTTATATTCCAGAGTGCACTGCTCTGAAAGATAGCCGCCGACTGCCATGGAAAATGCCTCAACAAAAGCATAAATTAAACCAGTTGTAATAATGGCTATCCTAGTGGTACCGCTGACGTCAATGCCAGCGAGCAAACCAACAGTAGAAACTAAGCTGTCGGCGATGCCAAAAACTATATTTCTAACGTAAACTTCATTCATAATTTTAAACTTTTTCGGTGGGTCTAGACCCACCGAAGCCCGACTGATTATTTAATAATTATCTTGCCCTCCTTCGCATAAAGCTACGGAGGGCGAAGGTGGGCAGGGGTAGATTCGAACTACCGAAGGCTTACGCCAGCAGATTTATCCCGCACCAAAATACAACGACTATTGGGCGGAGTAGGATTCGAACCTACGAAGCCGTGAGGCAACAGATTTACAGTCTGTCCCATTTGACCGCTTTGGTATCCGCCCTTATTTATATTTTTGGTGCGGGACCCCAGTTGACCGCTTTGGTACCGACCCAGAGTTAATAAAAAGTTCTGATTAAAAAATCAAAACCTTTACAAACTCTATTATATAAAATTATTAAAAAAAAATCAAGGTCTATTGTCACTCTAATATTCAAGGATAATCTATGCAGCTTTCAAAATTATCGGGGCGGCACCTTTGCAGCCTTTGCCAACTTTTTTTACAACCCTTCCAAAAACCATATTTTTGAATTGCCATAACTGCATATTCAGAACAGGTGGGATAAAAACGACAATGCACCCAGCGGCTCAAAATTTTGGATAACGTCTTTTGATAAAGAATAATTGCTTTTATGGCTATTTTTTTCTGCAAATTATTAAACTTCATAATTTATCTGCTCCTTTATTATTGCTCTGGAATTGCATTTCGGACATTTATCAAAATTAACTATATTCTTGTGATAAACATTTCCAGCGCCATAACAACCTAAACGGTAACAACCCAAATTATTTCTGGCATTTTCTTTCAGATCTTTTTTGCCATAATACCAAACATTACCGCAAGACTGACAAGTGCATTTTGTTTCCTGAATTTTTTTACCCTGATTATTAGGTGCAATATTCCCTGCGACTGGAGTATTATCAAATTTAGTTTTACAATATCGGCAAAAAATCGCTTCATCTTTTATTTCTTCAGCACAAGATGGACATTTTTTCATAAAATTCTTTTTTTTAATAATAAAAGGTGATGATTATATGCCTCTGTAAAATTATTAAATGCATCAAAATTACTAAACAAATATCCCTCTTCCAAACCATCTTCCGATTGAAATAATAATTGTCCATATTTAACAATGGGAATTTGATAATTCGCGTTAAATCGCTTGTCCATAGTTCCATCTTTATTCGCCTTCTTCCACGTGTGGTTAATAATCTCAGTATCTTTTGGGACACTTTCTTCTTCAATATATCCCGTAAGTTCAAAAACACCCTTTACATCTTTTAGGTCAAAAATGCCAAATTTCTGATTATCTTTAAATAAAACTATGAAAGTAGGATAAATAAATATATCAGCACCGTTAGCATTGGGGAGAAAAAGATAATCTAAATCACTTTTTATAAAATCAATATCCTTTCGAATATTACCGCTGATTAGACTACGCTTTATTGAAGTTTTTGCAATTGTTCTCATCTTCACCCTGTCCGCATCTTCTGTATATGTTAAATCCCATATTTTTTCGCTTTTCATTAGTTCAATGAAGGCATCAGTACAATTTAACCAACTCTTTTCAATTTGAGATTTATCTAAAAAGGTAAGTTTTACATAATTTTCTGAAATTTGTTTTTCAAATCTTTTTATCTCTATTCGTTGATTACTTCTAGCCTCTTTAATTTTTTTGTAGAAAAAACCAAATATTAAAATAAAACTAACAAAGTAAGCGAAATTTAACCAAAAAAGTTTAAATTTTGCTGATTGTAGTTTTTTAAGGAGTTCTATTTTTTGATTATGAATTTCTGTTATCCGTTGACGTAATTCAACAAAATTTTTACTTGTAACATCGAGAGCTTTATTAGAGCTTCTTATAACATTGCCTACATTAAAATCATCTTTGCTCTCATATTTTTCATTATTATCAGCCAAACTACTTCCACAATGTTTACATTTTATAGCTTCATATTGTATTTCTTCAGCACAATAAGGACATTTTTTTGTAGCCATAATAATAAACTAGTAATTATTTATGATATGCCAGGGTATTACTTCTCACGATACCAGCTGCCATATTACTCAAAATTGAGCCGTTGCGCGGAATTGCCTGTCCGCCGACCTTCGTCGGTCGAAACCGACTTCGGTCGGTGAAGACCGAAGTGCAATAAAGGCGGAAACCGCGGACCTACTCCTTACTCCCGAACTATGCTTCGCAAGTTCGGGACAGGCATGGAGTTGCGGCATTTATCCCGCACCTTCTAAAAAAGCCCACGAGCAGATTTGAACTGCTGACCACCTCCTTACCATGGAGGTGCTCTACCAACTGAGCTACGTGGGCAGAAGGTGCGGGGCCAGCTGAGCTGGCATTACAAATTATTTAATTCTTTTTCAAACTCAAGAATCTTTTGATTTTCAGGATTAACCTCCTTAAGGGTAGCTAGAGTACGACTGGCAGTTTCCTTGTCTTTCGCTAAAATGCTTGAGGTCAAAAGTAAATCAAGATACTTCGGATTGTTCGGTGCGCTTGCCAAGGCTTTAATAAGCTTGGCTTGAGCCTCTTCATGATTACCTGATGCTTCGGCAATTTCTCCCAAGCTGGCGTAAGCCAGAGCGTCTTGCTCGTTTAATTTAAGTACGTGCTCAAAGGTTTGCTTGGCTTCTTCATAGTGTTTTTGGTCTAGATAGATATTGCCTAGACCGCGATAAGCAGAAATATTTTTCGGGTCCAAGCCAATCGCTTCAATATATTTTTTTTCGGCTAAATCGTAATTTTCTTCTTTGGCCAGTTTCTCTGCTTCAGCGATGACCTCGTCTAAATTTTTCTCCAAACCCTCAAACTCTTTCTTGGTAACTAAAACTTCTTTTTTCGCTTTTTTTCTATTTCTTTCTTCCAGCGCCGCCATCTTATTTTTAAAATCGTCAATTTTTCTCGCCAAAAAATTTCCTATGGTTTTGAAAATCGGGTGTATTTTGCTGTAAATGTGCTTGGCTTTTCTGATCAACCTTTCCTCCATTATTTTCTGCTTGGTCTCCGCCTCTTTTTCTTCCGGAATTGAATTAACGTCAAAAGCGGCCAGAAGCGGCAATTTCTTGGCGATGATAAATAAAATCACGGCCAAAGAAAGCAAAATAATAATAAGTGGAATGATGTTGTACATATTCCGATATTGTAAAATTATTGTTTTATAATAGCATTAAAGTCAGAAATCTTCAAGCTCGAATTGCCCACGAGTGCGCCGTCGACTTGCTTGAGCGAAAAGATCTCGGCGCTGTTTTTTTTATTGACTGTCCCGCCGTACAAAATCTTTATACCCCCCGCCTTTTTGCCAAAAAATTGTACCAACAAATTTCTAATATACAGATGCGCCAGCACAATGTCTTTTTCACTGGCCGCCTTTTTCTTGGCGCTTTTTTGAAAAGTTGAAATGGCCCAAACCGGTTCATAAGCGATTATAATCTGAAACGGATCACTGATTTGCGCCAGAGCGCCTAAGAGCTGTTCTTTCAAAGCCTTGCTCATCTGGCCTCTGGCCTTTTGCTCTTCATTTTCTCCGATACACAAAATTGGTTTAATCTTATACTTCAAAAGGTTTTTTATTTTCAGGTTAATCTGCGAATCTGTTTCGTGATGATAGATTCTTCTTTCAGAATGGCCAACCAAGCAATAAGAGCAGCCAACTTCTTTGAGCATCTTGGCCGAAACATCGCCGGTGTAGGCGCCAACTTCAAATTCCGAGACATCTTGCGCCGCCAACCTAAAGTCGCCTCTTTTTACTTTATCTCTTAAAGAAGCCAAAAAAGTAAAAGGCGCCGCCACGATAACCTGATTAGTTGAACGAGCTAAATTCTTGGCAAAGCGCAGGGCTTCAGAAATAGATAAATTCATTTTCCAGTTGGCGATGATGATTTTTTTTGACATATTTTTTAATCAATTTATGCTAAGCAAGCCCTTAAATTTATTCTCATCCTTAAAGGGACTGATAGCTGCCAGATTTATAAGGTTAAATTTGATTATATCTTTAGCCACTTCATCAACTTGTTTCTTGGTAACTTTCATTAGGCGCTTAATCTTTTCATCTGGCATCAAAACATCACCCAGGAAAATCTGTCGGCGCGCGTACCAAGAAGCGACATTGGCGTTGTCTTCCATTTCAATAATCATGTGGCCTTTGACCAACTCCTTGGTCACCTTAAGCTCGGCTTCGGTAATGCCCTCGTCGCTGATTTTTTTTAATTCACGCAAAATAACTCTGACTGCCTCTTCGATTTTATTTTTATCAAGTCCGGCTCTGATTAATAAATTGCCAGTGTCTTCATAAACATTTTCCTGGGCTTTAATATAATAGCAAAGCCCTCTGCGCTCCCTCACTTCAATAAAAAGACGCGAGCTCATGCTGCCGCCTAAAATTGAAGCCAGAATCTGTAAGGCGTCTAATTTCGGATCAGCGTAAGAATAGGCGGGAAAACCAATGCCCAAATGCACCTGCTCCGTCTCTTTATATTTTAATAAAATTCTGGGTTCGGTTTGCGATGTTTCAAATTTATTTACCTTTGGCGCAATAAACTTTTCCTCTGTTTTTTTATCAAAATATTTTTCCACGATTTTTTTCGCTTCTTCTATCTTTCCCGCCACAACCAAAACGGCGTTTGAGGGCTGATAAAATGAATTTTTATAAGCCAAAATATCTGACTGCGAAATGGCTTTGATGCTAAAATCTGTGCCGATAATATCGCGGCCCAATTCGTTGCCTTCAAAGATGGAGCTTTCGAAAATATCTTCCAGGTAAAGGAGCGGGTTATCTTTGTACATATTAAATTCTTCCAAAATCACGCCTCTTTCCCTGTTAATTTCCTCTTCTTCAAATTTGGAATTATAAAGCATGTCCGAGATAATATCGCAGCCCAGATCCAAGTGTTCAGAATTTAATTTAACAAAATAGCCCGTGTGGTCCTTGGAAGTAAAAGCGTTGTAAACCGCGCCCACGCTGTCTAATTCCTTTGAAATATTGACTGATTGCGGCCTTTTTTTCGTGCCCTTAAACATCATGTGCTCAATAAAATGAGAGATGCCGCCGATTTTGTCAGCCTCATTTCTTGAACCGACTTTATAAATTACCATCAAAGTAGCTGACTCGCTCTCTTTTTTTGGCACCAAAATAACGGTCAGGCCGTTTTTTAGCGTATATTTTTCAAACATAATTTAAATAATTATTCCTAAAATCCTAAATTAAGTTTATCACAAATAACATTTTTCTTCAGGATTTAAATTTATCGTCAATATAATCAAGCACCTCGCTGATGGCAACCCTATCTTGTTTCATAGTGTCTCGATCTCTAATAGTAACCTTTTTATCCTCCAATGACTCAAAATCAACAGTCAGACAATAGGGCGTGCCAATCTCATCTTGACGGCGGTAACGTTTGCCGATTGAACCAGTCACGTCATACATGGTCATGTATGTTCCCCATAAATTTTCTTGAATTTTTTTAGCGACTTTTTCTAATTCTGGTTTTTTAGACAAAGGCAAAATAGCAATCTTAATCGGAGCAAGGCGTTTATCCAAACGCAAAACAACCTCTACTTCTTTGCTGCTCTCCGTGGTGGTGGTTCTGCCACCCCTGATTTCTTCATAAGCGTCAAGCAGGAAAACCAAAGTCGCGCGATCAGCGCCGTCAGATGTCTCAATAATGTAAGGCATGAACTTTTCTTTGGTTTCGGGATCAGTATAAGATAAATCCTTGCCGGAAAATTTGGAATGGCGAGATAAATCCCAGTCGCCGCGATTGTGAATGCCGGCTAATTCTTTAAAACCGCCAAAGGGATAATTATATTCAATGTCCCAAGCCTCTTTGGCATAATGAGCTAGTTCATCCTGGCCGTGTTCACGCAAGCGCAAATTCTCTTTTTTCACGCCCAGATCCTGATACCATTTCAGGCGCAAAGGTTTCCAATATTCAAACCACTTCTTGGCTTCCTTAGGATTCACAAAGTATTGCATTTCCATTTGTTCAAATTCACGCATGCGGAAAATAAAATTGCCGGGGGTGATTTCATTTCTAAAGGCCTTGCCGACCTGGGCAATGCCAAAAGGAATTTTTAATCTCATTGAGTCCTTAACGTTTTCAAAATTAACGTAAATGCCCTGGCAGGTCTCGCCTCTCAAATAGGTAACCGCGGCTTCATTTTCAACCGGGCCAATAAAAGTTTTCATGAGTAAATTGAAAGTGCGGGGATTGGTCAATTGCCCGCTACATTCTGGGCATTTTATTTCGTTGATAGCTTCGGGCTTTTCTTTAAGATAGCCGGGTTCTAAACCCTTGGCTTCCAAAAGATGGTCAGCGCGAAATCTTTTTTTGCAATCTTTGCAATCAACCAGCGGGTCAGTGAACGATTCCAAATGTCCGGAGGCCTCCCAGACTTTGGGGTGCATCAGAATGGAAGCGTCCAGACCGACCACGTCATCGCGCTGCCGCACCATGGCTTTCCACCATTCGCGCTTGATATTATTTTTTAATTCCACGCCGAGCGGGCCGTAATCGTAACATGAAGCAAAGCCGCCATATATTTCAGATGACTGAAAAACAAAACCGCGGCGCTTGGCCAATGAAACGATTTTTTCCATCATATTATTTTCTTCTTGATTTTTTGACATAAATATAAATTATTTTAAAAATTCTAAGCATTAATGCGCGTATCATAACTCGCAATAAGAGCTAAATGAGCTAAAGGCCGAAATGAGCTATAAGCTGATAGGCAAATAGGTAAATTAATCTTTAGACCTATTATCCTATCGCTCCTATTACCCTATAGTTCTTATCACACATGTAGCTCCTATAATTAGAATCGGTTTAGTTTATAGCTCAAAGCCGCATTAAGTCAAGCTAAATAATCATGACTTCTTCTTCCTTTTTCTTGGCCTCGTCAAATACTTTTTTATTGTAATCGGTGATGAATTTCTCTAAATCATCCAGAAATTGAAATTTATCATCCTGGGTTATGCTCTTGTCTTTTTCGGCATTTAAAATTTCTTCTCGGATAACATCTCTTAACCGGCGCAAACCTATTTTAGCCGCCTCCAATTTCTGCCCAATAACTTTGACAAGCTCTTTTCTGTTTTCTTCGGTCATGGGCGGCAATTTAGCCACTAATTTGTCTCCGGAATTAACTGTTGATAAGCCCATGTTACTGTAACTGAAGGCTTTCTCAATATCTTTGAGAATACTTTTGTCCCAGGGCTGAATTTGGATTGTCTTTGGTTCGGGAATACTAATAGCTGCCAAGGATTTTAACGGCTGTTGCGAGCCATAGGCCTCGACCATGATATTTTCCACGACAGCCGATTGCGCCCTGCCAGTGCGCAAAGAACCGAGCTCTTGCTTAAAGTGCTCAATCGCCTTATCAAATTCTGTTTTATGTTTATCAATGAATTTGTTTGAATTTGCCATAAATGTGGTTATTTATTATAAATTTGAAGCACTGATATAAACGCGTATTCTAACTCGCAATAAGAGCTAAATGAGCTAAAGGCCGAAATGAGCTATATGAGCTAAAGGTTTATATGTAAAAAGGTAAAAACCTTTTGACTTATTATCCTATCGCTCCTATTACCCTATAGTTCTTATCACACATGTAGTTCCTATATTTAAATGGGTTACTTAGTTATTGCCTTAGCTCCTAAATAAATAATATTCGTATCTTGCGGGTCAATCAGCAAAAAATTGGCCATCCCGCTAGTCGGTGATTTTTGCGTGGACCAGTTTTTGCCAGCGTCAACTGATTTATAAATCGTGTTCTCGGTCGTGTAATAAATAATCTTGGCGTTCTTTGGGTCAATGGCCAAGCCAAAAATATTGGCGCTGCGTTCAGGCGTGATAAGAGGAATCGCCTGCCAGGTTGCCCCTCCGTCAGCCGTTTTCAAAAGGCCATATTTTGAGGCGAAGACGTAGCTGTTCTTTTTCGTGCTATCCTGAACCATGTAAGAAGTCGTGCGCGATTCAGGAAACTGATCTAAACCCTTGTTAATATCCGTGTCTGGCTTATCGTCTTTCCAGGTTTTACCGCCATCAGCGGTTTTATAGATGCCCGCGGTCTGGGTCAAAACATAAACGATTCTTGAGTCATCGGCGTCGATTACTAGCTGTTTGACTGGATTATTCAAGCGCTTAATTGTCTGCCAGGTTTTGCCCATGTCCAAACTCTTAAGAACTTCGCCTTTATTATTGCCGGCGTAAAGATACGTTTTATTGTAATGATCTGTCATGATTTGCGTTAATTGTACATCAGTCCTGCTGTCATAATAAGCGCTTTGCCAGGTGCGCAGACAATCAGTGCTTCGATAAATATACTGGCCCAGAGCCACGAAGATATTGCATTTGTCAAAATAGTCCACGGCCACGTCGCTGATTTGAGAAGTGCCAAAGTTGGACACTCCCTGCCAGTCCTCGCCGCCGGTGTACGAGTAATAAAGTCCCTTATTAGTCACCAGATAAACAGCGTTCCTGTCCGAGGGATCCAATAAAATTTTACTGACGCTCACATCGCCGATGGTTAGAATTTTTCCCTGGTCATTAAGCAAAGAGATTTTTGAAGCCCAGCTCAAAGCTCCGTCCTGTGACTTATAAACGCCAAGCGGACCGCCCACGTTAGCGCTAGGCTGCGACACCAAGCTGCAACCGGATAAAAACATAGTCAGGACAAGGCATGAAATCAATAAACCGATCTTGAATTGATTTGATTTAATTTTTTTCATATTTATAAAGTTAAAATTAAATTTTCAGCGGCCAAACGCTGGTTCACGTTAAAAGCCAGATATTTTTTTATTTCGTTCACTTTAGACAAAGCCGCCATTATCTTAGCTCTTGAATATTTGTCGGCCAGCGTATTTATCTCTTTCTCAAAATGCAAGTTGGTTATTAAGCCAGCCACGTTATTTTGGCACAACAGAATGTCGCGCAAAATCAGTTGCCACAAATTCAGTTCATCGCTAAAACCAAAATTCAAATCCTCCTCATCGCTTTTTAACATCTCGCCAATCAGCTTGAATCTTTCGGCCAGATTTTCGTTAAATAAGGAGAGGTTTTCTTTCGTTTTCTCCAGCCGCGCGGAAAAAAGCTCCGGATTTTGAAAATAATTAATGGCCTGCCCAATTTGGCCGTGACAGGCGGCAGTCAAAATCTTAGCCTGCTCTCTTTTGGCGCCTAGCGTTACCAGATGGTCATAAATCTTGTCATCTGAAAGCGGATAAAATCTGATGAGCTGGCAGCGCGAAACAATCGTGGGCACCAGCAGGTTGTGGTCAGAAACCAACAGAATTAAAATGACTTTATCGCCCGGCTCTTCCAAAATCTTTAAAAGCGCGTTTTGGGCGCCCTCGCTTAAGATTTCGGCGTTTTCCACCAAAGCGAAACGGTAAGAGTTAAGAAACGAAGTCAGGCCTAAAAATTTTTTCATCTCTCTGACCTGCTCGACGCTAATATTTTTCTTTTCTTCTTCTTTTTTTAAAAAATAAACATCGGGATGAATCCCCTTTTTTAATTGCAGGCAAAAAGAACATTCACCGCAAGGGATTGACTTGATTGTTAAACCGTTGGCCTTGTGATAGTCGGCGCACAAAACCGAGGCGATAAAATTTTCAGCCAGCAATGTCTTGCCCAAATGCTCCTGCCCGGAAAATAAATAAGCATGGGCCAGTTTGTTTTGGTCCAGGCTTTTTTGCAAAAACTGGCTGATTTTCTCGTGGCCGACAATGGGCCGACTGATGTCTGACATGGTTGAATTATAGCGAAAATACTTGTTTTCGTAAAGCAAAAACCTCGGCGTGACCGGGGTTTTTTATTTAAAATAATTTTACGATCCAATAATTGATCTCTTGTAAAAATCAAGATTTTCCAGAGCAATGCCGGTTCCTTTAGCCACGCAGAAATAAGCATCATCAGCGATATAAGTGGGCACGCCAGTAGCGCGGGAAATCAGCTGGTCAATATTTCTTAAAAGCGAAGTGCCACCGCTCATGATAATGCCCTTGTCAATGACATCGGCTGAAAGTTCAGGCGGCGTATTATGTAAAACTTCTTTAACTGTCTCAATAATTCCCTCTAGACATGATTCAATAGCTTCCACGACATCATTGGTTGTCACGGTAATTGTTCTGGGCAGGCCAGTGATCATATCGCGGCCTCTCACCTCCATGGTCAGCGGCTCATCCATGGTCAGAGCCGAACCGATATTTATTTTGATTGATTCGGCGGTGCGCTCGCCAATCGCCAGATTAAATTTCCTTCGGGTGTGTTCAATAATCGCCTGGTCTAATTTGTTGCCGCCGATTCTGACCGAAGCGCAGGCCACGATACCGCCCAGAGAAATAACAGCCACTTCTGAAGTGCCGCCGCCGATGTCAATAATCATGTTGCCGCTCGGACTGCCAATCGGAATATTCGCGCCAATGGCGGCCACAATCGGTTCCTTAATTATATAAGCGGCTTTGGCGCCGGCGGCCATGGTCGCGTCAATCACGGCTCTTTTTTCCGTGGACGTAATACCCGCTGGCACAGCCACCATGACTTCGGGACGCAAAATTCTGATGCCGCCCAAGGCCTTATTGATAAAATAGCGCAACATCGCTTCAGTGGTTTTATAATCGGCAATCACGCCGTCTTTAAGAGGACGCAAAGCAATAATCGTATCCGGTGTCTTGCCTAACATTTCTTTGGCTTCCAGGCCCACGGCCATAATTTTTTTATCGATAGTTGAGATAGCCACCACAGAAGGTTCGTTAATCACAACGCCTTTCTTGGGTAGATAAACCAAGATATTGGTGGTGCCTAAATCGATGCCGATTTTTTTTCTGATCATAAATTAATAAATTTATAAGAGCTACAAGAACTAAAGGTAAAAAAGAGCTAGAGGCAGATAGGCCCAGAGGTTTGTTTATTAACCTTTTAACCCATAGCTCATCTAAACATGTAGCTCCTTTAGCTCCTATACAAGTAAAATAAAGGGTAAAAAATTATTGCAGATTGATATTAAACGTGCTGTCTTGAGTGAGCGCCTGAGATTCTTTATAACTGCTGGCAAACAAGCCGCCGGCCTGATTCGCGGGCGTGGCTGATTTAATATTTTTACCAAAATTCAGGTCCAAAGTCAAGTTGGGAGTCACGCCTGCCTGCTTCTGAATTAACAAATTATAATTGCCCGCGTTAACCTGGTTTTTAATGTTGTCCGGCAATTTGTATTCAAAGGTTAAGGTACCCACCTCGTGCGGTTCAATGGAAATGAAAGCGCCGAAATAGGCCTTGCCAAACTCGTTTGATGATTCAACTTGGCCTGGCGTGTGCGCCGGATCCTTGATCTTGTCGTTTTCCATGGCTCCGCTTGAACTGACAAGCTGGCTGCCAGCCGGCACATAGACGCGAGTGTAACTTCTCAAACGAGTCGACTTCCAGGTGAAGTCGGCGTTATTTTTGTAAACGATGGAAATTTTGGCAATCAGATCATTATTTTTCCAACTTAAGGAATAATTAATAATGCGAGCCATGTATTGATCGGTTTTTAAGCTGGCCAAATTACTGTCCACGACCATAAAATAATCACCGTCAAAAGATTTAACCTGGCCGCCCCAGTTTCTGCCTAAAACCAGCTGTTCAATAGATGGGTCAATAAAATATATTTGGACTGATTTTTTCAAAAGCGATTTGGTGACAATATCCAAGACATCGGCGTATTTTTGAGTGGGCAGAGCCATAGCCTTTACCTCAAGCTGATTAGCTAAAAGCATAATTATTTCCTTGCGCTGTGAAGCCGGAATGCCCTGCTGTCTGAATTCTTGGCCGACCACACTTTCCAGTTGATCAACTAAATTCTGACTATCAAATGTCACTCCCTGAACCGTAATTGGTCCGGTCAATTTCAGGAGGTCGGCGATAATTTCTGGAGTGACGGCAAGCACGCCGTCAACATTTTTTTCATATGGAATTAAATCGCTCAAACTCAACACAGTGTTGCCTTCGCTTAAAATCGGCTTGCCCTGCGCTTTCAAATCAAGCAAGATTTGATTTTCTTTATCATACATATAAAGTGCTTTTTGCGCGGTGGTCGGAAAATCAGGCGCCCAGTTAATATCGCGTAGTGACCAATATTTTTGTTCCAGATATTTGGCGATTGGCAGCGGCGACGGCTCTTTGAGAATCGGCTGCGAGGATTTGTCCAGATTATAAATATTATCTGTCTCCAATTCTTTAATCTCGCCATCCTGGAGTTTTAAAATTCCGTAGGTGCCGATAAAGCCGCCAGTCGGGCGCAGCTCATAATTATTTTGCAAAAGTATCAGATAAGTCATCTGCTTGTTGAAACCGGCTATCTGCGGAATCGCTTTTAGCATCGGCAGCGACTGATCAATTAAATCTCTAACTTTGGGCAAAGCGTCTTTGAGCGGAGCGATGCCGTCAGCGAGCGGCTTAACCACGCCTTTGTCTGGAATCGAAACGATCGCGTCCGTCGCCTCGTCTATTTCTTTTTGAACGCCAAGCAACATGGCCTCCGATTGCACTATCTTGTTCAGAATTTCTTTTTTCTGAGCCGGAGTGATGGTTGAAAAAGTTATTGATTCATTTTTTAGTGGCGCCACAATGTCGTCGACCAAAAGCAAAACTTTCTGGCCGCTGTCGGTCAATTTTACGCCGGCCAGCAAAACGTTGCTGACGGCTCTCGCCTGGGTGCCGACGTAAGGTATATAATAAAAAATCGCCGCTTTATCCAGGTCGCTTTTGGCTGCCGTAAAATCGGTGTTGGCTTGCCCCATCAAAGTCGCGGCGCCGGCAAAATCGCGATTAGTCGCCGAATGGATGGCCTGCTGCAATTTGTCTCTCGCGTCAAAAATAAGCGTGTAGGCCTGCTTCAGATCATTGTAATAGAGGACTGTTAAAACCGCGCCAAAAATCACGGCCGCAATTATCAGCGCCAGCAAAATTTTTAAAATCAAGAAGGCGATTTTTTTGAAACTCGTGCGTCTGGGCCTCTCCACGATTTTTGAAAAATCGGGCCGCGGCGTTTCCTGCGTCGGGGGAACTTGTAAATTGTTATTAAGATTGGGCATTATTTTTTACTCCAAAATATTTAGCGAAATATTTAAACCAGGAGGCGATGTGCCTTCTGGTCATTTTATTAAAAGTCCAAAATTTCCAGCCCTCCACGGCTGAAGCGCGCTCGTAAAGATGGACCATTTCGGTCTCGGCCAGATAATAAACCTTAAAACCTTTTTCCCAAAATCGGCGGCACCAGTCCATGTCTTCGACGTAGAAAAAAAATCTCTCATCCAGTAAGCCCACTTTTTCCAAAGCGGATTTGCGAACCAGCATGCAGGCACCCATAACCCAGTCAACCGGACGGTTTGAGCGGTGATCAAAATCTGCCATCAGATGATCGCGCAGTTCTTTAGCGGCGGCCTTCAAATTTCCCAGCGGAGTTCGACGGTAAAGAATTAATTTAGGCGTTTGAAAAGTTCGGCAGGAAATCTGGTATGAGCCGTCCGCGTTAATGAGTTTAGGGCCAACCAAACCAACTTCGGCGTGCGCTTTCATAAAATCAACCATTTTTAAAATTGAACCCTCCAGCGCTGTCACATCCGGATTCAAAAGCATAATATATTCACCCAAAGCTATTTTTATGCCAGCGTTATTGCCGGCCGCGAAGCCGATATTTTTTGGCAACGGCAAAAATTTAACGTCAGAAAAATTCTCCTTGATCATTTCCCCGCAACCGTCGCCGGAACCGTTGTCAACCACGATTATTTCGTAATTCAAATCACCCACGGCAGATTTCGCGTTCCTGACGCACTGCTTAACCAAACCCTTGGTTTTATAATTTAAGATGATAATTGATAAATCCATACTTTTTGAATTCTGAAATCTGAATTATGAAATATTAAAATTCCTAATTCATAATTCTTAATTCATAATTATTCAAACCATTTCCTCATTTCTTCGGCCCCAACCAAACAGTTTCGCATTATAATTTTTCTTTTTTCTTTCATCATACTTCGTTTTGAAAAAAAATCTTTTAACCCTGAAACAGTCTGATGTTCAAAGACAAAAATATAAAAAAATTTGGTAAATTCGTAAAAAGTGATCTGGAAAAAATATCTGAAAAAATCCTTGAGGCTTAAATTCTTCGAAAGCACGAATAAATGATTTTTATAAGAATGGTAATTGATAAATTTCGCCCTATGCTTACGCAGCCGTATCAGCTTTAGCCCCGATATTCTTTCCTGACTGATCGCCGAGCGTTCATGAAAGCAGACTGCCTCTGGCAGATAAAAACTTTTCCAGCCACGCCAGCGCAGACGATAAGCCAGATCCACGTCTTCCTTATAGCTGAAAAAATCATTGTCAAAAAATTCATCTTGAAATCTCACCTCATTAAGCGCCTCGCGACGATACAAAGGACAGGTGGCTGAAACGCCGAAGACCTCTTTTTGTTCTTCGTATTGACCTTCGTCTTTTTCACCGGCGCCGATTTCCACGGCTCGCTGACTTTTAAAAATCTTGAGGCCGGTCGAATCGATTATATCGCTTTTTTTGATGTTTTTCAAGTCGTCCGCTTGTTCAAATTTCGCCCGCAAAATTTTGCCAGTCACCGCCGCCACCTTGTCATGTTCGTCAAGAAATTTAACTGCCTCTGAAACATAATTTTCACCTAAGATCACGTCCTGGTTGAGCGTCAAAACATAAACGGAATCGGTCCAAAGTATGGCCTGATTATGAGCCTTGGCAAAACCGAGATTTTCCTTATTTTTTATGAACCTAATTTTTTCGCCAAAAACCGGCACAAATTGCTGTTCGATGATTGAAACCGTTTTGTCTGATGAGCCGTTGTCAATGATCAAAAGAAAATAATCGGAAAAATCCTGTTCCAAAATCGAATTGAGACAAGCCTCGATAAACTTCTCGCCGTTCCAGGTCACTAAATTGATGGAAACTTTTGCCATGAAAATTATTTTATCTTTTTTTAGGAGTTACAAAAAAGCCGAGATATTTTCCGAGCATCAGGCGGGTCTGCGCCTCGCACCAGGGAATGGCGCCAAAAATTACCAGATTTACCGGCAGCAAAATCCACTGTAAAAACATGATCAGCCATTTGTACTTTGGCTGCTGCTGCGGCCGCGGCGGTAAAAGGCGGATGCTCAAAATCGCGGAAACCAAAATGCCGACCATGCCTATTCTCATGATAAACTGTAAAATGAAAGGCGCGTTTTGGGCGATGACCGTGGCTTTGACTTCGGGTCCGGCCACGTAAAGAGGCAGACGGCCCAAAATAAAAAGCAGAATCGGCGCCGTGGCCAGAGAGTACATGCCCTCGCCCAGGTTCCAAATATATTTAATTCTGGTTTTGAACGGAATCAGATCTTTTTTCTTGCTAAAGTGATAAAGCATATAAGGCATATGCTCGGCACTCCAGCCCCAGCGTCGCTGTTGTTTATACAAACTGGCAAAGCCGTCCCAGATTGATTTTTCTGGAATAACCGTGTCCATGGAAACCGGAATGTACATGGGCGTCACTTCATAATCGCCGTTGTAATGGATGAAACACTGCAAAAAAATGCGAGAATCATCGGTCACGATGTCTTTTTCCCAAAAGCCCACGTCAACCAGCGCTTTGAAGCTCATGGCATGCGAAGAAAAAGTATAAAGACGATCCGGACGCATTAATTCGGCCAAAAGCCAAAATACAGTTGAGTAGGCAGTGATGCGCATAGGCGCTGGCGCGTCCCAGATGTTGTTATTATATAAAACAGCCGGCTGAAAAGAAGAACGGGTCGGATTGGGATGAGTGGCGTAAACATAAGTCAGATAATCCATGTACTTGGGGTGAACAAAGGTATCGCAGTCAAAATATGAAACAATAACTTTTTCATAAGGAATAGCCAGCTGGTCAATTAATTCTTTGCATTTCCAACCGACCCAATTAGCATTGGCGGCTTTGCCTTTTATTTCGCCGACCAAACCATCGGGATGTAAAGTAGTTAAAACTTTAAAAAATTTATCGCCGAATTTTTCCCTAATTTTCGGCTCAACCTCGTCGTAAACGTCTTTTCTTCTTTCCTCCCAGGAAATGGCAATGATTATTTTTTCAGTCGGATAGCCGCAGTTTAAAATCCCATTCAAAGAAGTTTCCAAAACGCCATATGGCTCGGAATAAGTCGGCAAAATAAAAAGATGATAATAATCCTGCCAGTTTGGCACGCTCTCTCTTTTTGTTTTCCAATCTACTTTAATCTGCTTATGAAAAGTGTAGGAAGAATAGATGCTGTAAAAAACAAAATAAAAAAGCCGCAAAACCCAGTATAAAGTAAAAAGGATTATGAAATAAATGACATAAAGAGGTTTGATAAAAGATAAAACAATTGAACCAATAAAAGTAACCCAGATCATTAAACCTGGGATATATTCAAGCCGTCTGTATTTTTTACGGTCTTTCGGACTGAACTTATCTAAATGCATAAGCTACGAATTTACGAATCTTTTACAAATATACGAATATTCCCCGCCGAGCTGTCATGGTGAGTCCTTCGGCAAAATCAGGACAAGCATTAAAGTTTACAGTGAGCGCAGTCGAACTAAACCATCAAGCGAGACGGTTTTCAAACCATTTAAAGCATACATAATATAATGATTAAGTTAAAAATATCATTTTGGAGTAAAAATATCAAGATTGAATGGTTATAATTTGGCTAATTTTAAATAAAAAATAGCCGGAGTACGATGACTCCGGCTGGCAGCTTTTTTACGAATTGTCTCTTATGTTTCTCCGCGTCAAGGAACATGTGACCCACTTAAGGGCTCTTCGTCGCTACTTTGTCCGTGGTCCCGCCTAGTTGGGCAAGAGACCTGACCTCGGGCCGGAAAAAGCTGCCGCAAAAATAGTCCGAATTCTAGTCCCCTTCCCCTTTTTCGGGACTTCCACAAACTTTCGCAACGTTTCGCGAATGGTTGCATCTTAGCACAACTTGAAAAAATTGTCAATAGAAAAAGGGCCCTGCACCATTTGGTGTCAGGGCCCTTGAATTTAGAAATTAAAGTTCAAAGTCGCCTTGTAAACATTGGAGTCCTCGGGCAACTCGCCGTAGGGCTCAAAAGCGTAGTAATAGTTCAGCTTCAAGCTCAGCTTATCATTGAACGGGATAGTCAGACTCGGTCCAATTTGATAGGACCTTGAGCCTTCATCCTCTACGCTCAAATAATGATAGTTGCGGCTATCCAGGCCAACTCGCATAAATCCGATTGGATAAGACAGGGAGCCGTAGATGAACAGAGCATCAAAACCGGCATAGTAGTAAAAGCTATCAACCAATACCCACTTGCCAGATTTGAAGACTGAATCAGCTCCCGCAAACCAACCACGATCTTGCTCATCGGTTTCAAAACCGTAGCCCGCAAATCCATCAATACTGAATTGATCGCTGAACTTATAACCCAAGCCCAATGAAGTGTAGGGAGAGTAGCCAGACATCAGGTTGATAAAACACATATTGCCCAGCAGGCTGAAATTATTTTCCAGGTTCCTGCTGACGTTAAGCGAGACTCCCATTTGCGGATTGTCTTCAACCGCCTGAGCTTGAAATGAAACCAACATGGCGAGCGCCAAAAATACGATTACCTTTTTCATTGTCGTTCTCCTTCGCCAGGAGAACAGAACTCCTGGTTGTTAAACGGTTAGAGTTAAAAACCCTTGCCGCTCAAACAGCCAAGTAAATAGGGATATGCAAAATTCTATCAGGAAGTTTTTTGGGTTTCAGAGCCAAACCTTTGGGCTTTATAAATTCCCAAAGACCCGGAGAATCTATTTCTAGATTTTGCGAAATCATAACTGGCAATTCAAGCCAGTTACTGCCCTGGTCACTTGAGAAATCGTTGATTGGCCCATCTCGCACGTTGCAATCGTGCTTAACAACCATTTCAATTCTGGCCTGTCCGTCATAAAAGTGGCTGTTCATTTTACTGGAACTCTTGGCCGCCAGAACGATCACTGGCTGCAAAAGTATTCCCAGAAGCAGCGACAAATAGGCAATAGCCAATGATTTTTTCATCAGACATGGTGAAATCTCAAACTCGCGCAATTCCTTCAGGGTTTTTTCAAATATCTTGATGGGCTGGCGAGCCTGGCTGCGCAACCATCTCTCCTCACTTTCCGAAAGCTGATAGGCAATGTGTTTATTTTGTAAAAACCTTACCTTCAACTTTAAGTAGCGGATTGCTTCAGCCGTATCTTCATGAAGGGGGTAGGTCAAGCACCACCTTGGCCAAAATAAAAGCCTTATGACAAAACGCTTGGGACAAATTATCAACTCGTCTTTTAAGGATAAGTTATTATATCCCTCATCCTCTTTAAAACGAATTAGAAACATCAGCAGCCAAAACAGCATGAGTTTGAGATAAATAATAGTCAACCAACTTATGGCTGCCGTCATAGCTGTTTCAAAATTGAGAATCGTCCTATCAGGATTGTAAATACCATTTCTTTTACCTGCGCGCTCTTGCACCCTCGCGATAAAGTCGTCTTTATTCTTATCACCGTAGTTTATTCCGCCGCGTAATAGCAGAAGATTTTGGAGCGGACCATTCTGTGGCGCAGTTAGCCATATGTGATATTTGTCTTCAAGATTCATGAGGTTTTCATAGCCACGAAAGTAATCAGTAATAGTAAAGTCTTTTTTTCTTCCCGCTGCTTTTATAATTTCATTGCTTTCTTCCACGGCTTTTTGCTTACGAATCGCCCAGTCCTCAAATTTGGGACCAGAATATTCTGGCGGCCGATCAAAACTATCGAGCGTGCCAACGTAGCTTGGCCTGTCAATTTCTTCGCGGATATAAATATAGATATTCAGTCCGCCTAACCAGATAAAAAAGCTTATGGCCAAAAGAATCTTAGGAATCAAGCCATAGTTTCTCAACCATTTCTGCATATCTTTCATTTCTTCCTCCGTTTATTTAGGGTTAAATTTAGTATCCCATTTTCAAGGTTCGATTCTCTATTTTAGTACAAATTATACATTTTGTCAAATATAAAAGGACGAAGATTTCTCCTCGCCCTTACCCTATTTTAATTTATAAAGTTGTTATTGGTCTTGATTGAACTATATAAAATTTATTTTGGGCAAATCCCCACTCAATGTCGCAGGGAAAACCATAGTGTTTTTCGATATTAATGCAAATCTTGACCAGCTCAATTATCTGCTCATTGTTTAATTTTTGTTTTTCCCTCAAATCTTTTTCAACTAAAATCCAATGATTACCGCCATCGGGATTTCGTAAAATTTTCTTTTCTTGTTCTGTAATATTTATATCAATTATTTTAAAATCGTCTTTGTGAATCACGTAAGAATCCGGCGTTATCTGGCCAGAAACAATGGCTTCGCCCAAACCATAACCTGCCTCAATAATCATTTGGTTTTTATCTTTTGTCACCGGGTGAACAGTAAAACAAATGCCTGAAACTTCAGATTGAATCATGGCCTGCACCACGACCGCCACTGAAACCTTTGTTTTTCTCATACCCTTTTCCATGCGGTAAACAATTGCCCGCGGAGTAAACAAAGAAGCCCAGCACTTTTTAATATTGCCCAATAAATGATCTTTGTCTGTATTTAAAAAGCTTTCCAATTCCCCTGCCCAGGATGCAGTTGAAGAATCCTCGGCTGTCGCTGATGAGCGCACTGCTACATATTCAATACCTAATTTTTCAAATTCAGAAAGAATTTCTTTTTCCAAATCTTTGGGAAATTTAGCATCATGAATCAAGTCGGCAATTGTTTTTGAGGCCTCTTCAGCCGAAGCTACGTCTTCATAATTTACTTTATTTAACTGGGCCTCAATCTCTTGCGTTAAATCAGTTTCAGCCAAAAATTGGTCAAAAGTTTTTGCGGTTATGACAAAACCCGGCGGTACTGGAATACCAGCTTGTGTCATTTCACCTAATGAAGCGCCTTTGCCACCAGCCAAATGAATATCATTCTTACTTAATTCTGTAAAATTTTTAATAAAGTCAGACATAAATTTATTTGTTTAAAATTTTTACTACACCATTATCCGCATCCACTTCAACCAAATCTCCGTCTTTTAAAACTTTAGTAGCAATTTTGGTACCGATTATACAAGGAATACCTAATTCCCTAGAAACAATGGCAGCATGGCAAGTAATACCGCCTTCATCGGTTACAAATCCAAGAGCATTTTTTACATAAGGCACAAGTTTCGGCGTGGTCATCGGAGTCACAAGAATATATTGTTTTTCGCGGTTTAATGACTTTATCTTTTCTTTATTATAATAATCTTCTGCCCTTAAAATTATTACCCTACCTATCGCCTGGCCCTTGTTACCCACTTTACCCTCAATAATACTTTCGCGCTTGGCCTTGACAGTGTTTGGTTCTTCAGCTCCTTGAGACCTTAAAAAATTAATAACTTCCATAGCATCATTACCGAATAAAACAGTCTTTTGCCCTTCGATAAAAATAAAAGCGATTGGCCTCTCAACCAGATACCTGAATTCATCTATCTCGTTTTTTTCTAGTAATTCAAAAATTTCAGACGTTGTCGCTCTCTCAATTATTTCACGAGGAAAGCTAAATTTATCTATTAATAAATGAAAAACCTTATCATAAGCCTTGAAAAGATAATTAGTGACAAAGTCATCCAGCCGCAATCTTGTTTCTTGAAGATTAATAATTATTTTCTCATCACTGATATTAAAAAGTTCATCGGTAAAAAAGATATAGCGGTAGTACATGGCACTCGAAATTTCATTTATCTTGTTTATGGCATTTCGAAGTTCAGACACGGAGAATGTGTCGTCGCTACTTTTACACACACCGCTCAAATATTCTCTCGATTTCGCCTGATATTCATCTGCGTCTTTACTAATTTGACTGATTAGCACTGGATCGGTAACGATAACTTTTGATGTGAGATCAAGCCAGCCCTCGTAATTTTTCTCAAGAAAGATAACCCCAACCGGTGCATACTTAATGCCAAGTTTTTCCGCATAAACATTTTTTTCATAGCCGGCGCCCATCGCTTCAAAATATAAAACTGGTATTTTGGGAAATTCAACAATACGCTCAAGCGGCTTTCTCTTCTTTAAAAACGCGACTATGTTATTTGTATCTTCTGTAATTGTACTATCGCTAGACATAGTTTGAATTAAAAATCCCGTAAATTATTTTCTTCTCTCTTTTCAAATTGTAGTACAATCTTTGGGTCTTAGCAATATCTTTAATTAAAAAACTCCTTGCCGAAAGACAAGGAATTTTTTATAAAAACTATTTTTTCTTTTTGGCGGTTTTTTCTACTTTTCTCTCTTTAAAAAACTCAACCATGCTGGTGACACTCTCCACAAACAATTTCATATAGCTGGAAGTGTGCTCTAATTTTTCCTTAAGGGTAAGTAAAACCGTTTCCACAAGTTCAATCTTTTTGCGCACATCCGAAGCCAACTTTTTAAACTCCCGCAAAATCATGGCCACGTAATAAATCGCCCAGCTGGTAAAAATTGTCAGCCACAAAATGCAGAAGGCGATGACGATGTACAAGATGTCTTTTGTCGAACTAATCATATTTTTAATAAATTAAGAAATAAGAGAGACGAAAATTAAGCCACTTATTAGTTTAATTCCTTAATATTATTATAGCACAAAAAAAGAAAAGCTCCGATTTTGTCGGAGCTCTTCTCTTATTATTTTACTTATTGATTATTACATAGGGCGTGAGATTTTCGAATGGTACGTTCCAGATCGTAAGACCTCTATATTTTTCCCACAATTCTTTGAGTGTTTTGATGTGCCATAATGACATGTTCTTGCGGACGACAAAAATCTTGAAATCAGGAGTTCGGATTAGAGAACCAATCTCCCAGATCTTAACACCCAACACCTGGCCACCGGAAATCTGGCTCTCTTCGTTAATCGAGCCTTGATTCTCGATTGGCGGAACTGGCGTCACGGTGCAAGTTTGTTCGGTAGCGGCCGACTGGCTATCGGTTAATTGACAGCTGTCGGGCGTCTGGCTCAAAATAAGTCTAGTTTGTCTGCCAGCGCTACAACTAGTCCAATCGCCATAACTCACTGACTCGCACCAGATGGTGCTGCTGCCTCCGCCACCGGAGCCGCCGTAGTTTACTGATTCATTGTAAATCGTAAAACTGGAACCGCTGGTGATATTGGCTCCAATATCATTGGCGTCGTTAGAAAGTATAATGGAAACCTTGGCCAGGGCAACATTGGAAGCGGGTACGGCAAAATCATATGAGTAACCATCCCTACTGTTTTGCATCTCGGCATTGACTAAGAGGCCATTATCTATCGAGAGATAAATTTTATAGTGAATCGGAACCGTTTTAGAAAACTTGGCTACGATTTTCAGCGTATCGTTTTTATCCACAACCGCGCTGCCAGAAAAAGTTGAACCGCCATCCTTGGAATAAGTAACGTCAGCAGTCGGATTGCAATTGCCTCTTTCCTCGTCGGAAACGGCTGGATTTTGGGCGTGTCTAGCGATTAAGCTTTTTATCATGGTAATATCGGAACTGCTGATATCACCGTTACCATCCAGATCAGCGCTCAAATCGGGCGGACCTACCTTTAACACCATGACTGCGCCGGCATTGGCATCATTGGCATCTATCCGATTATCGCCCGTAAGATCGCCAAAGGTGCAGATGGTACTCGGATTGACGGTTATGGAAATAGTAGCTGGTTCACTCCAGGCGTTATTGTTATCCTGCACGCGGAAAGTAAAACTATCGGCACCCACGTAACCAGAACTCGGTAAATAAATGACAGTGGCATAGGTGCTGTATTGTGAGTAGTTGAAATTCGTCAACGAACCATGCATGGGCTGATCTACGATTTCAAAGTTATTGATATTAAATGGCCAGATTTCGTTGCCTCGTTTATTTTTATTTTGATCGGCATCAGCGCCTTTCAGAGTTATTTTTATGCCCGTGTTTCTCTTTACATTGACCGATTGAGCAGCCGCGACCGGAGCGTTATTTGGATCTTTCGGAGCCACGATAACAGTTCTTGACGCTGTGGTTGTCTGATTTGCCGAATCAGTCGAATAGTAATCAACCGTGTAAGTACCGGCGACATGAGTCCAGACATTATTTTCAGTGATCATCTGTAAGGTGATGTCTCCATCCAAATCATCGATGGCAGTGGCACCGGCGTCCGTATATAAATCATCAACTGTCAAATTAACAGTGGCTGAACCATTTAACGTTATTACGGGTGGCAAATCCAGCGCTACGACCTTAACTAATTCCTCGAATATCGGCGGCAATTCAGTGATTACCGGCTCTTCATTGGTTACGGTTTGGTCGCCATTAGCATCAGTGGCTGGCGAATCATTATTACTATCGGCAGAATTTAAATCAGCGTCAGAACTGGCTGGCGTATCAGTGTTCTCCGAACCATTAGGCACAATCGTATTTTCTGGTTGCGAATTGTTTTCTGAATCAGCAACAGCCTCGCTTGAGCCGTTAGTATTTTCTGAAGTATTTTCTGATTGAGCTTCGCTTCCTGACTCAACGGCAGGAGCGGCTGTTTCGTCTCCCGAGGTGGCAGCCGAATCCGATGAATTTGCGGCCGAATCAGCCGTTGAATCAGCGGTTCCGGCATCACCGGCGCTCACGCTTGATTCACTGCTTGATTCACCGTTCGAAGCTGATGTCTGCGTCGAAGCAGAATCAGCCGATTGATCGTCGGCCAAAACAGCGTAAACAGAGCAAAAATTAACAACAAAAATAGCCGCCATAAAAATATAAGCGACCTTTCTACGTAAAGCCTTCTGTTTAAGGCTATTTTTTGAATTTTTTTTCATAAAGTTCTATGAGTGATTTAAAATATCTTATTTATATGTATTCTACTATATTAGCCTATTTTTATAATTTTGTCAAGAGTCCGGCCGATTAGAACAAAATCAAGATCGTCAGCAAGGCAATAAAGGCCAGGGACGGAACAATGACTTTGTATTGCCGTTTTTCAAAATTGACAAGTATATTCAAAAGTAAAGCGAAGATTACCAGCGCCAGCAGTATCTTGTAGTAAGCCATGCTGATGCTAAACAACCAGCCCAGATAATTATTATTGTGAATCTGCTTGGCAAAAAAGTATTGATCGAGCAAGGAAGACTTGACCGGTTTAATGTTCTGCCATTTCAGATCAAAAGTCTCAACGGCGCCGGACGCGTCCGAGATGGTCAAAGTCGGCAAGACAACGGGATTAAAAATCTGTTCTTCGGCCTGCTGGAAAATAATCAAACTGCCGCTCCATAAGCCAGGAGTAGATTCGTCGGGCACCAGATTAATAAAGTAACTGCCAAAATTGACCTCGGCTTTAGTCACGTTATCGCTCGTGTAGACAACGGCCCTAACTATCTTTTGAGTCTTACCCTCTGGTTCATCGACCCAGACCTGCGTTTTCGAGAGATCAACTTCCAACGGCTTAGCGGCTACAACTTTTTCGCCCAACACTTTGTTATTGGCGTTTTGCTTCGACGTCTCCTTGCGTCCGTTGTTTTGAGTTGGAGAAGAAGTCTTGACTGCGACCTTTGAAGTCGCGCCAAAAAATTGAGCGACAAAAGTAGTGTTAAAATTTTTATAATCGCCCGAAACCATGCCCACGCCGATTTCCGAAAAATCCGGATCGATTATGTTGGCGTAGTGCGTCTTGCTTCTGGTCCAGGCGTTAACGACGTCGTCAGCTCCGCTAAAACCCATGGCCAGATTTTCGCCGGCGGTGGCATATTTATAATTAATTTGTTTCAAAAAATAATCGAGACCAAGTCCCTGCGGACTGATGTGGGCAAAATACTGCGCGACTAGCATGTCCTGCGCCTTGGCTAAAGCCGCTTCGTCTAGCAATTTATTCTCCGTCAGTAATTTTATACCGGCGTTTTTTCTAACCTCGTTGGTCAGGACAATGATTTTCTTGCTCTGCTCGCTCGAAACGTCCGGCGTCAGATAAGCGCTGACCGGAATCAGAACAACGCCGATCAAAAGAAGCGCCTTAAGAGCAATGGCGCTCACGGAATGAAAAAGTAATCTTTTGTGCTTTAAGATGTGAGGATGATAGTTGTTGCCCTCGTGCGAAACAAAAAGATTCTTTAAACGCCCGTATATCTTTTTATCATTTTTTGCCTTGGTCATAGATGAATATTTATTACTCATTATAACAAAAAAGAGTATAAAAGTCAACCCCCTTAAAATACTCTCTTTATCGCGAATCTTTATCTTCTTCTTTTTCTCTTTTTGAAATAATGAACCAGCAAAACGATCACCACGATCGCCAGCGCCAGAATTATGGCCGCGATGTTATACGGACTGATTTGCTTGGCCTCGCTCGGTTTTAAACCCGACTGATATTGCACGGTCTTGGTAATTTTATCAATGGCGCCAAAAGCGCTCTCGGCGCTCGCCGAAATTAAATTCGTGCCTGGAATTAAATTTACCGTGAAAGAAAAACTGCCCGTCCCCGGGTCAATTGATTTGACCGCGTCTTTCACTTCTTGATTATTCAAAGAGATGGCTATTTTCGCGCCCGTGTCGGAAATTCTGCCTGAAAAAGTCGCTAAACCGTTTTCTGACTGAACCTGCTGATTGTCATTGACGTAAAGTTCAAAATGCGGAATCAATTTGTATTCGCCCGCGTCTTTAAGTAAAAATGAAACCTCGGTCTGATTATCTATGATAAAAAATTTATAATTACTGACTTTGTCTTTGGTCAAAACTGTTTTGCCGTCTTTTAAAATATCCGGGTCAAAAATAAAAGGCACGTCATAATAAGTGACGGCCAGCGGCACTTTAAAATAATCCATCAATTGCTGATCGACTTTAAAATCCAGATGCTCGAAAACCATGTGCGAAGATAAGCTCGTCAGCAAATTGGCGGCCTGGGCTGGCGAAAGATCAATATTACCATTGAAAGTCACTCTTTCCTTGCCCAATAAATCGAGTGTGAAACCAGAGACCTTGGTCAAATCTTTAATGGCCGAAAGGTTGGTTGTCTTGGCTCCCTGCTGATAAAAAAGATCGTTTAAAACAATGCCGGCTATGCCCTCCCGCGTCTCTCCCTCGCTGGTGGCTGACGGCGGAATTAGCTGTTCATCCGGAGCCACGGCTTCCAGTGGTAAAAAAATGTTGCTGGCTACGGAGATCAAAGTGCGCTGCGGATAAAGCGAGCCAAAAACATTGATAAAGCTTAAACCGGTTTTATTTATGCTATTAGCGTTTTTAACACTGTTAACCGTGAAAACGATTTTTGTACTGGAATTAACCGTGCTTAAAGAATCAAAAAGATATTTGATATCATCGCAGTTGGACACACAACTTTTATTGGTTTTGCCGATAATGCCATGACCGCCGGAAAGCCCGGAAACAGTCAGGGTGGAATTGGCCAGACTCGGTTGTTCCCCGCCTAAAGAAATTTCGACATAACCGACGCGAGCGGTTTTGGGCAACTGAAAACTGATAGTCCAGGAAGAGAGCGCGTCTTTAACTCTTGGTTGGATTTCCAATCTCACGTTAGTTAGAGTTGGAGTGGCTCCGTAAGTAAAGCTTGGCGAAATAAAAAACAAACCAATGGCCAGTATTAAAAAGATTTTAAAAACTTTTTTCATATTAGTTTGTTATTTGCGAATTTGAGCGTCAAACAACTTAACTAAAATCTGCAAAACCTTCTGATGAATAACCTGAACTTCTTCCATGGTCAAGGTTTTATCATCAGAACGATAGATAATTCTAAAAGCAATTGATTTTTTCCCTTCGGGAATACCAGCGCCTTCGTAGACGTCGAAAAATGTGACTTCGCGGATCAAATCTTTTTCAACTTCACGGACCGCCGAAGCAATTTCCTCCCACAAAACATTTTTGGCAATAATCATAGAAACATCCAAATCAATGCTGGGAAACTTTGGAATCGATTTATATTCTATTTCATCAGTATAAAATTCCGCTAGTTTACTAATATTTAATTCAAAGTAAGCAACTTTATTTTTCAAACCGAGTTTTTCGTACAGCTCATCGGGAAGTTCAGTTATATAACCAATTTCTCTATCAGCGACGATTATATCTACTGCCCTATTTTCTTTAACAAGCGGAATAAACTCGGTCATCTGACCCAGCCGATAATCAAAGTGCAGACGCGAAAGCAAGCCGGCCAATATATTTTTAGCGATATAAAATGGTTTGTCATTTTTCTTTTCGGTCACCAAGCAGCCAAGCCATTTATCCTGCAAGGGCAAAAAGTTTGCTTCTTTATCCGAGGTTATCTCGCCTTCATATTCGGGTATATAAGTCAGGCCAGACTCAAACAAACTAAAATCATCATAAAATCGCGCGTTCAATCTGGCGCTTTCTAATAGATTTGGAATTAACGAACGGCGCAATAAATTCCATTCCTTGGCCTGTGGATTAGAAATTCTGACATGGTCTTCAACCCTCAAGCCCATTTTTTTCACCTGCTCTTCGCCCACGAATGAATAATTATAGACCTCGCTGGCCGCAAAGCCAAGCGACAAAATAGATTTTATTTTCTTTTCAAGTTCTCGCTCATAATTCACCTGCGGCCTGTCCATGGCAATCATGGGCATGGAAATCGTCAGATTGTCATAACCGTAAATTCTGGCTACTTCTTCAATAATATCTTCGGGGATGGAAATATCTTTGGTGGCGCGCCAACTCGGTACTAAAATTTCCAAACCCTCTTTTTGTTTTTTTACTTCAAAACCAAGACTCTCCAAAATATCAATGATTTTATTTGGCGCAATCTGTTCGCCAATTCTTTTGTTCAAAAAATCAAAGCTGACATTAATCGGTCCCTGATTTAATTTAAATTTCTTGACATCCTCAATTCGGGTGGCCAATTTCGCCTTGGGACAAACTTGAAAAATTAATTCAACCGCTCTTTTAATGGCCAAGTCAGTTAAATTCGGATCAAGTGATTTTTCAAACCTGATTGAGGCCTCTGACCTTAAGCCCAATTTAACTTCGGTTTTTCTGATGGAAACATGGTCAAAATTGGCTGACTCAATAATTATTTTTTTGGTTTGATTGTCTATCTCTGTATTGGCTCCGCCCATGACGCCGGCAATGGCCACTGGCTTTTTGGCGTCAGCGATAACCAAAATGGAATCGTCTAATTTTCTTTTTTCATCATCAAGAGTTTCAATGGCTTCGCCATTTTTGGCGGTTCTGACAATAATTTTATGGCCATCCAGTTTGTCATAATCAAAGGCATGCAACGGCTGGCCCAGCTCCCACATTACGTAATTTGTAATATCAACGATATTATTGATTGATCTCATGCCCACGACTGATATTCTTTTTTGCATCCAGTTCGGCGAAGGCGCAATTTCAATTCCTTCAATTACCACACCCTCGTATCTCGGGCACAATTTATAATCCTCAATCTTAATATCTAAATGAGGCCTGCCCTGAG
>JAQTMG010000007.1 GCA_028714455.1 Patescibacteria group bacterium
ATTATAGATATTTATTTTTACTTATAAAATTCATTAAATTGCCTGATTTTTAAGCATTTTTGGCTTTAAAATCAGCAAAAAAATGGCTAATTTTAGCCATTTTTTGTTATTTTATGCGTATGTACTATTGACAAGCCTTATTTTTTATGGTATTATATATGATTAAAAACAGGAGGTAAAAATTATGGAAATGGTAAATGGCGGATTTGTTCGCGAACCAACCAAAGACACCTCCGAAAAGCCACAACGTAAATCCGGACATTGCCCAAACTGTGGCTCAAGAGCCATAGACAATCTCGGCCCAGATCGTTGTCACTGCCGCTCATGCCATAACCATGGGCCGAACCGCGATTTCAGAGCCAGCCCCTCACAGAATGTAATGTGAGGGGTCTTTTTTTATCCCGCACCAGTCGGTGCGGGATTTCGCTTTATAAAATACTCCCGGGAGCACCAGTTCTAACACATTAATTGCTTCATTTAAATTTATAATAAACACTCTCCCCTAATCTCAAATCCACGTAATCCAATCGATTCAAATTACTTCTTTTTATTTTTTCATCAATCAAAAGTTCAAGGCGGTTATACTGATTATCAGCCGTGTCAGAAAGATTTAACATAATATACCAGCCAGAATCCAAGTTGGCTGTTATGAACTTGGGCATATTATTGGGCACCGTGATATTTTTGATTTTTAGATAATCTTTCTGGCTGAATTTTTCCTGCAGCTGAAATATGAAATCAACATTTTCAGGCAACAAAACTTTATCGCCCAAATTTATATTTTGATTTGAAGTATTTAACACTTTCAAAAATGAATCGGGTATTGTCTCCTTGGTCTCGTCTGGTTGCGAATTAGTGTTGAGCTGAAAAATTTTAGGCATGACCAATTTATAGAATTTTTTTATGACGATGCCGTTTTTGTCAACCAAATATTCCTGATCATTGGTTATCCATTTTATCGCGGCTTCTTTTTCCTGCAATTCAATTTTAATTGTGTTTGGTAAAACCCTGTCAATTTTTAAATCGTTTAAAAGTACATACTCGCCAATTCTTCTTTTCAATTCATTTTTACTAAAGATAAAAATATTCTTATTACTGAAGATAAGCAGAGTTCTGCCGCTTAAATAATTATTGGTAATATCCAGAATATCATCCGTTGAGATAATCTGGTTGCCCTGGATTTCGATGTTAGAAATTTTGTAAAAACCGGAAAAAAGGAAAAAATAAACTCCGAAAATTATAACTAAAAGCAGAACTGAATTAATAATGTTAAAAAAAGTAAATTTTAAAAAATTGGCTTTTATTCTAAAAGGCCGCCTGGCTCTTAATTTTCTGTTTACCCTAAACCTTCTCTGCCCGAGAATATTTTTGCCAAAGCTCATTGTAGGCTCTATTTATTTAATAAATTCGATAATGCTTTATTGATAAGATAGGAATAAATCGCTGGTTTGCCAAACCTTTGGATTGAGACTTCTTCGGTTTTGAAACCAGATTTTAAGGTAAATGTCTGCCCATTTTCATTCTCTTTCAAGCCAGCGGCCAGATAGTCCGGCTCATCCATAATGCCAAAAGTTAAAACGTTTCCAGTCCCTCCCCTCATTAAATCAAGAATTTCTTTATAGTCAATGTTTGCAAGTAATGTCCCCTCCCCTATCATGCCAGCCAAAAGCTTATAAACTTCTGGGAATTTTTCTTTATAATTAATGCTTCGTTCAAAATCAGTAAAAATTATGACATCGGGAGATGGAATTATTTTTTGTAATTGCTTAAATTCATTTTCATTGTCGGCCGTGAATTCCAGAACTAAAACTTTTGGCGGATTTTTATCGCCCAAAGCCCTAAACCCATCGATGAATAATTCCAACCACTTTAGATAAGAAGAAAAACCGGCGCGCAAATTTAAGATTGACAACGGCAAGCCGATTTCTGAATTATAACCTTTGAAACTGCCGCGTGCCAAAAAATCAGCTGACTGAAGTCCGCTGACAATATCATCTTTAATGCTGGCGCGGAAATTTTGACCGCAGACAATGACTGTCTGCGGCTTATATTTTTGTAAATAATTTTTTGCTTGTTGGCCAAGTATAAAAAGACCAGCCGCCCGAAAAATTTTTCTCATATTATTTTTTTGAGATCTTGTCGCGGTTGCCCATGTACGGCCTGATAACTTCTGGAATCGTAATTGAGCCGTCTGGATTTTGATAATTTTCCCAGAGCGCGATTAAAATGCGCGGCGAAGCTAAACCAGTGTTGTTTAAAGTATAAGCATATTTCACTTCGCCTTCTTTGGTTTTGTACTTCAAATTCAAGCGGCGCGCCTGCCAGTCAGTTAAAAAAGAATCGGAATGAGTTTCAGCGTAAGCATTGCGCGATGGCATCCAGGTTTCCAAGTCATACATCTTGTATTTGCCAACACCCATGTCAGCCGTGCAAACCGATACCACGTGATACGGCAGTTTTAAATCCTGCAAAATTTCTTCAGAGATGCCCCTTAATTCATCCAGATATTTCAAGCCGATTTTCAAATCCGCCTGGCAAATTACCACCTGTTCAACTTTCATAAATTCATGCAAGCGATACAAACCCTTCGTATCTTTGCCGTAGCTGCCAGCTTCTGAACGATAGCAAGTTGAAAAGCCGCAGTATTTCAATGGCAGCTCTTCTTCTTTTAAAATCTCATCGGCGCGGTAAGCCAAAAGTGCGGGCTCTGAAGTACCTGATAAATAAAGTGGCTCGGAAATTAATTCTCCGCTGTCCTGCTTGCCGGGATTTTGAATTTGGTAAATTTCATCTTTAGAAGCTGGAAAATGTCCGCTGCCCGTCAAAGCCATGGAGCGAACTAGGGTTGGCGTAATAAACGGCGTAAAACCCTTGGCGATTAATTTATTCAAAGCATAATTCAAAAGCGCCAGGTGCATTTCAGCCGCTTCATTTTTTAAGTAATAACCGCGAAAACCAGAAACTTTCACTCCCCTTTCCAAATCAATCAAGTCTAAATCTTTGCCTAATTGAATGTGATCTTTAATGGCGAATTTAAACTTGGGAATCTTGCCCCAGGTGGCGATTTCTTTATTATCTTTGTCGTCTTTGCCAACCGGCGTATCTTTAGAAACGACATTGGGCACGCGCAGCATTATCATTTCGTACTCTTCAATAATTTTCTTGGATTTGGCTTCCAAATCAACTATCTCATCTTTAATTTCCTTGCCTTCGCTCATGACTTTCTCATTGCGCTGTTTAGGATCTTTGAGTAAACTGGCAATTTCATTTCTGCGCTTGCGCAATTCATCAATCTTGGCAATAGATTCGCGCCTCTGATCATCCAGTTTAAGCAGTTGTTTAAAATCAATCTCCACGCCCTTTTGTTTGCTGACTTTTTCCAGTTCCTTAAGGTTTTCGCGGATAAAATTGATGTCTAGCATATATTTTAAATTATGAATTATGAAATATGAATTTAGAATTATGGTAAATTGTATGTGGTAATTTTAGCAAAAATTGACACTTTTGCCAAGCCAAGCTAAAATTAAGCTGGGGGCGAGATACGTCCCTTTTGTTATTTAAAAAACGCCATAAAAAAATAAAAGGAGGGGTAAGATGTGCGGAATCATTGGTGAGGTTTTTTTCAATATTCCCAAAGAAAGGACAGAATATCCAACCGCTGAAAGACCTGCCGTCCTTTTACGAGCACTGCAGCACCGAGGCGAGGAATCCAGCGGACTCACGGCAACTGACGGAACTAATGTGGGCACGCGTAAGGGGTTTGGCACTGTTATCGAGGCTCTTGATAGAGAATGGAAAAAAGAACATTATGCCTTGGGATCAGTGGGTCATGTGCGCTATTCAACCACTGGTAGCGGCATACCGCCGGAACTGCGCGGAAAAAAACTCACCCGAGAAGATGAGAAGAAGTACACTGGCGCTCTTAACATTCAGCCTTTTTTTCTTGAACCCGAGGCTTGGCCTGGCAAAATGGCTCTCGTGCACAATGGCAATCTGACCAATGCTGATGAGCTCAAAAAATTCCTAATGGACAGGGAGGTCATTTTCAAGGCCACTAGCGACACTGAAGTTATCGTGCGCCTTATCGCCTTTTACATCAGAAAGTACAAGAATATTCCAAAAGCGATAAAAGCAGCTATGACAAAAATGCGTGGCGCCTATTCCTGTCTTTTTCTGACCAACCAGGGCATCTGGGCCTTCCGAGATCGGCTTGGTTTTAGACCGCTCAAAATCGCCAAGACAGCTGACAGTTACATTTTTGCTTCTGAACCTTGTGCCTGGCATGGCGTAGAAGCCAGATATTTACGCAATGTTAAGCCCGGTGAAATAGTCGAAGCCAAAATAGGCAGAAAAGGTTTAAAAAACTATCGCATACGGCGCAAAAATGAACGTGCTTTCTGTATCTTTGAAGATGTCTATCTCCAAGCCATTTACAACGAACGGGTGGCCGAGATACGCAGGCTCATGGGAAAATTCCTTTTCAAGGCAGCACTCGAAGAATTTGCCGCTGATGGAAAAAAATTCAAACCTGGTCTGGTCATTCCGGTCATGAATTCTGGTGAAGGAGCCGCCCTTGGTTTCCATGAGGCACAATCGGAATTTTTTCCCGGACACTCCTATTATTACCCCGTGATTTACAAAAATCCCACGGTGGGCAGGACTTTCCTGGAGCCGCGTCAAATTGACCGAGTCAGGAAAAACAAGCGCAAGTACTTCAGACTTTTCATGCCGACCGCCGAGATCATAAAAAAGATCGCCGAGCGCGAAGGAGAAATCTGGCTCTATTTCATTGACGATTCGCTCATCCGCTCCAACGTGGCCAAAACACTGATCAAAAAAATCATCAGAGAGGAGCTGAAAAAAAGTTTCCCGCATCTTTATCCGCGGATCAAGATTGCCTGGTTACTCTCTTCGCCACCGTACAAATTTTCCTGCTACTTCGGCATCGATACCTATGAGCGCTCACAGCTGATCGCCGCCAACATGGATATCAAACAAATCGCTCGTCACATCGGCGCCACCAAAGTTATTTACCTGCCGCTTAATGACATGCTGGAAGCCGCCGCAGAGTTCCACAATCTCAAAAAATGCGACTTTTGCCATGCTTGTTTCTCGGGCAAGTATCCGATTCCCATCAATCCAAAACAAGACAAAATGGTCTTAGCCGCCTAAACCAAAACCCGTGTACATCTGTGCACGGGTTTTTTCTATCTAAATTATTTCTCCGGCCTCATGGTCGGGAAAAAGACCACGTCACGAATTGAGAGCTGATCGGTTAAAAGCATAAACAAACGGTCAATGCCCAGGCCAAAACCTGCCGTAGGCGGCATGCCGTGCTCCAGGGCGCGGATAAAGTCCTCATCAATCATCTGCGCTTCCTTATCCCCTGCCTCGCGCATCTTCATCTGGACTTCGAAACGCTGTCTTTGATCAATCGGATCATTTAATTCCGAGAAGGCATTGCCAACCTCGGCGCCCAAAACCAGGACTTGAAAGCGCTCGGTTCTATTGGGATGCGCTGGATCTTTTTTAGCCAAAGGCGAAACAGCCACGGGATGGTTGAATAAAATTGAAGGCTGGATAATATCTTTGCGGATAAATCTTTTGTAAACGCCGTCAATAATTCTGCCAAAACTGGTCACCCCGTTTTTTTGTAAGGCCTTCATTTCAGCGGCTAGTTCAGCATCATTTTCGGAAACAAAATCCAATAAATCAGCGGCGTAATTATCTTTATCCAAATCCACGCCTGTTTTTTCTTTAAAAATTTCAACGTAATTAATTTTCGGCCAGGGTTTTTTAAAATCAATAGCTGCGCCCTGATATTCAAATTTTAGCGTGCCAAAAGTATTTTTAATGATCTTGGTGTACATATCCTCAATCATTTCCATTAAATCATTCCAATCAGCATAAGCCCAATATAATTCCAACTCGGTAAATTCCTGCAAATGCTGGGGACTCATACCCTCGTTTCTAAAAACTCGACCCAGCTCATAAACCTTTTCATAACCGCCGACAATCAGGCGCTTCAAGTGCAATTCCAAAGAGATGCGCAAATAAAAATCAACGTCAAGAGTGTTGTGATGAGTGACAAATGGTTCGGCTTCAGCGCCGCCTGGCACTTCTTCCAAAACAGGAGTCTCCACTTCAATAAAGCCATCATTGTCTAAATAGCTTCGAAACTCTTTGATAAATTTGGCTTTCTTAATAAATAAATCCCTAACATCCTGATTCATGATCAAATCAAGATAACGCTCGCGGTAGCGGGTTTCTAAATCTTTGAGGCCATGCCATTTTTCTGGCAAGGGCAAAATCGCCTTGGCCAGCAAAGTAAATTTTTTCACCAAAATTGATATCTCGCCTTTTTTGGTTTTGAAAATCTCGCCTTCCACGCCGATAAAATCACCAAGGTCGATTTCTTTCATGAAAAATTTATAATCCTTCTCCCCTACTTTTTCCTGCTGCAAAACAATCTGCATCTTGTTTGTTTCATCTTGCAGATGGCAAAAACAAATCTTGCCCATGTCTCTTTTAGTCATGAGCCGGCCGGCGGTTTTAATCTTGGCGCCGATCTTAGCCGAAATAGCTTCCTTTAAACTCTGCTTCTTTTCAAATTTATCGGGATATGGATTTACACCCGAGGCCATGATTCTTTGCAGTTTTTCTAAACGGATTTTGCGTTCATCTTGAGCCATATTTTGATTCTTACGATTAGTAATTATAATGTAATTTTACCTAAATTTAAGGAAAAGGTCAAAAAGATAAGGCGAAAACGGCGTTAATGTAGAGACGCGAGATCTCGCGTCTCTACAACGGGTTTTAAAAACGACGTAGAGACAGGGTATGCCCTGTCTCTACAATAACGACAACACACAAACGTAGAGACGCATAGCAATGCGTCTCTACAACGGCGGCAACACCGTTTTCGCCAGAATCAAAAAGGCCGAATAAATCCGGCCTTTTGCTTTATGAAATCTTATTTACTTTACATCCAGTATCTTATATTCAATTATACCTGCCGGAGCATCAAGATTGACTTTATCGCCCACTTTTTTGCCCAAAAACGCTTCGCCAGCCGGCGATTCATTGGAGATAAACCCCTTGAGCGGATCTGCCTCGCTTGGGCCAACGATAGTGAATTCTTTTTCCTGCCCATCAAATTTGACGTGAACCGTGCAACCGACCTCAATGCATTTCTTTTTGCCTTTTTCACCAGAAATTATGACGGCGTTTTTAATCACCTCTTCAAGCTCCCTTATTTTAGCTTCGTTCATGCCCTGCTCGTCTTTGGCCTCCTGATATTCGGCGTTTTCCGATAAATCGCCAAGTTTTAAGGCCTCTTCAATTCTTTCAGTGATTTCTCGGCGCTTGACGGTTTTTAAATCGTTAAGCTCTTTCTTGATTTTTTCCAACCCCTCGGGCGTAAAATATTTTTCATCACTCATGGAAATGGTAATTTTATTTTTAAAATATATTAGTCAAAATAACAAAACGTTTAGTTTTAGTCAAGCACTTATCCACACAAAATATTCTATGTTCTAAATTCTATTATTCTTATAAACACCAAAATACCAGTTCAGCATATCATAAGTTATCGGCACACAGGCGCTGCTGCCTTCGCCGCCTTCTTCAACCAAAACCGTGATAGTGACTTCGGGATTTTCGTATGGCGCAAAACCCGTAAACCAGGCCATGGGCTGTTTGACAGTGCTCCATTGGGCGGTGCCTGTCTTGCCGGCGGCCGAAACGCTTAGGGAGTCCAAAAGCGGAGCGCTGCCGTCAGTGACTGTCTGGCGCATCGCTTTTTTGACAATCTCCAAATTTTTCTCGTCGACCAAATTCTCGCGCAAGATAACCGGCTTTATCTCTGCTTTCTGTCCGCCATTTGGCGTGATTTCTTTGACCAGATGCGGCTGATATAAAATTCCGCCATTGGCAAAAACCGCGGTATAGTTGGCGATCTGTATAGGCGTAGCCAATAAATCACCTTGACCGATTGAGACATGATAAGTATCGCCTATATACCAGTCCTCATTTTTGGTCTGCTTTTTCCAATTGGGGTCAGGCACCAAACCGCTTGATTCGCCGCTCAAATCAATGCCTGTTTTTTCTCCCAAGCCAAATATTTTAAAATATTTCTCGAGATTATCAATACCCAAACCCTTAAAGTCTTTGTAACCGCCGCCTATCTCGTAAAAAAAGGTGTTGACTGACCAGGCAATAGCGCGATAAACATTGGTCAAGCCATGTCCGGCTGCTGACCAATCTGGAAAAAACCAGCGGTCTTCAACAGTAATGCCTCCCGTGCTCATAACAGTGGTTTTATCAGTAATAACGCCTTCCTGCAGAGCGGCCGCGGCCACAACCGGTTTAATCGTTGAACCCGAAGGATATTCACCCTTAATCGATCTGTCAAATAAGGGCTGGTTTTCATCACCTTCCAACTTTTGATAATCATCGACCGATATGCCGTTGGCAAAGAGATTGGGATCGTAATCGGGCAAGCTGACTAAGGCCAGAACCTCGCCGCTATTGGGATTTAACATGATTAAACTGCCTCGTTTTTTGCCCAAAGCCCGCAGATGCTGGCTTAAAACTTCTCTGGCTTTTTTCTGCACTCGTTCGTCAATGGTGAGAGTCAAATTTTCTCCATTGACGGCCTCCTGATGCGAAATGACTTTTTTCTCCTGACCGGCCGCGTCGACTTCAACAGCATCTTTGCCATATGTTCCGCGTAAAATAGACTCATAGCTCAATTCCAAGCCCGTCTTGCCGATATAATCATTTAGCAAATACCCCTCGCTGTTTTTTTCACTAAATTCCGAGTCAGAAAGTTTACCCTCATAACCGATGAGATGGGAAAATTCGTAAGGATAAAGATATTGTCTCTCAACGCGAGTTTCAATATACAGTCCGACGATTGATTTTGATTTAATTTCCAGCGACAGCGCCTGTTGATAATCAATGTCGTCCAAAACCGGCACCATGTACTTAAAATTTTTCGGATGCTTATCAATCTCACCGGTAATATCCTCGCTTTTAAGGCCGAGAATTTGCGCGATGGCATTAATCTGGTCGGCTCGCTTAGCCGGATTTAAAGATAAATCTTTGGGCAGAATAAGTGCTTCGAAAATCGGATTATTTTTGATTAGTGGCTGGCCCTGGCTATCATAGATAACTCCACGATAAGCCAGAATTGGTTTTTCTCGGCTGCGGTTATTTTCCGCCAGATTGCCATAATAAGCGCCGTGGTAAATCTGTAAATACGCCGCGCGAAACAGAAGAATCGACATGGCCACAAAAATCAAGGCTAAAAGTATGTTCAGCTTTTTATTTGATAAAAATTTTCCAAGAAAACCGACTTTTCTTGTATTCAAAACCGGCTCGGATTCCGAGGTTGAAAGATTATTTCCGTAAAAAAAATCTTCATCGATTTCCTTGGCGTTTTTATAATTTCGATTTATGATGCTGGAGTTCATCGTTTGATTAAAAAAGCTAAATTTAATTTCCTGGTGGTGAACTGGCCCAGGATGAAAACAAAGGCCATGAGCAAAGAATTCAAGATTATCTGCCAAAACAAATCGTAGAAAAAAAACTTGTCGAGCGAGATGTAGATCATGGTCAGGTTTAATTTATAAAAAATAAAATTCAGAAAAATGAGTAAAAATCCGTAGGACACGCTAGAGAGAACTATCAGAATTAAACTGGTGAACAAAGAAAAATTGATAAAAACATTTTTATATAAAAAATTCGCTCCCAACAAAATTAACAAGTAAATCAAGATGAATGAACCGAAGGGCAGATAAGAATAAATATTCAGAAATAAACCGATAAAAGCGGCAAAGATAAAACTCAAATTAAAGCCCCAGACAATGAGCAAAAAAATCACAAAAACCAAGAGCACGTTCATGTTAGCAAAAAATCCCAGATTCGGCATGAGGGTCTGGGCAAATAAGGCGGCTAAGAAGGAGATGATAAAATAATAAAAATATTTCATTGATTATAAATCTTGGGAATTATGACTGACAAAATTGTTATTTCGCCGTAATCGGCCAGAGGATTTATGGTAGCGGATTTGAATAATTCGTTTTCATAGCTAATAATCCTATTGACCTGGCCAATGACTAAACCTCGAGGAATGTCATTTTCCTGGCCCGAAGTAATTATCACGTCTCCCGCCTGTAAATCCGTGTCTTGGGGAATCAATTCTAGCTTTATGCTTAGCCCAAATTCGCCATTGGCCAAACCCATCGGTTTATTTAAACTTTCCTTGCCTGCCGATAATTGGCTCAATTGGTCGGTGAGCAGTAAAATCGTGGCTGTATTTTCTTTAAGATCAAATATCTTGCCAATTATGACGCCATTATTAACGACGACCGGCAGACCCAGGCGCAATCCATCAACTCTGCCCCTGTTAATTATCAGGGTGTTGGTACGCGCCAGATCTCGGCCAATTACCTTGGCCACGACATAGTCAAAGTCCTTGTCTTTAACAAAGCCGAGTACCTGCCTCAACTGTTCATTTTCTCTCTGTAAATCTTTTAACTGGCTATTTTCATAAGTCAGCTGCGCTATCTCGTCTTTCTGCGCGATACTCTCTTTTTTCAAATCCTGCGCTTCCTGAAAATTTACAAATGAATATTTCAGCTTGGTCAAAAAGGTATAAGTCTGATTTTGAAAATTGCCGGCTACACCAAGAAAATAATCTTCGACAATGGCCAGAGCTCCGAGATAATGCAAAAAAACGAGCAGTATAATAACTGCCGCAACATAAAATTTAATATATCGATTTTGTCTTTTTTCGATCATAAATTATGGCGACTCTTCAGAGGTTGAGGGGCAGGCGATTGTTTTTAATAAATCGGCATCATCAATTAAATAACCGGTGCCGCGGACAACCGCGGTCAATGGATCTTCGGCCACATAAACTGGAATCTGCATAATCCTAGAGATCGCTTTATCCAAACCTTTAAGCAAAGCTCCGCCTCCGCTCAAGACGATTCCCCTTTGATAAATATCAGCCACCAGTTCTGGCGGCGTCGTTTCCAAGGTTGCTCTAATGTTATCGATAATCGTTCTGACTGATTTTGAAAGTGCCTCCCGAATCTGCGTGTCATTGACAATGATTTCCCGCGGCAAACCCGTGACCAGATCTCGGCCCCTCATCTCCGCCTCCAAAATTTCTTCCTGTTCGGTCGCGGAACCAATCTTTATTTTTATTTCTTCGGCGACTTTTTCACCAAGCAACAGATTGAATTTACTGCGCGCGTACTGAATAATATTTTTGTTCATCTCTTCACCGGCAATCTTTATTGATTTCCAGGTAACCACGCCGCTCAAGGAAATAACGGCTATCTCGCTGGTGCCGCCGCCGATATCAACAATCATGTTGCCTATCGCTTCTTTGATGGGCAAACGACAGCCGATGGCCGCGGCCATAGGTTCTTCAACCAGATAAACGTCTCTGGCTCCGGCCGAATAGGCCGCGTCCTCAACAGCTTTCTTTTCCACCTCTGTCACGTCCAAAGGCACGCCGATAACCACGCGCGGTCTGGCAAATAAATTAAATTTTCCTTCATTAACTTTTTCAATAAAATATTTGAGCATCTTTTCGGTGACTTCAAAGTCGGAGATGACGCCCTCGGAAAGCGGCTTAATCGCGGCTATGTGTCCTGGGGTTTTGCCGATCATCTTTTTGGCCTCATTGCCGACCGCCATAATCTGACCTGTTTTTTGGTTTATCGCGACCACAGACGGCTCATTGATAATAATGCCTCTATCCTTGACATAGACAAGCGTATTGGCTGTCCCCAAATCAATGCCAATGTCCTTGGTAAATCTTCCTAAGAGTCGATCAAATATCATAATGTGTAATGTTTATAATTTGAAATAATTTTTTAGCTTGGTCAATTTGACCAATTCGGCCTTGTCAGAATTTCTCTTCTTAATTTCTACACTGGCCTCTTTATCGGTTTTTTCGCTTAAGATTAGCCTAATTGGCAGACCTATCAAATCGCTGTCATTCAACTTAACGCCCGCTGATTCATCACGATCGTCATAAAGAACTTCCAGACCCATTTTAGTTAAATCATCATATAATTTATCGGCCTTTTTTGCAAGTGAGTTATCTTTGGCTATCAAGAGCAAATGAACCTGATAAGGAGCGACATTTTCAGGCCAAATGATTCCTTTGCCATCATTATTGATTTCAACCAGCGTGCCCATGATCCGACTCGGCCCAATGCCATAACAACCCATGATTACATCCTGCATCGCGCCCTCTTTATCCTTGAATTTAAAGCCAAAGGCCTCGGTAAATCTATTGCCCAATCTGAAGATATTGCCTGTCTCAATTGATTTCAACTCTTTAAAATTTTCTTTTTTCATTTTACAGACCTCGCATTCTGTGATTTCATCAATCACTTCTTTGTTATAAGCGATCTTGCATTTTTCGCAAAGATAAATCGTATCTTCGCCATTTTGAGCCAGTGTCTGAAATTCGTGAGAATATTTGGAAAAAGCGCCGCCGCTGGAAAGCGTTATATAAGTAATTTTATCAAGGCCCAATTGTTTAAAAATCTTAAAATAGGCTTGCTTCACTTTTTCATAATAAGAATCGAGGTCTTTGGCATCGGCATGAAATGAATATAGATCCTTCATCCTAAATTCTCGACCACGAAGTAATCCTGACTTGGCTCTGGCCTCGTTGCGATATTTTGTCTGGATCTGATAGATATATTGGGGCAAATCCTTGTAGGAAAAAATAAACTTTTTGGCAAGCGGTGTCACCACTTCTTCATGAGTAGCGCCGAGCGCGTATTCTTTGTCTTCAATTCCGGTCAATTTAAAAAGCGCGTCAAAATTTTCCCAGCGATTAGTTTTCCCCCAAATCTCTTTTGGAGTCAAACCAGGCATTAAAATTTCCTGGCCGCCTATCGCGTTCATTTCATTTCTGATAATATTTTCAATTTTATTCAAAACCCGAAGCCCCAGCGGCAAATAAGTATAAACACCGGCGCTCAATTTATCAATAAAGCCCGCCCGAATCAAAAGCGAGGCGTTTAAACTCACCTCTTCCGAACCGATTTCTTTTTTAGTTTTTGTAAATAGTTCCGATTGTCTCATATTTTTAAACTCGGTTTAACTTTATAGCTTAAGAAAAATAATTCCAATAACGCCAGGGCCAGTATCAGCAGCGCCAAATTCCACCAGGCAAAAATTTCCAGATGTTTCAAAAACAGACTAATCACCACTAATAAGGAAAACCAGACGCCCTGCCGAAAAGAAGCGGTCACCTTTTTAAAAACCAGATGATCGTGGGTGAAAATTAATCTAAAAAAAAGACCGAGTATGGAAAAAGCGCCTAAAAGCGAAAGAAAGAGACTCAAATAAAAAAAGAAAAGCGCCATCACTCCCCCGCTGGTCGGGTCAAAAAAATAAATCACGGCTTGCAGTGCCAGGCAACAGGCCAGCGTGCCAAAAAGCATTAAAAAAATGTATCTCTTGAGAGACATAAAGTAATTTGTTATTTACATCTTAGCATAAAAAGAATATTTTGACAAACGTAAAATTTGTTTTGTCTTAGCCAATTTTAGCCCTAAACTATAAATTTAATATCAAGCATCGCCTTGTAGCCCAATTTTTTATTTACATTGTACATTATTCTTTCTTTGCGCAGATTTATTTCTTGCATAACCACTGAAACAAGGCAAGCCACGGTCAGCACTTTGTTTTTTAAATAAAGCGGCTTTATTTTATTTAAAACTTGCTTGCCCATCTCTTCGCGAATGACATTGCTAAATTCTTCAATGGCCAAAGAATTCTTTATGTTCTGTTCAAGACCCGACTGCGCCACTCTTTTTTTTAAAACATTCTTGATGTGTTGCATATCATTTTTTAACCGTGCGTTTAACCTCGAGCGGATTTTTTCTGCGTTTAAGCAATCTTACGATTATAACCGCTATTATTACTGTTAAAATGATCAGCAGCGCAAAAACTATGGCAATGTGCCAAGGTATAACCCAAAAATCTATCTGATTAATTAGATTTGGGCTATCTGAACCAATCGGAATTGATAAAATGGCTGTATATTTGCCAATGGCAAAATTCTCCCATTCATTTTCAAACTGTTCCCAAAAAGCATTGCCGCTGTTTTCACCCACGCTAAACCATTGAACTTTAAAAGTTCTCACCTGACCGGGTAAAACCGCGTTGTTATTCTTATTAAGATCAACGCTCCCGCGTTCAAGGCCAAACATATCTTTAATCACTATTTTACCCTGCGGTCTCAAATGAATATTACCAGTGTTATTAAGATTGTAGCTAAATTCAATCGGCAGAGCATTGGAAAACCCTGGACAAGAAAAACTCGCCAGTTCGGCTGACTCCTGAATTTCACCGCTCACTTTCATAAAAATAAGAATTCCGATTCTGCTGGCGATTGTTAGGCCTGATTTATTTTCTGGCGCCGCAGATGAAATTTGGTTGACAAATATGGCGGCATAATGGCCACCCGATTTGGCATAAGCAGGCACATTTATGGAAAAAGAAATATCAGCAATGCCATTTGGCAAAATAGTAATGCTGCTATTTTGAAATTGAATCCAGCCGACTAAATCAACATCTTCACCGCCAGTAACAAATTGCGGATTGCCGTCGGGTCCGGCTGAAATAAATTTTTGGGCGGAAATAGTGTAAACCGCTGCCTGATCAGAATCATTTTTTATTTTCAATGTTTGCTTGATAACATCTCCCCTTTTCGCTTCAATTTCCATTATTGTCGGGGAAACAGTCATGGCATTAGTCGAATATGAAAAAAGCACACCCAAGAGAGTGGAAATAATTATGCTCATTAAAATATATGTTTTTTTCATAATTTAAAAATTGGGTACGGCTGTAATAATTTCTTTATCTAAATAAACCCCAGAGCTTTCGGGTTCAGCCGCGCCAACGGCCTGGCAATTATAAAATGTGGCTGAAGTTGATTGGTCGAAATATTTAAATACAATATCTTGCGGCCCAAGCGGATAAGCCTTCAGGGTTATTTTGTTCTGATCGTTTAATATACTGCAATCGGCCTGATTAATTTCATCATCGCTATTATTGTCACTTATTTTTGGCACCACGCCAGAGTCAATGGTCGTGGCCAGGCCATAACTATCAATTTTCGGCTTAACGCGGCTGTCTTCAGTTAAACCCGAGATCGTCCCCTCTCCGTTCTTTAAAACCCCGCCAGCGCTCATTAGGATCGAATAGCCAGTGGAATTATTAGCATTGGTCGTAGCCAAATAGCCGCAGGTTTTAATGTTTTCTGGGCTTAAAGTACCCAAATCGCAAAAATCAGAGGAAATTTTTAGGGTTAAAAACGTTTCATCATTTGAGAGCTCCTGACCGCTTTTGCCTATGGTTATTGAGGCGGAGTCGTTGTCTACTACGGTATCAGCGCCTTCGTCTGTGCCGCCGAAAATACCGTCAGAACCCAGGGCAATTGCCGAAACAGAAATTGAATAAGTGCCTGCCCTGGCCGGAGTCAAAAGATGCCCATTGGAAATTGTGAGAGAAATAATATCAGAATTATCAATTGAATTTTGCATCACCAATTGCAAATCCTGGCCGTTGACGCTAAAATTTTTGATTTTTAATTCATTGTCACCTTGAGTGATTTTAAAATCTTTTTTAACTAGCTTTGAAATATCAAAACCTTCAGGAAAATTTATTTTCAACCCGTTAAAAGTTCCAACTCCATTTTTTGTGGAAAAATTTATAGCAACTTTGTCAATTTTTGTTCCAGGTTCAAAAACAGCATTACCTTGGCCGTCAAAAAAGTTTATAGTCAATTCATTGAAGGCAAAACAAAAAACGCCGGTTAGAAAAACCAAAAGAGTAATGGCGCAGGCATAAATAATTTTTCGCAGAGATTTTTTATCCACGGCCATAAGTTATTAAAAAGAGAAATAATAATGCGATAATTATACTACAATTTTTGACTTTTTTCAATTTAAAAACGACTAAACGCGAAATTCGCAGATATTCTTAAAATCGCACCATTTACAAACATGCTGGCTGGGCGTGGCGCTAAAATCAGAAGCGCGGATTGCTTCCATGCGCTTAATGATTTCCTGCCTGACTTTTTCCTTTTCTTTTTCCGCGCCCAAAAATTCCAAAGTAGAATTATTGTCAATATAGTAGAAAATCAATTTGTTGACTTTTTCTTTCATCACTTCTTCGGCCGCGATCTGGTAAATCAAAAGCTGCATTTTATTTTCAGGAGAAATTGTTTCCTCTTCCTTGGCTTCGCCAGTTTTATAATCAATCAAAACTATTGAGCCGTCAGGCAAGCGGTCGATTCTGTCAATCACGCCCTTGATTGAATAATCGCCGACTTTCAGAAAGAAGGTTTTTTCCACGGCCTCGGTCTGGCAGGGCTGATCTTTAATCTTGTCGTAAAAAGTTTTCAAGCTCTCCCCTGCTTTTTTAAAATACTTTTCGCGCTGCTCTTTTGAAGAATACCATTCATCATTCCATTTGGCCTGGAAAATTTTCTTTAATTCGTCAAAACTAATCAAATCCTCAATCTTCGTTTTGGCCGGTTTCTTTTTTGTATCGCCAAATAAATCCGCTTGTTTATTTTCCAGCTTTTCAAAAATGCGCTTAAAAAATTCCTCCAGGGTTTCGTGAATACTTTTGCCATAGGAAAAAACACCCTTGCCAAAAACTGGCACACGCAAAATAAAGCCCAGTTTATACTGATATGGGCATTTGCCAAAAGCAGCCAGTTGCGAATAGGAAAAACGATCTGGCAATTTATATTCTGTTTTTTCTGGTTTAACTACTGGTTTAAATTTGGTCAGTTCTAATTCACCGGCAAAAAGCGCGGCTTTGGCTAATTTAAATTGCGGATTTGTCTCGGCCAGTTCTGATAAAAATCTTGAAATCTTTCTTTTTCTGGAGCCGCCGTAATCATCAGCCGAGGTTAAAAATAATCCCGCCTTGGCACGCGTCATGGCCACATAGAATAATCTTCTTTCTTCTTGCAAATGAATATCGCCCTCGGGAATAATTTCTTTGACTAATTCGTCAGGCAGCTCAATAGCATCAGCGCGCTCGCCAGTTGGAAAACGGCGGTCAATCAAATTTGGAATAAAAACATATTTAAATTCCAAACCCTTGGCCGAGTGCACGGTCATAATTTTGACCATATCTGGTCCGGCTTCAAAATCAACGCTTAAAGCACCGCTCTCGCCTGACTCCAGCTCCAATTCCATTTCTTCCATGAATAAATTCAGCCGAGCGCCACTCACGGCCTCCTCAAAGGCCTGTATTCGCTTATAAAACTGGTTTATATAAGAGATGGCCAAATTACTCTCATATTCGTCTTTGGCCACCAATTTCTCCAAATAACCAGAATCTTCCAAAAAGGCCTTTAAAATTTCGCCAACGGTTTTTTGCTTGGCCAGCTGGCTATGCTTTTCAATCAGCCCGAGAAAACGGTTAACTTCTGAAATTGTCTTGGCTTCAAGTCCATGGACGGCTGAAATTTCTTTCATTATTTCATAAAGCGATCTGGATTTTTTATAGGCCTCGTGATTAATCTGAATAACATCGGCCGGCGCAATCTCAACCACTGGTGAAGTTAAAATGCGATAAACCGAAGGCGATTCATGATAATTATCCAGAAGCTGAAAATAAGCCATGATGTCCAAAATAACCGACTTTGAATATAAGCCGCGCAAAGCCATGAATTGATATGGAATACTTGTCTTGCGTAAAAAATTAATGAAAGGCGTAGCCGAATCATTGGAGCGCACCAAAATCGCAAAATCACTCCAATTTGATTCTTTGTCCTTCTTTTTCAGCTCAACTATTTTTTTAATAATGGCGTTCACTTCATCATCAGCTGTCTTTTCATGAATATGTTCAACTATGCCCTTGCCAATATTTTCAGCAGATAATCGTTTATCAATTTTCTTAAGTTCAGAGCCCTTCTTACTCACCTTCCCCTTTTTGCCCTTTTCTCCCTTTTGATTCAATTGGTATTCCAAGCGGTTCGGATTGTTAAGTTGTATAAAATTATAAGCCAGATCCAAGATATTTTGAGTCGAGCGATAATTTTTAGTCAAGACAACTTCCTGACTTTCGGGAAAATCCTTTTTGAATTGTAAAATATTGGAAACCGAAGCCCCGCGGAATTTATAAATTGACTGGTCATCATCGCCAACCACGGTCAGATTCTTTTTTGAGCCGCATAACATTTTAATCAAATCATATTGAGCAAAATTTGTGTCCTGGAATTCATCAACTAAAATATATTGAAACTGGTCCTGATATTTTTTCAAGATATTGGGCCTCTCACGAAAAAGTTTAAGTGTGTAATTTATCAAGTCGCCAAAATCCAAACAATTATTAGCCAAAAGTAATTGCTGATAAACATGGTAGGCCTCGGCCACCTCTTTATTTTTCTTGGCCTCTTGTCCCAAAAGTTCATCACTCATGGTTGAATCAGCATTGGCCTTCATTTTTTCGGCAAAGGCCAGATATTGGTCAGGATAAATTTCTTCATCTTTAGCTCTGGAAAAATGTTTGATTAAGGCGTGAATAAATTTCGTGGGATTACCCAGCGGCTTGTAATAATCCAAATCAAATTTGTCCAAATTTTCGCGCACCAAAAGCCACTGCTTGGTTTCATCAAGCAGTTTGAAATCATTGGGTAGACCAATATCCAGGGCGTGTTGTTCCAAAATTTTCTGGCAAAAAGCATGAAAAGTAGAAATCCACAAATCCACATAACCATAGGGCAAAAGTCGATCAACTCTTTCTTCCATTTCCTGCGCGGCCTTTTCAGTGAAAGTCAGAGCCAAAATCGCATCGGTCTTCACGCTTTTATCCAAAATCAAATGCGCAATGCGCTGAGTAATAACCATTGTTTTGCCCGTACCAGCGCCTGCCACAATCAAAAGCGGGCCACTACCGAACGTAATGGCCTTTTTCTGCGCTGGGTTAAATTGTTGCTTTTCTAAGGACATGTTCAGATTATTTTAAAAATATTTTATTAAGTTTATTTATTTAAATTTTTTGGATTATTTTTATCAAATTGCCAATTTACCGGATTATTGGCGATATATCCTTTTATGCGAGCATAATCCTCGTCGTTTTTGATGATATGTTCGTAATAATTATCTTGCCATAGAAAATCTAAATCGTTTTTGTGACAATTTCGCGAAACAGCGCCCTTAAACGTGTTGATAATTGACGATAATGATTTCGGTTTTAAGGGTCCGAATCGATTCGTCGTAGAGACGCGGTGCACCGCGTCTCTACAATTTTTCAAATCAAAATCATTATCTTTGATTACAATTATACCGTGAAAATGGTTAGGCATTATTACAAATTCGTCTAATTCAATATAGGGCCTTAATTTTTGTGTTTTCAACCATTCATCCAAAACAATTTGACCAATTTTCGACAAATAAACATTATTATCCTTATCACTAATTTCACCTTAACAACATCTTCTATCTTTTGTGCAAATGGTTACATAATAAAACCCCTCATCCGCGTAATTCCAATGGCCCAGACGTGTTGTTGCGATTCTGAATTTATTTTTAAAATACTCGTCCCCCATTTTATATTATTGATACGCCCTAAATTTTTCTAAAAATTCTTTGGAAAGTAAACGCAAGCCCTTATTCAAATAATCTTTTTTAAATCTATTCAAATAAACATTGGTCAAACTTTTTTTCATTGGGCTGCCGACCAGTTCCATAAATCCCTGACCAGAAATTTCCTTACCATTCATTTTAGCTTTTACATCAACACCGCCTTCCCAATAGTTAAGTGTGCCAAAAACCATTTCCTGACTTCTATTGTATGGCTTAGTTTGTAATTCAATGCCAAAGTCGGGTAAATAAATTTCATATTCCAAATTATAAGCCGCGCCCGTTTGAGTGCTGATAAATTTCTTGCCCTTTTCTTTGATTAAAATGTCATTGCTGGTCAGAATTTTATTTTTTCTATCAATCATGCTCGCGTGATAGGTTCTGACTTTATCGCCATAAACAAAAATGAGTATATCCAAACCATTGGCCAGCTGAACAGAAAACCAAGTCCACTTATCATCGCCAGTCAATGGCGTTTGCGCCCACTGGTGGTCCATCCAGGACAAGCCTTCGACTTCCTGCCAAGTATTCCCTATTTTAACCATGCCTTTTGTTTTCAAATTGGTTAAAGAATAATAATAGGTTGTCTTTACTTCCAAATCCATGAAGCCGCGTTTATTCACCAAAAGAGGTTTCTTTGTTTGCTTTAAATTCAAATCAATCAATTCGTTGACAACATGGTAATTAAATAACTTCGGCTCTTCAATCAGACAGGTATTGTCGTAATTTATCCAAAGAAGCGGTTTGGTAAAACTATTGGGGTCGACCAGACAAATCGGATTTATTTTCTCAACAAATTTATGCCTATCATTATCAGTCAAAAGATAATGCGAAAAATACAAGGTCTTGACCGGAATCTTGCTCAAAAAAGGAATATGCACCAGTTTGGGCTTGGTGGCAAAAATGGTGTTCATGTACGAAAAACTACGCCCATCCTTGGTCTTTAAATTACCATTAAAATACCACCATTCAATAATGTGATCATGTTTTTGCTCGTCTTTGGGGAATTTCAGGGGTTTAAATTTTTCTTTGTATTGAGGCATAAGATGTGCTTATTTTATCAAAAAAACGAGAAAAATAAAAGCCGCTTCCGGAAAGAAGCGGCTTTCTCGTTCATCTACCGAGGTGATGACAGTAAAGCAAAATGAGGACGATTGGAAAGCCAAAGGCGGCAATCCAAATGTAAATCCAAAAAATCTTCTTGGCAACCTGCGACTTACGGATCTGTTCGAAAAGCCGATCCAATTCGCTTTCCCGCTCCTTGGCCACTGTCAAACTTCCCGCCATTTTAGACCCTCCTTTTTTTAGAGTGCCATTATTTTTTTCTTATCCTTTTGCCATTCATTTTTTAAAAGTTCCATATAATAGGTATCATAAAATTTATCGTTACGATATCTATCTTCCTTTTTAATCCCGGCTAATTTAAACCCCATGTCCAAATATAAATTTATAGCACGCTGATTATGTGCGTAAACATTCAGGGAAATTTTGTGTAGCTCTAGCTTCTCAAAACCGTATTTTAAGATAGTTCGCATGGCATCTGTGCCATATCCACTATTCCAATACCTTTTATCGCCAATAAAAATTCCAAAAGAAGCATTCTTGTTTTTGGGGTTTAAATGAAGCCCTACATTCCCAATGTATTTTTCGTCAAGTGTGTTTATGGCAAACCCCTTTTCATTTTTATCTTTATTAGTCTCTCTAATCCATTTTCTTTCCATCTGCAACGTTACCCTACCCATGCTCAAAAATTTTCTTACGGAGGGATCAGCCATCCATTTAACAATGCGAGGAGCGTCGCTTAATTTAAGTGGTCTTAAAATAACTTTTCTGCCACGCAATATCATATATTAAATAAATTTTTAGCGTTATTAAAAGTTTGTTCAGCTACTTCTTCGAATTTCAATCCTTTTAATTCAGCAATTTTTTCAGCTACATAGCGCACATATTGCGGTTCATTTACTTTGCCGCGAAATGGCACTGGCGCTAAATATGGCGAATCGGTCTCTATTAAGATTTTATCCAAAGGAATTTCTTTCGCTACTTGTTGAAGCTCTTTAGCATTTTTAAAAGTTACAATGCCAGTAAATCCAATATAAAATCCCAAATCAATAAATTTCTTTGCTTGCTCTAAATTTCCACCAAAGCAATGAATTACTCCTTTTGGCTCGGGGCCCAGAGCTCCGAGCTCCGAGCTTAAAATTTCAAGCATCAAATCATAGGCCTCGTAATTTTTGCCTTCCTCTCCCCGGCAGTGCAAAACCAGGGGCAAGTTTAATTCTTTAGCCAATTTAATAAATTGTTTAAAAACTTCTATCTCGAGTTGTTTGGCTTTTTCAATATCGTGCTTTTCTGGTTTTAAATAATAAAAATCTAAACCCGTCTCGCCAATGCCAACAATTTTTTTGCTCGACTTCGCCAAATCAAAATACTTTTTATAGTCAAAAATTTCCTTTTTTACTGTGAGTAATTTTTCCTCACCGTTAACAAATATTTTTTCTTTAATATCATCGACTAAATGTTCCGGATGACAGCCAATCACTGCCCAGACGCCATCAAATTTTTCCGCAATTTCAATGGCTTTCTGGCTTGTTTCAAAATTTGAACCGACATTAATAAAATAAATACCTGACTCCAAAGAGCGCTTAACCACATTTTCAAGATCATTATCAAAGACCTTAAAATTTATATGAGCGTGAGTATCGAATAACATAAATATGAAATATGAATTACGAATTATGAATTGAGATTTCGTATTTCATAATTCAGAATTCATAATTAGATTACAGAGTGGATCATTTTTAAGACCTGCGGCAATAACAGTTGTAAAATTCGAGAAACATTTATAAACCAGGGTGTTAGAGTTGAGGCCTGTAACACCGTGGTGAACCAATCAGATATTGGAAATCTGGCTATCACAAATAAAGAAAGCCCGATAACCAGCAAACCCTCAAAAAATCCCAGCACACCGCCGATTAAACGGCTGACAGTTTTTAAAAATGGAATCACTTCCAGGAAATTGAAAATCTTATCCAGGACGTAAAAACCAAAACCGATCAGCCGATTGACGATCAAAAAGATGAAAATAAAGGCAAAGATCATCATAAGATTCTGATGGCCGAAAATTCCTGTCAGCCACATACCCAGTGGTTCATACCAAAGCCCGGCAAAAAAAGCGCCGGCAAAAGTGCCCACGATTGCGCCCAGCGTATGAATCACGCCAAACCAAAGTCCGAATAATACAAAACCGCCCAGAAAAATTAATAATATTACATCAAAAATTGTCATAAAGTTATTGTTATATTATTTTAAGTTAATCTTGGAAATAAGGCCTCGGCTTTTTTAGTCTTTTGTCCTTCAGGCAATCTTCCCCACTCTCTTAAATCGCTTGGCTTTTTCTCTTTTTCCTTTTCCGCGTCAAAACCAATCACCTCAAGTATATTATCCGCCTTTTGCGGCATAAAGGGAATTAACATAATGGCTGCCTGGCGAATCGTTTCTAAAAGATTATAAATAACATCAGCCAACTGGTGTTTATCGCTCTTGGCCAATTCCCAGGGTTTTTCCTTATCAATATACATATTCGCTTTTCTGATATTCTCCCAAATCACACCCAGTGCTTCGTCAAATTTCAAACTCTTCATAAAAAAATCATAGCGTTCCCAATCGGTTTTTAAATCAAAAGCAAAATATTTATCGCCATTGGCATTGGCCTCGGGCACTTTGCTCTCAAAATATTTTTCATTCATGGCCACCACGCGCGAAACTAAATTACCCAGCTCATTAGCCAAAGCGGCATTATAAATATTATTCAAGCGCTCTCTGCTAAAATCGCCGTCAGTGCCAAAGCCAAATTGCGAGAGCAAAAGATAGCGAGTGGCATCAGCACCATATTTTGTCACCAGTTCATCAGGATTAATAACATTGCCGATTGTCTTACTCATTTTCTGGCCATCAATAGTGAAAAAGCCATGAGCAAAAATTAATTTTGGTAAAGGCAAGCCCAGAGCCAAAAGCAGAGCCGGCCAGATTACAGCATGAAATTTTAAAATATCTTTAGCCATTAAATGCACATCAGCTGGCCAAAATTTCTTATATAATTTTCCCTTAGTGCCGCCTAAAGCTGAAATATAATTTATCAAAGCGTCAACCCAGACATAGGCCGTTTGCTCCTTGTCAAAAGGCAGTTGTATCCCCCACTTCACATTTTGGCGGGAAATGGCCACATCTTTTAAGCCAACTTTTATTAAACCCAGTACTTCATTTTTTCTGGCCTCTGGCAAAATATTAAGCTCGCCCTTTTCAATTAAATCTTTCAGGGTTGCGGCATAATCGGAAAGTCGAAGAAACCAATTCTTTTCTTTTACTTTTTCGCATTCTTTATTGTGGTCGAGGCACTTACCATTTACAAGTTCTGTCTCTGTCTTAAACGCCTCGCAAGCCACGCAATAAAGTCCTTCGTACTCACTTTCATAAAGACAATCATTACCAAGCGGTGTCTTGGCTGATTTTAACTGCTTCATAAAATCTACAACTACTTTTTCATGTCTTTTTTCCGTAGTGCGAACAAAATCATTATTAGAAATATCCAGCCGATCCCAGGCCATCTGAAACTGCGCGGCTTTTTGGTCAACAAATTCCTGGGGTGTCATTTTATTTTTTTCCGCGGCTTGAGCGATTTTGGCACCATGTTCATCGGTGCCAGCCAAAAAATAAACATTGTCCCCGCCCAACATCATGCGAAAGTAGCGCGCCAAAACATCAGCCGCGATTGTGGTGTAGGCATGGCCAATATGAGGCACATCATTCACATAATAAATGGGCGTGGTTACATAAAATTTATTCTGTTTTTCTTTTTTTATTTTTGGCATATTAAATTATATTTTTCTCGATTAAATAATCTTTTATTATTTCAAAAATTTGCTGATGTCCATTAGTATTTGGGTGCACGCCATCATCTAATAATTCTTTATAATTTTTGCTAATTAAATTACTAAATACATCGATGAAACCAAGATTATTTTTCTCACAAAATTTTCTGACTGCATCATTATATTTTGTGATTGAATCATTTTTATATGATTTATCCTTGGCCCAGGCGATCGGATCTGATTTTGATTCATCAACCGGACATAAGCCCACAAAAAATATCTTACCAGAAAACTTATTGGCCAATTTCAATAATTTATCTAAATTTTTTTCAAATACTTTCATCTCCATTTTTACTTTACCATTTTTAATCTGCGAATCGTTTTCACCAATCGCAATAATAATTACCAATTCTTCCTTCCCTTCTTCTTTTTTTCTATATTTGCATTCATTTTCAAATCTCATTAAAAGATCTTCTGAAGTATTGCCTGATATACCTAAATTATAAACCAAATGATAGTAATTTGGGTCTGCTGCAATCTTTTCATCAACATATTTGCGCAATCTTTGTGCCCAGCCGCCCTCCTTATCCCAAGCACCATAAGTTATACTATCGCCGAAAATTAATATTCTAGACATAAAATTATTTTTTAAACTTTTTTTGAGCCTCAAGTGCTAGATTTATGCAATCATCTGGATCATAGCCCAAATCATCGCACCAGCAAATCATTGAAGCAATAACATTGCCTAATTCTTTTTTTAACTCCAAATCATTATGTTTATCTGAATCTTTGGCAGCATTTCTTTCCCAGCGGCAAATATCGCCAAAAACCTTGCCTAAACGAACAATTATCTGGGATAAATTTAATTTCTCTTTGCCCCAAATTTCTCGGCTGTTTTTTAAAATTTGTTTCGTTTCCATAATTTTTATTATTGGGCGAAAACGCCAAAAACGTATTTTGTAGAGACGCATTGCAATGCGTCTCTACGGCGTTTTACGCCGGGCGTTTTCGCCCCTCAACCTCATTAACATCACCCAACTTCATTCAACTATTGCCACAAATCCCCCCTTTGTCACATCTTTTTCAAGGACTGACAAAACTTCTTCAATGTTTGTTTCCAAAATCTTAACATTTGATAAAACTTTTTTATCAGCCAAACTTTCTTCAATTATCACACCCTTATAATTCATAAAATTATTAAAAAGTGAAAATCCTGGTCATTGTCATCCTGGATCGGCATGACGCACTTTAGTGCGTTACTGATTAAACGGAGTATAATCAATTACTGGATAATTTTCAAAACAGTCGCATAAAAACTCTTTGCCATATGTCTTTAAGTAATCTCTATAGCTCGACCATTCATATTCGTATGTATCCTCCACGTAACCATGTTTTACAGGGTTGTGGTGATTATAATTTATATGCGTCCAGAAGCTATTCTCGTCACCAATAATCTTTTCTCTATACTGATACCAAATTTTTCTTCCTTCCTCATTTTCAAATTTATTTAATAAAAATGAGCTTTTACCATTTATTTCCTTAATCAATAAAGATAATTTTTTACCCTCGGGCATCTCAATAACTAATTGGTAATGATTATCAAGTATCACCCATGAATATAGCTTTACTTCATATTTATTTATTGCTTTAAATAAACAATCCACTAATAAATTTTTCTTTTCGCTATTATTAAAATACTTTATCCCCCCTAATGTCCTTGAAACAATAAAATAAATTGTGTTATCCAAATAAATATGCGGAGGTCGATGAATATTTCTTTCAATTGGGTAAATCATATTTAGATAGTAACAGTCTAAAGACTGTCATGCCGACTGTCATGCCGACTGTCATGCCAAAAGACCCGCACGATTCGGCTATGCCTGCCCCGAGCAAGGCCGAGGGGCTCACCATGACAATAAAGGCTCGCCACGACAAACTAACCAATCACCACCACAAACTCCCCCTTTGTCACATCTTTTTCTAATTTATTTAAAACCTCTTCAATATTTCCCCGATAAATTGTTTCAAACTTTTTGGTTAGCTCTCTACAAACAACAACTTGCTTATCACCCAAGCCCAATTCTTTAAGTTTATTCAAGGTTTTTAAAATTCTGTGCGTTGATTCGTAAAAAACCGAAGTGAATTTGTTATTAATAATTTCTTTTAAAATTGTTTCTTTGCCTTTTTTGTGCGGCAAAAAACCATAAAAAACAAATTTATCAGTCGGCAGGCCAGAGATTGAGAGCGCAGAAATCGCCGCGCAAGCGCCTGGGATTGGTTCTATTTTTAATTCTGGAATTTCTTGCAAAACCAATTCAATGAGCTTATTGCCTGGGTCAGAAATACCTGGCGTGCCGGCGTCAGAAACCAGGGCCAAGTCCTTGCCTTGTTTTAATAAATCAATAATCTGATTGACTTTGGCCATGCCCGAATGTTGAAAATATGAAATGGTCGGTGTCTTGATTTCATGACGGTCCAATAGAATCCGAGTCACGCGCGTGTCCTCGCATAAAATAAAATTAACTTCTTTTAAAATTCTAATCGCGCGAAAACTAATGTCTTCCAAATTCCCGATCGGTGTCGCTACTATGTATAATTTCATATCGGATAATTGATTGTATCTTTACCATCAATAAAATCATGTACTCTGGCCATATACTTATCACCGTCAAGTAGCGCCAAACCCAACTCGGCCAAAATCATTCTTAAATTGGGCTCGTGAATCGCGCTTTCTTCTTCGCGTTCGGCTAAAAATTCAACCTCCAAAAGGCGGGCCAGCTGCTCAATGAATTGCAGGCAAATTACGTATTTATAACCTTTGAACTCATAAACAAATTCTTGCTTGTGTTTCAACGTCCCTCTTTCCCTATTATTGGTCATCATACTATCTAAAACCAATTCCCAGTGCTTAAAGTGATCCATTGATTGCAGCGGAATTTTAATCTCTCTTCTGCAAATTTTAGTAATCAGGCCTTTTTTGAAGACAAACTCAATGGTCTTGTCCGAATGCCTTAAACGCAAATCATTCCGATCTTTATCTTTCCAAAAATCAGTATAAATGCTTTCCGTGTTAATTAATTTGAACTTATCGTTGCTATTCAGATATTCTTTCAGCTCATTGTACTTTTCTTCGGACAATATGGCCTTTAATTCGATTTCGTAAAAAGCCTCTGGTTTTAAATTCATAGCAAAATTACATAATTATTTATTATGGAGTTATTTTAGCAAAAAAAAGGTTTTATTTCAAATTAACATTCTCTTCTAAAAACGCTCGTAATTATTAAGAAAACGAACGTATAAAAAGCTCCCTGGGGTTTGGGGGCGCAACTAAGCGTCGCGGGCGTTGCGCCAAAACGAGCTATATGCACTAGCGCATTTGCGACCCCAAAACTTTTTGGTTCTTTTTGGTTACAAAAAGAACAGATATTCAGCACAAACAATTATTTAAATAGATGAATATTTATTGTGCAGAACAATTCAATCGTTCTCTTTCGCTAAATCAAAAAAACGCCCGAATTAAGGCGTTTTTTGTTTTGGTTTTTACTCCTCATCATCCGTATCAGCCGTGGTCGGCGCGTGATAAATATAGTCCTGATCACAGGTGCACGGGTCGTTTTCGCAAACTGGACAAATTTCGTCGCTCATAACTAGATAGAAAGATTAAAATATTTTAATTACTGATATAATAAATTATTTAAAATAATTGTCAAGAGGAGTTGTGCATAAATATGAGCCGTTGACTAGCTATCAATCCTGTGCTAATTTTAGATAAAGTTCATTTCAAAAAGGAGGAAAAAATGTTAAAACAAAAACAAGTGAGAGAGCTCGAGAAGACCCACAAAATTCCCTGCTCTTCCGACCGTTACTTCATTATTACGCTGGACATAGAGTCGGCCATGCCCACAAAGAAAGAGCTTGAAATGCTCAAATCCTATCGTGAATACATAGTGAGGCGTCTCTATAATAAGGCCAGTGCCATCTTGGATATGAAATTACCTGCCGAGTCAGGTCATAATACGACGTCTTTTCTTAAGGGCGATTACTGGTCATCGAATGGCAAGCGCGGCTGGTGCTATAGCAGGATTTCATGGAGGCAGGGCCCTACCTTTTTCCCTACCGAGGATACGGCAAAACCCTTTCCGCCCCCATGGACACTCCTACAAGTCCTGGACCATATTAATGAAATGAATAACAAGCCATTTGCTCCCTGGGAAACCTGGAAAAAAGTGCACGAAAAAATTTTTCGTTAAAAAGAAAAGCCCCCCGATTCACCGAGGGGCTTTATTTTTTCTTTGCGAAAATAAAAAATCTTGCGTAAGTAAATTCCAGCCGACCTTTTTGCTCCAATTTTTCTTGTAATTTTTCCAAATAAATTAAGTGAGTATCTACGCTAAAATTATCAACTGCCCAGGGTATAGCTTTTAAAAAATAAACAACCGCTCCAACGTCTTTGAAAATTATTTTTCCTTTCCACTCCTCGGATCTTAAAATTTCAAAACCAATATCTGTCATTTTCTTTTGAACGACACTCAACACATTATCTTGCCATTTTGGTTTAGCACCAAATTCAGTCAATAAATCAAACAAATTATCTCCCCCGACTTGTTGAGTAAGGAAAAAGCCACCCCTTTTCAAAACTCTAAAAATTTCTTGAAGACGAAGCCCGCCGTGACGATTTAATACTAAGTCAAATTCTTCATCAGCAAAAGGTAAGATATCCACTTCATTTGCCTCTAAAACTTCAACTCCAAGCGGTTCAAGCCTTTTCTTTGCGACAGCTACATTTGGCATATATCCTTCTATCGCCACGGCGCGCTTAGAAAATGGAGCAAACGAAGAAAAGATCTCGCCACCGCCAGTTGCCACGTCAAGGACGACAGAGGATTTTTCAACAAGCTTTTTAGCTAAATTTTTATAATCCCATGGCGGCTCTTCTTCGATTATTCTGTCTTTTATATATGAAAAATCCCAGCCCTTAAAAATGGCGGCCTCGTCTTTTTTCCATTGTTCAATAATATCTTTTGATTTCACGATTATTCTAATAATTTATCAACCACAATCAAGATACTTTTATATCTTATACTCTAATTTTTTCAAATTATCTTATTATCTGAATTTTAACTCTATTCAAATCATTTTGACTCGGAATTTTTTCAAGCAAACCATTTTTGGCGCCCATCTTGGTAATTGTGCCAGCCGAATTTAAAATGGCCAGGCGCAAACCAAAATCCCAGTCATTTCTCAAAATCAGGCCTGCGCAAAAAGCCGAGCCAAAGGCATCGCCTGCGCCAGTAGTATTAACAACAGGCACATTCAAAGCCTTAGCATAATAAATTAAAGTGCCATCGCTTAAATAGGCGCCATTTCCTCCGTCTGTCACAATATTATAGCCAGCGCTCATTTTATCAATAGCTTTCAAAATTGAACGCACATCTTTTTTGCCAGTCAATTTTTGCGCCTCTTCTTTATTTAAATTAAAAACATAAGCGTCTTTTATTAGGGATTTTAATTTACTGGCACCAAGTTTTAATTCATCGGCACCGGGATTCCAGGCGATATTGATTTTATTCTTTTTGGCAAAAATAAAAATTTTCTTAAGCAGGTTTATATTGCCAGCCAAAGATGAAATGTAAAACCACCTTGTCTTCAATTTACTCCAATTAAAGTCCTCTTCGTTAAAATTGGCGCTAGCGCCGCGATAGACCAAAACCGTACGATCACCGCCGCTTACGACTAAAATCGTGGAATAGGCCGTTTTATGCGCTTTATCAGTGCTTAAATTATGGATATCAACCCCGTTGTGGGCCAAAATGTGCATAATCTCCATGCCATAAATATCATGGCCAATTTTGGAAACGATTGATGGTTTTAAGCCGAGATTTGAAAAGGTGTAGGCAGAATTAGTCGCTCCCCCGCCAGTGTCAAAATAAATATCGCCAATTTCCACTTTTGAACCGTAAGAAAAACATTCACCCATACCGCCCTTGAATTGAGGCGTTTTAATTAATTTAAAACCTCTGGAAATTAGAAAAACATCCTTGGTCGAAGCGCCTATCGAAATTACATCAAACATATTATTTGAATTATGAATTATGAAATATGAATTATAAATTTTTGTTCCATAAATCGATAAAGTACTGGAAATTTTTGGCAATCAAATCAATGGCTTGTTTTTTGGTTAATTCTTTTTTTAGATATTTTTGTAAGGGCGGGAAGAAAATTGTTCTGCCCACGGCAAAACCAATTATGTCATTAAAACCAGAAGCAACTTTTAGCCAGAAGCTCACCAGTGCTTTTGACCCGGCGCGACCCAGTACGATTATTTTCGCATCCTTTTTATTATTAGCTTTGACGGTGGCAATCAATTTTTGCCAATCGCTTTTGCGGTACATGGCTTCCAGCTTCCAAATGTCCGGTTCAATTTGGGACTTACGAATCTCATAAATCGCTTTGCGCGTTAAAATCGGGCGTAGCTGTAAATCATATTTTTCTTCAGTGCGATAAGTTTTTAGCTGTGCTTTTGTCGGCGGCACCAAAAGTTCAAAGAGAAAACCGATTTTTTTCTTGGCGCAAAAGTCATTAAGCTTTTTTAAATTTTTCAGCTGGATTTTATTGGCTTCTTTATCGGCTGGATTATAACGCACCAAAACTTTGGCGTAATCTGGTTTAAATTTCAAAATATGCTGACCAAATTTAGTGCCATATTCGAAATCAAAAACATTTTGACCGCTTTTTTCTACGGTCAATAATCTGATCACGTCTAAAGTAGCGGCAGCCCTTTGGATTTCACTGCCAAATTCTTCGTCAACTAAAATCCCCAGGGCTTCCTTGTTTTTACTCTTACTCCAAACATTAACAAAAGCCTGCCAAATCATTCGCTTGGCTGATTTAACTTTATTTCGTTGTGCTTTTGATAGCGGCTCCTTATAGCTAAAAAGTCCCTTGCTAAAAGTAGCGCGGTGATCAAAGGGTAAAATGTAAAGTTGTTTCGGATTATTCATAATTACGAATTTATTCATGAATTATGCAAAAAATAATTCTATATTCTTTGTTCTGTATTCTCTATTATTCGGGCGAAAACGCCCTGTACAATGTCAATAAGGGTGTTTTCGCCCCGCCTTAAATTAATCTTTTAACAGCTTTTATTATAGCATTCTTATTCAAACCGTATTTATCTAAAAGTTGTTGGGCTGTTCCCGATTCTCCGAATTTATCGGGCATGCCAATAATTTCCATCTTAACCGGATAATTTTGGCTTAAAACCTCTGCCACCGCACTGCCCAATCCCCCGTTTACTTCATGTTCTTCAATGGTCACAACTCTTTTTGTCTTTTTGGCTGATTTAATAATTGTACCCCTATCAACCGGTTTAATCGTGTGACAATTTATAACTTCTGCTGTAATTTTTTGTTTAGCCAATTCCTCGGCTGCTTTGAGCGCTTCGGCAACCATTGGCCCACAAGCGATAATAGTCACATCCTTGCCCTGCCTTAAAATTTCAGCTCGGCCAATTTGAAATCTTGATTGCTTAGCAGTAATTACTGGCGTTTTTTCACGGCCGAAACGAATGTAAATCGGACCCTTGAATTTTGCCGCGGCCATAACTGCTTTTTTTGTTTCTAAATAATCGCATGGCGCGATGACTGTCATGTTTGGTATAGCTCTCATCGTAGCCAAATCTTCCAATGCCTGATGAGTTGCACCGTCCTCACCAACGTTCAAACCCGCGTGAGAACTAACAATCTTTACGTTGGCTTTATTATAACAAATCGAAATGCGAATTTGTTCCCAATTCCGGCCTGGCGAAAAAACCGCGAAAGAACTCATGAATGGTATTTTGCCTTCCAGCGCCAGGCCGGCGGCAATGCCTGCTAAATTTTGCTCGGCCACTCCAACTTCCACAAAGCGCCGGGGATATTTTTTGCCAAAATCAATTGTTCGAGTTGATTCTTCCAAATCAGCGCACAAAACAACCACATTTTTATTTTTCTTTGCCAATTCCAAAAGCGCTTCGCCATAGCCATCACGGCAAGCTTTGTATTCTGGTTGTTTTAGTAAGTTAATCATTTTAATTTATTTGTCATTGTCATCCTGAGCATAGCCGAAGGATGGCAATGCTTATTTTTTCTTGTTTTTCATATATCCCCTCCTACCCCTTGCTAGACGAAATAATTCATTTTCGTCACCACGCATTAATGCCTCTTTCTTTTTACGCGTCCATCCCTTAATTTGCTTTTCTCTAACAATCGCTGAATCAATATTTTGAAAACTTTCTAAATATTTTAATATTACTGGCCTGCGATTATAAGTATAATGCTTACTATCTTCATCATTATTATGTTCCCAAATTCTTCTATCAATATTGTTTGTAACCCCAGTGTAATATGATTTATCCGAACATTCTACGATGTAAACGTAATAAGATGTAAGACTTCTTAACATAATATTCATTAATGTCCCGTCATGGTTTAGTTCGACTGCGCTCACTATAAACTTTAAGGCCTGCCCTGAGTTTATCGAAGGGCTCACCATGACAAACTAAACCAATTCCTTAAGTGCTTGTTTAGCCTCCTCAAGTGAAGGCGCTTTGCCGTGCCATTCCCACTTGTTCTCCATAAAACTAACGCCTTTACCCGGAACCGTGTGCGCAATAATTACCCTTGGTTTTCCTTTAATTTTTTTCGCTTTATTAATGGCAGTCAAAATTTCCTGCATGTTATTGCCGTCAATCTGTTGAACATGCCATTTGAAAGCTAAATATTTTTGATGCAAATGAGTGAGCGGCATTATCTTTTCTGTAAATCCATCAATCTGAATCATGTTACGGTCTAAAATAAAAATTAAATTATCCAATTTATATTTGGCCGCTGTCATAATCGCCTCCCACGTCTGGCCCTCATCATGTTCGCCATCGCTGGTGAGGCAATAAATAAAATGTTTTTGCTTATTCATTTTGGCGGCTAAAGCTTTGCCAACAGCGACAGAAACGCCTTGCCCTAATGGGCCGGCTGAACATTCCAAAGCCGGCATATCAATATAAGACGGGTGACCCTGAAGCGGTGAACCCAATTTTCGCAAGGTCATTAATTTGGCCACTGGAAAATAACCGCTGCGCGCCATTGCCGCATAACGAATCGGCACGATATGGCCACAGGACAAAATCAAACGGTCACGCTTATCCCAAAGCGGCTTTTTCGGATTGTGATTTAAAATATTAAAATAAAGAGCGGCAAAAATATCAGCCATGCCCAAAGAGCCGGCACTATGTCCAGAACCGGCTTTAGCCAACATTTTAATCACGTCAATGCGCAAAGTGTTGGCGATTTTTTTTAGTTCAGCTATATTATTTGCCATTTTTTTTCTTATTTTTGTCCAGATAAAGCGAACAATGGCAATGACCCATTAATTCAACTTCGCCCATATAAAAATAACACGGGCAAACAATTTTTTGATCCGCCATTTCATTGCCTGTTTGGATTCGGCAAGGGCAATATGGCTGTTTGCCGCCAAGAAGTGATTTCGCTTCTGACTCGGCCAACATTTTTAAAACTTCTTCGTCGGGGTTTAACTCAATTTCATTCTGATATTTTGTGGCGTTCATCCACCTAACTTGTCTTGACCAAGCGTCTTTAAAAAATTCATAATTAATTTTGTTTTCTGGAATTTCTTCAAAGCACTTTGTTTGCTGGCAAATCGGGCATTCAGGAGGCTCATCGCCCTTGTGAATATAACCGCAAACTTTACAGCGATATATCTTCATAATTATTTAATTATTTTTTTAAAAGTTTTTATATTATTAATATTGTTTAAAGAATAACCGGCATACAAAATATTTGCGCCTGCTTTTATAATTTGTTTAGCATTTTTTAAATTCACTCCCCCGTCAACGCCGATGTCAATTTTTTTATTTAATTTTCTTAGAGCTCTGATTTTATTTAAGACTTTAGGCATAAATTTCCTGCCGCTCCAACCCGGATTTACTCCCAGAAGTAAAACTTTGTTCAAATATGGTAAAAATTCTTTTATTTTTTCAACCCTTGTACCCGGGTTAATCGCTAAACCCGCATTAATTTTTTTCTTTTTCAAACAAACAATTAAATTATCAATAACGTCAGAATATTTTGTGGCTTCATAATGAAAAATCACGCTTTTCAAATTTCTCACTCTCTGCCACTTGCCAATTTCTCGCAACGGATCTTTAACCATCAGATGCAACTCAAAATTAACCTTAAGAACTCTACCAACCTCATCAACCTTATAAAACGTCTTATTGCCCACAAACTTCCCGTCAGCGCAATCAATCTGGACAAAAGAAAAATATTTTTCTAAAAACTTAACCCTATTTTTAAACTCACTAAAATTCTTAACCAAAATTGTGGGGATAATTCTTACCTGCATAATTTCGTGTTATTCGTGAATATTATTTCGTGATTCTGACTTCATTATTTTCTATCTTCCTTATTTTAGCCAAGCGCCTCTTGTGTCTTGACGCATTGCTAAATTTTGTGTCCAGCCAAGCCTTAACAATTTTTTTAGCCAAATCAAATTTTAAATTCCAACCAGATAAGCATAAAACATTGGCGTCATTATGTTCTCGTGATAGTTTTGCGTCTTTTATATTATCAATTGAGACAGCGCGGATTCCCTTAACTTTATTAGCCACGATGCAAACGCCAAAAGATGTGCCGCAGATCAAAATGCCTTTAGAGTTTTTATTTTTAGCTACTGCCTTGGCTACGGCAAACCCAAAATCGGGGTAATCATCATTTTTATCAAATTTATAAGCGCCCAAATCTTTTAGCTCAAAATTCAAACCGAGCAAATATTTCTTTATCTGCTCTTTTAATTTAAAACCTGCGTGATCTCCACCCAGGTAAATCACAGTCTTTTTCATATATTTATTATATCACAAAAACCGCCCAAATGGACGGTTTTGCTATTATAATTCTACTATTTCATTTTCATTGACGTTTTTCTCTTTTTGGTCATTTTTTAACAGATCGACGGAATGCGAAATTTTTATCTTTGGCGCCGTTTCTTCTGCTTTTTCAGGTATTGGTTCAATCTTTTTTCCAACCGGCTTTTTAAATTCTTCTATTTTCTTCTCTTCAATTTTTGGCTTAACTAATTCTTCTGTTTCTTTTATCGGCTCACTCTGTATTTCAGGTTTAGTTTCTGCTTTCGGAGCTGGCCTTGGCTGCTCAATTTGCCTGCCTTTAAAATCTCTCGTTTGTTTGGGTATTTGAGACAAAGAAATCGGTTCTACTTTTTCAACGGGAGCCATTTTTGGTTCTGCAGAAACTTCGCTTATCTTCCCCCTTCTGGCGCCTTTTAAACAATCTTTGCAAAAAACTGGCCTGATATTATCTGGTTTAAAAGGCACGCTGACGCTTTTTTTACAATTAGCGCAAATTGCTTCATACCAACCTTCAGCTGGTGTTTTGGGCTTTTCTTCACGGCGTTCAGCTGGCCTGGGTCCTCGATCCCGTTCCTGGCCGCCTCTTGGCGGGCCAGATTGTCTGCTCTCGTCTCTACGGGGCGGCATACCTGACTTTGCTTCTTCACTTGATTTACTTTCACTCCATCGTTTTATTTTATCTTCAACTATATCCAGCGGCTTTGAATAGCGCTCTCTGGAAACTTTAATTACTTTTTCCTCATAACCCATTGAACCGCGGAAAATCGGAGGCAAGCCCCTGGCTGAAAACGGTTCAGAAGCGATACCGTCAATCATCAATTTTGTGTAATATTCGTATTTCGGTAGGTTAACTAAATCTTCCTGCACCAAATCCGGAGCATATTCTTTTTCCAAAAATTCTGCGTCAGCCGCGCCGACTCTAAAATTAATCAATGTGCCGACGTTGCCGAAAACGGCCGGTTGAACAACTTCACCAAGCTGCTCAATATATTGGTGAGCGATATTCAGACAAAGATGATATTTTCTGGCCTCGGACAAAATATCAGCGAATGAATCAGTGGCAAAATTTTGAAACTCGTCGACATACAGATAGAAATCTTTTCTTTCCTCTTCGGGAATATCAACGCGACTCATGGCCGCCAGCTGCAACTTAGTTACCATCATAGAACCGAAAAGAGCCGAAGCGTCTTCACCGATTCTGCCCTTGGAAAGATTCAAAATCAATATTTTGCCTTCATCCATGCATTTTCTTAAGTCAATGGACGATTGCACCTGACCGACTATATTTCTAATCAAAGAGGTTGATAAAAACTGACCGACTTTATTTTGAATAGGCGCGATGGCTTCAACTTGAAATTGGCCGCCGTACTTTGTATATTCTTCCATCCAGAACTGGCGCACAACCGGGTCTTGCACCTTAGACACAACCTTATTTCGGTATTCTTTATCAACCAATAAACGATTAATGCCAAGCAAGGTGCTATCGGGATATTCCAGCAAAGCTAAGATGGCGTTGCGGAGTAAATATTCCAAACGGGGGCCCCAGGAATCCGCCCAGAGTTTTTTAAAAACGCCGATTAAGCCTGAAGCGACGAGGTGGCGGTAATGCGGGTCCACCTTTTCCAGCACGTTAAAAGAGATGGGATATTCGTAATCAGAAGGGTTAAAATAGATAACATCATTTATTCTTTCGGAAGGAATCCAGGAAAGCATTTTCTCGGCCGTGTCGCCGTGAGGATCAACGTAACAAACGCCATTGCCTGAAATAACATCGGCATAAACCATGTTCTCAATCAGAGTCGTTTTGCCCATGCCGGTTTTTCCGATTATATAAATGTGGCGGCGCCTGTCGTCTTTTTTAATGCCAAAAATGCGATCGCGATTTCTAAAAGTCGCGACGCCCAGCGGCGTGATGCCGCTCTCTATGAAACTTTGTATTTTTTGATCTTCCATGTTTTTATTCTATCGAGGGCAAGTTGGCCGGCGGCTCTTTTTTCTTGATGCCAGATTTGCGTTCATTAATATTTTTAACCGCCTGTTTTTTTAATTCCGTTTCATCCTGGCTGGCGAGTTCTGCCGCTCTTTGTTCATGCTCCTTGCGCGATTCGACATATTCTTTTTTATCTACGGCAAATTGCCTTTCGAACTTATCGTTATCATAATCAAATTTCGGAGTGAAGGCGGTTTTCTCGCCGGCAAACTCATCGGCTTTAGCCGGCGGCTGAACCACGGGCACCTCGTCTAAAGTAGGCAAACCAACTGGTGCGGCGGCTTTCTTGAACGCGGTCATTTTCAACAACGGCGCTTTAACGTACATGGACGGGAAATGCCAGAGTGAAGCAAGCTCTTCACTGCAAAGCGGCTTGGCTTTCAAGCCAATGATATTATCTCTCTTGCGATAAGCCGCTATAATCGTATTTCTTCTAGAATTGCGCCTGTAGTTTCTTAAATAATAAAATGGCGTATTTGTCCCTGTTTCTTTCAAGGCCGGCTTCAGACCGTTGGAATTCATGTCTGTCCATTGTTTAATGGCGCCGATTACCGCGTTCACGCCAACAGCCTTATTCATGTGTTTTTTTTCTGCCACATAAATAAAACGGATTTTTGTATTGAAAGCCAGTTTTGATATCTTGCGCTCAATTCCTTCCAAAAGTTCACGCTGATAAGGAGACAATCTCAACATGGCCGCGTCTGCCTTATCTTCTTTTTTTTCATCGCCTCCCGTCCAAGAAATACCGGCTAGTTCTTGGGTAAATTCACTAAGCAAAGTGGAGGTACCCGAAAGCGCCGTGCCAATCATGCCCGGAGATGGAGCCTTTTCTTTAATCTGCAACATTTTATTGATAAGTTTCTGACCTCCCTTTCGGCCCCAACCGACCTCAAGAGGTTTCAGCAAATACTGAATCCAGATGTGTTCACCAGGACCAATGGAACTCAAGGTTTCGAGTAAAGCGGCCATGGGATCAACAAAGACTTGCTCGCCGAAACGATCTTGAAATTTAAGATAACTTTTTAAAGGATAATAGACTTCTTTGGCGCTAAGAGTAAATTCGCAGGCCCACATATCATGAGTCTCGTTGGGATAATTTTTAGGCACTAAATTTACGTAGTCCTCAACTTCCGTGATCTCCGCGTCGGGATACTGGCCATAAACCGCCGCCTCCACTAAATTTCTTAGATGTTTTGGCGATCTAACTAAAAACTGAACGTTGCCTTCTATGCTTATTAATTCGCATGAGAAAGAGAGTTGAAATTCTCCGTCAATATAGGTTTGCCACCAGTTGAATGTCCCGTGAGCGCCTTGCAAGTGATCGAAAAAATTCTCCATGGCCTGAACGCTTTGTTCGTTTCTCTTCGGCACATCAATTGCCAATAAGACCGTGGAGATATTATTGTCATACCATCTATCATTTATATATTGTATGTATTCGGGCCAGAGCAGATATTTTAAGAAAATAATAATGAACAAAATCCAGAGCTGGTAGACGAACATTAAATTCCAAATTATTTCCCACGTGCTCATGTAGGAAAACTGGTTGAAAAAATCAACAAGATATTGGTTTATAACGTTGATATCTATCATAATTTTATTGATTATATTATACCACAAAATTTGACTTTGTTAGCTAAAATAAAAGAAACCCCGTGAAATTGGAGGTTTCTTTTATTTATTTGAGTTTTTCTTTATTTAGCTAGCGAATAGCGCCCGTCTTCGAGTCGAGCAAATTTGTCTTTGTTCATTAGGGCGAGAGCAATGGTGGTTTTTTGAACCATTCTTTGCTTCAAGACCTCGTCTTGCAGTTCTTTTTTGGCTATAGCGCCCTTATCTTTCAAAATTCTCTCAATTATATCGGCAACTGTGCCTTCTTGGTAGCCCCAGTCGCTTAAGGCGTAAGTGCCTCTTCCGACTAAAACATACTTATCGTCAAGAATTAGTTCGTTATGGACAGTGGCCGGGCAAGCTTTTTTACTGTCAAAATTGGCCGCATTGATTAAGTCCGCTACTTCTTTAAAATGTAACGGCTTTTTTTCGCGCAACATGATTAAATAAGCTTTATCAGTCATTCTTTTCGGCTTAATAGTGGACCAGTCGGCAAGCCCCCATTGCTCTAAGATATTTCTGCCTAAATCGTTTCTTAATCTCAAGAGCGCTTCAATTATGGCCTGGTTATCACCGGAGGCTTTATTAATTTGTTCATAGAGATTATGCGACTGAAATTTTTCATGTAAATCGTTGAGCTGAATCGGCGAGTTTTGCTTGGCAATAAATTCCCTTAAGGCTTCACCTATTTTTAATATCTCATCCAAATTAATGGTTTTGACATGCCAAATAGTGTGATAATCTTCCAAATCGTCAACGATTGAGAATTTTGAACCCAAAATATGGCCCATCAGGAAATAAAGCGCTTTTTCCTCGTCAGCTTCTTGCTTGGCTAACAATTTTTCGGCTAAATGGTTTTCCGACATCAAACCGCCATGAGCCAAAAGATAGGCTTCAATCTGGTTTTGCACGTCAGAAATCGGCAGTTTATTTTTTTCGTAATCTAAATTTAAAAGTTTACGCAGGCCTTCTTTCTCAATTTGTCTGACCCTCTCGCGAGTAATATTATAAAGTTCCCCTATTTCCTCTAGGGTTGCTTCTGGAAAATTAGCCAAGCCGTTTCTCTTCTGTAAAACTTCTCTTTCTCTTTCCTGTAAATTCGAAAGTAAAGAGTCAGTCAGCTCCGCGTAACAAATTGTTTTTATTTTAGTTGACATAATATTTATGTAAAAGCATTAGACAAACTTTTCGCTTGCCTAAAAATTCATTCTTAAGTATAACATATAAAAAAAATTCTGTCAAGGACCCGAGGGTTATATTTAAGCATAACTGAAATTATTATATTTGTCAAATTTGAACCAAAAAGAGAGCAAAAATGCTCTCTCTGGCAATAGCTTATAAAAATTGGCTAAGATTGGGACTTTTTCATGGACCAGTCAAATTTTTGCCAAGCCACCAAAATCTGCGAGGCAATGAAAATCGAGGAGTAACCGCCGAAGAAAATACCGATTAGCAATGGCAAAACAAAATCATTGATTACGCCGCCACCAAAGATCAATAAGGCCAGCAACGCTAGCTCAACCGTAACGATGGTATTGATAGATCTGGCCATAGTTTCCCAGATACTTTTTTCCACAATCTCTTCAAATTCTCCTTCGTACTTATGGAGATTTTCTCTAACCCTGTCAAAAACAACGATTGTGTCATTAACCGAATAACCCAAGATGGTTAAAAGAGCGGCCACAAAAGGCGTGTTGATTTCAAACCCGAAAAACTTTCCCAGTATAACAAAAATACCGATAGTAACAAAAATATCATGGACCAGGGCCAAAATCGCGGCCACGCCATATTTCCAAGAATTGACCGGATAAGAAACCTTTCTAAAAGAAATGGCAATATAAATAATAATTGAAATAACAACCAATATAACGGCGTAAAAGGCCTTGGTTTTTAATTCCTCGCCAATGGAAGGGCCTATGGATTCAAAGCGAGTCTCTATCACCATGTTGTCATTTGTAGAGGCAACCTGAATGTTGGTATTTCCGCTGCCCTCGACTTTAACATTGTTCGTCTCACTGCCAGTACTACCCTGCAGGGCGGTAAGTACTTTCTGGTGTATTTCTTCACCGGTATTCTGAAATCTTAAGACATAGCCGTTGTCGCCGATAGATTGGATTTTTAAACCTTTAAGGTCAAGACTATTTAATTCACCTTGCACGGCAGAGACAGCTGGTCTTTCCTTGGAATATTGAATTTCAAGCAAACTGCCGCCGGTAAAATCAATGCCCAAATTCAAGCCCCACATAATCCAAAGTAAAATGGCGATAAGCGTAAGTGTGCCGGAAAATGCCAGAAAGTAATTGCGATATTTGATAATTTTCATATTTTTTAGTTTATTCTTAATTCTATGTTCTTTGTTCTAAATTCTTATTTTTCTGCCTCAAAAACAGCCAATTCAATCTATTGGTAAATCCCCAACCATTCACTGTTCTCATAAATGTTTTGGTGATAGTGATGGCGGAAAGCATTGATAAAATTACGCCGATAAACAGAGTCAGGGCAAATCCCTTGATTATGCTGGTGCCAAACCAATACAAGAAAAAGCAGGAAAGCAAGGTGGTATAATTGCCATCGCGTATGGATGGCCAGGCGCGTCTAAACGCCTCTTCAGTAGCCGAAGCTAATGGCTTACCCTGCCCAAGCTCTTCTTTCAAGCGTTCAAAAATTAGAACGTTGGCATCAACAGCCATACCGACTGACAAGACAAAACCGGCAATACCCGAGAGCGTCATAGTCACCGGCACCAATTTGTAAATGGCCAAGTTGATTATGGTGTAAATAATTAAAGCTACAACCGAAAGCAAGCCAGGCAGACGATAATAAAAAATCATGAACAAAGCAATAAGCAAAAAGGCCAAAAGCGCGGCATTTAAACCTTTGCCGACAAATTGCTGGCCCAAGCTGGCGCCCACTGTTGATTGGCTGACTAAATTGATTGGCACGGGCAAAGCACCGGCGTTTAAGCGGCGCGCCAAGATCTTGGCTTCGTCTAAATTAAATTTGCCGGAAATGACGGCTTTGCCGCCTGTTATTTGCGAATTAACAGTCGGCGTGGAAATGGCCTGACCGTCAAGATAGATTGCCACAATTTTGCCAACATTACGGCCAGTAATTTCAGAAAATAATTTCGCGCCCGCGTCTGTAAATTCCAGAGTGACTTCGGGCTCATTTGTTTCTGGATTTATCTGCACGGCTGCCTTTTTCAAATCCTTGCCAGTCAGACCGGTGTAGGCAAATTGGTCCTTGGGCAAGATATCGCTTTCAGTTTCTTTTTTAATTAAAATTCTAAAGACTTGATAGGTGGGAGTCTGTCTCTCCGCTTCTTTATAAATCAAATGGTAGCCAAATTCTGTTTCCACTACGTCTGAAATCGTGCCGACTTTCTGCGCGAAAACAACATCCTCAAACGCTTTAACCATCATGCCTTTGCTAAACCAGCCTAATTCACCGGCTGATTGGTCAGCGCCCGGTTCAGTAGAATTGGCCTTGACTAGGGAGGCAAAATTTTGCGGAGTTGCTTGCGCTTTTAAATCCTGAATTTTTTTCAGAGCGTCTTCTTTGGAAAGATCGCTTGTGCAACTCGTGGCGCCCTTAAAACAGATCAAGACATGAGCCGCTTTTACTTCGGTCTCGCTCTTATTCTCGCCTCTTTTCAAAACATTGTAACCTTCGCTATTTTCAAAAATTTTATAATATATCTCGCCAACGCCGACTTGTTTAACCGGTGTCAAAAATTCACTGTGTGTGCCTCCGTCTTTTATAAATCCCAAATCGCCGCCGGCAGAACTGGTAGCCGTGTCTTCTGATTTTTGCCTGGCCACGTCTGAAAATGTCGCTGGCGCTTTGAGCACCTGGCTTAAAATATCTTGGGCTTTTTTCTTGGCGTCAGCATTAAATTTTTCCAAGTCAGCTTTTTGAACGGCAGTCAAAGTTGTTTGCGGTGCCGCCTGTTCTTTAAATTCCAAAAGCGGCGTCTCACCAATCATTTGAATCGCCTGATTAACGTCTTTAATCCCGGCTAGTTCCACAACCACTCTGTATTTGTCACCCGATTTGGTCGTCTGAACCAGCGGTTCGGCCACGCCAAAAGCATTGACGCGTCTTTCAATAACGTCGCGCACGCCGGCTAAAGAATCGTTTCTATCGCCAGCCGGCACCTTGGAAACGTCGGCTTCGTAGATAAGTTGAGACCCGCCCTGCAAATCAAGACCTTCCGTAAAAGGCCTGTTCCAAAAATGTCCGAGCTTTATGCCTAATTTTGCATTAATAAAATCGATTGGCTTATCAAAAAGAGGCGGATAGACAAAAAAACCGCCTAAAATAGCTACAATTACGATTAAAATGAGATAGATGCGTACTCGCATGCGCGGACTAAGAGCGCCTGTATTTCTAGCCATATTTATGATAAAAATTAATACTAATTAAAATAAAAATACCTCTTGGAAAAGGTAAATAAATTGTAATACAATTTGTATTTTATGACAAGAGCAGAATTATAGCAATATTGACAAAATTAACAGAATATGATATAATTTACAATCGGCATAATCTATAAATATACCGATTTGTACATATAAAAAATAAAGGGAATAAACCACGAACCATAAACCAGCATAAACTAGGAGGTTTAGAATGAAAAGGATTTTTATTTTGGCAATCATTTGCCTGGCCAGCTGCGGCGCCGCTGTCAATGAACGCGAAATCGCGCACGTTGACCCGGTTATGCAGTCCACGCTCGAAGCCAAGATCTGCAACGTTGATCTGTTATTTTACGAAGGCTATGATTCGGCCCGGAATGAAGAATTCTGGTACCGAGTCGATTTGAGTAACTACGAGTACCGCGACGCCGAGATTTTGATCACCTACAAAAACGGCGATCAGGGACCGGCGTTGAAGGCATTTCTGGGTGAAGAAGAGAACGGCCATCAATTCAATATCAACATCGAAAACGGTGAAAAAATCATCATCGATGTGGACAGGCCCGACAGTAACGGCGTCATCCAGGATTGCGACGCCCAGGAATTTGAGCTGAAACTCTAAAAGGAGGAATCATGAAAAAAATATTTTTTCTGCTTCTTGTGTTCCTTTTCATCGCCTTCATCGCCTGCGGCGGACCGCAGACCATGGACGGCCAAGATGTCAGCGAGGCCAAGGCAACCGCACAGTGCAATGGCAACGGCACCTGCGATGCCGGAGAAACCGTGGCCAGTTGTCCCGCCGACTGCCAGGTATCGCAAACGTGCGATAACAACGGCGTGTGCGGTTCAGGCGAGACGGCGGAAAATTGTCCGGCCGATTGCCGGATCAACCCGCCGACTGATCACGTGACCGGCACTCTGGATTTCGCCGGAGTGGCGATCACTCTTGACTTCACGGCCCAGATGATCACCTTTCAGAATCAAAACCCGTATATGGTCAAGCTGGCGGGATTTTTCAATGGCCTGATTTTAGAGCCGGGCCAAACTAGATCGGAAGGTGCCGGCCTGACCATCGACCAACAGGTTTATATTCAAGCCTGGTTGGGCGACGCGGCCATTGCCTACCCTTCCCTACATGGCGGTGACCCCGACATCTCTGGCTCCTTCTTTCTGAAAGCGAGTAGCATGTCGGTTAACCTGATCTATGGCCAGGGCTATGTTGCTCTGGTTCAGGCGGGCAACACAGTCACCTGTCAATTCTCCGGACGCTACGGCGAAATCAACCCGGAGACAGGCAAAAGCGACCCGACACTGCAAAGGAACAACACAATGTATTGCCTCAACAGCGGTTCGGGCGCGGTCAAAGTGGAATTATTCCACCTTAAATTGGTTGGCAGCGAAAAATACAACACCGACGCCAACCTAGTATCATTCAACGCGATCAGTTCCCAGACGGGCCAGATCAAAACGGTCGACTGGGACTACATCATCAACGACGTCGTGGCCATCCGAGTCATTAATCTGACCAACGGCAACACCACGGTCTCGGGTTACTACATCAACGTAACCCTGAATCAGGCCTATAAGCTACCTGACTCAACAGAGATAAATATCCTGGAATAATCCGGGTAAACAAAACAGCCCCTCACCTTTTGCTAACAAAAGGTGAGGGGCTTTTCTTATCTGCAAAAAAATTTAAAAAAGGTTATTTATTATTTTTTCCAACAGCCGGCAACTCATCTAAATCGGATTCCCCGATGGCAAAAATTAATTTACTTTCAAGCGGTTTACCTTCTTTTGCCATGATAGCTAAAGCACAAGCGCGATGCATGCCCTCAACAACAAAAATCTTTCCGTTTTTGAGTTTCAAGGCAGTTATCACAGAATCTTTGGGATAATTTTTCATTATTTCCTGGACGTAAGAGAGATTCGCAACGTCACTTCTTTCGACTAGCTCTTTAAACGATTTTGTCTTTTCTTTATCATAATATCTTGCTATCCATGTTCTGAAGGGCCCGCCATACCAATTCAAAATAACATGACTGGGATCGGTTATTTCATAAAATCCCCAAGATGTCTTGGCGCATTCGAAGCGTTTAGCGTAACCATTCAAACGCCAATCTGCCCATGAGGCATATCCCCTTTCTTTGGCTAAATTAATCCAGCCCTGATTATTTCCCTCATTTTTATACCATTCCAAAAAAACTTCCTCCCATTCGCATTTTCTTATGAGTTTAATATTTTCCATTCTATTTTATTTTGGTTAAATCACCATTTAAAATAATGGGTTTCATACCCAATATCTCCTCGCCAAAAGATACATCGGGAATTCTATTTAAAAGAAAAATTTTCTTTCTATTATGAAATGCCAAACCCATTTCCAAAAAAGTATTAGCGCCGATGTAACCGTCAATATTATTTTTACGATAATTGAGGACCAAGATCGCTTCTGAAATCATAACTTTTTCAAAATGATCGCGCATGGCCCTTTCTTTAGTATCCCAGACCCAATCTTCTTTATCACCGCTTCCCTTCCTTAACTCATAATATTTTTCTACTGACATCGCCTTTCCGGCTCCGTCTGATACCTCGACCGGAGGCAATAAAACTTCGTGGCCGAGATCTTCTAAATTCTTGGCTGATTCTTTCATTTCTTTAAAAAAGGCGATGCTGCCACAAATTGTTATTTTCATAATTAGTTGAGATCTAATAAATTATTTGCTTGTTCCAAATCTTTTTCGCTCACATACAAATCCGCACCAGCAACCTCACCTAAATAAGCGGCTGAAGCATTTTTTCCGCCTTTTTGCATAACACATTTAATACCGTTACTGGCCAAAAAATTTCTGGCCAATTCTGCTTCGGCAATGGAAGAGAAAGATTTGAGTAAAGTTAATTCCATAAATATTTAAATTTTATTTTTCAAGAGCTTTAAACGCCTCATTGGCATAAAACTTGACGACAGGCACAATGCCGAATTTCGGATCCCCTAGTTCCTCTTTAGTAAACCACCTAATGTCATTATGCTCATCCTTATTATGCACAAACTTATCAGATTTGGCCATGGCAAAATAATTAAGCGCAATATGCCTATGCGCCGATGTCTCGCCAAAATTATGAATATCCACATAAGCCGGCGAATAAAGCGGTTGCCAATTAACCCAACCAGATTCTAATAATTTCGGCTTTGGCGCAATAATTTCAACATCCAAACCGCATTCTTCTTTAATTTCTCTAAAAAGCGCTTGGTCCGGATTTTCATCTAGTTCAATATGGCCGCCGACAGACAGCCACAAATTTAATTTTTTGTGATGTATCAAAAGAATTTTGCCATCATAAACAATCCAGGCGTTAACAACAAAATCAATTTTTTCGTGAATATGAGGCATAAATTATTTTATTATTTTTGTTCTTATATTTCTTTTTCTATCCATTTCAAATAATCTTC
>JAQTMG010000008.1:0-14173 GCA_028714455.1 Patescibacteria group bacterium
AAACTAATCAAAATATTTTTTAAATAATATAATTTTATGGATCAACCGAATCAACCTGGCCTCGGCCAAGGCGGGCCGCAAGAAATTAGCATTAAAATTACAGACGAAGTTATGGAGGGGCGTTATGCGAATATGATGCGGGTGTCGCATACCAAAGAAGAATTTATTATGGATTATGCTAATATCGTGCCGCCGCACGGGATTATGACGGCGCGCGTGATTACCAGCCCCGGCCATATGAAAAGAATTTTAAAGGCCTTGCAGGATAATATAGATAAATATGAAGAGAGTTTTGGACCGATTAATGAGGCCGAAGCGCCGAAAGGTATTCCATTTCCAAGCATTTGATTTTTTATAGATAATATAGCCCTAGTTGGGGCATAACGTAGGGACAGAATAATATTCTGTCCCTACAGTAATGGGTTTGTTATTTTGTACCGCCCCAACTGGGCTTAAATAATAATTTTATGACCAAAAAATTTCTAAAAGATTCATTACTCTGGGGGTTTGTGTTGTGGTTTATTGGTTATGTTCTGGGCTTTGTTTTCTTTGCCCTAGTCCCGGCCACTGTCATCGGCTGGTACGTCATGCCCTTTGGTATAATTATCACCCTCTTTGTCGCCTTTAAATTTATCAAATCAACATCCTGGCCATATTGTTTGAAGGTTGGTGTTATCTGGACAATCTTGGCCATGATTTTGGATTATATTTTTATTGTGCAATTATTAAATTCAACGAGTTATTATAAATTAGATGTATATGTTTATTATGGCTTGACCTTGGTTTTGCCTGTGGTGGTTGGATGGTACAAACGAATAGGAGCTACAAATGATAGGAGCTAAATGAGCTACAGGATAATAGGGACGATAGGTAGAAAGGATAATAGGACCTTTAGACCTATCTACCTTTAGCTCTTCTAACCATTTAGCTCTTTTAGCTCATATAGTTCATCTAGCTCTTCTAAATAAAAAATTTTCATGAAATATGATATCGCAATTATTGGCGGGGGACCGGCGGGCTTGATGGCCGCAGAGCGCGCAGGGGAACTGGGCGCTAGCGTTATTTTATTGGAAAAAAATTCCGAGCCAGGCACAAAATTGCTTTTGACTGGCGGTGGCCGCTGCAATCTGACTAATAATGTGCAAGACCCGCGGGCTTTTGTGGCGCGACTGGGCCAAGAGGCCAAATTTTTACTTTCGGCTTTAAATAAATTCGGCGTGATTGAAACGCTGGAATTTTTTCAGAGCCGAGCTTTGCCAACTAGGGTGGAAAATGATAATCGGGTTTTTCCCTTGAGCAACAGAGCGACTGATGTGCTGGAAGTTCTAATCAAGGACTTAAAAAAATATCAGGTGGAAATCCGCCCCGAAAGCCAGGTTAAAAAAATTATTACCAAAGATGATAAAATAGTTAAAATTGTTTTGACTGATGGTCAGGAAATTTTAGCCAATAATTTTATTTTGGCCACAGGCGGCAAAGCCTATCCGCAAACCGGTTCTGACGGCGATGGTTATAAATGGCTGGCCCAATTTGGCCACACCATAATTTCACCCAGGCCAAGTTTATGCCCGATTTTAATTGAGGCGGACTTTATAAAAGAGCTGGAGGGTTTGAGCGTGAGCGAAGCCAGATTAAATCTTTATCAGGGAACGAAAAAAATTGTGAGCACTGATGGTGATATTATTTTTACTTCAAATGGTTTGAGCGGGCCGGCTGCTTTGGATTTAAGCCGCTTTATTGATGATGAGGCAATCAAAAATTTATCTTTGGAAGTTGATTTTTTGCCGCAATTTGAAATTTCGGCTTTAGACAAAAAATTGCAGCAGGTTTTGAAAACCAGTTCCAAGCAGATTAAAAATAGTTTAGACGGTTTGGTTATGCCCAAATTCAAGCCGGTTTTATTCAAGTTAAGTCTACTTGACGGTGAGAAAAAATCCAATGTGATTAATCGGGCAGAGCGGCTGGCTTTGGTAAAATTAATTAAAAGTTTTAAACTTAAAATAAAGGGTCTAGCTGGTTTTGATAAGGCCATGGTCACCAAGGGCGGCGCAAATTTGGCTGAAATTGAGCCCAAAACAATGCGTTCCAAAAAAATTAATAATTTGTTTATTTGCGGAGAGCTTTTGGGCTTGGCCGGGCCGACTGGCGGTTATAATCTGCAAATTTGCTGGACAAGCGGTTATGTGGCTGGTGAGGGAGCGGTAGATTAAATAATAGGAGCTACAGGAGCTACAGGATAATAGGGACGATAGGTAGAAAGGATAATAGGACCTTTAGGCCTATCTACCTTTAGCTCTTCTAACCATTTAGCTCTTTTAGCTCATATAGTTCATCTAGCTCTTATAATAAATAATATGATAGGAGCTACAGGAGCTACATGATGATAGGTGAATAGGGACGACAGGATAATGGGTTAAAAGGTTCTTACCTTTTTATCTATAAACCTTTAGCTCTTATCGCTCTTATGACCCTTTAGTTCATATAGCTCTTATAATAAATATAATAAAATAATTTTATGCCAAACATTGAATTTCCACCAAAGGGGCCGAGCGCGGATCAAAAAATCGCTGATTTGCAAAAAGCAGTTGAGGAGATTGAGGTTGCCCAAAAACAGGCAGGAACCAAGTTTGAAACTGTACCTGGTAAAAAAGAAAAGATCGCGCCAATTAAAATGGAATTACCTGATGTTAAGGAGAAAAAGAGCGTGGAATTTGTCAAAGACGACAAGGGCAAATTCCATTTTGAATATGTTGATGCCAACAAGCAAAAAAGATATTTGACGCAGGGCGATTTGCTGTCGGACATGGAATGGGGCGTTTATTATGATTTGAATCACGAGGTCATTGCCGCGGAATACAGAAAAAAATATGACAAATTCAGAAAAAGATATCAGGAGGCGTTTTATCAGCAAAAAATTGAAAAATTAATGACCGAACAGCTGTTGATCCAGCGTCTGGAGGTTGACAATATCGCGGATAAGGATTATTATTTAGGCCAGGCCTATGCCGAAGTCTATAAACGTTTGAAAAACGAAAGTGAGGCCGAGGGCATGAGCGCTGGATTTCTGTTTGAGAAAATGATCGGCGGCATTTTAAACAAGATCGCTGTTGATCTGGGCGAGAAATGGAAATTCTCCATGCAAAAAACCAGCGTGGTTGAGGACGTAGAATTAAAAACCGATTTGGTAGTCAATCTACCCGAGAGAAACCGCGGTGTGGGCGTGGAAGAATCCAAAAAGGCCAAAGGCATTCAGCTGACTCTGATTGAGAAGGGCAATGAAAAATTCAGGCGCAAGGTTGACCAGGTGCAGAAGATTAAAGAGAGAATTAAAAAGAGCAAAGGCTTGGGCGAGCCAATGGAAATTGACGATTTGGTTTTGCTGGAGGTCGAAGTCGGCAACCAGGACATTTTGAGCAAGTACAGCGCCTGGTTGAGAAATAACAAGAGCGCTGGCGGGCCAGAAAGTTATTTTACTGTTAATCAGATTATGGAATTTCTCGGCGGTATTTTTAAGGAAAGCGATTTGGATTTTGAAACCAATAAAGATTTTAAGGAAGAGGTTTGGCAGTATTTTAAGAATAAATAACAAGCTTTGTTTAATAGGAGCTACAAGAGCTATAAGCCGAAAAGAACTATGGGCTAAAAGGCAGAAAGGCAAAAACTTTTTAGCCCATTAACCTATCGTCATATCGCTCCTATTATCCTTTAGCTCGTTTAGCTCCTATCATTCATATGTCAAAGGACTACTACAATATACTTGGCGTCTCCAAAAGCGCCAGCAAAGAAGAAGTCAAAAAGGCCTTTCGCGAAAAGGCCCACCTTTTTCATCCTGACAAAAAAGGCGGCGATGAAAAGAAGTTCAAGGAAATCAACGAGGCCTATCAGGTTTTGGGTAATGACGAGAAAAGAAAACAATATGATCAGTTTGGCACCACTTTTGAGGCGCAGGGCGGTTTTGGTGGCGGCATGAATTGGGAAGATATCATGCGCCAAGCGCGGGGCGGCGGTGCCACCTATTCTAATGTTGATTTTGGCGACCTGGGTGATTTGGGCGATATACTGGGCGATTTGTTTGGCGGCGGTTTTTCCGCCGGAGGCGGATCCGTCTTTGGCGGAGGGTTTGGCAGTTCCCGAAATCGAAACAGAACACAGACGCGCGGCCGTGATTTGGAAATAAATATTACTTTAGAATTTAAAGAAGCGGTTTTTGGCGTTAAAAAAATAATTGAATTGCATAAATTAGCGACTTGCGAAAAATGCAACGGCAGCGGCGCCGAGTCGGGCTCCAGAACAGTTACTTGCAAAGCCTGCGGCGGCCAAGGTAAGGTGCGCGGCGTACAAAGAACGATTTTGGGCAATGTGGCCACGGTTGCTATTTGTCAGGATTGTCTTGGAGAAGGCAAAGTTCATGAAAAAAAATGCGCCAAGTGCGAAGGCCAAGGCAGAATTAAAGAAAAAAAAGACATTGAGATAAAAATTCCGGCTGGCGTGGATGACGGTACGACTTTAAAAATGACTGGCGAGGGCGAAGCAGGTTTGCGCGGCGCTAGGACAGGGGATTTGTATATTCATTTGCATGTTAAACCCGATCCATATTTCAGGCGCGAGAATGACAATATTTTAACCAGGGAAGAAATTAATTTTTCTTTAGCCGCGCTGGGCGGTGAAATTGAAATCAAAACAATTGATGGCAAAGTCAGCTTGAAAATTCCAGCTGGCACGCCAAGCGGCAAGGTTTTTGTTTTGCGCGGCAAGGGCGTGCCGCATTTTCAGCACCATGGTAGCGGAGATCATCTGGTGCAGATTGAAGTGAAGACACCAGGTCATTTAACCAAAAGGCAAAAAGAGCTTTTGGAAGAATTGGGAGAAGAGGGAATTTAAAACAGTGGAGAGTTAAGAGTTGAGCGTTGAGTGATGGGTAATTAGTAGAGCGTGATTAGTGATCAATATCCAACCGCTCTCAACCAAACCCTCCACGCTCCACACTTAACGCTAAACCAAAACAAGTGGCTGTTGATAAAATTGTTGAAAGGGCGATTTTGTGCTATAATATAGATAGAATAGAGAATTTAGAACATAGAATATAGAACATAGAATTATTTGGAATATATGGGATTTTTAGCCAACATGAATTGGGCGACGCCGAGCTGGGATTTATTTATAGTCCTATTTTTTGTAGTCGCTGCCTTTTTGTACGGTTTATCTCTGGGTCGCGACAGGATTATTGTTATTTTAGTCAGCATTTACATGGCTCTGGCCATTGTAAATACAGCACCTTATCTGAATGATTTTAGCGCGGAAATCAGTTTAAACAATTCTTCGATATTTAAAGTCACTTTGTTTATTGGTATTTTTATTGCCCTTTTCTTTTTACTTGGCCGCAGCGCTTTGATTCACACTATCGCGGCAACTGACAGTCCTAGCAAATGGTGGCAGTCAATTTTATTTTCTTTTTTCCACGTTGGTTTGATTTTAAGCATTCTACTTGGTTATCTGCCGCAGGATATGGTTAATAATGTTTCAGCTGATATGCGCAATCTGTTTATTTCAGATCCGGCCAAATTTTTCTGGCTGGTTACGCCAATCGTGATTATGGTTTTGATCAGGAAGCCGAAGAAACAGCCGCCGATGTATGGCTAGAGTTTAGAATAGAGAATAGAGAATTTGAACTCGCGAAGGCGGGTTTTTTGTTTGAGGGCGAAAATGGCTTTTCCCCGAATCTGTAGAGACAGGGTATACCCTGTCTCTACGATGCCGATGGCGCCGACGAGCCATTTTCGCCCAATTGATTTATGCCTTGATTTTGGTTAAAATAGTATTATGATAAAAATTTACAATACCTATTCAAAAAAGGTTGAGGAATTTAAGGCGATTAAAGACAAAAAGGTGGGCATGTATACCTGCGGACCCACGGTTTATGATTATGATCACATTGGCCATGCCTGGAATTACACCACGGCTGATTTACTGCGCCGCACGTTTGAATATAACGGTTATAAAGTTAAACAGGTTTTGAATATTACTGACGTGGGGCACCTAACCAGTGATGCCGATAGCGGTGAAGACAAACTGGAAAAGAGCGCGCGCGAAGCCGGCAAAAGCGCGACTGAAATCGCCGCATTTTTTACCAAAATCTATTTTGAGAACAGAAAAAAATTAAACCTGGAAAAACCCAGTGTAGTGGCCAAGGCCACCAAACATATTAAAGAGATGATTAAACTAGTCCAGATTTTACTGGATAAGGGTTTTGCTTATACGACTAGTGACGGCATTTATTTTGACACGTCAAGATTTTCTGATTACGGGAAATTGTCAGGTAACACCCTGGAGGGGTTGATGGAAGGCGCCAGAGTTGAAGTTAATATGGAGAAAAAAAATCCCACTGATTTCGCGCTCTGGAAATTTTCGCCAATCGGTTCCAAAAGGCAAATGGAGTGGAAAGCTTTTGGCCGCCTGGGATTTCCTGGCTGGCACATTGAATGCTCGGCCATGAGCATGAAATACCTTGGTTCGACTTTTGATATTCATACAGGAGGCGAAGACAATATTTTTCCGCATCATGAATCAGAAATCGCCCAGTCAGAAAGCGCGACCGGTAAAAGATTTGCCAATTATTGGTTCCATACCAGATTCCTTTTGATTGACGGCCAGAAAATGTCCAAGTCATTGAAAAATTTTTATACAATCAAAGATCTAGAAGATAAAGGTTATTCTGCCCTGGATTTGCGCTACTTATTTTTACAAGCGCATTATGCCACGCCCATAAATTTCACCTGGGAAAGCTTGGAAGGTTCGAAAGTGGCCAGAGGAAAATTAAATGATTTTATTTTGAGTATCAAGGGCAGGGGCAAAGTTGATAAAAATTATAAAGAGAAATTTTTGGAGAAAATAAATAATGATTTAGATTTGCCAGGTGCTTTGGCTTTAGCTTGGTTGATGATTAAAGATAATAAAGTCAGTGATTTTGACAAAAAAGCCACGCTGCTTGATTTTGATAAAGTTTTGGGACTTGGTTTGGCTAAATTGAAAAAAGAAAAAATTCCAGAAGAAGTTTTGAAATTAGTTAAAGATAGGGAAGTGGTTAGAAAGAATAAGGACTGGACATCATCAGATGAGTTGAGACATAAAATTTGCGATCTTGGTTATTTAGTTGAAGACACGACCAGCGGTTCGATTGTTAAGAAAAAATAATTTATTGATGGGCGAAAACGCTTTAACAATGTCATCCTGATGTTCTCGAAGGGTGGCGTCATGGTTCGAGAGCCTCACCATGACAAGGATAGCGTTTTCGCTATACGTCATGGTTCGGCTATGCTCACCATGACTTTAATTTTATGAAAAATTTTTGGTTAAAATTAAAGAAACCCATTATTGCCTTAGCGCCCATGGCTGGCATTACTGATTCGGCTTTTCGGCAAATCTGCAAAGATTTTGGCGCTGATTTAGTTTACTCGGAAATGATTTCAGTTGACGGTTCACATTATAAATCGGAAAAAACTTTAGAACTGATGAAATTCAGCAAAAAAGAAAAACCCATTGTAATTCAGCTCTTTGGTTGCAAGCCAGAATTATTTGCCGAGGCGGCTAAACTGGCCGAGAAACTTGGCGCTGATGGCGTGGATATTAATTTTGGCTGCCCCGCGCCTAAGATTTATAAAAGTGGCGGGGGAGTGAAATTAATGCGCGATCTGGACTTATGCTACGAGATTGTTAAAGCAACCTGCGCAGCAGTGAAAATCCCTGTTTCCATTAAAATCAGAAGCTCAATTAATTTAATTGACCCGAGAAAAAAAGTGACTGCCCCGGATTTACTTGAGAGAATTAAAGATTTGCCAGTGGCGGCGGTGATGATTCATGGCCGCAGTTATGAGAAAGGTTTTAGCGGCCCGGTTGATTTTGAAATAATTAAAAAGGTTAAGCAAAATTTTTCAGGAATTGTTTTAGGTAACGGCGGCATTGTCAACCCCGAGAAAGCCAAGGAAATGATTGAGCAAACCGGTGTTGATGGCCTTGGTTTGGCGCAGGGGGTTTTAGGCAAACCATGGTTGTTTAAACAGGTTAAAGATTATTTGAAGAAAGGAAAATATAAAGAATATGATTTCTCGAAAATAAAAGAAGTGGCATTAGCCCATGCTAAATTAAATTTTAAATTAAAGGGCAAGCAAGGAATTTTGGAAATGCGCAAACATCTGGCCTGGTATTGCCGGGGTTTTGAGGGAGCCAGCGCTTTGAGGCAGAAATTAATTAGAGTAGAGAGTTTAAACGATATAAAAAATATACTTTCTTCACACCTTGACAAATAAGGTTCTTTTTGGTAAATTGAACTATCGAACTTTAAAAACAAAGGAGGAATCATGGCTAATGAATTGTTTTATGTGAATCTGCTGAAAGCGGTTTTTCCCGAGGCAGGCAATGATCTGCTGCCTTTTCGGCCGCAAGACAAAGAACGGATTGAGTCGGCCCTGGAGCGTCTCAAAATGAAATGCTACGTGGCGATTACGCTCCGACTCGGACACGACGGAAAACCGATGAGCGCAAAAGAGGCCGCAAAAACCATGGGGTTTACTCGTTCTGGCTTTTTGCATGACTACAAAAAAGGTTTGCGAGACCTGAAGTACAGCTTGCGCAAATATTTTTTGCGTTCCAATCTGGAAGAAAGATTTTCCAAGATAAGAGAGAACATCCTCTGGAAAAGTTTTGATCATGACTGGGATCGTCACATCGAGCTTTTGGCTTCGCCAATAAGTGTGATTCCTTTTCCAAAGCGCATCCTCAAAACTTTCGCAACGTACAACTATGACGCATGTACGGGAAGAGAACGGGAGATGTTTATAGCTCAATTGGTCAAAATGAGCGCAGAGGAACTTTTGGAAATAAGAGGCCTGGGCAAAAAGTCAGTTCAAGAGGTCGAGCAAAAGCTCGCGCAAAAAGGTCTTCGGTTAGGAGCTGATCTGACTCCCGAGTTCATTGCCATCGCCGGAGTTTTATACCGTATTCAGGAGTATCTTGAATAACAAAAAAGGGGCCGCAAGGTCCCTTTTATTTTATTTAATTTTTTATATCCACTTTTTGTGTTTGAAGTAAAAAAACATTACAATCGTGGCTGCCAACATAATGCCCACGATTTTCCAAAAATCAAAAGATGTACCGACCAGCGGCATGTACACGGCGTTCATGCTGAAAATGCCAGCCATTAAAGTTAAGGGAAAAACAATGACTGAAAAAATAGTCAGGGTCCTCATGATGTCATTAAGTTTGAACGTAACCAAGGCGCTGTTGGTATCTTCCAGGGCGTCAATGGTTTGCTGATAATTTTCCAAAATGTCCCAAATCGAATGGACGTGGTCGTTGAGATCGTTGTAAAAAGTATCGATCTTTTCCTCTTGTTTGCCGAACATCGAAAGCTGCATCTTGATAAATTTATGCAAAATGCTTCGGTGAAACTGCATGATTTTGCGGAAATAGACGATGTTTCTTTTGACGACTAAAATTTCTTTGACCATCTCGCGCTCATGACCGGCAAAGATATTTTTTTCAATGTTATTGATGTCTATGCTGATGTGGTCCGTCATCGGGTAAAGCGAGATGTAAAGTCGCTCCAGAAGTTCATAGAGCAGCATGGCCGGGTTTTCGCTAAAATAAATGTCTCTTTCATTTTTATCCTTCTGGCAAATGGCAAACAAGCTTTTCAGAACGGTCAGCTGATTATAATGGAGCGTCACCAGATGATCTTTAGTTATGAAGATGTCAATTTCAGCCGGCGTGATCTCGCGGGTTTTTTTATTGTAAACGGGGAAGAGAAGAACTAAAAAAATATAATTTGACTGAAAATTCAATTTCGGCCTCTGCGCGTGTTTGTGAGCGTAGGCGTCGCTTAAGTCGAGCTGGCTGAATTTAAACTTTTTTTTCAGATAGCCGATTTCCTTGCTTGAGGCGTTGATGATGTTTAGCCAGCTGAATTTTTGAGTCTTGATGATTTGTGTTTGCGGCATTTTGTTTGGATTTTATTTTTTACTCTTTTTTGAGGCAATCTGTCTATATTGTCATTATAACACAGAAAATCGTTTTTGAGCTAAATAAGCTGTGTATTTAATTTTGGGCATAAATATGGTATATTTAATCCAAGAAAAGCAAACTTTAAACTACTTGAAATGGCCAATAAAGATACAGATATTAGCAAGAAAAAAGAAAATCCCGCTCCAGAAACGTCGGTTAAGCCGGAAGCCGTAGAGGTTCCGGTCAGAATTAAAATTGAACGAGGTGCTGAAAGGCCAGTCAGTCCAGAAGCGCTCAAAGAAAAAATCGAAGAAGGTGAAGCTAAACCCGAACTGGTTGTTACCCCGCCCTCGGCCGCGCCGGTCGCGCCAGCCAAAAGTCCTGTCCTGGAAAAAATTGAAAACGTTTTGCAGGAAGATTTGAACGACATATATTTTCAGTTGCCACCGGACCAGCAGGCGGTTTTTGCGGAGAGAGGCGAAGAAACGGCCGCGGAAATCGAGTCGCTCTTGGGTCAGGTTAAAATTAGAGTCAGTAAGATACTCGAACTAATAAAAAGATGGTTGCGATTGATTCCTCACGTAAATAGATATTTCCTGGAGCAGGAAGCGAAAATCAAAACCGATAAGATTTTAAGGATAAACCAGGCAAAAAGAGAATCGGGCGAAAATCAAAATAAAATTTAAAACAAATTATTAAAACAAAATGGCAAATCTGCTCGAACAATTAAATTTGTTTGGCATACAAGGGGCTGAAAGTTTTATCTATTTAGGCCTTATTTTAGTTATAGTGATTTTTTTGCTTTATGCTGTTTTGCTTTTGGCCAGGTTGTTGGTTCAAGAGCTTTATAAAAATTCCTCGGCTTTTAAATCAGTGGTGCTTGCCATACAACTGCCGAAATACGAAAAAGTTGAGGGCAAGGAATCGGCCGGCCCCAAGAGCCAGCAGGAACTGGCGGAGAAGATTAGCGCCATGGAAACTTTTTTTTCGAACATCGCGGGCCTGAAACCCCAGCTCGGCCTGAAATATTTTTTTGTGCCGCGGACCGACCATATCTCGTTTGAAATCGTACTGCGCGAGGGCTTGATTTATTTTTACGTGGCTGTTCCCGGCAAAGTTAAGGATTTCGTGGAACAACAAATAACGGCCCAGTTCCCCAGGGCCCTGGTTGAGGAAATTGAGGATTATAATATTTTTAACCCGACTGGCACAATTAGTGGCGCCATGCTCAAATTGAGAAAAGAATATATTTATCCGATTAAGACCTATAAAAAATTAGACACCGATCCCTTGAGCGCGTTGACCAGTGCCCTAAGCAAACTGGACAAAAATTCAGGTGCCGCTATCCAGATGATTGTGCGCTCGGCCAATCCGGCCTGGCACAAGTGGGGACAGCGCACGGCTTCAATCGCTCACCAGGGCAAAAAACTTAATCAGGCAATTTCCGAAGGCAAAAACTCGGCCTTTGGCACCATGGGTAAATTTTTAAAAGAGGCTGGCGTGACAGGCCTGGCCGTAAAAAAAGAAGGCGTAGAATCGCCCAAACCCTATCAGCTCTCGGCCATGGAGCAGGAGATAATTAAAGGCATTGAGGAAAAAGTTTCCAAAGGCGGCTTTGATACTAATATCAGAGTCATTGTTTCGGCTGACAGCCAGTCCAAAGCCGAGTCTTATCTCGATAACATTTTAAACAGTTTCGCGCAATTTAATATATATGAATTTGGTAATGCTTTTAAGCGCTATACGCCTTCGACTAAGAAGTTAATCAATGATTTTATTTATCGAGAATTTGATGACCGGGGCCGCATGCTGCTTAACACGGAAGAGCTTACTTCCATTTATCATTTTCCGCTCGGTCACATTGAGACGCCAAACATTGTCTGGCTCCAATCGCGCAAGGCCGCGCCGCCCTCAAATATGCCCCAAGAAGGTTTGCTTTTGGGCGTCAATGAATATCGTGGCGTTGAAACGCCAGTCAGGCTTAAGCGCGAGGACAGGCGCCGCCACATGTACATCATTGGCATGACAGGTACGGGCAAAACTTATTTGCAGAACAATCTGATCATTCAGGATATTATCAATGGCGAAGGCGTCTGTGTGATTGATCCGCACGGTGATTTGACCGAAGACGTGATCAATTACATTCCCAGGGAGCGCGCCGAGGATGTGATTTATTTTAATCCAGGCGACGTAGCTCGGCCTTTGGGTTTAAATATGCTGGAATTTGACGAATCAAGACCCGAACAGAAAACTTTTGTCATCAATGAGCTGATGAATATCTTTGATAAACTTTATGACTTGAAAGCGACTGGCGGTCCGATCTTTGAACAATACATGCGCAACGCTTTACTTTTGATTTTAGAAGATCAAGCTTCCGGTTCGACTCTAATGGAAGCGCCCAAGGTTCTTTCTGATGCAGATTTTCGCAATTACAAACTTTCCAAAGCCAAAACCGCGGTGGTCAGGGATTTCTGGACCAAGGAAGCGGAAAAAGCCGGCGGTGAAGCGGCTCTGCAGAACATCGTGCCCTATATCACTTCAAAGTTGACCTCATTTATCGCCAATGACATTATGAGGCCGATTATTGCCCAGCAAAAAAGCGCTTTCAATTTCAGGCAGGCCATGGATGAGAAAAAAATCATTCTGGTTAATTTGTCCAAAGGAAAAATCGGCGATATTAACGCCAATCTTTTGGGCATGATCATTATCGGCAAAATTTTAATGGCCGCTCTTTCCAGAGGTGATTTGCCCGAAAGCCAGAGATCTGATTATTATTTATATATTGATGAGTTCCAGAATTTTTTAACCGAGAGCATTCAGGTTATTTTGTCAGAGGCCAGAAAATATCGGCTGGATCTGACCATCGCGCATCAGTTTATCGGTCAGCTCGTTAAAAATAATGACACCAGGATTAAGGACGCCATTTTCGGCAACGTGGGCACCAAGGTCGCTTTCAGAATCGGCGTTGATGACGCCGAAGTCATGGCTAAAGAATTTGCGCCTGTCTTTAACGAATATGACGTGATGAACGTGCCGAAATTTAATGCGTTTGTAAAAATTCTGGTTGATAACACTAACCCGCCCCCGTTTAACATGAGAACATTGGGTCCGGAAAACAGACCAGAGCCAAATCCGCAATTGGCAGCTTCGATTAAAGAACTTTCACGCTTGAAATATGGCAGGCCTAGAGAAACTGTTGAAGCGGAAATAATGGAGCGTTCAAAAATGGGCACGACAAAAGATTTTTTGGGTGAGGCGGAAAAGGAGGCGGCGGGTGATGAAGAATTTATTTTTAAGTAGAGAGTTGAGAGTCGAACGTTGAGAGATAAGTTGAGAGTAGAAAGTTGAACGACTTTTTTCCAATTACCCTAAACCAAACCTCCGCTCTCCACACTAAACAAATAACAAAATAAAATATGACAAACAAAAACCAAAATCTTGATACTGTTAATATTGCCTCGAGCAAATACCAGCTCATCAAGAAAATTTTAAAAAACATTCACGATAATCTCGGTAAGATAATTGAAATTCTAGAAGAAGAGCCGGAACAGGCCCAGGATTTAGAAAATGTTTTTTCCTCGATTTCACAGGATTTAAAAACCGCTGAAAAAGATCTGGAGGTGATGGGCGAGGAAAGAATCATCGAGGGAGTTTTTGACGGCGAAAAAATGATTGCTTATGACGGCCAGGTTTATACCATTCCGCCTAATTACGCTTCCAAATCAAAACTCGTTGAGGGCGATATTTTGAAACTTACCATTACCAAGCACGGAGATTTTTTGTATAAACAAATCGGCCCGATTGAGAGAAAGCGCTTGGTCGGCGGACTTTCCCTTGATAAGAGCGGTAATTATCTGGTTACGGTCGAAAAGAAAAAGTATAAAGTTATACCGGCTTCGGTTACATATTTCAAGGGTCAGCCGGGCGATGAAGTTATAATTTTAGTGCCCAAAGAAGCGCCGTCCAAATGGGCGGCCGTGGAAAATATAGTGAAAAAGTAGCCTGAACCACCCCATACTATTATTCGCTACGCTCATAAAGTACGGGGCAGGCGAAAATATAATCACAAAAAAAACACGAATATGGAAACCCCGGGGAACCGGGGTTTTTTAGCACTTGATTTTATCTTCAACTTCGCCTAAAATTAACTCATGATTTAAACAATTTAGGAGTAATA
>JAQTMG010000008.1:14273-44460 GCA_028714455.1 Patescibacteria group bacterium
AAATGTCATTAGCTTTATACAGAAAATATAGACCGCAGACCTGGGCCGAGCTGACTGGCCAGAATCATATTAAAATTACTCTGCAACATGAGATCGAGGGCAATAAAGTTGCCCACGCTTATTTATTTACGGGACCGCGCGGCATTGGCAAGACCACGGCTGCCCGTCTTTTGGCCCGATCAGTCAATTGCGAGAATAGAAAAGAAGGACAGAGCGAGCCTTGTGGCAAATGTTCTTCTTGTTTGGAACAAGTGGCTGGCCGCGACATGGATATTTTGGAAGTTGACGCGGCTTCCCAGACAGGCGTTGATAATGTCCGCGAAAATATTATTGCTAACGCGCGCTTTACGCCATTGAAAAGAAAATTTAAAGTTTTTATCATAGACGAGGTGCACATGCTTTCCATCTCGGCTTTTAACGCGCTCCTGAAGATTTTAGAAGAGCCGCCGGCTCATGCCATTTTCATTTTATGCACGACAGAAATTCATAAAGTGCCGGCCACGATAATTTCACGCTGTCAGCGCTTTGATTTTAGAAAAGTCAACAGCGATGATTTAATTAGCCGTTTGGACTGGATCTGTAAGCAAGAAGGAATCGCGGTTGAACGAAAGGTGCTACTTGATATCGCGCGTGTTTCCGAAGGTTGTTTGCGCGACGCCGAGAGCTTGCTCGGTCAGGTGCTGGCGCTGGGAGATAAAAAAATCAGCGCGGAAGAGGCCAGCTTAATAATTCCGAGTACCAATTTAAGTTTTGTTCTTGACCTGACGCGGAGTCTAGTTCAAAAAAATACCGAATCGGCCATCACTCTGGTTAATAAATTGGCGCAGGAGGGGATTGACCTTGTTAAATTCACCGATGATTTGGTGGAATTCTTGCGCAAGATAATGCTGGCGAAAATCAGCCACGGCTTAAAAGACTTTGCTTTTGATCTTGACGCGGAAACAGAAAAGCAGATTATTGATTTGGCCGCTTCATTTGGCTTGAACGATCTGATCCATTTGATAAACATTTTTTCTGGCAAGAAATTTGAGATAAAAACCGCGGCCATACCGCAGTTGCCGTTGGAAGTGGCGATAATCGAATTTTGCGGTGCTGGCGGAGATAGACCGAGACAGGATATTGACAGAGAGGGCCCAAAAAATTCGCCGCCATCAAGTAGCCAAAATAATTTTGTCGAGGAAAATAAAAGTGGCGCGAAAAGTGCCACTTTAAAAAATACTGAATCAGCCCCGAAAATGAAAGTTCTGAAAAATGTTAGCATAAATATTGACGAGGTCAGAAAAAAATGGCATAATTTTTTAGTCAAACTGCAGGATATTAATGCGTCCCTAGTCTTTGTTCTAAAAGTTGCGGAGCCAGTCGATCTCAAGGGTAATGTTTTAAAAATCGGCTTTAAGTACGCGTTTCATCAGCAGCGCATAAACCAGATAAAAATAAAACAGACTCTGGAAAAAGCATTATCAGAATATTTTAACGAGGACATCCAGATCGAGACCTCATTATTGCCCAAAGGGCAAGAGAGTAACTTCATAAAAGAACAAACCAAAAATGACGAAGTAGAATTTGTGCAAGTTTTGCCAGTTGAAGAAAAAGGCCAGCAGCAGGAAATGATTGACTTGCTCGTGAACACTTTAGGCGGTAAGATAATTGAATGATTGGATGTTTGTGATTAGGTATTAGAGATTGGGTATTTGGGAAAGGAATATTTTAAAAATATGGGGGATTATCTAAAATTAAATGATTTGATAATTTATAATATCGCGATAGAGCTGTCCGATGATGCTTGGATTATATATAAAAATTTAGCGATGGATTGTAAAATTATTTTGGGTCAGCAATTTGTTAGATCTATAGATTCAATCGGTGCCAATATCGCAGAAGGATATGGGCGTTATCATTTTCTGGATAAAATACGTTTTTTTCATAACGCCAGGGCCTCACTCACCGAGTCGCTGCACTGGGTGAATTTATTAGGTAAAAGAGGTTTAATTACAGAAGAACAAAATATAAAATTAAAAAATAAATTAGAAGAATTACATATAAAAATTAACGCTTTTATAAAAACGTTGTTAGACAAAAAATCCAATTCCCAATAACAAATATCTAATAACCAATACCCAAATTCCTTGGGGAGTAGCCCCAGCACCGCTTCGGATGTTGGGCTTCGCTCAACTGCGTTTCGCTACGCAAGCGGTGTTAAATAAATATACTAATATCCAATTCCCAATCACAAATTAACTAATACCCAATATCTAAATCCTTGGGGAGTAGCCAAGCGGTAAGGCATCTGCCTCTGAAGCAGACATTCGTAGGTTCGATCCCTACCTCCCCAGCCTTCGCCTGCCGAAGCAAGGCCAGCACAGCTGGGATTGCGGAGGCAGACATTAGCTCAATTTACTTTTCGGCAGGCTTCGGCTGGTGATGACCAGCAATGATAATTTTTCCGGCGGGCTTCGGCTGGTGATGACCAGCTAAAAATATGAAAATTGTTTATATTATTCAATCTTAAAAAGATTTTTCTGTATATATAGCGGAAACACTGATGATTTTCAGGATCGTCTCAAGAGACATAATAATGGCTATGTTAGCTCTACGAAAAATAGAAAACCGTGGAAACATGTCTGCCATATAATTTTTGAAAATAAACAAACGGCTTATAATTTTGAGAGGTATTTAAAGACTGGGAGTGGCAGAGCTTTTCTCAAAAAACATTTTATCTAAGCCACAAGACTTTTTTATCGAGCGACCCAAGTGGTCTAAAAAATCGTACAAGCGGCGGTTTTTTTGTTATAATTTCATCGATAATAAAATAAAAAAAGCCCGAGAGAAATCCCGGGCTTTTGTTTTACTGCGGGCTGGTGCCGCCTGCGATTTTTTCCTTCAATTGCTGTTCCCTGATAATCCCTTTTTCCTCCTGGGACGTAATCATGATGGCCTCATCAGCAGTCACACCCGGAAAGGGTCTTTTGCAATTCGGGCAGAGCGCTTGGTCGGTCTCTAACTCGGGGATCAGATTGACTCCGATCCAGCCGCATTTGCATTTTCTGATCATTTCCCCTCCTTTTAGACTTGATTTAGCTAGGTTTAGATTATAAAATCCAGACTTTGCTGTCAAGTCAACCCAAGGACTTGCCGAATTTATTGATTTTTTCGCGTCAGAACGTTAAAATTAAAGTAGATCTTATATTTTTTAATTTAGCAAAAAAATGAATAAAACGATTTCTTGCATTTGGGTTTGTATGATTCTCGCCGGATTTTTAGCCGGTTTTTATTGGAATATGGGTAAATTATTTTTGCAGGCATCTTGGGCGTCCGAAGTCGCCACATCGCTAACTGCAGTGACCGTTGCTCAAGGGGATAATCAGACGGTTAGCCAGGAAGGGAAGGCTTTACCCGATTATAAAATTTTATTTGTCGGCGACATAATGCTTGACCGAAACGTTGAGAAACTTTCGCAAAAATACGGCTCTGCCTATCCTTTTGAAAAAAACAGTAATTTTTTAGCCGGTTATAATATTGTCTCGGCTAATTTGGAAGGCCCCATTGTCGAAACGCCGATAGACACTGGCGCGCATTCGCTAGTATTTTCATTTCCTAGCGAGAGTGCGAATCTCTTGGCCAGCGAAAATGTTGATTTAGTTTCCTTGGCCAATAATCACACTTTAAACATGGGTCAGATTGGCTTAAGCCAGACCAGGGAGTATCTGAAAGGACGGGGAATCGGTTTCGCGGGCGATCCCTTAAAATGCGGCTCGGATTTGTTATTTGAAAAAGATAATTTTATTTTTTTATCATTTAACCAGACATTTTCCGGTTGCAAAAATACTGAAATGGAAGCTACCGTGAAAGATACAAGGGTTAAATATCCCGATAAATTTTTAATAGTGAACATGCACTGGGGTGTCGAATACCAATCAACCAATACAGCGGCCCAGAAAAAAATGGCGCACGCGCTTATTGATTCTGGCGCGGATTTAATAATCGGCCATCATCCCCACGTGGTGGAAAATATTGAGTTGTATAAAAATAAATTAATTTTTTATTCTTTAGGCAACTTTATTTTCGATCAGTATTTTAATCAAAAAGTTCAGCAGGGCCTGGCCATAGAACTGCAAACAGGTAGACAAGAATTTATTTATAAAATTTACCCCCTGATCAGTCAAAAAAGTCAGCCCAGCGTCATGGAGGCGAAAGACGCGGCTAAATTTTTGTCGGATCTGGCCTCGATTTCCAGCCCGGACTTGAGCGATTCAATAAAATCCGGACAGATTATATTAAACAATAATTAAATTTAATGAATAGGGATCGGGAAAATAATGTTTTAGAAACCGCCATTTTTGCGGCTGGCTGTTTTTGGCATGTGCAGGCTGATTTTGATAAAATTAAGGGTGTGCTCGAAACAACAGCTGGCTACACTGGCGGTGATTTTGAAAATCCAAAATACGAGGAAGTGCACACGGGCAAAACCGGTCACGTCGAAAGCGTTTTGGTAAAATTTGACCCATCAGTAACTACTTATGGCGATTTACTCAAGGCTTTTTGGCGGCTGCACGACCCCACCACAAAAAACAGGCAGGGTTTTGATATCGGCAACCAATATCGTTCGGTGATTTTTTATCAAAACGAGAAGCAAAAAGAAGAAGCGGAAAAATCCAGAGATGAACTGGCAAAATCCGGCAAATTTAAAAAGCCGATTGTGACTGAAATTCTGCCGGCTAAAAAATTCTGGCCAGCCGAAGAATATCATCAAAAATATTTTCAGAAAACCGGCCAGAGAGTTTGCTAATATTAATAAATAAATCTTATAAAAAATAACATGAAAAAATTTTTCTTATCGTCGATCCTTATTTTAGCAATTCTTTTCTTGTTCGGTTGCGCGCCCAAGGTTATTGATCAGACCCAAATATCGGGTAATAATACGGCAATTACGTCGGGCAAATGCGCGCCAGGCAGCGTTGATCTGGCTAATTATGGTGATAAAGGCAAGCGTTTGGCAAATTGTTTTGTTGAGTATCCGGGTGAGCCGTCGAGGCCAGATAAATCATATTATATCGTGGAAGATATTTGCGGTCAGTTTACCAAGGAATTCATGGAGCCGATTTTGGGCAAAAAAATCGTGAAAGTCGTGCCCTCGCCCGTAGCCACTTTGTATAATTGCAGTTATTATTATGATGAAAATAATTATGTGATGTTGGTCATGGATTATTTGAACGTGGCAAATCAGAAAAAGGGCAGGGAATTCATCGGCCACAAAATTATGGTTGACCCAAGAATTCCCATGGAAAATTTTTACGCGGTGCAGGAAAATGGTTTGATAAATACAGTGTATTTGGTTTTGGGTCCGGACAAATTCATTAGTATTGAAAGAACCAGCGCCGAGGTTTTACCCGGCGATGAGGTTTTGCAATTCGCGGCCAGACTGGCCAACGAAATTAAAAATTATAAATAATTTTATGGAAATCAAAGCCTTAGCTATCTGTGGTTCGTTGCGCAAGGATTCCTATAATAGAAAACTTTTGGCGCTGGCCAAAAAAATCGTAGCCGATATGGATATGGAGTGCGCTGAACTTGATTTGAAAAAATTAGACATACCCATGTATGACGGGGATATTCAGGAAAAAGGTTTGCCCAAATCGGTTTTGGCGGCTAAGAAAGAAATTGAGAATTGTGATTTACTGTTAATTGCCAGCCCAGAGTACAATAATTCTGTCTCCGGAGTTTTGAAAAATTTAATTGACTGGGCTTCGCGGGGAAATAATTCATTTGATGGAAAAGTTGCGGCTATTTTTGGTGCCTCCATGGGCCAGTTTGGGACAGTGCGAGGTCAATTACATCTGCGTCAAATTTTGGCTTATCTAAATGTTTTGATTGTCGCGCAGCCCCAGGTTTATGTTTGGAGTTGCGACAAGGCTTTTAACTCTGATGGAACTTTAATTGACGCAAAAACGGCTGATTTGCTGAAGCAGCTGATTGCCGGCTCCGTTGCCTTAGTGAAATGTAAAAAATAGTTCCTTTTTGCTATACTGGATATAGATTAATATGAATATCTTAACCACCATTCCTCTCGTATTTGGTTACCCGCTCTACGTCTGGCTGGGCATGATTTTGGTTGTTTTGCTGACTTTACAAATTTACACGGGCATCAAAACATTTCACGGCAAGATGTGGTATTTCAAGATTCATAGAGTTAATTTTATTCTAATCATTGCCGTTGGTTTACTCCATGCTTATATGGCGTTGGGGGTTTGGTTTTTTCACTTTCAAATTAAATAAAATAAATTTATGAAAAAAGGAATTATAGTCGGCGTAATTGTCTTAGCTGTTCTTATTTTGGGCGGCGCGATTTATTATTATTTTGTTATGATGCCAGCGCAGTATTCTATCCCAATGCAAAATTTTAATGCGGTTAATGCGCCAACCTCCACTAATCTGAATCCGCAAACAAGTCCCATGCCTATGGTTAATACCTCCCCACTTCCTGCCGCAAATTTGAATGTAAATGTGCCACCTCCGCCAGCTAAAGCTCCAAAGACCTGGCAGATCACTATTCAGAATTTCTCCTTTAACCCATCAAACATAACGATTGATGTTGGTGATACGATAAAGTGGATTAATGACGACGTGGCGGCTCATCAGATCGCGGGAAATGGATTTTTAAGTCAGGTATTAAATACGGGCGATAGCTATAGTTTTAAATTCACAACTGCTGGAACTTATAATTATCATTGCAATATCCATACTTTTATGACCGCTGCGATTAATGTTCAATAAATATGAAGATGTGGAAATGTAACAACTGCGGTTTGGTTGTTTCCGGCGATAAGCCGCCGAAAAATTGTCCTCGTTGCGGTTCTGTCGCCGAAGAATTTGATTTGGTGCCGGTTGAAACAGAGGAACGGGGTGAAAAATTAAAGCCCACTGATTATTTGATTATCAACGGTTCCCATCATCGACACCACAACACTCATTTTTTCGCGGAAATGGCCGCCGAGGTTTTTAAAGAACAAAAAAAGTCATACCAAATTTTAGACTTGGCTAATTATAAAATTGATGCTTGTTGGCACTGTTATTCAATGTTCCAGGATTTGTGCAAAGACCCGTGTCAAAATCAGGAAGATGATATGAAATATCTTTATCCGCTGCTGAAGGAGTGCAAAGGATTTATTATTTGTTCGCCGATAAATTGGAATAATATGTCGGCTTATTTAAAACATTTTTTGGACAGGTTGACGGCAGTTCAAAATATGTTTTTAGTTAATGACACGACGCCCATGCTTGGCAAAACCTGCGGTTTGATTATCAACGGTCATGAAGACGGCGCTTACAAAACCGCTTTTGATATATATATGTATTTAGAAAATTTGGGTTGCGTTTTGGCTCCGTTTGGCATCGCCTATACCACTCACGGCGCTAGTTTTAAAACCGAAGAAGATCACGCCTTTTTTGTCGGCGACAAAAAGACGAAAAAGTTTGTGCGCGCCGTGGCCAATAACGTGATTAAATTTTCAGAAATAAAATTTGATTATTTTAAAAAGATTATTCCCAATTGTGAATAATTATGGTTGAAGACAACAAGAAAAATGCCGAGCGCTGTCATTGTCCTCACTGTCCGACTTACAGCAAATGCATGGCAGAAGACGACGAGATGCTTTACTGCGGCCGCGCCAAAAGCGGCTGTGACGTTGAACCCAGGGGTTGTATCTGCCCCAGTGGCTGCCCCGTCTATAAGGAAAACGGTTTGAACAGCGCTTATTATTGCACAAACGGTAAAGCGTAGATTTATTGCTTGAGGTCGAGTGTCTGGCGTTTAGCGTTAGGTAATTGGTAGGGCGTAATTTGTGACTAACATCCAATTGCTCTCCACTAAACCATCCACTCTTTACGCTTGACGCTAAACCTTAGTTTTAAATATCCAAGATTATCTTAATTTTTTGTTTTATTAAATATGCCCAAAATTCAAGTCGAGGTTTCGGCGCGGCACTGTCACTTAAGTAAAAACGATTTGGAAAAACTTTTTGGCAAGGGCTATAAATTAACGGTTTTAAAAAAAGTCTCGCAGCCCGGCCAATTTTCAGCCAATGAAGAAATTAAAATTATTGGCAGTAAGGGAGAGTTGAAACTGCGGGTGGTTGGACCGATTCGCGAGAAAACGCAGGTTGAATTGCCTGTCACTGATTGCTATAGATTTTTAGGTATTGAACCGGTTTTACGCGTCTCGGGTGATATTAAAGGAACGCCCGGCGCGGTTTTAGTTGGCCCAAAAGGCAGGGTTGAGATAAAAGAGGGCGTTATTGTGGCCCAGCGCCATTTGCATGTTTCAGATAAAGAAGCCAAGGATTTGAAAGTAAAAAACGGTGATTTGGTTTCCGTAAAAATTAAAGGCGTGCGCGGTTTAACTTTTGATCAGGTTATTGTCAGGGCTGGTAAGGAACATAAAAAGTCATTTCAGATTGATACTGATGAAGGCAATGCTTGTGGCTGGAGGCCGGGCCTGGAAGGGGAATTAATTATTTAATATGTCTGAAGGCGTCGAAGCTCGTAATGTTAATTAAGTGGAAAGTCGAGAGTTGAGCGTTAGGTGATAGGTGATTAGTAGAGCGTAATTAGTGCCAATTACTCTCAACCAAACCCTCCACGCTCCACACTTAACGCTAAACCGGCAAAGACGTTTCCAGCTTCGAAACCAAATAACTAATATATGAAAGAGAATAAATACGCGACCGTAAAAGTGCTTTTGCCAGGATATTTTAAGTGGCTCAATGAAGAAAAAAATGAATTTGAAGCCAGCTCAACCGTAACCCTGATTAAAGACGGCATGCTTAATATTTTAGTTGATACTGGCAACAACACCGTTGAAACGGATTTGGCTTACGCGATTGAAAAGGAGGGCGTAAAACTCGGTGATATAAATTACATTATCATCACGCATCATCACCCAGATCATGTTGCCAATAACCATCTTTTCAAAAACGCGATTTTTACTGATTGGTTGACCAGTTATGAAAAAAATAAATTCGCGGTTGATTTTGATATTTTAAAAGCCGGTAAGAATATTATTTCGCCAAATGTTTATATTATTCCAACGCCCGGCCACTCGGAAGACGCTTGCACAGTTGTGGTGAATACAGAAAAAGGGGTAGTTGCTGTCACTGGCGATTTATTTGTTACCAAACAAGTTGAAAAAAATATTTATGTTTCGGATAAAGATGAATATGAAAAGAGCATGAATAAGGTTTTAAAGATCGCCGACTTTATAATTCCCGGACACGGCGATATGTTTAAAATTAAGAAGAGCTAAAGGAATATAAGAAAAGATGAACTCTAGGATAAAAGGTTCATAGACCTCTGGTTCCTTTGAACTTTTAGCTCATGTAGCTCATATAAAAATTATGGAAAATAAATACATTTTAGTAATTAATGCAGGCAGCGCAACCTTGAAATTCAAGGTTTTTAATTATGACAATTTAAAATTATTTCGAGAGGGAATCGTCGAGCGCATTGGATTGATGGGTTCTTTTATCGCGTTTGGTGATAAAAAAGAATATGAAGAGATTGAAAATCATGAGCAGGCCTTTAAATCGGCAGTTTCAAAACTCTCCGACATTAAAGACAATATAATTTTAGTCGGACACAGAGTAGTACATGGCGGCGGAAAATTTAATGAGCCAATTTTATTGAATAAAAATATTTTGAGGAAACTTAAGGATTTTAATGTACTGGCACCCTTGCATAATCCCGTCAATCTAAAATGCATCATGGCTAGCCAAAAATATCTGCCGCAAATTCCTGATGTGGCGGTTTTTGACACGGCTTTTTATAAAACATTGCCGCCTCACGCTTACATTTACGCCATACCCTTAAAATTTTACCAAAAATATAAAATCAGACGCTACGGTTTTCATGGCATTTCTCACGAATATATCGCAAACCAGGCGGCCTTGAAATTAAAAAAATCGCTGAATAAATTAAATTTAATTACTTGCCATCTTGGTTCTGGCTGCAGTATCACGGCGATAAAACAAGGAAAAGCAGTTGATACGTCATTGGGTTTCACGCCGCTTGAAGGTCTAGTCATGTCCACGCGCTGCGGCAGTATTGACCCGGCCATACCGCTTTACATGATTACTAATTTAAAAATGAGCGCCGAAGAAGTCGATTCACTTTTAAATAAACGTTCTGGTTTATTTGGACTCTCGGGCTCAATGGATATGCGGGAAATTTTAGTTAAAGCGGGCCACAAAGTTAAGGGTTTTAAAATAAAAAAGAAAATTAGCGCGTCAGAAAAAGAAATTGCCAAGTTGACATTAGACATTTTTATCTATAAAATAAAACAATACCTCGGCTCTTATTCGACGATTTTGGGCAAAGTAGACGCAATCGTCTTTGCCGGAGGAATCGGCGAAAGAAGCGCGATTATTCGTCAAGAAATTCTGAAAAAGATGCCGAAATTCAAATCGCTCGTGATTAAAACTGATGAAGAATTAATGATTGCTACTTCGGCTAAAAAATTAATCAAATAACATCTCAAATATTATGAAGAGGAAATATATTTTGTTAGGAATTATTTTTTTGATCGTCGGGGTTTTTTTATTCAGCAACTTCGCGCTGGCGCAGACTGACGGCCAATCATGCGTAGTCGGTAACAACGCCTGCACCGACAAGGGTTTGGAATTGGCGGCTCTTTTGGAAAATCGGGGATTAAGTTTTCCTCTAGTCGTTGTCGCCGGTTTAATTGACGGCACCAATCCCTGCGCGATCGGCATGCTGATTTTGCTACTCGGCTATTTGCTTGTTTTCGCTCATCAGCCGGAAAGAATGGGCAAGATCGGCGCGGTTTACATCATAACTATTTTCGTAACATATTTTTTAATTGGTCTGGTTTTTTCCAGATTTGTCTACCAACTTTTGTCATGGCCGCCCTACCAGGAGATAAGCGAGATAATAAAATACGTGGTTATTGTCGCCATCTGGATTATCGCTCTGATTAACATCAAAGATTTTTTCTGGTACGGCAAGGGCATCACGCTGGGCGTAGGCAAAAATGAAGTGCCGATTTTGATGCGCTTGATCAAGAAAGTTGATTTGCCAACCACGATTTTATTGGGTATGGCCGTAACCATCTTTGAACTGCCTTGTTCGCTGCCTCTTTATGTCGCCGCTATCGCCGTGCTTTCAAGCTCCTTTAGCTTTATAACCACGATCTTCTATCTATTTATTTATAATCTAATGTTCGTGGCGCCGCTCATAATAGTTTATGCGATTTTATTAAAAACCAGACATATCTTTGAAGCTAAGGAAATTCAGGAAAGATCCAACCGTTGGATGAAGCTGATAATGGGCAGCGCGCAGCTTCTCATCGGCATAGCATTATTGTTTATTTAACTTTGAATCCACAATTATCAATTTTCATTTCTCAATAAATGAACAATGATCAATTTCCAAGTGATTTTGACTTAGAGGAAAGAACGTCTAAATTCGGCGCAAATATTATTAATAATGATTTTTCAAAAAATTTGTAATTCTTTACGTAGCTCAAAATAGTTGTTAATTGAAAATTCAATGATCATTGAAAATTGGTCATTGTAAATCAATATATTCATGTTCAAAAAATTACTTAACGGGGAATCCAAGACAATCACCAGCGCGGCAATTATCGTGGCGGTCGCTTCTTTAGCGAGCCGCTTTTTGGGTATATTCAGAGACCGCATTTTAGCCGGCCAGTTTGGCGCCGGCGACACGCTGGATACATATTACGCGGCTTTTAGAGTGCCTGACCTTGTCTACAATTTACTGGTCTTAGGCGCACTCTCGGCCGGGTTTATTCCGATTTTCACAAAATATCTCAACACAAAAAGCGAAACAAAATCCTGGCAGCTGGTCAGCGGCATGATTAACATTCTTTTGATCGGCCTGATCGTCGTCTGCGGGATTGCTTTTATATTCGCACCCGAATTGATGAAATTGATAACTCCGGGCTTTAGTCCGGAAAAAATGGCCACTACGGTCGCGCTGACAAGAGTTATGTTTTTGAGTCCGATTTTTTTGGGCTTAAGCAGTATCTTCGGCGGCATTCTGCAGTCATTTAAACGCTTTGTGGTTTATTCTTTTGCTCCGATTTTTTATAATCTGGGCATTATTTTTGGCGCTCTGGTTTTTGTCAGATATTTTGGCATCTATGGCCTGGCCTATGGCGTGGTACTGGGCGCGTTTTTGCACATGGCCGTCCAGATTCCGTCTTGTAAATTTTTGGGCTTCAAATATTTTTTCAAAATCAGCTTTAAGGAAGTCGGCATTAAAGAAATTATCAGAATGATGGTTCCGCGTACCCTGACTCTGGGCATTACACAGTTAAATCTTGTTGTTATCACGATAATCGCTTCCACTCTGGCCTCGGGTTCTTTATCAATTTTTAATCTGGCCAATAATCTGCAGTCGTTTCCAATCGGAATTTTTGGCATCTCTTTCGCCATCGCCGCCTTTCCGACTCTATCCGCCCTGGCCATTAAAGAAAATAAAAAAGAATTTATTCACAGTTTTTCAAATACAACGAGACAGATTTTATTTTTCTTGATCCCGGCTTCGGCCTTGCTTTTAGTTTTACGCGCCCAGATAGTTCGTGTGATTTTGGGCACGGGCGCTTTTACCTGGGAAGATACGGTTTTAACCATGGAATGTTTGGCCATGTTTTCCATCGGCCTTTTTGCCCAAGCTCTGATTCCGCTTCTGATTCGCGGCTTCTATGCTTTTGCCAACGCCTCGATTCCTTTTGCGCTGGGTTTGATTTCCGCGCTGATCAATATAGTTTTAAGCATAACCCTGACCAAGCCTTTTGTTTTTTATGGCTATCAAGTAGAATTTGGCGTGGTCGGTCTGGCTCTGGCCTTTTCACTTTCCTCAATTTTGAATTTCTTTTTGCTCTGGCTGGCCTTAAGCGCCAAAACTAAAGGGCTTGATGAAAAAAATATTCTAGTTTCCTTTGTGAAAATATTAATCGCCACGCTGGCCATGTCAATTGCCACTCAATTTATGAAATTCGGCGTGGAACCTTTTTTCGGCACGCAGACTTTTTTGGGTGTGTTTTTACAGGGTGCGATTTCGGGCCTGGTCGGCATAGCGGTTTTTATCGCGGTGGCTTTGCTTTTGCGCTCGCAAGAGATGTTCACTTTTGCCAATGCTCTGCGCAAAAGATTATTTAAGGAAAAGAAAAATTATCCGCAGGTTTCCATGGATGAGAATATTGAAGGTGGAAATGTGTAATATTTTTAAAAGGAGGTTTAAAGAATGGAGCTATTGGAAATTATTCGTGAATTTCATAAAGAAGAATTTAATGAATTAGTGCTAAGAGAACTTCTTAACTATATTGACAGGGAATGGGAAAAAGGAAATCATGGCCCGATAACATCGAGATCCTTTAAACTTGAAGTAGAGTTGTCTGATAATTTGGCGAAAGGGATTGAGGGATGCAAAAATGAGACCCTGGGGATATCAATATCAGTATACTTTTTGATGCGTGGCTTTAGCGATGCTGTCATTGAAAAAAGGGAAGATGGCAAATCAATATTAATCTTATCGTCCAATGTCGAGTGAACCGAGTTTTCTGAAACTCGGTTTTTATTTGAAGAGCGAAAACGGTCGGCGTTAAACGCCGTAGGCGGCACAACGTTGTGCCGCCTACATTATTAAAATAATGTCCGTTTTCGCTCTTTTTCATTTCCGCCACAAAGTATTGACAAAAATATTTTTTAATGCTAGAATATTTTAACGAACCTTAAAAATATCTCTTGCTGAAAGGACAAGAGATTTAAATATTGACCTCCGGTTATTGTTATTCCCAATCATCAAGAAAAATCAAAACCCCAAAAACGCCAAAAAACAAAGAATAAAATGGCGAAAAAGAAGAATGGGGCAAGAATTGGGGACAATAACTCAAGCCGGCATTAATTTGCCAAGGGAGGTCTATCATGGACATTAACATTAAGGATCTTACGGATGAACAGTTGGAACAGTTGACTCCTGAACAAACTGCGGATATGGACGATGCCCAGATCGTGCAATTGGCAAATCGTCTGTCCTGTCTCAGAAAGGAAGGTAAAGCTACAAAGGCGCATCTCAAATTGCTATGGTTTGGTTTGCGTAGGACCGAGGCTGTTAAAGCTGAGATACGGGCTGGCGAGACTTTGTCGGAGCGCGAGGACTGGCTGAAGTGGTATGGTTACAACATGCGCCGCAATCAACTTCCAGAACAAACTCATGATGAGTATGAGGAGGTATTTAGGCTAATAAAACAACCCTTCTCGCAGATGCGGGGACGCCTCCAGGAGTTGATGAACACAAGATATTGGCCGCTTGAGCGGTCTATTGTCCTGCATGATATCGGGAGAATGACTTTCCCGATCTGTAAGCAGGACGGCGAGCTGGTCGATCAGATCATGCGGGCTCAGCGGGAGCGTTACGAGCAATTCATTAAACCTTACGAGGGTCTCCCCAGTCAGTGGGAAGATGACTGCGAAGGGTGGGACGATTCTGATACTTACAGTTTTCGGCTCAAGATGCAGCTCAGGTGGTTGGGGCTGAAATATAGGGCAAGCGTTTTGAACGCTAAACTCAACCCATGGCATAAACCCTGGCCCCCTCGCGGCATTGAGCAGCCATTGTCCGGTAGCATTTACGAGCAGTCGCCGGATGCGTTGCTTCAGTTACGATTTACCTGGGGTCGTTGTGGTTTCCCCGAGCTTGATTTCATACCGATGAAACCCCTTGAACATTTCCGATTTGGCTTTAACGATGAGTTCATGTGCTATAACTTGTATCGTCCTACCACTGGCGGTGGTTATCCCTGGTGTGAACTTATCCCTATCCTTGAAAACCCCACTGGCAACGATGCTGATTGGCGTTTCAAGGAGGGCTATTCTTTCGAGTATTGTTTAAAGGACGAACCGAAAGGCTCGTCCAAATAGATCCTTTCGTTTTCAGGGCCTGCTGTAAAAGCGGGCCTTTTTTATTTCTGAACTATTGACTAGCGTCAGCGGCAAGCCCCAATGCTTGTCATTGGGGTCTCCAAGCGTTTGACTTTTTTAAATCTTTGTGATAAAATAGTTTATTAATAAAGATTCGCTCTTTTAAATAAGCCAGCGGGCTTTAAAACACAAGGAGGAAAATTTCATGGGAAAATTTATTCAACGAATTCGAAGATTGACTAAGAGAAATGAGCTGGTACTGAAAAAGAAAGGGATGGGAAAGAGAAAAAAATCGGGAAAATGCGTAAAAAGGCAGCAGGAATCCATCGATAAGGATGTCAGGAAAATAATGCCTGAAATACGCGCTAAAATAATAGTCAAAGCCAAAAAAGGCTATAATAGCGCCCTAGTAAAAGTTGATAGGTGTTTTAGTGATGAATATAAACCACTCCTCCTTAAATTACGTAAGAAATTGGAAAAAGAAGGATTCAGCGTAGATCTGTATACTAGAAGTGGATCTTATTGGAACGGTGATTTTTCAGAGCCCCTCATACATCAGATGATCCGTATTTCTTGGTAATCAATAAAAAGCAAAGCCATTTGTTATAAGACAAGTGGCTTTTTAATTGATTAATTCTCAATTTTTTGCTAAAATCTTTAAAAGGAGCGATAAGAGCTACAGGAATAATAGGAGCGAGAGGAATTATATGAACATATAGGAGAATAAGGTGAAATGTTAAAATGTATTTGTTTGCCTATTTTCCTATTATCCTTTAACTCATCTACTCCCTTTAGCTCATGTAGCTCATATAAATATGGAACAATCTTTGGTACGTAATTTTTGTATAATCGCACATATCGATCACGGTAAGTCCACACTGGCTGACCGTTTTTTGGAATTGACTGGCACAGTGGAAAAAAGACAAATGAAAGCCCAGATTTTGGATTCCATGGATTTAGAAAGGGAAAGGGGAATCACTATTAAGTTAACGCCGGTCCAAATGGATTATAAGGATTATACCTTGAATTTAATTGATACACCCGGTCACGTTGATTTCACTTATGAGGTTTCGCGTTCCTTGGCTTGCGTTGAGGGCGCTATTCTTTTGGTTGACGCCACGCAGGGAATTCAGGCGCAAACCATTGCCAATTTATATCTGGCCATGGAGCAGGATTTAGTAGTTATTCCCGTGATTAATAAAATTGATTTACCGGCTGCTCAAGTTGAAAAAACAAAACTGGAGATCATTGATTTATTAGGTTGTAAAGATGAAGATATTTTATTGTGTTCGGCAAAAACCGGTGAAGGCGTTTTGGAGATTTTAGACGAAGTAATAAAAAAAGTGCCAGAACCGCTGGGCATCAAAGACAATCCTTTCCGCGCCTTAATTTTTGATTCTTTTTATGATGAATTTAAAGGCGTGATAGTTTATGTGCGCGTCATTGATGGTCGCCTGAAAAAGGGCCACAAAATTTATATGATGGCTAGCCAAACCGAAACCGAATGTCTTGATGTTGGTGTTTTAAAACCCAAAATGGATTCGCGCGAAAATTTAGAAGCCGGTGACATCGGCTACATTGTCAGCGGCCTCAAAGAAGTTGAACTCTGCCGTGTCGGCGATACCATTACTTTTCGAGAGGCCAAAGTTGAACAACTGCCTGGCTACAAAGAGGTCAGACCAATGGTTTTTGCCGGAATTTTTTGCAAAGAGGGTAGTGAATTTAATAAATTGCGCGAAGCCATTGCCAAATTAAAATTAAACGACGCCTCTTTATTTTTTGAACCCGAACACTCCACGGCGCTGGGTTTTGGTTTCCGCTGTGGTTTTTTAGGCCTACTTCATCTGGAGATTTTTCAAGAACGCTTAAAAAGGGAATTTAATTTAGATCTGGTAGTTACTGTGCCGAGCGTGGCTTACAAGGTGACGCTTAAATCAATGGGCTTGAAAAAAGAGCTTGAAGCCAAATTAAAATCCAGGGACAAGCTGGCTTTAGAAAAACTAGAAGCGAACCAGATTATTATCAAAAGTCCGCTTGATTTGCCTGACCAAAATTATATTGAGGAAATTGAAGAGCCGGTTATCAAAGCCGACATTATCGCGCCAGAAATTTATCTGGGCCAGATTATGCAGTTAGTGACGGAAAAAAGAGGCCAATACATTAATACTGAATATCTGGCGGCCAAGTCAGAAGTCGAGCGCCGCATTATTTTACACTACAAAATGCCACTGGCTTCCATTCTGACTGATTTTTATGACAAATTAAAAAGCGTCAGTTCTGGTTATGCCTCTTTGAATTATGAATTTATCGGTTATCAGTCGGCAGATGTTATCCGCTTGGATATTTTAGTGGCCGAGGAACCAGTTGAAGCACTGGCCACTTTGGTTTATCGCGATGAGGCCTTCAGAATCGGCAAAAAAGTCGTAGAGACGCTCAAAGATTCATTACCCAAGCAGTGGTTTGTGGTTAAATTGCAGGCCGCTATTGGCGGCAAGATTGTGGCTGGCGAAAGATTGGCTGCTTTACGCAAAGATGTGACGGCTAAACTTTATGGTGGTGATGTGACCAGAAAAAATAAACTATTGGAGAAGCAGAAGAAAGGTAAAAAGAAAATGGCCAAGCTCGGCGCGGGCAAGGTGGATATTCCGACCGAGACATTTTTGAAAGTTCTCAAAAGATAGCTGATAAGGTTTGCGAGGTTGGCTGAAGTTGATGAGGTTTGAAATTGTTAAACATAGTTATAAATTGTTATAATAGTAGTATGAAATTCAAGTGGCAAAAAAATGGTTTTAGGATAGTCTGGATAATTTTTGCGTTGTTCATGATTTTGTCTATGGTTATTTGGACGATAGGCCCATTATTTTATTAATTATTTTATTTGAGATAGATGAAAAAACGCTGGATTTTGAAAGAGCCAGTTTCTTTGGCATTAAAAAAGCAATTTGGAGAAATTCAACCCTTGATTTTGCAGTTGCTGATTAACAGAGGATTAGATATGCAGAAGAAAATAGATGAATTTTTGCAGCCAGAATATGGTCAAGACATTCTTGACCCTTTTTTATTTCCAGACATGGAAAAAGCGGTCGCTCGTATCTATGAGGCGGTCAAGAAAAAACAGAGAATCTATATTTATGGCGATTATGATGCTGATGGCGTGACCAGCACGGTTTTACTCGCCAATGTCTTGCAGGCCATGGGCGCCAAATATGATGTTTATATTCCGCATCGTGAAAAAGAAGGCTACGGCTTGAATGACAAGGCCGTTAAATATCTGATTCGCAGAAAAGCCAAATTGATTATCACGGTTGATTGCGGTATCAGCAACGTGGCCGAGATTGAGACGCTCAAGAAAAAGGGAATTGACGTGATTACAACCGATCATCACACCGAGCCAAGCCAGCTGCCCAATTCTTACGCGATAATTAATCCCAAAGTGAAATCATGCAATTACCCATATTATGATTTGGCTGGCGTGGGCGTGGCTTTTAAATTGGCCCAGGGGATTATTGCTCGAGATAAGAACAATATTTTTTCAGCTGGTTTTGAGAAATGGCTTTTAGATCTGGTGGCCATCGGTACTGTGACTGACATGATGCCGCTGGTTGGAGAAAATCGCACCATGTTAAAATTTGGCTTGATTGTTTTGAATAAAACAAAAAGAGCTGGCCTTAAACTGCTGGCTGAAAAATCAGGCGTCTGGCCTGTAACCGAAGAGGAATTGATAAATTCCGAAAACATCGGCTTTGTTTTGGGTCCGCGCTTAAACGCGGCTGGCCGCATGGATCACGCGAATCTGGCCTATGAGCTTTTAATCACGGAAGATTTAAAAGAGGCGCATAAATTGGTTGATAATCTGGAAAAGAGTAATAATAAGCGTCAGCAAGTAGTTGATAAAATAATTGAGGAAATTAATAGTCAGGACGATTATTCTAAGAAAAATTTTATTTTGGCCGTGGGCAAATGGCCGGTTGGCGTCATTGGGCTTGCTTCTGGCAAAATCAAAGATAAAACGAACCGGCCGACTGTGGTCATTGGCAAGGCAGGCACGAAGTTGATTGGCTCTGGCCGCAGTATTCCTGAATTTAATATAATTGAAGCCTTTGTGAAATGCGCTGATTTATTTTCCGTTTATGGCGGACATGCTGGCGCGGCTGGTTTTACTTTGAAAAATAAAAAAGCTTTGGCTGAATTTGAAAAAAGAATTTCGCAGTTAGCGGAAGATAGTTTGGGCGGCAAAGATTTATCGCCGAGATTAGACATCGAATCGGAATTAAATTTGGAGGATTTGGATTGGGAGCTTTTTGATCAGATTGAGCAATTTCAGCCCTTTGGCATGGCCAATTCCAAGCCAATTTTTTTGGTTAAAAATTTAGTTGTGGAGTCGCTAAGAACAGTTGGTAATGGCAATAAACATTTAAAGTTATTTTTGCGGCACGAAAAGATGGTGCGAAGTTTTGAAGCGATTGGTTTTGGTTTTGGCGAACTCATTGATAAAATGAAAGGTGGGGACAGAGTTGATGTGGCCTGCGAAATAAATTTGAATCAGTATAATGGTTCTCGAAAATTGGAGTTAAAAATAGTTGATTTGAATATAATTTAATATGTCAAAAATAATCAAAACTTTTTCAGATGGTGGGGCGCGGGGTAATCCTGGGCCAGCGGCTATTGGTATTGTGATTAAAGATGAGAATGACAAAATTTTGAAAAAGCATGCAGAATATGTTGGCGAGACAACCAATAACCAGGCCGAGTACAAGGCTCTAATTAAAGCCCTGGAATTGGCTAAAGAATTTAAGCCCGCAGAGATTAATTGTTACCTGGACAGCGAACTTGTCGTCAAACAAATGAGACAGGAATTTAGGGTAAAAGACAAAGATTTACAGCCGCTTTTTATTAAGTGCTGGAACCTGGCTTTGCAGCTAAAAAAGGTTAAATTTCATCATATTCCCAGGGAATTAAACAGCGAGGCAGACCAGATTTTGAACGAGGAATTAGATAAGCACACTAAATAGCTCTTTAGTTATATTTTGTGCTATAATGTTGTTAGAATATAGAATATAGAATAAAAAGTTTAAATAAGTTTAATATAAAGCAAAAATGGCTAAGCAAAATAGCTATCTTGGCATTGATTTATCGCCTGATTCCATAAAAATGGTTGAGCTGAAAGAAGAAGGTGGCAAGCCGCGGCTTGTTACTTATGGCTATACTGAAGCGAAAAGCGAGATTTTGAGAGGCGATTTTATAAGTAACAAAAATTTGACTGCCGCCTTGCTGAAAGAGGTAGCCGATAAATCAAGAGTAACCACCAAAATGGCTTCGGCGGCCATGCCGATTGCTTCTGTTTTTTCAACGGTGGTTAAGCTCTCGAATTTATTAAAAAAAGATTTGGATAATCGCGTCAGAATAAAGGCGCTGCTGTCAGAAGAGGTAAAAAAAATCCTGCCAAGACCGATAGAAGAAATGGTTTTTGATTTTAATTTGATGCCCACGGAAGAGATAGAGAAAGCCGCTTCCGGGGCCAGAATTGACGCGGCCCGTTTTCTTATCACGGCCGCGCCAAATGATGTCGTCAAAGATTATGTGGATATTTTTAAACAGGCGGACTTTGCGCTAAATAGTTTGGATATTGAGCCGTTTGCGCTGGTGCGCTCACTTATCGGCATTGATAAATCGCTGATTATGATCGTTGATATTGGCGAAAACAGAACGACCTTGAGCATAGTTAATAATACGATGCCGATTTTCAATAGAACTATTCAGGCCGGCGGTTCAGTGGTCACCAAAGCAGTCGCCGATAGCATGGGCATTACAGTCGCCGAAGCAGAAAATTATAAATTAGATCTGGGCATCATGATGGCCCAGCAAGGTATGAACGCCTATCCGAAACAAATTGAAGATTCTTTGGCGCCTATTGTTTCAGAAATAAAATATTTAATCAAGAATTACTACGATCAATCTGGCCGCGAAAAATTATTGGATAAGGTAATTTTGACCGGCGGGGGAGCCATGCTCGGCAATTTCCTTGATAAATATTTATCTGGTGTTTTGGATTTGCGTTGTTACGTGGGAGATCCATGGGCACGCGTAGTTTATCCGGAAGAAATCGCGCCAGTTTTGAAAGAGATAGGCCCGAGATTTTCTGTGGCGCTGGGTTTGGCTATGAGGGAGTTTATCTAAAAATATGGCCATTGATTTTTTAGGCAAACAAGGTGAGAGCGGGAAAAGGCCGAAAATAAGAGAAGTTGAATTACATATTCCAGAAAAAGAAAAGCTAGCGCCAAAGGCACCCGTTAAAGAATTTGTACAAAAAAGACCAGAGATATCCAAGGTTGTACAAAAAGAAGAGTTGCCTGAAGCAGACCTAAGCACTAGTTATAGAAAGAGCCGGGGGAAAAAGCGCTTAATTTTTATCTTAATAATTGTTATAATAATAGGAGTAATCGCGGTAGGCACATATTATTTGTTCGGATTTTTGCAAGCAATGACAAATCGGCCCATCTTGGCCAATGTAAACGTCAATCTGGCGCCGATAGTCAATGAGAATGTAAACGCGCCGGTAATCGTCCCGCAGATCTTGTACATGTGCAACCTGTCTAACGGTCAGTGCGCGGCCAGCCAAAACGGAACCTTCGTGAGTTTTATTGAATGCCAAAGTACCTGTTTTATCCCAACCCCGACGCCAACGCCGATTCCGCCACCAGCCGCTCCGCCGCAACCTCTGTCTGATACTGAATTGGCGCCATTACGGGGAGCTATCGTTAGATTTAGCGGCGAGACCAATTTGTATCTCGTAGAAAATAATGGCGAGTTAAGAAAAATAGATATTAAGACGGTTAAGTTCAAAAACGGCCAGACGATTTCTGGTTTAAATCCCAAATTAATATACACCCTGGCAGAAAGATTGGAGACGACAAGAAAAGGAAAAGACGTGGTGGGTAACGTTGCCTGGGATCCGCGGGTATTAAGTGAAGAGGAATTAGATTCCTTTATAAAATAGAATTAATTAATCAATAAACATATATGGCTAAGGAAAATAAAGTAAAAATATTATTAGTCGAAGACGACACTTTTTTGGTTGAGATGTATACCACTAAATTTGAAATTGAAGGTTTTGGCGTCATCTCGGCCGAGGATGGGGTCAAAGGTTTAGAAATGGCGAAAAAAGAAAATCCCGACATTATCTTGCTCGATATTTTGATGCCAAAGATGGACGGCTTTGCCGTGCTTGACGCTTTGAAAAAAGACAAGTCAACGGCTGACATTCCGGTTGTCTTGTTAACCAATTTGGGTCAGAAAGACGATGTGAAAAAGGGTTTTGAAAAAGGAGCCGTCGGTTATCTGATTAAAGCTCATTTCATGCCTTCCGAAGTGGTGGAAAAAATCAAGAAGATTTTGAAGGAAAACAAGAAATAATTTTTATCATGCAGAGGGGCTTTACAACAATCGATTTAATAATTACTATTAGCTTAGTTATTTTAGTTATCGCCGGTGATATTTTCGCGGTTCTGTATCTGAATCAAAAAAGTCGCGACATTACTGTTTTATCGGAAATAAGTCAGACCAGAAGCGCCTTGGAAGTTTTTCTGCAGTTCAATAATTTTTATCCGAAATCAACTAATGTTGTTAATCTTGATGAGGCCTATTATAGAACTGAAAAACTTTGCCAAAGCGGATTTCAAAGCGCCGCAGATTCTTGCGACAAAATTATTCTGAACGCCTTGCCAAATTTTTATCAAGCGCAGGGCAATGTCTATCAATATCGCACAACCGCCGACAATAGCTATCAGATACAGTTTGTGCTACAGACCAATTTCCCCGAGCAAGGCTTGAAAAAAGGCGTAAATTGCGCGACCAATAATCAAATAATCAGCCAGCCATGTTTTTAAGCAACAAAAAAAATAAAGGTTTCACCGTGGTAGAACTCTTGGTTGTCATTCTGGTAATTTTGGTTTTGGCTTCAATCAGTGTTTTTGCTTTAAACGGACAAAAAGCCAAGGCGCAGGACGCCAAGCGATTGAGTGACATCAGACAAATTCAAACCGCTTTGGAATTTTATAAAAGCGATGCTGGAGAATACCCGATAGTTTCTACACCAATAATTTTGGGCAGCCAGCAATATGGCCGCTTGTGCTCAAAGGCCAGCGGCGGCTTTGTTTCCTCACAAACTGTTTGCAGCGCTGATTCTAATTACATGTCGCAGATACCGACTGATCCGGCAGCTGGTAAAAATTATACTTACACGGGCACGGCCAGCGGTTATGATATTACCTTCACCACCGAAACCACCACTTCTTTGGGCGTGGCCGGAACCTATCATGCCCATTCTTCATTGATTGATTCTAGCGCTGGCGATAAATAATTTTAAAATGGGAACTTGGTTAAACATTAACGCGGAACAAGGTCTTTTGGGCCTTTTTTTATTTTTTATCCTAGGCATAATTTTTGGCAGTTTTTTAAACAGCTTGATTTATCGCCTAGGTCAAAATATTTCGCTGGTCGGGCGCTCTTTTTGCCCTGCGTGCAAAAAAATATTGGGTGTCTTTGATTTAATTCCGCTTTTCAGCTTTATTTTTTTAAAAAACAAATGCCGCTATTGCGGCCAAAAAATCGGCTGGCAATATTTTCTGGTGGAATTAGCAACTGGCTTGCTTTTTGCCCTGACTTTTTGGCAACACCAGGCAATTGATTTGCTTTTATTTAGAAATTTGTTTTTCGTCCTGGTGCTGATTTTTATTTTTGTTTTTGACTGGAAATATTATTTGATTTTGGATCGCATTATCTGGCCAGCCCTCGCAGCCGCTTTGATTTTAAATATATTAAGCTCTAAGCCCCAAGCCCCGGGCACGGAGCTATGGGCAATGGGCTTAGGGCTTTTAATTGGCGCAGGTTTTTTTGGTATTCAATATTTAATATCAAAAGGGAAGTGGATTGGCCTTGGTGATGTGAAATTTGGCGCCTTGCTTGGCGTAATGTTTGGCTGGCAATTAACGATTTTGGTAATTATTTTGGCATATGTAATTGGCGGCCTGGTTGCTTCAATTTTATTAATCAGCAGAAAAAAGAACTTTGGCGAGGTCTTGCCCATGGGTACGTTTTTGGCGATTTCTGGGGTAATCGCCATGCTTTTTGGGCAACAAATACTAACGTTTTATTTCAATTTATTAGGTGTGTAAGTATGATATAATTTAGATATGAACAAAACACTAAAAACCATCCTTTTTATTCTAGCATTTATTGTAGTCTTCTTGGCGGGTATTTTTTCCGCATATTTTGTAATTCCATGGATAATTTTTTCACAGATTTCAACGTCAAATATTGTCGGAAATGTGCCGGATGTTAAAAATTTTGATCAATTTTTACAACGAGATTTGAATAAATATTTTAGTGAAAAATTCGGGAAAGAAGTAGAAGCTAAATATGAGTTACTGCGACAAGGTCCAACGCAAACTGGTGTGGCGTTTCCAAAGTATTATGCATGGGTTATATTATATTCAAATAATGAGGAGCTGGAACAAGGTGCGGTTCGTATTGCCGCGATAGATAAAGAGGTTTTTGATGTGACGGATTATATAAATGTTAAAGAAATAAAATCAGACCCCACGGGAATTTATAATATTTTTCCATCTTCTGTTTGCGATAAAATAAATGAAAAAATAAAAGCACTGCAATAAATTTTATGGCAGATAATTTAACTAAAAAACAAGCAGAAGAAAGAATTAAGAAACTGCGCGAGGAGATCAATTATGATCGCTATGCTTATCATGTTCTGGATAAATCAATTATTCCTGACGCGGCGCTGGATAGTTTAAAACATGAGCTTTATAAATTGGAGCAGCAATTTCCTGATTTGATTACGCCTGATTCGCCAACGCAAAGAGTCGGCGGTCAGCCCCTGCCAGAATTTAAAAAGGTTCAGCACGGCATACCAATGCTTTCCATTGAAGATGTTTTTAGTTTTGAAGAGCTTAAGGATTGGCAGCAAAGAATCGCCAAAATGGTGCCGCACACCAAGCTAGATTATCACGCTGAAATAAAAATGGATGGCTTGGCTGTCTCAATTATTTATGAGGATGGAGTTTTGATTAAGGGTTCAACTAGAGGCGACGGCGTGATTGGTGAAGATATTACTCAAAATTTAAAAACGATTGACGCTATTCCTTTGCATTTGCATGTGCCGACTGACAAAGAGATAAAAGAATTTTTGGAAAAATACGGCGAGGGGATTGAGAAAGAAAAATTTATCAGAAAGATCAAATCGCTGGAAGGTACGATTGAAGTGCGCGGCGAGGCCTTTATGGATAAAAAAGTTTTTGACAAATTAAATAAGGAGCAGGAAAAAAGAGACGAGAAAATTTTTGCCAATCCCAGAAACGCGGCCGCCGGTTCTATACGCCAGCTCGACCCGAAAATTACGGCCAGCAGAAAATTGGATTTTTTTGCCTATGATTTGATTGCTGATTTTGGTCAGGCCACGCATTTGCAAGCGCACAAAATTATGCGACTTCTTGGCGTTAAGGATAATCCCTTAAATCGCTATGCGAGAGATTTAGATGAGATTGAACAATTTCACGCTTATGTTTTTAAAGAAAGGGAGCGCTTACATTATTGGACTGATGGCGTGGTGGGCGTGATTAATAATGTAAAATTATTTAATAAGTTGGGAGTGATCGGCAAGACACCGCGTGGCATTATCGCTTATAAATTTCCAGCCGAAGAAGCCACGACTGTTGTGCTTAATGTGCGTTTCAATGTGGGCCGCACAGGAGTTTTAACGCCAGTCGCTGATTTAAAACCAGTGCCAATTGGCGGTACAACCGTTTCTCACGCGACTTTACATAATACGGATGAAATCGGCAGATTAGGTGTGAAAATAGGCGACACAGTGATTATTGAAAAGGCTGGCGATGTTATTCCTAAGGTGATAAAAGTTTTGCCAAAATTAAGAACTGGCAAGGAAAAAGAAATTCATGTGCCAAAAGTTTGTCCAGTTTGCACTGGCGGTGTGATCAGAAAGCCAGGCGAAGTCGGAATCTATTGCGCCAATACAAAATGCTTTGCCATTGATAAAGAAAAAATGATTCATTTTGTTTCGCGCTCGGGCATGGATATCGAGGGCTTAGGCGACAAAATTGTTGAACAATTGATGAACGAGGGTTTGGTTAGCGATCCAGCCGATTTGTACGAACTGGAAGCGGGGGATTTAGAACCGCTTGAAAGATTTGGCGAAAAATCAGCGCAAAACATTATTGAAGCGATACGAAAAAGCAAAAAAGCGCAACTGGCAAAATTAATTTTTGCGCTGGGCATCCGTCACGTCGGTGAGGAGACAGCGATTGATTTGGCCAACCATTTCACTTCCATTGATAAAATAAAAAGCGCTTCGGTTGAAGATTTAGTGAAAGTGGCGGATATTGGCGAGGTCGTGGCTCAAAGTATTTATGAATATTTTAGAAACAAAAAAGAGTTAAAATCACTGGATCGGCTTTTGAGCTATATAACTATTGAAAAAGTAAAGAAAATGAAGCAAACACTGGCTGGCAAAATATTTGTTTTGACTGGCGCCTTGGAAACAATGACGCGTGAACAAGCCAAAGATAAAATCAGGGGTTTAGGCGGCGATGTTTCTTCTTCGGTCAGTAAAAATACGAGTTATGTCGTTGAGGGCGCTGAACCAGGTTCTAAATATGATAAAGCCAGAAAGTTGGGTGTGAAAATAATAACGGAGAAAGAATTTTTAAATATGTTGAAATAGAACAATCGAAAATGCATTGTTGTCATGGTGAGCACAGTCGAACCATGGCGGCACCCTTCGGCTATGCTCAGGGTGACAGTAACGAGCATTTTCGTTTAGTTTACGAATTTACTAATAAACAAATAATTCCTTTTCCCAATATCTAATTACTAATATCTAATATCATCACCTATGAAAATCGACATCAAAGGAACTAATATGGAGTTAACAGAAGCCATTAAGGATTATGTCAATGAAAAGATCGGCGGTCTGGAGAAATTTTTTGACAACATTATTGAAGCCAAGGTTGATGTTGGCAAAACCAGCAATCATCACCAAAAGGGCGATGTTTTTAGGGCTGAAGTTAATTTAGATGTGCCGGAAAAATATGTTTTGCGCGCCGAAGCAACTCGCGAAGATTTGTACATGGCCATCAACGAAGTAAAGGATGATTTACAGCGCCAGATTAAAAAGTACAAAGAAAAAATGAGAGGTAATGTAAAATTTTAAACAGTGTAAAATAAAAAATTCCTCCGCAATGCGGGGGAATTTTGAATTATTGTGGCTCATGAAATAGCTTTAAAAAGTCAAGAAAATACCCTTGAAATTATTGGGCTATCATGATATATTTAAATCACTTTAAAAATGAGCTCTAAGCTCAGAGCCCAATGCCCAGAGCTTGGAGCTTTGAAGCCTAGAGCTTTTTATTTATATAATTTTATGTCAATACTAACCAAAATTTTCGGCGACCCGAATAAGCGAGTCATTGCCAAAATTCAGCCAATTGTTGAAAAGACAAACGAACTTGAGGAAGGCATTAAGGTGCTTTCCGATGAAGCGCTGAAAAATAAAACCAAAGAGTTTAAAGAGCGGTTAAAAAAAGAAACCCTGGACGATATTTTGCCAGAGGCTTTTGCGGTTGTGCGCGAGGCAGCCAAGAGGGTCTTGGGCCAGCGCCATTTTGACGCCCAGCTCATCGGCGGCGTGGTTTTGCATCAGGGCCAAATCGCCGAGATGAAAACCGGTGAAGGTAAAACCTTAACCTCAACGCTTCCCATATATTTAAACGCTTTGGACGGAAAAGGCGTTCATGTCGTGACCGTCAACGACTATTTGGCCCGACGCGATTGCGCCTGGATGGGCCAGGTTTATAATTTTTTGGGATTAACTATCGGCTGTATTCAAAACGAAAATATTTCTTATGTTTATGATTCCACGGTTAAAGCTGATAAAAGCGATAACGCTGACGAGAGTATAAAAATTTTTAAAGTTGATATGGACCATCTGCGCTTGGTTTCGCACAGAAAAGAGGCTTATGCTTGCGATATTATTTATGGCACGAATAACGAATTTGGTTTTGACTATTTGCGCGACAATATGGTCTCCACTCTGGCTGAAAAAGTCCAGCGGGAATTGCATTACGCGATCGTTGATGAGGTAGACAGCATTTTAATCGATGAAGCTCGAACGCCTTTGATTATTTCAGCTCAAGATGCCGAGGGCACGGAAAAATATTATCAATTTGCCAAAATCGCCAAAACTTTGACAGAAAATATTGACTATAATGTTGATGAAAAAATGCATACCGTGAGTTTTACCGAAGATGGTCAGGAAAAAATCGAGCGAGTGCTGGGCTTTGATCCCTGGGTCAAAATGGATTATGACACAACTTTTCATCTGGAAGCCGCTTTAAAAGCCCACGCGCTTTTTCATCTTGATAAAGATTATGTTGTTAAAGACGGTGAAGTGCTGATCGTGGATGAATTTACCGGACGATTAATGCCAGGCCGCCGATATTCAGAAGGTTTACATCAGGCGCTGGAGGCCAAGGAAAATCAGAAAATTCAAAAAGAAAGCAAAACACTGGCCACTATTACTTTTCAAAATTTATTTCGTTTATACGATAAATTGGCTGGCATGACCGGCACTGCCGCTACCGAGGCTGAAGAGTTTCATAAAATTTATAAGCTCGAAGTGGTTGAAGTTCCCACTAACCGACCCATGGTTCGCCAGGATCTGAACGATTTGATTTACAGAGACGAGCACGCCAAATTTGAAGCCGTGGCCGCCGAAGTGAAAGAGCGCCATGAAAAAGGCCAGCCGGTTTTAATTGGCACGATTTCAATTGAAAAAAATGAACATCTGGGCAAACTCCTGGAAAAAAATGGCATTCCGCATAATCTTTTGAACGCCAAGAATCATGAGAGGGAAGCGGAAATTATCGCGCAGGCAGGCAGAGTCGGTGCCGTGACTTTAGCCACCAATATGGCTGGTCGAGGCGTGGATATTATTTTGGGCGGCAATCCAGTTGATCCGGTTGAGGCTGAAAAAGTTAAAAAAGCCGGCGGTTTGTTTGTTTTGGGTACCGAAAGGCATGAGGCGCGACGCATTGATAATCAATTGCGTGGCCGTTCTGGCCGTCAGGGTGATCCTGGACAGTCCAGATTTTTTGTTTCGTTGGAAGATGATTTAATGCGCATTTTTGGTTCGGAAAGAATTAAGAGCGTGATGGAAACATTACATGTTCCAGAAGATATTCCGATTGAGAATAAATTTATTTCCAAATCAATCGAACAAGCGCAAAGAAAGCTGGAAGGATTTCATTTTGACACCAGAAAACATCTGGTTGAATACGACGATGTTTTAAACAAACATCGCGATGCCATTTATACCAAAAGAAAAGATGTTTTGGAAATCGCGGAAAATTTCAAAACTGATGTGACGCTCCGCGCCAAAATTTTTGAAATGATTGAAGTGGAAATAGAGCAGGTCGTTTTATTTCACACGGCTGGCGACAACGAAAGCGCCTGGAATTTGAAAGAAGTTTATGAAGTCGCCAATACTATTTTTCCGATTGGCGAGGCCGATAAGATTGAACTCGTGGAAATCAGGAAAACCGCGGGCAGCCGAGTTGAAGATGCTAAAAGTCGCGGCAAAATTATTGATTATTTAGTTAGTTTGGCCAACAAGGCCTATGACAACCTTGAAGTAAATATCAATGACAAGAACATGATGAAACAGATTGAAAAAAGTATTTTGTTGCGTTCAATCGATTATAATTGGATTTTTCATCTGGAAGCGATTGACCATCTGCGCGCCGGTATTGGCTTGCGCAGTTATGGCCAGCTTGATCCGCTCTCCGAATACAAGAGGGAAGCTTTTAGATTGTTTAATGAACTCTTAAATAACATTTCGCGCCAGGTTGTTTATACGATTTTTAAAGTGGCAGTGGTGGCCAAGCCAGCTGACAGCTTGATGCAAAAGAATAAAAAGTACAGTGGCGCGGCCGAAGTTATGGCAGAAAATAAATCGCCTTTTGAGGGGCAGGGGAATAGAGGCTCAAGTAACGCGAAAAAAAGAAGCGAGGTTGGTAGGAATGATCCTTGTCCTTGTGGAAAAAAGGATGAGAATGGAAAACCGATGAAGTTCAAAAAATGTTGCGGAAAATAAAATAAAAAGCTCGATCCATGATCGAGCTTGAATGCAATAAGATTTTTCA
>JAQTMG010000009.1 GCA_028714455.1 Patescibacteria group bacterium
ACGGGGATTGCGTACCAGGCAGCGGCGGTACAGATACCATTATCAGGGACGATGTGGGCGCGGGTCTTTTGACGACAGGTGTTTTTCCTTACACTTATTTTAACGCGGCCGGTTTTTTGGTCTACGCCGACAAAAACGCCAGCAATTCCTATACCTTTGGCGCTACCGCGGCCACTACCGAATCTCTTTGGCTGGAAAATCAAGGCGATGCTACTTGGGACAGCGTGACAAAAAATATTTTAGTGGAAGCTGATGGCACGGCTACAACGGGCGTGGGAGTAGATGATGACGCGCCGTTACGCGGTGACATTCTAATTTATTTACAGGCCGGTGATAATGTTTGCGCGGGTTTTGACTACGTAGCTGCTGTTTTCCACTTTGAAGATATTTATGTTGATGGCAATGGAAATTGTATTCCTGGCGACGGGGGTGCGGATAGCATTCTTTTTGATCTGACGGGCGACGGCCTGACAGCCGGCACTGTTTATAGCGGAACCTGGGCTTCGATGGCTGGCACGCTGGCTTTTTCAGACGCGATGGCAACCGGCGTCTACACCTTTGGAGCTAGTGCCGCGGCCACTGATTCGCTTTGGACGACTTTCTGGGTTCCCGGGGTTGTGCATAATCCCACCTATACAAGTACGGGCGATACAAAAGTTTTTGGCTTTGATCATAATCTAAAATCGGGCGATGACCTGGTCAGCCTAAAGACAGCGGTTGGAGTCGGCGGCCAGCCCATTATTTACGCTGACGCGGATTTCGGAGGCAGTCTTAATTCCACCGATGAGATTTTGGAAGATACGGGTAATGTGCAGGGCGGTCCGGCCACGGTGCCAAATGGCGTGATTGACCGGCAGGGTGATGTCGCTGATTTTTTTACTTTTAAAAATATCGGCACGGCCAGCTCGGATGAGATTACCAATGTTAGATTGTACGGTGATTTCTGGTTCACGGGCAGCAATGGTCGTTGCGATACTCCGGCCGGCTCGGTTGATGATTTATTGATTGGGACTTTTACTTATGACGTGGCCACTCAACAATGGGTTTCCAGCGCCTTAAACAGCATAGTATTTCCGGCGCTTTTTAGGGCCTGTATCGTGGCAGATATCTCGCCAACCGCTCTTTCCAGTCACACACTGATTCCTCAAATACCGCAACTTCACGATGTCAACTCTAATGGACGTTATGACGCGGGTGACAGCGGCTTATTCTTCTTTTCTGCAAACGACGGTCCGACAGGCGGATCCATTAACGCGCCATATAGCATTACCTTTACTAACGCGCCAGGCTCTTCGTCAGCAGCATCTGGCGGCAGCAGTTTTACCTGCGGCGTTAATATTAATAACGGCAATGCCACCACTTCTGACTTGAATGTTAATCTTTCAATCAGCGCCAGCGGCCTGACAGCGAGCGAAATGATTATCAGCGATAATAGCAGCTTTACCGGAGCTAGTTTTGAACCTTTTAGCGCGACCAAGAACTGGACTTTAAGCGGCGGCTACGGGGATAAAACCGTTTATTTGGTGCTCAAGGATGCCAATGGTACGACGAGTCAGCTCTGCTCCGCTTCGATAAATTATTCGCAGACAGGAGCGCCGACGCCAGTACCGACCCAGCCTAGCGCGCCCATCTTGCACGGTTCAGAACCAGCCGCTCCGTTGCCATCGGACGTACAGGCCGGAGAGCTTGTTAAAATAGCCGGTATTAATTCTGTTTATTTCATTAGTTCTGATAACCGCAGACACGCTTTTCCCAATGAGATGGTATTCTTTAGCTGGTTTAAGGATTTTTCTAACGTCAAAACGATTTCCTCAAGTACCTTGGCCCTGATACCGCTTGGCAGCGACGTAACTATAAGGCCGGGCACCTGGTTATTGAAAGTTCAGAGCGATCCCAAGGTCTATGCCGTGGAAGCCTACGGAGTTTTGCGCTGGGTTAAAACGGAAACGGTTGCCCAGAATTTGTACGGCGCGGATTGGAATAAAAAAATTCTGGACATCAACCCGTCTTTCATGTTCGATTATCAATTCGGTTCGGATATTGAGACTTCGATTCATCCGACTGGTTCAGTCATTCAGTATGCTGATTCCAGCGTTAAATATTACGTGGAAAACGGCCAGAAAAGGCTAATCTCGCCCGCGGTTTTTTCAGCTGATTTATTCCAGGATAAATTCGTCTTGAAAAACATTTCTACGTCAATTACTTATACAAGCGGCTCTGATTTGACAGCCAGTCCGATTCAAGATTTAATCTCGTTGAGATAAAAGTTCAACAATAGTATGCCCCGCACCTTTTGTGAACAAAAGGTGCGGGGCTTTTGTGTTTATAAAGGCTGACCAAGCGCCAGGTTTGGCGATAAAAGCCCGTAATTTGCTGCCTTTTTGAGTTGTTGCTATAATGTAGTGAAGAAACAATTTTTAATAATGATAAATTTGGAGATTTCCAGCCTTAATTTTGCAAATACGTTTATGAAGAACCAAAAAATGCATTATTTCCGACAAAAATGTGTTTATTTTTTAATTTTGGCATTGGTACTGACAATTTCCAATCTCTTTGTTTTTTTGCCAAAAGAGGCAAGAGCCGTAAGAGCCGACGGATTAACTTGCGGTTCTACCATAACAACGGATGTTACATTTACCGCGGATTTGGACTGTTCAGGCACTGGCAGCCAGGGTTTGTTAATAGGCGCTGACAATATAACTATTGACGGCAACGGTTATACGATTGACGGCACGTATAATACTCCCGCGACTGAATTTACTGATCCAAATGTCCAGTTTGGCGTGGCAAATGTCAACTTTAGCCACGTTACTATAAAGAATCTGCACGTTAAAAATTTTTTTTACGGCATTGTAGAACTGGGGTCACCCTCGGCGATAAGCAATATCACGATTGAAAATAATATCATCACCAATGACGCAAAATACGACCTAAGCTTTGTCTTTCCGATCGCCATCTCTCTCTACGCCAGCGACCAGAATTTAATTTCGGGGAATCAGATAGAAGGTTTTAGCACCGGAATGAATTTAACCTTGGCCACCAACAGCGATATCTCTGACAACAGTATAATAGCCGGTAGCGGTTCGGCAATTGCCGCAGACACTGACAGCACTTCTACTTCAAGCGTGGCAAATAATTTTATAAAATGGTATTCACAGGCGTTAGCATTGTCAGGCGTGGATGTGGGTTCAAGCGCTTCTGTCTCCGGCAATACTTTTTTATTCAATGATTCCGATACTGGCGGAGGAACAAATATTAATTTTGCCAATAATCTTTCCTTGCACAATATAGAAAACAGCATGATATTCATCCAGACACCGCCCGATAAAAATTTACAGCTGGGCGATACGGCCAATTTTACTTTTGATTTAAGAGACGAGGCTCAAGCTCTCTGCCCCGACTGCAGTTATAGTTTGACGACTAGCCCGTCAGAAATCATTACAAGTGATCAAGTTGGCAGCACCGTAACTGGCAGTTTTGTCCCGTCAAAAGAAGGCACTTATTCTTTGCAAATCGTTGCTAACGACACCCACGGAAACACGGCTAAAAGAAATATGCTTTTTTATGTGGATTCTGCCGGGGCTAGCAGTCTGGCGACGGCACAGACAATTTTTTATTTTAGGCCGAATGTCGATCCTGTTCATGGCCAGCCCAAGGGTAGAGATGAGCGCTCCTTTTTGCTTACGCCGCCAACCCAGGTAGAGCAGGAGCAGTGCTCGCAATGGGTGCTGAACAGCATTGATGAGTTGCCCGATTATCCCTTTAGCGTGATCACGGAACAAAATATTGATTTTTGGCACAGGGAATCAAGGAATTCCAATGCCTATATAAGAAGTGCCGCGGGTGCCGAACTTTCCCATGCTATAACCAAAAGCACGGTCTACGTTTTTGAAAACGTGGATTTTTCTGGCCTGGTTTGGAACATGGATTATCCCATATACTGGTATAGCGTGGTTTTCGAATTCGGCAAGCCGTTTCAGGGCTTTACCGACCCGTTTATTCAGAGTACTCCGGCTCAACCCAGTATTGATACAATAACCCATACTTATGTAACCACGCCGGCCATTAAATATTTTTCCAATCCAGACGCTCTGCTTCTGGCGGCCAATCCTTCTGCGGCAGGTTCGCCGTTGGCCACGCTCACTCTAGACGGGTCCAATATTCTAGGTAACGGCTCCAGTCACTCCGTGAATGTCACGCTGGACAATTATAAGTATCCGTTTAGCACGGCCATGACTGAAATAAATTCAGACGGCACCGCGACTCTGGTCGTTGATAATTTAACCGCCGAAGAAACCTTCAGCTCTGTCGACATGTCGATTGTCCCTGACAGCGGGTATGTCGACGTGGCCATACAAGATTGGAACGTGGGCGCCGGAGGGAATTATTACAAAAGATGGACAGAGACGAGCAGTTTAAGAAATACGCACGCCGATCATTCAATAGCCGATATGGCTCCGCTTACTTTTTATAATATTTTAGTTGATGGTAAAATTTATACCACGATTTTTTCCGACTTAGCCGGAACATTGACTTTTGATTATAACGGCGGTTATTCCGCTCATACTTTTGAAGTCACTGGCACAAATTTGGGAGTTGTTGAGACAGACGTTAGAGCGGTGGGTGACTATCGCCTCAACTTGTCCGGCCGGCAACCGACCGATGATGTTACTGTTACGATAACCACGGACGGTAAAACGGCGGTTAGCCCCGCTACGCTGACATTTACGAGCGGAGATTGGTTTGTGCCGCAGGATGTTGATGTATCGACCGATATTTGCGGTCCCGATTCAAGCACTCTTACACTTACTTTTTCAAGCGCAGACCTTGTTTATGATGGCCTAACCTTTGATATTAACGTTGATATTCTGCCTTGCCGATCGGGCGGCGACTTGACTTTTACGGGTTTAAATTCATTGGCCATAAATGGCGGGGCGTTAACAACCTCTTCACTCGAGGTGATTCTGAACATATTTTCGCAAACAGCCGCCACCATGCGCATCTCTAATGATCCCAATTTTACAAATAGTGACTGGGAATATATTTCTTCGACCAAGAATTGGACATTGACTTCGGGTGAAGGGGAAAAAACTGTCTATGCTCAATTTAAAAATTCTGCCGGTATCCCTTCCCAAGTTTTAACGGCTTCAATACTTTACCAACCAAGCGCAACGCTACCCGTTACTCCTCCTGTCGCGCCACAGCCAGCCTATTTGATTCTCCACGGTTCTGAACCGGCCGGCTCTCTGCCCTCTGGCGTGCAAATCGGCTCGCTAATTAAATCAGAGGACGTCAGTGCCGTGTATTTTGTGGGTCAAGATAACCGTCGCCATGCTTTCCCCGACGAGACAGTATTTTTCAGCTGGTTTGTCGATTTTTCTGGCGTGAAAACGATTTCAGCCGGCACCTTGGCCGCCATACCGCTCGGCAGTAATGTAACCATGAGACCCGGCACATATTTGATTAAGATTCAGTCAGACCCCAAAGTCTACGCGGTTGAGCCATACGGCGTCATCCGCTGGATTACGACCGAACAAATCGCCGTTGATCTCTATGGCTCTGTCTGGAACGGCCTGGTGCGCGACGTCGCTCCCGCTTTTTTCATTAACTATCAGGTAGGCCTTGATATTTCTGCGTCCGTACATCCAACCGGTTCGCTCATTCAATACACCGGTTCAAGTGACATTTACTATATTGATAATGGGCTGAAAAGATTAATTCCGGCCTTATCGGTTTTTAACGCCGATTTATTTCAAGACAAATTTGTAGATAAAAATATTTCTAGCGCGATAAGCTACGATTCCGGACAGGATATGACAGCCGTGCCTATCGAAACTCTGATGACGTTAAGATAAAAGAATGAAATAAATAAAAAGCCCCGCACGAGTTTCGGGGCTTTTTGATATAATATAAGCATGACAAAATCTAAGATATTTTTATACTCGTGCCTATTTTTTATTTTAGGAATTTTTATCGGTTCGGTTTTTCAAATTGACGCCTACTATTATGGCGTAATTCTTCTGGTCTCGATCGTTTTTTTCTCGCTTGGCCTAAAGAACAAGGTTTTTTTAGTTTTCGGCCTCTTCGGCTTGATTTTAGTCCTGGGAATCTGGCGCTACCAAGTCTCTTTGCCGCTAACAAGAGCGGACAAAATTTATTTTTATAACGGCCAGAAAGTTGAATTTCAAGGGCTGGTTTTTCAGGAGCCGGATGTGCGGCAAAGCTCGGTTAAATTAAAAATAAAAGTTGATTCCGTTTTACAGAATGGCGGATGGGAAAAACTTTCCGGTGATGTTTTAGTCACCACTTATCTATATCCGGAATACGAATATGGCGATTATCTGAACGTTCAATGTGAATTACAAAAACCCGAGAACATAAACGGCTTTGATTACGACAATTATTTATCGAGGTACGGAATTTATTCCATCTGCTATTATCCCAAGCTAGAGTTGCTTGGCCAAAATAGGGGCAACTTTTTTCTGGCCGAAATTTATGATTTTAAAAGTTTTTTTGTCAAGCGGCTCAATAAAATTTTGTCAGAACCGCAATCGTCATTTTTGGCCGGCCTGCTGATCGGCGCCAAAAAATCAATTCCAGCCGATTTGCAGACCGCTTTTAGCAAGACCGGCACGACTCACATCGTGGCTGTTTCTGGTTTTAACATCACCATCATTGTCGCGTTTATCGCGATGATATTGAGTACTCTTGCCGTGCCAAGAAAAAAATCTTTTTGGCTGGTCAACGCCGGACTTATTTTATTCGTGGTCATAACCGGATTTCAGGCATCCATCTTAAGAGCGGCGATAATGGGTTTTTTGGTGCTTTTAGGCAGCTTTTTGGGCCGCTTGAGTCGGGTGACCAATGCCCTTGTTTTAGCCGCGGCGCTGATGCTGGTGATTAATCCGAAGCTGCTGGTTTTTGATTTGGGATTTCAGCTCTCTTTTTTGGCTACCCTGGGCCTGATTTATTTGCAGCCGCTTCTCTCTTCTTTATCAAAAGTAGAAAACATAAATAATAAATTTCTGAAAACAGTCCTGGGCGATTATCTGATGACCACACTGGCCGCCATTATCATGACCACGCCGATAATTTTGTATAATTTCGGCAAGGTATCGCTAGTGGCGCCTCTGGCTAACATTTTGGTGCTTCCTTTTATTCCCTTGGCGATGCTGCTTGGATTTATCGCCGGCCTTGGCGGTTTAATTTCTGTCGCGCTCGGCTCGGTCATGGCCTGGCCGGTTTGGTTGGTTTTGACTTATGTGATTTGGATTTTGGAAAAACTTTCTAATTTAAATTGGGCTTATTTTGAATTTTCGAAGATAAATTTTTGGCTGATGGCGTCGCTGTATCTCGCCCTGGTGGTTTTTATTCGCGTTGTCAAACCCATAAAACCCCAAAAAAATAATTGAACAGCTGATAGCGATAGGGGGGGGATTTTTTAATTAACTTTTTGACGTGATATAATTATCTTATGGAAATAAAAACAAAAAAGTATCTCAAGATAATTGGTGGTCTGGCGGCTATCATTTTTTTGTTGATCGGCTTTGTCGCCAGTTCAGAGTGGCAGAGGCAGAATCTGGAGATTGATTATCTAAACGTCGGTCAGGGCGATTCCATTTTAATTAAAACTCCCTTTGAGCAAAACATCTTGATTGACGGCGGTCCCGACAACACGGTTTTAGCCGAACTGGGCACTAACTTGGCGTTTTTTGACAAAGATATTGATCTTGTAATTTTAACCCATCCTCATTCCGATCACGTTACGGGTCTGGTCGAAATCCTGCGCCGCTATAACGTGAAAAAGATTCTGATGACCGGCGTCGCCTATAGCGCGGCATATTACCAAACATTTTTGGCAGAGATTAAAAATAAAAATATTCCAGTGGAAATTATTGGCGGACAAAAAGATATTGTTCTGGGTCCGCAGCTGGATATTCAAATCCTTTTCCCTTTCTCGAATTTGAGCGATCAGAATTTTGACGACGTTAATGATTCATCGATCGTGGCCAAGTTGATTTACAAAAGTGATTCTTTTTTATTTGAAGGGGACGCTGGAAAAGTAGTTGAAGACGATTTGATTTTAAATAAAATTGATCTGGCCGCCGATGTTTTAAAAGTCGGGCATCACGGCAGTAAATACGCCACCAGTCCGGAATTTTTAGACGCAGTTAAGCCAGACATGGCCATTATTTCAGTGGGTAAAAATAATTATGGCCATCCAGACCCCGGCGTTATTGAGCGCCTGGGTCAGGCGCTGATAAAAATTTTTCGCACTGATCTGGCTGGAACCATAAAAATCATTTCAGACGGAAATCAGATTCAAATAAAAAATCAGGGCTAGGGCGCCCTGATTTGGCGGAGTTCTTAATGGCCGGGGACGAAAAAGGTGGCCAGAAAGACTTCTTTTTTTACGGACTGCGGCTGGGTGCCTTTTGGCTGACCCCTCTCGTCGAGGCGGAACCGGAAAAGAACCGTGCCCTCTTCTTTGTTTACTTCTTCAATTCTCACCTGGCGTAAAAACAAGAGCGGATTGTGGGGGTCTTCGTAAAATTGATCGGAGAAAAGTTTTTTTGGCATCTCGTCATCCTTATTGAGTACGCCAGTCCCGTCATTGACGGTGATAAAAACCTTGTCCCCGCTTTCTTTTATAATTTTCGCTCTCTGCCAGCAAACGTCGCCTGCCTGAAGATTATCCATTGTATTTCCTCCTCACGTTTCATTTATCTGAATTTAAACCAATTTTGCCTTCTTGTCAAGAATGAAAAATTCTGTTAAAATTTTCGTATCTTAATATTTATTAATTTTTTATGGAGAGAACACTAGTCATTGCCAAGCCAGACGCTGTTCAAAGAAATCTTGTCGGCGAAATAATCAAGCGGCTGGAAAGAAGCGGCTTAAAATTAGTTGCCATGAAAATGGTCAGAGCCGAGGCAAAATTAATCGAGAAACACTACACCATCGATCCTAAATGGTTTGAGAACGTGGGCAACAAGGCCATCGAATCCTACAAGAAGAAGGGTCTGACGCCGCCCAACAGCGATCCCGTCGCACTGGGTAAAGAAGTTCTTGAACGTTTAAAAAAATATATGACGGCTTGCCCCGTTATCGCCATGGTGTTTGAGGGAAATTCCGCCGTTGCTTTGGTTCGAAAAATTTGCGGCGGCACAGAACCACTAAGCGCGGCCGCGGGCACAATCAGGGGTGATTTTACTCCGGAGTCCTATCAGTTAGCTGATGGGGGCGAGAGGGCGATAAGAAATTTGATTCACGCCTCTGGCTCGTCCGAAGAGGCGGAAAAAGAAATCGTTTTATGGTTTGAAAAAAAGGAATTGATGGAATATAAACTTATCCGCGATTCCATTATCTACGACGTCGATTGGAAATTTTGATTTGAAATAACGTAGCAAAAAAATCGTCTTGAAAAAGGACGGTTTTTTTATGTTGACAATATTTCGTTTTTGTTATAAAGTGGTTAATTATGGATTTAATCTTAAGCAAAAAAGAAAAAGACTTGGCAAATTCAGGCCTCTGGCTGGCTAACGTTTTTGTGCTAACTATAAGCTTGGTTTTGGCATTTTACGCCGTGGCCAGGCAGTATAATTTGTTTTAAAATTCCATTCAAATTTACTATATTTGAGATCGCGGTAAAACGCGGTTTTTTTTATTTTAAAACATTGATGATATAATGGTTATATGGATTTGGTTAGTCAGATAAACCAGCTTTATATTTGCGGCCGAATAAAATTATTTTTATAATGGCGATTTTCCTTATCGCCTTTTTATTTTAAAAAAATTATGACGAAACTAAAACTATTTATTTTTTTGGCAGCCGGTCTGGTTATCTTTTCCGGCTGTAATTTGAATCAGAATATTCAGAATACAAATAATGCCAATCTGAACGCGGTTAACCAGCCAACAAACGTGAATCTGGCTGTTAATACAAATATTCCAACGGTTGTGCCCCCGACTTCGACAAATTGCGCGCAAATCGGCCAGGCGCCAGGCCTTATTATAAAATGTTGCTCGGGTCTTATTTTACAAAATGGTAAATGCGCTGCTCCTCCCGCAACTTGTATTAAAGAAGGTCGGGCGCCCGGTTCTTCTCTTGCAAAATGTTGCGCAGATTTAATTTTGCAGGGAGGAATTTGCAGCCAGCCCGAATGTAAAACTGATTCTGATTGTTATCCTCTTGGGTTTAAGCCGGGAAAATGCGGAACGTTTTATCAATGCAAAAGCAATAAATGTTACAGCGGCAGTGCGCAGTGCCCGCCGCCAGCTTGCTTGCCAAATTGCTTGGGCAAAGTTTGCGGATCTGATGGTTGTAACGGCGTTTGCGGTTCTTGCCTGCCACCATCGACTTGCAGCGCTAACGGAGCGGAATGTCTTAGCCAGCCGCCGGCTTGTACGCCCAATTGTGCCGGTAAAACTTGCGGTGACGATGGTTGTGGCGGAAGTTGCGGCACTTGTGCTTCTAATCAAACGTGCGTAAGTGGCAACTGCCAAAATTGTGTTTCACATGGCAATCTTGATATTAACACGCCACCGAGGCAGATTCTTATCGGCGGCAGCAGTCATGTGAGCGTGATGACGATTAAACTTCAGGCCAGTAGCGCCGAAGATCTATATTTAAACGAAGTCAGGGTTACTGACACGGCGGCAATCACCCCGGTGGCGAGCGCTTGGTATTTATACGCCTCAAGCAGATCTGACTGCGGTTCCATCGCTGATCCGGTCGCTGTCGCACCGGGTGGCGTTGTGGCGGATTTCAGAATTTCAGATACAAGCGTTACGATTCCGCACGGCGGCAGCGTTACTCTGGTGGTCAAGATAGATGTTATTAACGTGGACGGCTCCATGATTCAAAACGGCCTGCCGTTTTATCCCTGGGTGGCCGCCAGCGGAGACGTTATGGCCACTGGTAAATATTCCGGCCAGCACGTAAATATTATTACGGCTCCGCTCAAAGCCGAAGGGCCCGACCATGTCTATGGTTCGCGGCCGTACTTTAGCGTCGACGCGAGTTCACCGGGCGGAGCGCTGATACCGAGTTCCAATGCGCAGCTGGCAATTTTTGATGTCAGCGCCGATGCCGCCAATGATATTACTTTTTCTCACAGTGCCGGCAATAAATTAGTAGTTGGCGTAAATCGATCTTGTGTTGGCTCGGTCGGCACCGTTTTCTTAAAAGACGGGGACGGAAATATTTTGGACAGTCAGGCCGGCGTTGATCTTTGCGCGGTTTCTAGTCTTACTTTTACTTTCAGTTCAAGAGATCTAATCATTGCCAAAGGCACGACCAAGAAACTATACGTTTATGGCAATACCTCGGGCTTTATTAATCATGGCGATTTGATACAGCTATGGCTCGATCCATCGTTAACCACCAATGTGACTTGGAGTATAAATAGCGATGGCGGTAATTATGGCGAAGCCGATATAATCTTCCGTGGCGGCATTTACGCCAATTCTCTATCCAAAAGCTAATCTATCCCAAATAAAAAACGTTCCGTTTAGCGGGACGTTTTTTAATAGAAAAATTATATTAAAAATAAAACTAACGTTTTATCATGCGGTTCACGACCATAAATTATAAAAAATTAGGTAAACACTTTTAGGTTTACCATAAACCGCACGATTTATGGTCGGGCTGGCGGGACTTGTCCTTTACTCTCGTCATCTTCCGATGACTCGGTACGGACTGGCCTCGCGGTGTTCGTCGCCTTAAAGCTCCTCACACATCGCTGCGGCCTTCAAGTCCCGACGCGAGCAAAACTATTTGCTCGCTCCAGCCGAAAGTTTACAAAACGGATAGTGATTATGATATTATCGGGCTGGCGGGACTTGAACCCGCGACCTTGCGGTCCCGAACCGCACGCGCTACCAGCTGCGCTACAGCCCGTTAAGATTATGGTTGCAAAATATCTTCAGTTCTGCCGTTAATTGAGATTATCACATTTTTTACTGTTGAAAATTGTTTGAGCGTTTGCGTTATTTGCGCTCGGATTGCCGCCACTCGGCAAGAACCGCCGACAGCCGCTTCCAATTGTTCGTCAAAATCAACACTCGCTGTTCCATTTACAATTATCAGCTTTTGAATTTTCACGTTTGAGTTGATTGAGGTGTAATATCCCTGACTTTTTTCCGCGTCAGTCGGACCCTGGAGTAATTCTTCCAAGGCCGCCCTGGCCACCTCTTTAGTTTTCGCAACATTTCTGTTAATCGGATAGACAAGCCGGCAATCTTCCGCGTTCGGATTTTTATTTGTATTTCCCCAATAAACATTTACACCCAGAGTCGGCCCGGCTTTTAATTTGACTGGCAATTCAAATTTTTCATCATTTTGCGGCAGCCCAGAAGGATTGTCTTTCATGAAAACCAAAGTGCCGGCCTGATCTTGGTCAATAGAAAAATTTAAAGTCGCCTTGAATGGCACAAAACTAGAAGTCATCCAATCGCCTTGAGCTTGGGCCTGGGCAGTGGCTATCTCTTTGCCAGAAGCATCTAATAGTTTGATGGGAAAGACCGCCTCGAAATACCAGCCGGCGGCCTGGCCTTCGATTGCGTACGGATTAGAAATTTCTTCATTGGCTTGCGGTTTGCTCACAATAATTTTTTGAGTCTGAACCGTGCCATTGGTATTTGTTTGGCCATTGCCGCAGGCAGTTGTTGGTTGCGGCTGGTCTGGGTTGCCGTGCTTAATCCACTGTCCATTTTGGCAAAGCCAGGTATCTTCCGGCGTGGAAAATCTTAAAACGGCGATTGTAACACCAGCCGTTAAAATTATGGCCAAGGCAATTATTAAAATTACTTTTTGTGTTTTCATAAGTTTGTTTATTATTTTTTATCGGATCGACGCACCTTAGCGCGTTACTCATCCCACGGCGGAGCAAATATTGAGAACGTTGATTTTCGTCAACTTGTTGGCGGTTTATCTCCTCAACAAGTTGAGGAGAATCACGTAAAAGTAAATTGGCAGACCCAGCGTTAATATATTTTATAAACATTCCGAGATCCTTCCCTTTTTCAGTCTTTATAACTACAAATTCTCTTTTATCGGATCGGCGCACTTTAGCGCGTTATTTAACGGTTGTCGCCGTTGCCGTGAAGCATACCTCGTTCTTTTCTGGAAAATAATTTTTCAATATTTTTTTGCGCCACTTCATCCAGTGATAAACCAAGCTCGGTGGCGATTTGCGAAGTGTACCACAAAACATCGCCAAGTTCTTTTTGGATTTCTAATTTTGTGGCCTCATCAATAATGCCGTTTTTGTCGCGTAAAACTTTTTTAATCTTTTCCGCCACTTCGCCCGCTTCGCCGCTTAAACCCAGGGTTGGATAAATAAAATTTTTATCCCTATTAGGATAAAGCGCTGTTTCTCTTGATTTTTTTTGATATTCTTGGAAATCCATAATATTAATTATTAGTTATTTGTATAGAAATGGTATCAACTATTGAGGAATATTTAAAGGGGGAGCTTCCTGCTTATTTTCTGATTCAGATCCGATCCAGGCAAGTTCAAATATAGTTTTTTGGGTTCTGGCGATGGCCGAACTTTCAATTATTATGCTTAGCAGGTCCTTGTATGAGGCAATAAATACTTTATTGCCATAAATAATTATTTGGTTAAATAGGGGAAATTTTTCTTTACTAATCAGCCTGGTAATTCTTAATTCTTCTCCATCATTTTTTTGGAGCTCCATGGATTGGGAAGATAATTCAGCCAAACATCTTTGCTTGAGACCCTTTTTAACCCGTCTTACAATATACTCCTTGATATATTGTTCGAGATATTTTGTTGTTGATTCATAAGCCGAATAAACAAGCATATCTTCATTATATTTTGACTCAATAGATTCATCAAAAATAGCTTTTATACCATCGAGCCCTTCGTAAGTTCTAATTTTTGGCTTAATGCCCCTTATGTTATAGAAAGATAATAATTCTGGCATTAATTCCGAAAAAGCATCTTCTTCGTTTCTGATTTTTTCTTCTTGTTGCTTAAAATATGCAGTAATTTTTTTTGGGTTTTCGGCAAAATACTCGCGATGTGTCCCCTTTTGGCTAAAAGAAATAAAGCCTCTTTTAATAAGACTATCAAGGATGCTATAAGTGGTTGTCCTTTTTATTTGCGCCTTATCAGCGACTTCTTGAATATTGGCCGAACCAAGCTGAAGCAGGGTTAAATAGATTTTAACCTGATTTTTTTTGAGTCCCAAATTGAGTAGGCGAGTGTTTATATCCATAAATTTGACGAATATATGTCGTCATTCATATTTAAATTATAGCAAATTACTCAATAAAAGTCAAATCTTTTTGGCTATATATAGGAATTATCTGCTAAATATAAAAAACCCAAATTTATGACGAAATATACTTGACAAGATTAGTAATTTATGCTATAATAATTAAGCTTGAAGATAAAATATAGGCAAATTGTTCATTAAAATTTATTAAAAAAGGAGGAAATGGTCCATGAAAATGAGAATAAAATCTTCCCCCACAAAGCTTGAGATCGAGAACGCTCGGAACAATGGCCAACTTATGCTTCTGTGGCTAGAAATTTGGCCGAATTGCCATCTGAATTGCAGCTTTTGCTTCAATCATGGTGGCAGAGCTCCGCAGACCCCAGATTGGTTGACAGTCGATGATTATTATAAAATCATTGACGAGTTCATTGCTCTGGGCGGTAAGTATCTGGGAATCCCTGGATACGGAGAACCCTTTCATCCTCGCAATCTTAATCTTACGCTCAACATCTTGGAGCATGCCTTGCAAAAAGGTGTTAAGTCCTATGTATTTACAACTGCCGATTTAATCAACGAAGACTTGGCACTGCAACTGAAGAAACTTGATGTGACACTGATGATCAAGTTCAACAGCTTTGATGAAGAAATTCAAGATGGATTGGTCGGCAGCAGGGGTTATACGGCCAGAAGGGCAAAAACCCTGGAACTTTTAATTAAACTTGGTTTTAACAAACCGGAGATTGACGAGGAGGGTGTTACCACGCGGTTGGCTTTCGTGACCTCAATTGTCCCTGAAAACGGCGAAGAGATTAAAAGAATCTGGGAATATTGTCATCAAAACAATATTTACCCAGACATCGACACGATTTTGCCAAAGGGAAGAGGTCGCGATTACACTTGTTCAAGCGCTGAAAAAATCGAAGAGATATTTAAGGCGCTGACCGGACATGAAGTTAAGTCGCCAACCTACATTGATGGCCATTGCGATCGGACAATGTATGGCCTTTACATCAGCTACAAGGGAGAAATTTTTCCTTGCCTGGGATGTAAGGGTGAAAACGGTGATAAGGCTTGCATTGGTCACATCAAAAGCGGTCTTACACTTGCCTGGAACTGTACTCTTGAAAAAAAGATCAGGAGTCGCGATTACTCCGGCAAATGCACAACCTGCGAGCATTACATTGATGGGAAATGCAACAGCTGCATTGGTCGCTGTTGCACGAAATGCACCGAAGATTGCATCGAGATGGATGGATGTTCCTTTTATAAAAAGGCATCTATATAAAATAAATTTATAAAACAGCCCTGAAACTTCAGGGCTGTCTTTTTTTATACTTTTTTAAATTAAGATTTTTTTTCTAGAAATTTTTTCAATTCATTTAATGCTTTTCTTCTCATGCTAATCTGATTCTTTTCTTCCCGGGTCATTTCGGCAAATGTTTTAGTGAAGCCATTTGGTTTAAAGATCGGGTCCCAGCCAAAGTCTGTTTCTCCAGTCGGTTTTGTTATTTCACCATCCAAATCGCCTTCAAAGAAATGAATATTTTTAGAATTTTTTGCGTAACCAATAATAGTTTTGGCCTGCGCCTTGAAATTGCCAAATTTTTCCGCGATTTGCCATAAACCGTTATTTCCAAGTTTCTTTAAAAACCATTTTATTAGCGGACCCGGCAATCCATTGAGGCAATTAAAATATAAAGAAGTATCTTCAACAATAAATTGGCCTTTTTCGTGCTTGAGAGCTTCGAGCAGTTTAGCCTCCACAACCTTTTTGGCATCTACTTCTTGAATCTCGGGCAAGTCAATATTTTTTTGCTTGACTTCCGGAAGTATTGATTGTACTTCTCTTAGTTTTTTCTCATTGCCGGTAATAAAATAAATGCCTGGCTTTTTTGCTTTTCGTTCTGGCGAATTAATATTTTTTTTCATAAAACATTTTCAAAATTAATAGATTCCTAACGCCGGTAAAATTCCCAGAAATAATAATATGGCAATAAAAAATAAATCTTTGGCCAATCTCGATTTAATTCTTGCTTTATCCTGCGAAATTTCAACAGAAGAATATAATAAAGCACTGACTATATTACAAGCATAGAAAATTAAACTTATATTTTTTCCCACAGAGATAGATAAAAATATACCGACTACATTTAATAGAAAACTATAAGCTATTATAAAGGTTATATAACCATATCTATCCCAGATTTCTGCCTTATTTGTGTAAGCTAACTTTGCCCTAGCGAAGATTGAGGTCATAAATAATGGTATGGCCGTTGTTAGCTGAAGAGACAATAGAATATTATTTTTTAATAAAATCGGATTTATGGCAACTATAAAAGTAAAAAGTGTAAAACATATTCCCAAGAGACAAAGATTAATATTTAATCTTGATCCTGACTTTGTAATTTTAAATTCCGTGTTATTTAACATAAGAATATGACTAACAGTTAGATTTATTAAAATATTATCTATCTTTGGTGGAAACCCACGACCTCCCGCCTACATCCTTCGACAGACTCAGGATTTCGGCGGGCAGGCATGCACTATAAAAATGTTAAGTCGGGCTAGTGGGACTTGAACCCACGACCTCATGCACCCCATGCATGCGCGCTACCAGCTGCGCTATAGCCCGTTCTTTTTAAGTTTAGATTATAAAGCTCTTTTTTTCAACCCAGTCAAGGCATGACAGCTATGAAAAAAATAATCTATATGTATTTATTAAATTTTAAAACTACGAACGCATTAAAAGCTCCCTGGGGTTTGGGGGCGCAACTAAGCCCCTCGACTTCGCTCGGGGCGGGCTCTATGAAAATTAAGAATAATACTTTTTGCCTGCCCCGCACAAAAGAGCGTAGCGAATTTTGGCGTGGGGGTTCTTTTTGGTTACAAAAAGAACAGAAGAATCATCACGAACTATTATTCAGAAAATTGAATATTATTTTCTCAAAACGATCCAATCCCGTATCTTAACTTATATATCCAGCTAAATAAAAAGATCCCGCGCCGCGGGACCTTTTTATAAGAGTCCTATTTTGACGCACCGATTTTAAACATCTTTGTTCCGCAGGCAGGGCATTTTCCTGTCACGGCTGGTCTGCCGTTTTTCATTTTAATTTCCTGGGCGTCACTCATTTCTTTTTTAGCTTTACATTTTACACAATAGCCTTCTGGCATAGTAATGGAGTTATTATTTAATTATTGTAAATTGTTCTCTAATTATACAGAAAACAGGCCGAAAAGTAAAGGTTTGGTTATTTTATCTTATATTTGGTCTTGAGACAGCTGGTGCAGATTCTCACTCTTTTGCCGTCAATCTTTTTGTTCTGCAGATTGATATGCCTCCATTTCTTATTTTGTATATTCGAATGGCTTCGATTAGCGCCCATCTTTGGTCCGCGGCCGCATATTTCACAAACTTTTGACATAGATGCTATAATATTATTTGGTTAACTTAATCACGAATTTTTTTTCACCAATAGCACGAATTTGTGTAATTAGTGATTATGTATTAGTGGTTCCTAATTCAATATTAAGTAGTTTAGCAAAAAATATCGAACTAATCAAGTGTCTCTATGAATTCCGAACTTATCATACAACTTATTTTCCTGGTGGCGCTTTTTCTGGCCATGACCATCCATGAGTTTTGCCATGCCCTTTCCGCTTATTATTTGGGAGACAAGACAGCTCAATATGCCGGACGCTTGACCCTAAACCCGCTGGCCCACATTGATTTATTCGGAACGATACTTGTGCCGTTATTTTTGATTTTATCTGGCTCACCCATATTGATCGGCTGGGCCAAGCCAGTGCCGGTAAATTACAATAATTTGAGTAGCCAGAAATGGGGTCCGGCTATTGTTTCTGTGTTTGGGCCGCTGGCCAACCTGGTTTTCGGCTTATTTAGCGTGGTTTTATTGAAAATAGTCGAGGTTTTTATGGGCCTGGGACCGAATAATTTGCTTGTTATTTTTCTGACCTACTTAATTTACGTAAATATCGGATTGATGATCTTTAACTTAATCCCGATTCCGCCGCTTGATGGTTCTAAGGTTTTATTCGGAATTTTGCCTGATAAATATATTAATTTTAAAATGTGGCTGGAAAGATATGGTATTATAATTTTGTTATTTATTTTGCTGTTTTTTCCCGGCTTACTCTCGGGTATTTATATAGTTATCGATTGGGTTTTTAGGTTATTTAACATATAATCTTGACTTTTTTCAGCGAACAATATAGAATACTAGTACAAATAAAGTAATTGTTAATAATTAAATTTTGATGTTTTCAGCCATAGCTCGCAGCTGCGAAGCGCAGCTGAAGCACTGACTGATTTTTTTATTTTTATGCCGACAATTAGCCAATTAGTAAAGAAGGGTCGCAAGATCATAAAACGTAAAACTAAAACTCCAGCGCTGGAGTCTGTTTTTGATACCATCCGAAGAAAAAGAACAAAACTGCAAAAAGGCTGTCCGTTCAAACGCGGCGTCTGCGTTAAAGTAACCACTATGACCCCGAAAAAGCCAAACTCTGCGTTGCGCAAAATTGCCAGAGTTCGCCTTTCCAACGGCATGGAAGTGACCGCTTATATTCCGGGTGAAGGCCACAATTTGCAGGAACATTCAATTGTCATGATTCGCGGCGGCAGGGTTAAGGACTTGCCAGGCGTTCGTTATCATATAGTCAGAGGTCGCTATGATACGCAAGGCGTGGAAAATAGAAAGCGCGGTCGCTCGCTTTACGGCGTGAAAAGACCGAAAGCCGCTGTTAAGAAATAATTACATCACTTAGAACTTAATTCACATTGTTATGAGAGGTAAAAAAGCTCCAAAAAGGGAAATCAAGCTCGATCCAAAATTTAAAAATCAGCAGATAGCCAAATTTACTAACTATCTAATGAGAAGAGGCAAGAAATCAACTGCTCAAAAAATAGTTTACGATTGTTTTAATACTATTTCGGAAAAAACCAAGCAGGATGCGCTGGAAATTTTTGAACGCGCCGTCAGAAACGTCAGTCCCTCACTAGAAGTCAGGGGTCGCAGAGTTGGTGGTGCCAACTATCAGATTCCATTTCCGGTTAGGCAGGAGCGCAAATTTGCCTTAGCCTCACGCTGGATTATTGAAGCGGCTAATAAGAGAAAAGGCAAAAAAATGGCTGATAAACTCGCCCAAGAATTAATGGACGCGGCGCAGGGAATCGGCGATGCGTTTAAGAAAAAAGAAGACGTCCACAAAATGGCAGACGCCAACCGCGCCTTTGCTCATTTTGCCAGATATTAATTAATAAACACCAATTCTTTCTCAAGAATTTTTTTATTTGAAACACTATGCCCAGAGAATATCCGCTTGATCGGACAAGAAATATAGGCATCATGGCCCACATCGACGCCGGTAAAACAACAGTGACCGAGCGCGTTTTATTTTACACGGGAAAAAAACATAAGATCGGCGAAGTTCACGAGGGCGCTGCGGAAATGGATTGGATGGAGCAGGAAAAAGAAAGAGGCATTACTATTACCTCGGCTGCTACGACTTGTTTTTGGAAAAATCAAAGAATAAATATTATCGATACTCCCGGTCACGTTGATTTCACTGTTGAGGTTGAAAGATCCTTGCGCGTTTTGGACGGCGCCGTGGCGGTTTTTGACGGTTCGCAAGGCGTAGAACCGCAATCAGAAACAGTTTGGCACCAGGCTTCAAAATATAATGTCCCGCGCGTTGCTTTTGTCAATAAAATGGATAAACTTGGCGCTGATTTTTATATGAGTTTGACTTCGATTCAGGAACGCCTTTCTCCACACGCCGTGGCTGTCCAATTGCCAATTGGCTCCGAAGATAGTTTTTCAGGCGTTATTGATCTTCTCTTAAGAAAAGCCTTTAAATTCTCGGGTGATAACGGTCAGGTTATTGAGGAGATTCCGATCCCAGAAGAGATGAAAGAAAAAGTAGAAACATACAGAAAAATATTAATGGAAACAGTGGCTGCCAACGATGAAGCCATGCTTAATAAATATTTAGCCGGAGAGGAATTAGACATAAATGAAGTTAAAAAAGTAATCAGAAAAGCCACGATTACCAGCGATTTTCATCCAGTTTTGGCTGGTTCAGCCTTGAAAAACATTGGTGTCCAGCAGGTTTTGGACGCGGTTGTTGATTATCTTCCTTCACCGTTGGATATCCCCCCAGTTAAGGGTAAAGAACCAGATACTGGCGCAGAAATTTTAAGAAAGGCCTCTGATGAAGAACCGTTTACGGCCCTGGCTTTTAAAATTGCTACTGATCCTTTCGTGGGCAAACTTACTTTTATTAGAATCTATTCGGGGGTTTTAAAATCGGGTTCATATGTTACAAACACAACTAACGGCGAAAGAGAAAGAATCGGCAGAATCGTGCGAATGCATGCCAACCATCGTGAGGATGTGGAAGAAGTATATTCGGGTGAAATCGCTGCCGCGATTGGTTTAAAAGCCACGGTGACTGGCGATACATTGTGCGATGAAAAACACCCGGTTGTGCTTGAACAGATCGTTTTTCCAGAACCCGTTATCTCGGTGGCTATTGAGCCGAAGACCAAGGCTGATCAGGAAAAAATGGGCACGGCTTTGCAAAAATTAGCCGAAGAAGATCCGACTTTCAAGATACGCACCGATGAAGAAACCCTCCAGACGATTATTTCGGGTATGGGAGAATTACATCTGGATATTATCGTTGATCGCATGAAACGAGAATTTAAAGTTGAGGCTAATGTCGGCGCGCCCCAGGTTGCTTACAAAGAAACAATTAAAGGCACTGCCGAAGCAGAAGGCAAATATATCCGTCAGACGGGCGGACACGGTCAGTATGGCCATTGCTGGTTAAGGGTTGAGCCGCGTGATCGAGGCGCGGGTTTTGAGTTTGAAGACGATACCAAGGGCGGTTCCATACCTCGAGAATTTATTTCTCCGATACAAAAGGGCGTTAAAGAAGCGACGACTAAAGGCGTTATCGCCGGTTATCCGGTCGTTGATATCAAAGTTGTTGTTTTTGATGGTTCTTACCATGAGGTAGATTCGTCAGAAATCGCTTTTCAAATAGCCGGCTCAATGGCTTTTCAAGAGGCAGCCAAAAAAGCCGGTTTAATACTTTTGGAGCCGATGATGAAAGTCGAAGTGGTTACGCCGGAGCAATTCATGGGAGACGTGATCGGTGATTTGAATTCAAAAAGAGCCCAGATCAATGAGCTGTCAGATCGGAGCAGAATGAAGATCATAAAAGCGCTGGTGCCGTTGGCGGAAATGTTTGGTTATGTCACGTCTTTGCGCTCATTAACCCAAGGACGAGCGACTTCTACTATGGAATTTGATCACTATGCCCCGGTTCCGAATAACGTTACCCAGCAAATCATTGAGGGCAAGAAGAAATAATATTTGACAGGATTCATTATTTTAGCTAGAATTAGACATAAGTTTCTAGTTTTATGAAAAATTTTAAGAAAATACTGGAATTAATTAGCAAGACAGGCGATCGCTTCATATTTGAAGATGAAGACAGGGCATTTGTGGTAATTTCAGCGCAAGAATATGAAAATTTAGTCATAAAAAATAGCGAGATTAAGGATTTAAGCGAGCAAGAGCTATTGAACAAAATTAATAAAGATATTGCTGTTTGGCGCGATTTACAAAAAATGCAAGAAGCCGAGGATAATCTGCCAAATTTGGCTGAAGATAAAGAAAAAATAGAAGAGGAAGATCAATATTATTTTGAACCGTCAGATGACGAGGAATAAAAAGGTTAAAAGTGGAGAAATTGTTAATTATCCGCATTTGCCAAATCCAGAAATTGTGTTATAATTAGCTATACAATTAATTTAATAAAAAAATTTATATTGGAACGGCTGGGTAAAACTCTGCAAGTCAGAGGCCGCTTCTAGGAGTTAGTTACTATGGCAGAAAAATTTGAACGAACAAAACCCCATGTTAATGTAGGCACCATTGGCCACGTTGACCACGGCAAGACTACGTTGACTGCTGCGATTTTACAGTATCTGATTGCGAATGGTAAAAAAGCTCAAAATAAGAGCGTTGATCAAATCGACAATGCCCCTGAAGAGAAAGCTCGCGGCATCACCATTAACACTGCTCACGTTGAGTATGAGACGGAAAAAAGACACTACGCCCATATCGATTGTCCCGGTCATGCCGATTACATCAAGAATATGATTACCGGTGCCGCTCAAATGGACGGCGCGATTTTGGTCGTGGCCGCTACTGACGGCCCGATGCCCCAGACCCGAGAACACATACTTTTAGCTAGACAGGTCGGCGTGCCAGCCATCGTAGTTTTCTTAAATAAGGTTGATCAGGTTTCTGACCCAGAATTAATAAATCTGGTTGAAGATGAGGTTCGAGAATTATTGACAAAATATGAATATCCAGGCGACAAGACGCCAATCATCAGAGGCTCTGCCCTGAAAGCTCTGGAAAATCCCAAAGGCGATGATGCTAAGTGCATTCAAGAACTTTTGAACGCCTTGGATACTTTTATTCCTGAACCAGTACGTGAAACAACAAAGCCATTTTTAATGCCTATTGAGGACATTTTCTCTATCGAAGGAAGAGGCACTGTGGTGACTGGTAAAATAGACAGAGGAATTATTAAAATTAATGATGAAGTTGAAATAGTTGGTTTGAAGGATACTCAAAAAACAGTGGTGACGGGCATTGAGATGTTCAATAAGTCATTAGATGAAGGTCAGGCAGGCGATAATGCCGGTTTGCTTTTGCGAGGCACCAAAAAGGAAGACGTTGAAAGAGGTCAGGTTATCGCCAAACCAGGCAGTATCACACCACACACCGAATTTGAAGGCGAAGTTTACGTCTTAACAAAAGAAGAAGGTGGCAGACATAAACCATTTTTTAAAGGGTATAAACCGCAATTTTACTTCCGCACCACTGACGTGACTGGCGAACTATTAGAAATTTTGGGTGGCGCAGAAATGGTTATGCCTGGCGACACGGTTCAACTCAAGGTGAAACTTATTTCTCCGGTTGCCATGGAACAAAAGCAGAGGTTTGCTATCAGAGAAGGCGGCAGAACTGTTGCTTCAGGCGTTATCACAAAGGTTATTGCCTAATATATTCAAAAGTCCTCTCCCGTTTAAGGAGGGGACTTTTGGTCCGTTATTATTTGTTAATTAAAAAATAATTGCATAGTAAATGTCAGAGAAGACGACTAAAACTAAAGAAAAGAAAGAAGAAGCGGCACAAAGAATTAGAATTAAGATTAGGGCCTATGATCATAAGATTATTGATCAGTCGGCCAAGACCATCGTTGATACCGCCCGCCGAACAGGAGCGCAGGTAATCGGTCCGGTTCCTCTGCCAGTCGAGATGAAAAAATACACTGTCTTGAGTTCAACTTTTGTGCACAAAAATTCAAGAGATCAGTACGAAATGAGGATACACAAGAGATTGATCGACCTGGTTGAACCAACGCCGGCCACGGTTGATGCACTGATGAGCTTAAATCTTCCAGCGGGAGTCGATGTCGAGATTAAGATGTAACCTTGACATTAATTTGGATTTCCGCTAGAATATCTTTATAAATAATTAGTATCTGGTAGATTTAAAAATAATTATAAAAAATGTAAAGAAAGCTTCTTTAACCAGAAAAACCTTTATATTTTTTAAAATTATAGGAGAATAAACAAGCTAAATAAAAAAGTCCAGTAAAAACCCAACTAAAAAGTTCGCGTTTTTATTAATTTTTTTTAAGGTCTGGATTATTTGGCTAAGCCAGATTTTTTATTTTCTAGAGTAAATTATGAAATTTATCTTGGGTAAAAAAATAGAGATGACGCAGAAGTTTATGGCCAATGGCGAGGTGGTGCCGGTCACCGCCGTGCAAGCCGGGCCTTGTTTTGTTACCCAAGTTAAGAATAAAGAGAAAGACGGCTATCGAGCCATCCAGATTGGTCTGGGTTCTAAAAAGAAACCAAACAAAGCGCTGGCCGGTCATCTGAAAGGAATGGAAAATTTTAGAGAACTCGGAGAGTTTGCAATACCAGAAGATGATAAGGGCGCTTATGAGCGCGGCCAAAAAATCACCGTATCAGTCTTTGCCAAAGGCGATGTCGCCAAGGTTGTCGGCACTTCAAAAGGCAAGGGTTTCCAGGGCGTCGTTAAGAGACACGGCTTCCACGGCGCAGACAAAACTCACGGCACTAAAGACCAGTTAAGACATTCAGGTTCAGTCGGCCCCAAGGGACCGGCACATACTTTCAAGGGTACGCGCATGGGCGGTCGCATGGGAGGCGATCAGATAACGGTAAAAAATTTAGAGATAGTTGATATTGACGATAAAAATAATCTTTTGTTTGTCAAAGGCGCGGTGCCGGGCGCCAGAAATGGTCTGGTTAGGATTATCGCTCCCGGTGAGATGAAATTTATTGAGACAGCCAAAGAAGTTTCCAAGAATGAAGAGAAACCAGTTGAAAATCAGGCAGCCGATAAAGCTGAAGTTAAAAAAGAAGAAATTAAATAAATATGGCTAAGGTGAATGTCTACAATTTGGCAGGCAAGGAGATTGAAAAATTGGATTTAGATCCAAAGATTTTTGAAGTTAAAGCCAATCCCGCCTTGATTCACCAGGTCATCGAGGTTCAGCGCGCCAATTCCAGATTAAAGCTCGCCCACACGAAAACAAAAGGTGAAGTTCGCGGCGGCGGCAAAAAGCCATGGCGACAAAAGGGCACGGGCCGCGCTAGACACGGTTCGAGCCGCTCTCCTCTTTGGATCGGTGGCGGCATAACTTTTGGACCAAGGACTGAAAGGGAATTTTCAAAAAAGATTAACAAGAAAATGAAAAAGAAAGCGCTGTTTATGACGCTTTCCGATAAAGTTAAAGAAAATAATTTTATTGTTGTTGATAAATTGGTTTTGGAGGGGATAAAGACGAAAAATTTTTATAATATTTTGAAGAAATTGCCGATGCAGGGCGTCTTTTCAACACTGGTAGCTATGGCAAAAAAAGATGACATTATTAGTAGATCCGCAAAAAATATTAAAAAGACAAAAACCATATTGGCGGATAGTTTGAACGTTTACGATGTTTTGAAATATCGCTTTCTCTTGATCGATAAAGAGGGCGTGAAAAAAATAAGTGACACTTACAAAAATATATGAGTTTTTTAGATAGATTTAAAAAGAAAGAAGAAGCCAAAAAAAGAGAAGCACGGGTTAAGGAAAAGGCCCCAAGGCCAACGACGCTAAAGCCTAAGGCCGAGGCGCAGGCACCAGCCCTGAAGCAAAAAACGGTTTCTCGCCCGAGCGGCAAGACAAAAGATAATACAAAAAATGCTTACAGAGTTTTGGTTGCGCCAATCGTGACCGAGAAAGCGACAGATTTGGTTTCAAAAAATAAATACGCTTTTGAAGTTACCAAAGAAAGCAATAAGGTTGAGATAAAAAAGGCCATTAAAAATGTTTATGGCTTTGAGCCGGTTAGCGTCAGGATAGTAAATGTCAGAGGCAAGGACGTTTCCTACGGCAGAATGAGCGGCAAAAGAAAATCATGGAAAAAGGCCATCGTAACGCTGAAAAAAGGCGATAAAATAGAAATCTACGAAGGAGTATAATAAATTTCATTATTGATAAATATGCCAGTTAAAGAATACAAATCAGCCAGAGGCGGCAGAAGAAATTCAAGCGTTGACTCGTTTGAAGATATTAGCGTTGCCAAACCCTTCAAGAAACTGATCATTATAAAGAAGAAATCTGGCGGCAGAAATGTCTACGGCAGAATTACGGTCAGACATCTGGGCGGCGGAGAAAAAAGATTTATTAGAATTATAGATTTTAAACGCGACAAGTATGAAGTGCCCGGTATTGTTAAGACGATTGAATATGATCCAAACCGTAATGCTCGAATCGCTCTTATCGCCTATAGCGATGGCGAGAAACGCTATATTGTCGCTCCGGTTGAATTAAAAATCGGAGACAAAATTGTTTCTTCTGATAAAAATGCAGTTGAGATAAAGTCAGGCAACGCCATGCCCATAATGTATATTCCGGTCGGTTCCATGATTTATAATATTGAGTTGACTCCTGGCAAGGGAGGCCAGATCGTGCGCAGCGCGGGTTGCAGCGCCCAGCTCATGGCCGTTGAGGGTGATTACGCCCTGATTAAGCTTCCTTCTAGCGAGGTACGCAAGGTAATGAAAGAGTGCTTGGCCGTGATCGGCAGTGTGAGTAATCCAGAACATATGACCATCAGAGTTGGCAAGGCAGGTCGCAAGAGACACATGGGCATTAGACCATCAGTTCGCGGTAAAGTCATGAACCCGGTGGATCATCCACACGGTGGCGGTGAAGGCAAACAGCCGATTGGCTTGAAATATCCAAAGACGCCATGGGGTAAGCATGCCCTAGGCGTGAAGACACGCAATGTTAAAAAGTATTCAGATAAATTCATAATTTCCAGAAGAAAGAAAAAGATTTAACCACCATAATTAATATAATTTATGTCGAGAAGTTTAAAAAAAGGTCCATACGTCAACGAGAAGCTCTTAAAAAAGCTTTCAAAATTGAGAGCTGGCGATAAGACAATCACCAAGACCTGGGATCGTGCCTGCATGATTACTCCCGAGATGGTTGGTTTTAAAATCGGCGTTTATAACGGCAAAGAACACATCGTTGTTGACGTAATCGAAAATATGGTAGGTCACCGTTTGGGTGAATTTTCTCCCACCAGGAAATTTATTAAGCATGGTGGCAGAATGGCGAAAGAGCAGGCCAAGGAAGGCGCTGCCGTATAATTTTTAACATATGCAAATCAAAGCAAAATTAAATTATTTGAGAATGTCGCCCAAAAAAGTGCGTTGGGTCGTTGCTTTGGTTCGCGGTTTGAAAGTTGAACAGGCGCAGATCCAATTGGCTTATTTGAGTAAACTAGCCAAGAAGCCGGTATTGAAGCTTTTGAACTCCGCCATTGCCAACGCGGAAAATAATTTTAATTTAAAAAAAGAGAATTTGTTTATAAAAGAAATTAGAGTAGACCAGGGCGGTTCGCTGAAACGCTGGACGCCAAAGGCTCATGGTCGAGCTACGCCAATTTTGAAGAGATTTTCTCACGTCACATTGGTTCTGGAAGAGCTGGCACCCAGCAAAAAGAAAGTTAAAGCCCCCAAAGTCAGTAAAAAGGAAGAAATAGTGAAGGTTGCTTCGTTGGAAGAGATCAAAAAATCACCAGTCGCTGAAAGTGTTTTGAGGCAAGAAGAGGGTAAAAAACCGGAAGGTCATGATAAAGAAATAGACAAAGAGATAATTGACGTTAGAATGGAAGGTAAGCATCGCCAACAAAAGCAGGAAGACAGAAGAAGCATGAAAAAGGCTAAAGGATTTATAAAGAAGATGTTTAACCGCAAGGCCGGCTAATTTAAATAAATATGGGACACAAAGTTAATCCAAAAGTAATAAGATTAGGCATCACTAGAACCTGGGAATCGAAATGGTTTGCCAGAAAAAACTACCCGCTTTATTTGAGGCAGGATGTTTTGATACGCAAGTTCATTAAAGCAAAACTTAAAGATTCTGGCGTGGCCAAAATTGAAATCGAAAGATCTGGTGAGAATTTGAACGTTATTATTAGAGCGGCCAGGCCGGGTATTATCATCGGCCGTGGCGGTTTGGGGGTGGAGACAATAAAGAAAGAACTGCAGGAGAAAATTTTAAATAAAAAAGAGCTTAAGATTCCCGGCAAAACAAATATTAGCATTAATATCCTGGAAGTAGATAAGCCAAATTTAAACGCGCAGATTGTCGTTGACTCTATAATAGCTGATACAGAGAAGAGGGTGGCTTTCCGTCGAGTTATGAAACAGGCGATCAGCCGAGCTATGCGGGCGGGCGCCAAAGGAGTGAAAGTTTGGATGGGAGGTCGATTGAACGGAGCTGAAATAGCCAGGACCGAGGTTTTGTCCGAAGGCACTATTCCGCTGCATACATTAAGAGCAGATATTGACTATTCAAGAGGCGCAGCCGAGACAATGTACGGTAAAGTCGGAGTAAAGGTTTGGATATATAGGGGTGAAGTTTTTGCGAAAGATATTATTAAGAAATAACATTAGAAATCAAGGATTTATATATGTTAATGCCGAAAAAAGTAAAATTTAGAAAATGGCACAAGGGCAGAAAAAGAGGCAAGGGTGTTGCCACTGCAGCTACCGAGGTTAGTTTTGGCAGTTATGGTTTGAAATCGTTAGATCATAATTGGATAACCGCCAGGCAACTGGAGGCAGCGCGTAGAGCAGTCACTCATTTCTTAAAAAAAGGCGGCAGAGTTTGGATTAGAATTTTTCCAGACAGACCCAGAACTAAAAAAGGAGCCGAAGTGCCAATGGGCGGAGGTAAGGGCGCGCCAGAATTTTTTGTCGCTGTTGTTAAGCCGGGCACCATGATTCTTGAGGTTGAAGGCGTGAATCTGCAGACCGCCAAAGAAGCCATGACCCTCGCCAGCCACAAGCTGCCGGTTCGCACTAAATTTTTAGTTAAAGAATAAAGTTATGAAATATAAAGAAGAATTAAAGGATTTAAAACTAAAGTCAGAAGCAGAACTGGGCAAACTTTTGGCAGCCAGCCGAGAGAAGCTACGCGATTTAAGATTTAAAGTTTCCCAAAATCAATTAAAAAATGTCAGAGAGGTAAGAGTAATAACAAAAAAAATTGCTTTACTGCTGACTCTGATTGGTCAGAAAAAGTTATCAAATAAAGCAAGCAAATAAAATTTATGGAAAAATCTAACGCTAACAACAAAAGAAGATTTGAAGGTACAGTGGTCGGCAATAAAATGAGCAAGACCATCAGTGTTTTAGTTACCAGCGTTAAGATACATCCGAAGTACAAGAAACAATTCAAGACAAGCAAGAAATACAAGGTAGCTGATGATAAGGCCGAAGCAAAAATTGGAGACAAGGTAATTTTTGAGGAATGCCGGCCGCTTTCCAAAGATAAAAGATGGAGATTAATTAAGGTCGTAAAATAATTATATGGTGCAACATCGAACAATGTTAAAATTGGCTGATAATACCGGAGCTAAAAAGCTGCAGGTTATTCGAGTATTGGGTGGTTACAAAAAAAGATTTGCGCGATTAGGCGATATCGTGACTTGTACTATTAAAGAGGCAGCGCCACACGGTATGGTTAAGAAAAGCGATGTTGTCTATGCCGTTCTAGTCAGAACCAGGAAAGAAGTTAAAAGGAATGACGGTTCTTATATTAGATTTGACGATAACGCGGCAGTTATAGTTGATAAGAAAACCAAGGAACCAAAAGGTACGCGCATACTTGGACCAGTAGCCCGAGAATTAAGAGTAAGGGGCTATGCTAAGATAATTTCACTCGCACCCGAGGTGCTGTAATTAGAAAAATATGAAATTTAAAAAGGGAGACAAAGTAAAAGTTATCGCAGGGAAAGACAGAGGCAAGAAAGGAAAGATCTTGCAGATTTATGCCGAGCGAAATAAAGCTTCGGTTGAAGGTATTAATTTAACTATAAAACACGTTCGGCCGAGAAAAGAAAATGAAAAGGGCCAGAAGATCGAATTTCCAGCGCCCATGAATATCTCCAATCTGATGCTGCTTTGTCCAAAATGCAATAGAAGCGCTAGAATAGCTTACAAAATCCTAACAGCTGATAATAAAAAAAGTAAAGTCAGGATTTGTGCGAAATGCAAAGAATTGATTGATTAAATTTTATAAATTAAGATATGAATTTAAAAGAATTCTACAATAAAAAAGTTGTGCCCGAGCTGGAAGGCAAATTTGGTTATAAAAATGACATGCAAGTGCCAAAGCTGGAGAAAGTGGTTTTAAACGCCGGTTTGAGTAAGGGACTTAAAGAACCCAGTTATATTGAGACTGTGGAGAGTACCTTGGCGAGAATTTCTGGCCAGAGACCGCAAAAAACCAAGGCCAAAAAGTCAATTTCAAATTTTAAAATAAGAAAGGGCATGGTCATTGGCATGAAGGTAACCATTAGGGGACAGCGCATGTACGATTTTATCGAGAAACTTATCAAGATAACGTTGCCTCGCGTCCGTGATTTTCGCGGTTTGCCAGTTGAAAATTTGGATAGAAATGGCAATTTAAATATAGGTATTAGAGAACACATCGCTTTTCCAGAAATTAAGGCTGACGAGATAGAAAAGCTTCATGGCCTAGAAATAGCGATTGTCAGTTCGGCCAAGAGCAAAGAAGAGGCCCTGGCCTTATTCTCCGCCCTGGGTTTTCCGTTTAGGAAAGCAGAATCTAAATCTGATAAAAAATAATATTTTAAATATGGCGACAAGTGCACAGATTGCAAAATCAAATAAAAAACCGAAGTATTCAACTCGCATAGTGAGAAGATGCTGGAGATGTGGCCGAGCTCATGGCTATATGCGTGATTTTGGAATTTGCAGAATTTGCTTTAGAGAACTGGCAAGTAAAGGTGAGGTGCCAGGAATTAAAAAAAGCAGCTGGTAATTATTAAATTATAAACTAGAAGTTAAATATTTTAATATGATTACAGATCCAATAGCAGACATGTTAACAAGAATAAGAAACTCTCAAGCCGTCAAGAGAGAAGGGGTTTTGATTCCATACTCAAAGCTAAAGTTTGAAATTGCCAAAATATTGAAGCACGAAGATTACGTTGATTCTTTTGAAAAAATCGATGAAGCAAAATTTCCGCAAATTAAGATAATTTTGAAATACGGAGCTGACGGCGAATCAGCTATCAGAAGCATCAAGAGAATAAGTAAGCCGGGTCATCGCGTCTACGCCGGCAAGGGCGATATAAAAAATGTTTTAAATAATTTAGGCATTTCAATCATTTCTACTTCGGCAGGCCTAATGACCAATAAAGATGCCAAGAAAAAAGGCGTCGGCGGCGAAGTAATTTGCGAGATTTGGTAATTTATATTTTTATGTCAAGAATAGGCAAAAAACCAATTGAGATACCGAGCGGCATTGACGTTAGAATTGAGGGAGATCTTGTTATTGTCAAGGGTCCGAAAGGAGAATTAAGACAAACAATTCATCCCGATGTTATTGTTGAAAAAAAAGATAATTTTATTTCCGTTAGTATTAAGGATCAGAGTGAAGTTGACCAGCGAGCACTTTGGGGACTTTTTTCCAGATTGATTCAGAATATGATTATTGGGGTCAAAGACGGTTATGAAAAAAAGATGGAAGTTGTTGGTGTTGGCTTCAGAGTCGCCCTACAAGGTAATAAGATAGTTATGAGCTTGGGATTTTCTCATCCAGTTGAATTTGTATTGCCCGGGGGCATTAAAGCAACCGTCGAAAAGAATTTAGTAACTTTATCAGGCATCGATAAACAACTTGTCGGTGAGACGGCGGCTAGGCTGCGCAGAATAAAAAAGCCCGATGTTTATAAAGGTAAGGGCATCAAATATTTAGAGGAAGTGATTAAAAAGAAACCAGGCAAGGCAGCCGCCAAAGCAGCCGCATAATTTATAATATTAATATATGGAAGCTAAAATCAAACAAGAAAAAAGAGAAGCCAGAAGAAAAAGGGTGCGAGCTAAGGTTATTGGCACGGCCAGCAGACCGCGACTTAGCGTATTTCGCAGCCTGAAACACGTTTATGCGCAATTGGTTGATGATCAGATCGGAAAGACTATTGTTTCGGCTAGCGATTCCGAGCTCGGCAAAAAGAAAATGACAAAAATCGATAAAGCAAAAGAAATCGGAAAACTGATGGCGCAAAAAGCCGTTGCCAAGGGAATAAAAAAAGTGGTGTTTGATCGCGCCGGCTACAAGTATCACGGTCGAGTGAAAGCCGTAACCGAAGGAGCGCGCGAGGGCGGTTTAGAATTTTAATCATATTATTAAAATATGCCTAAGAAAAATTTTAGAGAATTAAAGAGAGACGAAGAGTTTGAACAGCGCACTATCGATCTGGCCAGGGTGACTCGCGTAACCTCGGGCGGTAAGAGGATGCGTTTTCGCGCCTGTATCGGCATCGGCAATAAGGCCGGTAAGTTTGGTGTTGGCGTAGCCAAGGGCGCTGACGTTTCCATGGCCATAACCAAGGGTTTTAATCAAGCCAAGAAAAATATCATAAATATTCCGTTGGTAAATGAAACTATTCCGCATCCGGTTTTTGTAAAGTTCGGTGCGGCTAAAATTTTATTAAAGCCCGCCAGAAAAGGTACAGGTATAAAAGTCGGTGGTGCCGTCAGAATTCTTTGCGAGCTGGCTGGTATCTCCAATATTTCGGGAAAAATTTTAGGTTCAAAAAATAAAATAAATAACGTTAAGGCGGCTATGATCGCCTTGAGTAGTTTTAAAAAAGGAAAAGTAAGAGAGAAGAAAGAGGAAAAGAAATAATTTTATGGCTTTAAATTTATACAACTTAAGACCGGCGAAAGGTGCTAAGAAGAATAAGAAAAGAGTTGGCCGAGGAGATTCCTCTGGCCATGGCACGTATTCGACGCGCGGCCAGAAGGGTCAGCGAGCCAGAAGCGGCGGCAGACGAGGCCTGAAGATGATGGGCCTCAAGACGAGCATCCAGAGCATTCCAAAACTCGGCGGCTTCAAGAGTCTCAAACCGAAAAATTCCGTGATTAATTTGAAAGATCTGGAAGTTAATTTTAAGGACGGTGAAAACGTCAGTGCCTTGAGTTTGTGGAAAAAAGGATTAACAGATAGTAAATACGGGGTTAAGATATTAGGAGAAGGGAAAATAAGCAAAAAGTTAAATATTGCCGATAATGTAAAAATATCCGCATCGGCTAAGGAGGCGATTGAAAAAGCCGGCGGTAAAGTCGCGAGCATAACGGCCGAGGAGCCGAAAGAAAATAAATAAATATGTTTGATAAAATTTTTCAAATATTTAAGATTAGAGATCTGCGCCGCAGCATTCTTTTTGTGCTGGGTCTACTCTTTGTTTTTAGGATAGCAGCGCATATACCAATACCGGGAGTCGATCTTACTGCTTTGAAGGATTTTTTTAATTCAAACCAAGTGTTTGGCTTGATCAATATCTTTTCCGGCGGATCTATGGAGAGATTTTCCATCGTCGGTATGGGCGTCGGACCATTCATCACCGCTTCGATTATATTTCAGCTTTTGATTATGATTATTCCTCGCCTCGAAGCGCTATCTAAGGAACCAGGCGGTTATCAAAAAATCAATCAGTGGACCAGAGTGCTCACGGTACCGCTGGCTGCCTTACAGGCTTATGGCACCATCTCCATTTTGAGTCATCAGTCGGCTTACAAGATAATTAATTTTGCTTCGCCCTTTGATTTGTTCAGCGCGATAATAACTCTTTGCGCGGGCACAGTCTTTTTAATGTGGCTGGGCGAACTCATCTCTGAAAGAAAAATAGGAAACGGCATCTCGCTCTTGATCTTTGCGGGTATTATCGAGCGTTTGCCGCAGGTACTACAGACGGTCATTGTGACTTTTGACCCGACAGAAGTTCTTAATATAGCTCTCTTTGCGGCCGTTGCCTTGATTACTATAGTCGTTGTAGTAATAATAAACGAGGGTACTCGAAACGTTCCCGTTTCTTATGCGAGGCACATTCGGGGTCACCGCATGTATGGCGGTGTAAACACGTATTTGCCGTTGCGAGTTAATATGGCTGGCGTGATTCCGATAATCTTTGCCATCTCACTGATTATTTTCCCTCCGATGATAGCCAACTTTTTTTTAAACGCCAAGACGCAATTTTTGGCCAGCGCTTCACAGTTTGTAATTAACGTTTTCCAGAATCAGCTGATCTACGGCCTCCTTTATTTTACGTTTGTTTTTGGCTTCACTTATTTCTATACCGCGGTGGTTTTTCATCCGCAACAGATTGCCGACAATCTGCAGAAGCACGGCGGTTTTATTCCGGGTATACGTCCTGGCAAACACACGGAAGATTATCTTTCTTTCGTAACTAATAGAATAATATTCGCGGGCGCCCTTTTTCTGGGCCTCATCGCGGTGTTGCCCTTGGTTATTCAGCAATTTACAGGCACGCTAAATCTGGTGATCGGCGGAACCAGCTTATTAATCGTGGTTAGCG
>JAQTMG010000010.1 GCA_028714455.1 Patescibacteria group bacterium
TCTGCTCTTGTTCATTGGCAATAACTTGTTCGTATTCATTTTTTCTTTTTCTTGATTCGCTCAAGATCACGAAAACACAGCCCAGAGCCACGCCGATTATGCCTGCCAGACCCATGTTCAAAATGATATTGGGTCTAACCGGATATTTGCTGACAAAGACGTCATCGACAATTTTGATTTCCACGTCATTACCGCCGCCGTGATATTCAGCGCCCTTGTTGACCAAAACGTAAGCTATGGCTCGAACTAGTTGAGAAGCAAAATCTCTGTCAGTATCGTAGGCGTTTATTTCCAAAATACCAGTCTCCGGTATAACGTTGACTTTCACGTTTTTATCCCAGAGCTTCATTCTCTCGACAGAGTCCTCTGGAAATTTGGACTGCAAACCCGAATTGGCCGCCAGCACCTCGTTATAAAAAGACGAAGTGTTGATGATATTGGACAAATTCTGTCCGATTCTTTCGGCTGATTTATTCGCGGTATAGGCATCCAGGTTGCCGGACTGTTTCTGAATGATCAAAATTTTGGTCGTAGCCGAATATTGAAACGGGGAGACCAAACTTACGATCAAAGCCAAAACAACTGAAATACCAACAACGAGAGCGATTATTTCCCAGTTTTTTCTTAAAATTTTTGAGTATTGTATGTTTTGCATACTTTTAAAATAAATTTTTGGAAAGATGTTTAAAAATTATCTTCCAAGCAATTATAAATTCTATCACAATTACATAAGTTTGTCAAGGGTGGAAACTAAAAACCCGCTTTTGGGGCGGATTTTTTGGCTAAAATTAAATAATTTATAGTCTGAATTATTTGAGTTTAAGGCTCATTTCAGCCTCTTTGCCGTCTCTAAAATACTTGATTCTGACTTCTTGTCCGGTTTTGTACTCCAAAATAATATCGGCTAAATCTCTGTCTGAATTTATACTCTGGCTTTCGATGCTCGTGATTATATCGTTTTTAAGCAATTTCCCATAAGCCGGACTGTCAGCTTCGACGCTGACGCCAGCGCTATTTGGCCAGATTAACGCGCCGTTTTCCTGATTCTGCGTTTGAGTCTTATCCAGGCCCGGGGCTTTGGAAATATTAATGTAATGAATCCCCAGATAAGGTCTAACAATCTTTTCGCTTTTCAAAACGTCGGCAACAATTGGCTTGATATAGCCTATCGGTATCGCCTTATTATCTGAAACGAAAATTCCGACGACTTCGTTCTGGTAATTAAAAATCGGCGCTCCCTTGAAGCTTGAACTTAAACGCACGTCAATCAGAAGTTTTTTGCTCAAATCCTGGCTGGAAAAAACAAAATCATACTTGCTAACCAATTCTTTGTATTCTTTGTTTAAAGAAAAGACTGGCTCGATTTGTCCGTTTAAAGCGTTAAAAGCGGCCAGATGTTCCCCAGCCAAGAGCGCGCTATAATCAGCAAATTTTATCACCGGCAGATTCTGAACATCGATTTTGACGAAAGTCGCGCCGCTCGCCGGATCATTAATTATTCTTTTTATTTCGTAAGCCTTCTGATTTGATGTTACCGCGATAGAACCAACATAGACTCCCGTATTTTGGGAAGTAATAAGCCAACCATCGCTTGTCAGGATAGAAGCCATGCCCAGATAATTGGACGGTAAAAGTATGTTATCGATGAGATTTTTCGAGATGGCGGTTTTTTTGTAAATACTGACAACCTGGGGCTGCATATCCTCGGCTAGCTGACTCAATCTCAAATCTTCCTCAACTACCACCTTTCTCGGGTCGTTGATAATAATCTGCTTCTGATTCATGTCAGTGTTATTTTCCGTAAAGTATAAATCTCTGAAATAAGACCAATTCGATAAATAGCGCTTGGTAAACAGTTCGCCCAAGATTCCCGAAGCAAAACCCAAAAAAATTATCAAAAATATGATTCCGATAAGTTTGAGAGCTCTTCTTGGTTTTTTGTCGTTATTCATAGTTAATAACTATTATTGCCTAAATCCACCTCGATGTCAAGATCAAAAGCAGCATTAAAATCACCGTTAGCACCGCGTATCGCCAGATCAATTTTGCCTCAAGTTTTTCATTGAGTCGAGCTTTAAAAATCTCCCAGATAAAATAGTACAAAATGGTGATAACGGCGCTATTCACGTAAAAATTGGCCGGCAAAAAATTAATGCACCAAAAAAATTCGAGGGCGATGAGGTTGAGAACCAGAAGATAGGCGAACCTGAATTTATTAGTTATCTTATTTGACCAAAAGAGCTGAATGCCCAGCAGCGAATTTACTAAAATTAGAATCAGAGAAACCAGCCAAAAAGGAGCGTTCAAGAAAATGCCGATGGCGTTTAAATTGACGGCCGTGAGAAAAAAAACAGAAAGATTCAAAAACAAAGAAAAATTTTCAAAAGTTTCCCGCTGATATTTTTCTTCGTAAAAACGAGAATAGAAAATATTTTCCAGATAAAAAAACAGGGTGACGGAAAAGGCCAAAATCAAAACATGCCTAAAAAGAATCGAGCTGATGATGAAAAGCGTGAAAGTCAAGTTAATAAAGAGCAAAAGCGGCAGGATCGAAAAATCCCAATACTGCCGGCCAAAGATTCTTCTGTCGCTGATAAATTTTATGGAGTATAGCAAGATCAAAAGCAGAAGCGGACCGAGATAATAGATCAAATCGATGTCAAAAAAAATCAATTCCAGGCCAATGAGGGCCAGGAGAGGGATAAAAAAAGTTGTGAGACGCTTAAAAAACATATCAGAACAATCCCTGGGGATTGGTTATTTTAGTGGTTATCAAAATTTTTCCCAAATCCAACTTTATCGATTCAACCTCGGCAAAACTGGAAAACGTGCTCAAGACCGCCTCCAGTATTTTCCCGCCGATTTGGCTAATGAGCAGATTGCCGACAAAAGCAGGCAGCTGAAGATTCCCGATTTTGAAGCTGTTAACTTTCAGGTTTATTTTTTTATTTATCACGCTCGGCGTTACTTCTAAGACCAGAAAAACGTTTTTCGGATTTTTCAATTTAATGAAAATTTCTAAATTTTGGGGCAAAACAGCGATCTGCAAATAATCGACGCGCTTTGACAGACTGTTTTGTAAAATCTGACTTCTGGCAAAATCGCTAAGTTGACTGTCAGTGATCTGAAGCGGCACCTCAATATTGGCGGAACTAGGATTAGTCGCCGCTTGAGTTAATTCATCTTTAAAAACAGACAGAAAATCGGTTTGGGCGCCCAGAGTCTGTGTCTGGACTATGTAGGTCGGTCGAGGCTCGGTATAAATTTTTTGCGATAGAATCGGGATAGTTACCAGCCCGCTCTTGGCTAGTCCGTAAGAAAAAAATCCGGCAAAGACTATCAGTATAACTAAAAAAAAGAGAAAACAGCTGGTGCAGCTTAATATCCTCTTATTTTGTTTTCGTTTCAGTCCCCTTTTTAATCTTTCCATTTCCAACTCCAGATCGGAAACTTTTTTGTCTTGCGGATTTTCTTCGTTGACTCGACTCATAGATTTATTCTAGTTTTCTTTCTTCGGCCAGGCGTCTGCTAAAAAGATCTTCGACAATGACGCTCAAGGCAACCGCGACTGGAATAGCCAAGACGGCGCCAAATATTCCTCCGAGTTGTCCTCCGATCAGCAAAGCGACTATGCTGACAACCGGGTTCAGGCCGACTGCTCTTTGCATGACATTTGGCACGAGTACGTTATGCTCGAGCAGCTGTATAACAATGTAAAGGATCAAAACCAAAAATGCTTTGACCGGCGACTGAAAAAAGGTAATAAAAATCGCCACTATGCCGGCAAATGAAGGTCCCAAATAAGGAATAAATTCCAAAACGCCGGCGATGAGCGCCAAGATCAGGGCGTATTTAACGTTTAAAAAGAGCAGGCCGACATAAGCTAGAAGCGCGATGAACAAACAAAGTATCAGTTCTCCCCTCAACCAGAGACCCAGTTTTTTTTGCACCCTGTTAACCATCTGATAGGCGTAAGGCAGATACTGAATCGGAAGAATGCTGCGCAAAATTCTCTTGGTCGCGCCTTCCTGCACCAAAATGTAAAAAGTAATCACCATCACTATAAATAGCGAGAAGATGCCCGTCAAAAATCCGCTCACTTTTGAAAAAATTCCTCCTGTCGTGCCAGATAAGTCAAATTGGGAGCTTTTTAAATAATTGCCCACACTGTCAGTGATGCCAAACTGATTTAAAAAAGCCGAAAGATAGGACAAATCATTGGATATCTTTTCCCAGTACAACGGAAAGTTGGCGCTCAACTGCTGGAACTGGTCTGTTATCGGCGGTATCACCAGCAGAAAAACAATCGCGATTAAAGACAAAAAAATCAAATAAATCAAAAAAACCGCTACGCCCTTTGGCACTTTTCTGTCGCTCAACCAGCTTACCCACGGCTCAAAAATAGAAACCAGCACGATGGCAAAAAACAAAATCGCCACCACGTCCCTAATCAGATAAAGAATCCAGGCGATAAACAGGACGAATAAAACTTTAAAAATAGTACCTGTGGATATTTCCATGGTTAACTTCTTGTTTTCAGCCTCCATAAGTATGAATTTTATTATTTATACCTTAATTATAAAGCAAAAATGAGTATGGGTCAATTCATCAGCCGATTGACAGGATCAAAAAAATCTGCTAAATTACATCTTTACTTCTTAGTTTTTTTTCCAGATGATATCATTAAGACATGACTACACTAGCAATCAACAAAAAAGCCGGCTTTGATTATGAATTTTTAGAAAAATTTGAAGCTGGCCTGGTTCTGACAGGACAAGAGGTCAAATCGGTCAGACAAGGTCAGGCCAGTTTGGCTGGCTCGTTTGTCGTGCTTAATAGAAACGGCGAAGCTTTTTTAACCAACGCGCAAATACCGCCTTACAAAGCAGCCGGCCCGCTGCCTGGCTACGATTCCAAACGCAGCCGCAAACTCCTTTTAAACAAAAAGGAGCTTGATTATTTGCGAGGAAAAACAGAACAATCAGGATTGACCATGATACCCCTCTCATTGTATACTAAAGACAGTAAAATCAAGCTGGAATTCGCTCTGGCAAAGGGAAAAAGAAAATCAGACAAGAGGCAAACTATTAGGGAAAGAGAAGCAAAAAGAGACATCTCGCGCGCCCTGAAACAAAATGTCAGGGGATGACAGGACTCGATAGGAAGTTCATCTCAAATACGGCAAGTCGAGCGGCCGCAGCTCGTAAAAAAGCGGCAAAACAATAAGTGCAAACTTATTTAGCAGGTTGAGAGCTTCTTTAGCTTTCAATTTTGCTCCTGTTGCTGCTTAATACCAGCAACCATCCGAACCCTTGACGCCCACTGGAGGGATTCGGGTGTCATATTAGCGGGCTAGCCAATTTAGTTTGGTCTTGGCAAAATTGGCGAAACAATCAAGACCAAAACCGTGTCCGCTCCGCGGACTCTAAACTTGTAGAAGTATTTTTCTTGGCTTTCTAGACGCGGGTTCAATTCCCGCCATCTCCACTCCTTCGCTCTTTCGGAGCTTCGGAGTGCATAGCACTCCATTCATAATTCATAATTCGTAATTCTTAATTCCATCATGAGAAGAGTTCACCACTTTTATAAAAGGGAAACAAAACCAAGTTTTGACGAAAGAGATTATCCGGTCAATGAAAGAATCAGACTGGCTTCTGTGCAGGTCATTACTGAAGACGGAGAGCAACTTGGCGTCATGCCCACTTTTAAAGCTGTTGCTTTGGCCAAAGAGAGAGGCCTCGATTTAGTCTTGGTCGCGCCCAAAGCCGAGCCGCCAGTGGCAAAATTTATTGATTACGGCAGTTTCAAATACCAGAAAGAAAAAGCTCTAAAAAAACAAAAGGCCCAGCAAAGAAAAATAGAGATTAAAGAAATTCGACTCTCTCCCCGAATCGGCACGCACGACCTGGCTGTCAGGGTAAAACAGGCCGAGGGTTTTCTCAACCGAGGCGATAAAATTAATATTCTCGTAATTTTAAGAGGGCGTGAAATGCAGCACCAAGACTTGGCTAAAAGCATCATCGAGGAATTTATTAAACAGGTAAATCAGCTTTTTGAAGTCCGGGTCGAAGAAGCGGTTAAAAAACAGGGCAACAGATTCGGCGCCACGATTTCAGCGGCCAAGCCAAAACTTGACTAAAATTTAAAAAGAGTATAAAATAATTTCAAATTAGCCTAAGCGCTATTTTTATTTTTAAAACGATATTTCGTAATTCATAGTTCATAATTCAAAAATATGGCAAAGGGACAAAAAACTCACAAAAGCATCGTTAAAAGATTCAGAATAACCAGGACTGGCAAAATCATGAAGAAAAAAGCCGGCCAAGGCCATTTTAACGCGCGAGAGTCGGGCAATATTACCCGCCTGAAAAGAAGATCAACGACCATGGCTAAGCCTTTTGTTAGAAGCATTAAGGTCTTAATTGCCAAAGGTTAATTCATTCCCTAATTTCTAATCACAAATTCCTAATTTCCAAATATTATGCCAAGAGTAAAACGAGCTGTCATCCACTTAAAAAAAAGACGAACCATCCGCGCCGCCACTAAGGGCTACCGCTGGGGCCGCAAAAAAACTATCCGTTTGGGCAAAACGGCCATGCTTAAGGCCGGCGTTAATGCTTATGTAGATAGAAAGAAAAAGAAAACAAACATGAGACAACTCTGGCAAATCAGAATCAATGCCGCGTTAAGAGAAAAGGGTCTCTCCTACTCAAAATTCATGGGCGCAATGAGAAAAAATAAGATTGAATTAGATAGAAAGGTACTTGCCGACTTGGCTCTAAATAATCCCAAAGTTTTTGAAAAAGTAATTGAATCAGTAAAATAAATCTCAAATAAAAAAATCCCTCCGCGACTCGGGGGATTTTTTTATCTTGACCGGGCTTGGCTAATATGCTAAATTTTATACCTAAAGGAGGTGAAAAAATGAATGAAGATTGTTTGGCTTGCAAATCTTTGTCTGGTGAAAAAAGAATTTCACCGGGACCGACTATTTTCGAAGGAAAATATTGGGTCGTCGAACATGCTTATCCGGTCAAAGAAACTGGCTGGATAGTAATCGTGCATAAAGAACACATCGAGAGCTTAGACAAGCTTAAACTTGTAGAATGGCACGAGCTCATCGGCATAATCAATTCCACGATTGCGGCGCTCAAATCAGCAACCGGCTGCGAAAAAGAATATGTTCTCTGTCTGTCTGAAGGTAAGGGATTCCAGCACATTCATTTTCACGTCATTGCCAGGCCGAAAGATCTGCCAATTGATTTCAGCGGAATTGAAATTTTCAAATGGCTCAAAGACCCGCTACAAGATCTTGTTCCCCCTCAAGTCATAATCGACTTCTGCGCAGAAATAATCGACAAATTCAAAACCCCATCGTAGCGATGGGGTTTTTACTTTTTAAATTTACATTTTATATCAGGACCCTCAATAAAATTATCTAACCAACTTTTATCAACTATATTGACCATATTCAAGGTCCAACCCTTCGCATTAAAAATTGCCTCATTGGGAATGTATTGCTTAACATTATCGTGTAAATAGTAAATGCGAGAATCGTTGACTAACCTTACCAGCTTAGGATAAGTGAAAATTACTCTTGGTGTGCCATCGGCCTGGCCATCAGCAAAATCATAATCATGCAAAGAACCCATGAATAAATCATAACCATAACGATGGTTTGCTCCGGCCTTCTGATCTCCGTCATCATTGGTTATAAACTCCTTTGTCGCGTCATCAAAACCAATAATCACCATCATATGATAAGAGGTTCCTCTCGGCAGAGGGACAAAGGGTATGTTTTTATTTTTTAAGTCAAAGCCGTAATGCAAAGAAATAACTGGCCTCCCCTGCTGAAGTTCTGACTTTATTTGATCGACCGTGGGATTATCAATAATTTTACCGTTATAAATCGTATTGTCATTAATCAATTTAGCGGTTCGAGCCGCGTCAGAGTTGGCGTTTGACCCCCAGATCTTATTTTGAATGTCGAAAAGCATTTGCATAAAAGCCATGGCTTCGCTGACGCCGACTTTCTGTTCGTGCAAATAATATTTTTGCACAATGGTCAGACTGGCTTCCTCGCAAGCGTTTTTCCAGTTACCCACGAATTTCCCATCAGGGGCCTCGTTAATGTAAGGTACCGCGAGAGTTAGGTTGACTGGCGGATTTTGCGCGTCAATTACTGGCGCCAGCGTTTGAGGTGCGTCCGGAACCTGGGCAGTGCTTGTATTTATATTCACTGAACTTGAGTTCGTTATATTCTTAACGCCATAACTAGATAGATAGGAGGAGTTGTTAAATGCCTTTCCAGCAATAATAAAAATAAGTGCCGAAAGGCCCAGGAAAATAATTATATATAATATGACGCGTTTTAAAAGATTCATGGAGGTAAAAATTTTGGCGGATCGAAATCCGCCGGAGTTCGCTAGATAAACTTAGACTAAGGCTCGCCTTCACTCCAAAGAGCTACGGCGAGCGTAGGCGGGGACGGCCGGACTTGAACCGGTGACCTTCTGCGTGACAGGCAGACGCTCTAACCAGCTGAGCTACGCCCCCAGGATATTTAAACTCTAAATACTAATATCTAAATCCTAAATATTTCTAAAATTTAATTTTTTTAATGTTTTGGGCGCGAAGCTGGTTATCGTCCAGAAACCCTTAATTTCTTAATAAGCTGCCTGCCCCGCACTTCGAGCGAAAAGCGAGATAGTGCGGGGAGCTACGCCCCCAGGATATTTAAATTCTAAATACTAATTACTAAATCCTAAATATTTCTAAAATTTATTTTTTTAATGTTTTGGACGCGAAGCTGGTTATCGACCAGAAATTCTCAAATTCTTAATAAGCTGCCTGCCCCGCACTCTAAATCCTAAAATAAGGTTTTAAAAAACAAGGACGAATCCTTGTGAAAAAATTATAGCATTTATTTATAATTTAATCAAGATCGAGCTATATATACCTCCTTATTTCCCTCGCCTCTTTCTCAAACCCTTTTCTGCCCAAAAGCCCGTACATATATTTTTTGCTTTGTTCAACACCTGGCTGGTCAAAAACATTTATATTAAAAAATTCGCCCAGATAGACGACAGCCATCTCAAAAAAGAAAAATAATTGACCCAGATAAAATTCATTGAGTTCGGGTAAAATTATGGTTCCGTTCGGCCTCTTATTTTCCATCAAAGAAACGGAGGTGGCCAGGTGCTCAATTTTCAAGACAGAATTTAAGCCATGTCCTCCCAAATAACTAATTTCCGAATTTTTATATTTTGGAATTTGTAAATCAAATCTAATTTTTTCTACCCGGACGAAGGTGATTACTTTGTCATGCGGACCGTCCATGTAAAGTTGGATTTGAGAGTGCTGATCAGAGGGACCCAAAGAAGCAATCGGAGTAATCCCCAATTTCTTTTTACCCACGCTCTCGGCCATCAGCTGCCTAAACCAAAAAGAAAAATCATCCAGGTAGTAACTGTAGGGCATTAAAATCGAAATGTTTTGCTGGCGTTTTTTGTAGGCAAGATATTGCAGGGCGGCAAACAAAGCCGGTGAATTTTTTTCCAGTTTGTTGCTTTTGCAAATTTTGTCGATTGCTCTGGCGCCCTTGAGTAAATTTTTGATGTCAAAACCAGCGGCCAGGGCCGGCAATAAACCATTTATTGACAGGGCTGAATATCTGCCGCCGCCGGCATAGTGAGGTAAGACCAGATAGCCTTCTCTTTTGGCGATTTGGTAAAGAGGATTTTTATTGCTTAGCGTGCTAACGATAAAATGATTGGCGTGATGAGATTTGCCGACTTTCTCAATGACTTTTTTTCTTAAGAACAAAAAGTTCGCGAGCGGTTCAATCGTTAAACCAGAGCGAGAGACAATAAAAAAAATCGTTTTTTTAAGATCGATAATTTTTAATAAATCCAGAACCGGCTTCGGGTCGGTCGTATCACCCGCAAAATAAATTTTTAAACCCTTTTTATTTCTTAGCTGGTTAGCATAATCGCCGGCCAAGGCGCCGTGAATCGCTTTGGCGCCAAGTTCAGACCCGCCTATGCCGACTACCACCATGTTATCAAAATGATTTCGCAGAATTTTATTCAATTTGTACAAGTGCGTCAGCATTTTATAGTCATAAGGCAAAGCGCGGAAACTTAAGTCGTGCGAATTTTTTGCTTTGTCCAACTTTTCATTTATTTTTCCGAGCTTCTTCTGTAAATCGGCCAGCTCTTTTTGCCTAAAACCAAAACGTCCGACTTTTTTATCGGACATGAATTTGTAATCGTATTTAATCATTCTGGCCATATTTGTATATATTCAATTATACCATAGAACGCGTCTGTGCTTAAAACGAAGTGAAAAAAATGATATAATATCACCAGGTAGTTAAACACAAACTTATGCGTAACTTCACTCTTATTTTGTTGATATTTTTCGCGATTTTTTTAATCGGCTCACTTTTTATTTCCGACCCCCTGCTTTTATTCGTGACAATCACCCTGGCCTTTTTAATTTGTCTGATCTGCCTGATGGAATATTTGGGGTTCGTCAGGGGCCTTATTGCCGCTATTACCCTGATAGTCCTTCCCTTTCTGGCCGAATATTTATTCTTTTTGTTTAGACTGCCATACTTCCAAACGGCCCTAATTAATTCTCTTTCTTTTAAAAATCTAGACATTCCCATAACAGTCACTAATCTTTTTACCATCTTCTCTCTGCCTCTGATTTTTATGTGCGCGCTATTTTTCGCTCATAAGATTAGACTTTTTACGAATATCAAATCATACAACAAAACCTTTCTCGCAATTTTTAGTTCGATACTGGTCGGTCTGGCCTTTTTAACTTTAAGCTTAAAGGCAATCAGTTATACGAGCTCCTTAAAATGGCTGATCATAGCCCTGATAATCTATGCATTAATATCCCCCCTCTTCAGATTCAAATCAGAAGTCATGGATTTATTCAAAGAAGCACCAATTATTATCTACCTGGCAATCTACGGAATTAACTCACTCAAACTTTTTGATCCGTTTGGCTTACTGATTGCCGGCCTACTGACTCTGATTTATCTTCTGCTTTTATACAATGAATATAAGATGAATAAAATCAGCGGAAATTTTTAGGCACGATTTTTTTATAGAGACGAAAAACAATTACAGCCAGCGAGATTAATATTATCGACAAGCTGGCGACTTGGGCCGTTCTGATGCCAAAAATATAAGGGCTAAAATCAATTCTTAAAAATTCATTGAAAAATCTGCCGATTGAATACAGAATGAAATAAGCCAGCGCGATGTAACCATAATCCAATTTTACTTTTGGATTATTTTTTTTGACCGAAATCTGAACTTTGTTAATTAAATAAAATAAAAAGAAAAGAAAAAAATCCCAAAGCGACTCATATAAAAACGTGGGGTGAAAATACGAGAAACCGACAAACTGCGCCGCGCGGTGGTCAGGCGAAATCGGAATGCCCCAGGGCAGATTAGTCGGCAGGCCATAGAGCTCCTGATTAAAATAATTTCCCCATCTGCCGATAGACATGGCCAGGGCAAATCCTACAATTGAGATATCAGCTAAAAGCCAGGGGTTAATTTTATATTTTTTGCCAAAAAAGTACATGACTAAAACTCCGGCAATGATCGCTCCGTGAATGGCCATGCCTCCTTGCCAGATTTTAAAAATATCCAACAGGTTCTGGCTGTAATACGACCAAGCGTAAATAATATAATAAAGCCGATCTCCAATCAGCCCAAAGATAATCAAATAAAACAAAAAGTTATATGCTTCTTCCCTTTTTAAATTGTATTGTTTGGCGAGATGCAGCACAACAATGATTCCCAATAAGGCGCCGATGGCAATCAAAAAGCCATACCAGTGAATTTTTAAAAAACCTATTTGGAATAAAATAGGTTGGGGCAAATAGGTATGCAATAAATTAAACATGACTTAATTATACTAAAAAAATTTGGCAAAAAAAAGAGGAGGGCTCGCATAGGACGCCCTCCTTGGTGTTTAAGGGGCTTAGAAAAATATCTGGCCCCTCTTAATCTTTTTGATGTTCTGCGGCTTAGAAAACCGCAGACTGATTAGCGCCGTAATGGCAGTTGCGATGACGATCACCACAATCACGTAAAACGGCATTTTTGAAGGAACAAAATCGTTGATTTCCGCCGGTATGAATCTTGTCCAGATTCCCCAGCAGGTCAGTAAAAACAAACCCAGACTCATGCAACCCCAGTATTCAGCTTTTTCATCCCTCTTCATCATTCCACCTCCCTTTTTATACTCTAAGTATAGCACATCTCAACCAAAATGTCAAGTATTTTATTGGCTAACTTTAAAGAAAAAACCCATGGCTGGACTCACCACGGGTTTAAAAACGTAATCAGACAAATTCTGTCTTTCCTGCCTCTCTTGGCGACAATCGGATACAAGTACTTTCCATGATAAGATACCCATCCTTACCCGAGCAGAATTCTACGGTGATGAAACTCCCGCAGTGTCCGCATTGTGGTTTGATCGCTTTGCCAGACAGGGGCAGTTCCATTTCCGACTGGTGGCTAATCGGTTTTCCGCAGACCGGACAGGTAAATTCGTACATCAATTGAATCTTGCTTCCTGCCATTCACGACCTCCTTTTTTGAATGTTATGTGTCAGCTTATCACTTTTTCTTACTCAAGTCAAGAGTGGCCTTCAAAACAAAAAGGGCGCCGCCTTACGGGCCCCTTTCTGTTTGTCTAATTTATTTATTGATGTCTTTTCTTATACCGTCAATTAATTCCTTAGCCGAGTCTTTACCTCCCAAACCAAAAGCCAAGGCTGCTGCCAAGGCTATAGCAAAGGCGATAGTGGTGAATAAAGTATTAATCAAATAAGGAGCCACATTTAATTGTGTCAAAGCGGCTAAAACGGCAAAAATCACGATTGCCCATTTAGCGATCCTGGCAATCAAATTAGCTAATTTTGTTTTAGTGCTTACCAAAATTTTAACAATCAGGTCCTCCATAAATGAACCCAATATCAAGCCAACAACCAAAATGAGAACAGCGATAATTACGTTAGGCAGATAAAGAGCTACATCGTTTAAGAAAAGAGTGAACTGCCCGAGCTGCAAAATCCCAGAGACGGCCACCAGCAAAACAATGTATAAAAACCATTTCACCAGCCAGGCCAGAATCTGCGAAAACACCACCTTTGTCCCGGTCTCTTCAATCCTTTTGATGACATTAATTTTTCTGATTAAATCATCGACCTTTATTGCCTCGATAATCTTCTGAACCAGTTTTTCTACGGCCTTGGCGAGCAAAATGCCCAGGGCCAAGATGATAATCGCGGCAATCAAATTTGGCAGATAAGCCACCAGCTTATCCCAAAGCATTGTCAGAGCGTCTAATATCGCCTGACCAACCGAAGTTAGAAATTCCATAGGGTTTATTAAGAATTAGTTAATTATTGAAATTATAAACCGATTTTCTGATCGGTATTAATGTCTGTGGCCGCTTGAGTCGCCATCAGAGGATTAAAATCTTCTATCGTGCGAATCGGCTCTCCCACTCTATAATCAACAAAAAATGCGTCATTCAAGTCATCGATTTTTTTAACCCAGTTGTTACCGTAAAGTTCCCTCGCCAAAGCTTCAGAAACAATCCACCTTAATGTGCCATCCGCATCAACCGCGTAGACATCGGCCATGGTTTGCAGCTTTAGCATCCTTATTCCCGGTCTATAAGTAATAATACTGCCTAATGGTATTTTTGCCAAATCGCTATCAACTATGTATTTTACTTTAGAGAAATCCAGATACCAGGTCAAAAATGTTTTGGCATCGGGAAAAATATATCTTTTGCCATCCTGGCCGTAATAATAAACGGTAGCGGCAGTCCCCTTAAATGTGTCTCCAAATTTCAAACCGGCAAGCGGCGTGGGCGGTTGAGTTGGCGGCGGTGCCGGCGTAACTGGTGGAGTCGTCGGAGGCTGAACCGGCGGTATTGGTGGAGATGGAGGCGGTGTTGCCGGAGCGCAGCCATCTGAATTATACAAAATCATCTTGCTTATTATGGAGGAAGAGGTACCATCTATGCTCCTGAACAAAACGTAAACCGCCTTGTTCCCCTCAACCGCTATCAGCGTCCAGCTCAAAGTCATCGGCGTACTAAAAGGCTGCCAATTTGAGCCAGTGAAATCAGAATCATTACCGACTAAAACCTGGGAAGCATTTTGAGCCTGAAGGAGCAAGCTGACAACCGGGGAATCAGTGCAGGAATCTCCACCGTTTATATTCATTGAGTAGTTTGTGGGGTAGATTAAGCCATGGCCCGACGCAGCCGAACAGACTGGGGCCGCTGAAGTAAGAGTGAGCCGTAAAATCACACCCGCTCCTGCCGTTCCGCTTAGCGCGACGGTTGTCAGCGGGCAGATCGGGACTAAACCGTAATTTGTGCCGCCTGAAATTTTGACTACGCTAATGTACGACGTGCCATCAGTCGTAAAAGTGGCGTGAGACCCGCTATCAATTGTGATATCAATATAATTAGTCTGAACTGATAAATTTGTAACCAAAGCCCCATTCGACAAGACTACGTCTTTTAGAACAATAGTGTCTGTAGTCAAAAGTTGAAAAACAGTAGGTCCAACCGAGCTAACATCATTAACAGCTCCCGCGGCCAGCGGCAGAAATAATAAAATCAACAAACCAATTTTAAAGCATTTTTTCATTTATAAATAAGCTAACCGTTTTTCCCGATGATGATTAAAATATCGACTCCCGGCGGCGCTTTTTCGCTAATCGGCAAGCCCGAGACCTGGGCATTCAAGGCAGTAGCTAAATTGGCCACAGCGGCTTGATTTTTACCAGTCACATCAATAACTAGTGTGTTCTCATAATCAGTTTTGGCCGCCGACTGGCGAACTTTAATTTGCGCATTTTGGGCAACCGTGGCAAGTTTCAACTCAAAATCACTTTCGGCTTTGGCGACTCCGGTGCCATTATAGATGGCGAAATTCAGACTCTGAAAGGCGCTAAATTGCACGGGACCGACCTGGATGATTTTGTTAGCTTCGGCGTCATAGATTATCGCTTTATCGGAATAAATGATCAATCTATCGCCATTTTTCGCGTTGGCAAAAAATAATGGCTGCTGTTTTTTTAAGGCCGCGGCATCAGTGATTAAAGCCATGGTCGGCGTGCCCTCTGGCAAAAGCATTATCTCGCCCAATTTTGCCAAAATCTCTTTATCCTCTCTTGGAATTATTTGCTGCTGATGCATCTGCCAGGCTGTTTTTAAAACAGCCACATAATCAGTTTTTTGTAAAACCAGGCAAGTAATCGCACTCGCAATTAAAACAAATAGAAGAACCCATAAAAGCATTTTTAGCCACGTCGGGTGATTCTTTTTTCTTGGGGATTTATCCCTGTTTTTCCAAGATTTAAGCATAATTTTTATTTAATTAATAATTTATTTTAATAATACCAAGCGTCCAAAATGAGGCTTATTTTTGAAAAAAAAGTTACCAGACTATCAATTAAAAAAATAATGATTCTCCATGTTCTTAATCATTCACAAATGTGATTTTTTAAAATTTAATAGCAGGTAGCCGTTTCAGAACCCGCTGTTACGGAGGTCACTCTACAATATAATTGTCTAGATGAAGAAGCGGCTACAGAAGTTGAACCGAAAAATGTTATGCCTGCCGTTTGCGCTAAAGTTATGGCTCTATTACCGGAACCGTTTGCGAAAATTATAGTAAACACGTCTCCGACGGCCGCGGAGGGTAAACCCTGAATCAGACCAGTGGCGCCCCGCGCAGTAGGCAGAGTTATTGTTCTTACGGCCGAACCAGTACACGTAATTATAGCGTCAAGAATTTGCGTGACTGTTGGGCTGAAATTGGCGTTTCCGCAATCCGCGGTAGCTGTTGCCCGGCTAAATGTCAAACGACCATTTTGTTTTATACCATTACCATTAGCCAGCGCCCCGCCATTTAAAATAATTCTAGTTCCTGATGTATTATTGCCGATTGTAATTATCTTGCCGTTGGCACCCGTGCCAAAATTAAGCGCACTCGTCGTGTTAGAATCAACAGTTAAAGCGCCATTTGCGGTTAAGTTCGTAGATGTGCCCAAAGAAACCGTACCGGAGCCGGCTTGCAAAGTTAAATTACCAGTGCTCGTTGACCAAGTTGAAGCGGCATTGCCCGTTATTGTGATGGCCGTACCTGTGCCCGATGATAAGGTTAGAGCTCCAGCGCCAGTGTATGATTGGCCAGCGGCAATGGTCAGCGTACCAGCGGCTGATTCTAAAACATTAACGTTTTCAGCCCAATTCGAGCCGTTCCACCTTAGCGTTGAATCAGCAGTGGTCCCTGACGACAAAATCCCGCTGCCACAACTCCCCCAAACAGGAGCTGATCCGTTTGATATCAAGCATTGTCCGTTTGAGCCAACTCCCAGTCTGGCGTAGGCACCTGCACCAGAACCAATTAATAAATCGCCGTTGGTGGTGAAAATTGCTTTTAAGACAGCACTTGGGTCTGTCTCGGCAGTCAGGTAGCCGACAACTGCATGGTTCCCCCAGCCATAAGCGGTGTTCCAATTACCCGAATTATCACTCACGGCGGAGAAAGCTCCGGCTCCATCTGATTTAATTATTCCATTCACGGCACCTGCAACAGGGTCTGTTTCCACCGCAGCACCCGGCGCCGCCCAAATTGGTACGCCACCCAAAACTGTCAAAACCTTCCCGTTGTTTGCAGCCCCAGCTGCCAAATTAGTGTATGTTCCAGCACCTGTTCCTAGGAGCAAGTCGCCATTCGCAGTAAAAGTTGCGTTCAAAACAGCGCTCGGGTCAGTTTCCGCGGTCAAATATCCAGCAGCTGCGTGATTCCCCCAGCCATAAGCAGTGTGCCAGTCAGCAATATCGCCGGCATCTATTCCTGCTGCCGAACTGATACTAAAAACTGGGTCGGTTTCTGAAGTTAAATAACCGGCATCATTGGTCCATAAGCTGACATTGCCAGCAGCCGAGGTGATTGTTCCTAAAGTAGTAATATTAAGAGAGCCGGGCCAGCTCGAGAGAGCCGTGTTCTCAACATTGCTCAAACCCAAATTCCCGCGCGCCAAAGCCGGACTAGGCAAATCAGATAAATTATTGCCAATGCTCAAATATAGATTTGTCGGATCTAATAATTCTTGCCAGGTTGTAGCATCAAAAATGTAAGTCCTTGAGTCGCCAACTCCGCCACCCGCATCCAAAACAATGGCTACGTCACCGGTTTCAACTGTCAAGGCGTCTCTGGCTGCAATATCAGCCACCACCGAAACATTAGTGATGGCGAGTGCCGGCAGTTGAGTGCCAGGCACCTTACCAGAAGCATCTAGCGTCGCTAAGCCATTGGCCACGCCGGCCGGTAATTGAGTGACAGGCACTAAAGATGAGGCATCAAGGGTGGCTAAACCAGCGGCGACTCCTTTTTGCAAACTAATTCTGGCATCAACCGCCGCATCAGAATAATAAAGATTTAAAGTTCCTTCCGGGAGATGATCGGTTGTGGAAGTCGCTAACACATCATTAAAATATACCAGCGAAGCCCAGCCAGACGGATCAGTTTTTACAAGAAATTCGTCATTGGCATTCGCAAACTGAAGCTGGCCATTAATTATTATATCGCCATCTGTAATTATATTATCCCCGATAACGGTAGCGGCAAAAACGGACCTTTCGCTAAAAAGACAAAATAAAAAAAGGACCGTCAAAATCATTAAGATTTTTTTGAACTTTTTGTTGGACATTTTTTTAACATTATCAACCGAAGACAGTTACAAAAAAATCAATAATTTCTAAATGGTCCCCCTAATAAACGTTACTGGTTACTTGGACGATTTGATTATATTATACCAAAGCCGAAATAAATAAACCACAAATCATTGTGGTTAACTCCCTCACTATCTTAAATTTTTATCTAATTATAAAGAAATTTTCTGAATCTTAATCCAGTTGACATTGCCGCTTTTACCTAGGGGAAAACCGGCTATCACGATTACCGTGTCACCCCTTTTTACATAACTTTTCTTTTCAACATAAATCAGCGCCTTGTTTATTAATTCTTCAATCGTTTTACGTTTTGGCAAAACAAAAGGTATTACGCCCCAGTTCAGATTTAATTGGTGCCTGACTTTTTCATTATTAGTGATGGCTAAAATCGGCAGTTCTGGTCTATAGCGCGAAATTGTGCGCGCGGTATTACCAGTAATTGAGGCGACTAAAATCGCTTTGGCTTTTAAATCTTTGGCCAGCTGTTCCGCGTTTAAGGAAATCGCCTCATCAATCTTTAATTTGTTTTTGAAAATATCTCTAAATTCTAAATCATCATATTTTGATCGCTCGGTTCGAGAAATAATTTTTGTCATCATGGCTACTGATTCCACCGGATATTTGCCTTCGGCGCTCTCGCCTGAAAGCATAACCGCGTCCGTGTGATCAATAACGGCATTAGCCACGTCAGAAACTTCAGCTCGAGTCGGACCCGGGTTTCTAATCATTGAATCCAACATCTGCGTGGCCACAATGACGGGCTTAGCCACTTTCAAACATTTTTCAATAATCATTTTTTGAACCATGGGCACGTCAGCAATCGGCATCTCAATGCCCAGATCGCCGCGCGCCACCATCACGCCGTCAGTCACTTTTAAAATCTTGTTAAAATTTGTAACCGCTTCGCGCTTCTCAATCTTCACGATTATTTGAGTCGGCAGAGCTTTGTCGCCTTGATATTTTTTTTCAAATTTATTGATCAATTTTTTTAAGTCCACGATATCCTCGGCGCTGCGCACAAAAGACATGGCCACCATGTCCACGTTATTTTTGAGGCCAAACTCCAAATCTTTTTTATCTTTTTCCGTGATTGAAGGAATGCCCAGCTTCGATTCTGGCAAATTTATGCCTTTATGCGAAGTTAAAAGTCCGCCATTTTTCACAATGCATTTTATTTCTCTGCCCTTAACGCCCAAAACAATAAGTTCAAAAAGTCCATCGGCTAATAAAATTTTCTCGCCCCTCCTGACATCGGCGTGCATCTTGCTATAAGTAACAGGAATTTTAACTTCCTTGGCCTTTGGCGAAAATTTATACCTTGAGTCAGTGTTCAGAAAAATAATTTGTCTGGGCTTTAAATTCACGCCCTTGTCCGGTAAATCGCCTACTCTAATTCTCGGCCCCTGCAAATCCTGCAAAATCATAATCGGCTCGTCATATTTTTTGGCTAGTTTTCGAACCAAATTAATTATTTTTTTATGCTCGGGATAAGTGCCGTGAGAAAAATTAAGCCGGGCCACGTTCATGCCGGCTTTAATCATTTTTTCTAAAATTTTTTCCGAGGCAGACGCAGGACCCAGCGTGCAAACAATTTTCGTTCTTTTCATGGATATAAAATGAAAATGGGTTTTAAAGGTTTTAGAGGGAAACAGGTGAATAAGTCAAAAGGTTAATATCCCCTATCTTTCATCATATAAAACCTATAAAACCTTTCTATTTATTTAATTTAAATGTTAATCTTCTTAGCATATTCAGAAAGATACGGCATCTCCCAGTATTCACCATTTAAGGCCTTTAATACTCCGAGTATACTCAAAACAATCAAGGCAACAGAGCCGATGAAAAATAAAGGCGGGATAAACATTAAAACGCTGTTAATGACTTCGCCTATCACCAAAATCAAACCCTGCCTGCCGTGAAATTTACAAAACTGGCTCTTTGGTTTAAGAATTAAAGGAATTAAGCACAAGATACTGATGTAGCTAAGCGCGGCTACAATTTTGTTTTCCCCAATATCTTTTTTGACTTGAGGATCGTTGACATCTGGTAATGACATAAATAAAATTTAATTATTAATTTGATTAAATTATACCATTGATTCGACAAAATAAAAACCCTCCGCGCGGCAGAGGATTTTTATTATATTTCCTATCACTAATATCTAATTTCTAATTACCAATATCCAGTTTTACATCATGCCCATACCGCCCATGTCAGGCATGCCACCATGTTTATGTTCGTCTTCTTTTTTCGGAATGTCAGTAACCACGGCCTCGGTTGTCAAAAACAAAGCAGCGATTGAAGCGGCGTTCTGCAAAGCAATTCTGGTAACTTTGGTTGGGTCAATAATGCCAGAGACAACCAGATCTTCAAAAGTATCGTTAGCTGCGTTATAGCCATAATTTCCCTTGCCTCTTTTCACTTCTTCGGCAATAACGGCTCCGTCTTTACCGGCATTTTGAGCGATCGTCTTCAACGGCTCTTCAAGAGATTTTTTTAAAATCTCCAGACCAATAGTTTCCTCACCTTCTAATTCTATTTTATCTAAAGCGGTTTTAGCTCGCAGCAAAGCCACTCCGCCGCCAGGCACTATGCCCTCGGCTACAGCGGCTTTGGTGGCAGCCAAAGCGTCCTCGATTCTATGTTTGACTTCTTTTAATTCTGTTTCAGTGGCAGCACCAACTTTGATCACGGCCACCCCGCCAGACAATTTAGCCAGGCGCTCTTGAAATTTTTCTTTATCAAAATCAGAGTCAGCGCGCTCCAATTCATTTTTAATAAGCGAGATCCTTTCATCGATCAATTTCTTTTCGCCCTTGCCGTCAATAATGGTGGTATTTTCTTTGGTGGCCACTACTCTGCCAGCCAAGCCCAAATCAGATAGAGAAGCATTTTCCAATTTCAAGCCGATTTCTTCGGTAATAACTTTGGCGCCGGTCAAAATGGCGATGTCTTCCAGCATGGCTTTTCTGCGATCGCCAAAGCCAGGTGCTTTGACGGCCAGAGTGTTAAATGCTCCTCTTAATTTATTAACGATTAAAGTCGCCTGCGCTTCACCATCAACATCTTCGGCAATTATTACCAATTCTTTTTTACCGCTCTCGGCCAGTTTTTCTAAAATCGGCAAAATATCAGAGACGGCAGAAATCTTTTTATCAGTAATTAAAATTTGGCAGTCCTTATAGACCGCTTCCATTCTATCAGCATTGGTAATCATGTACGGTGAAATATAACCTTTATCAAATTGCAGACCCTCAACAACTTCCAGTGAGATGCCAAAACCCTGCGACTCTTCAACTGTGACCACGCCGTCTTTACCAACTTTATTCATGGCCTCGGCAATTTTTTGCCCGATCTCTGAATCATTGGCGGAAATTGAAGCTACTTGAGCGATTTCTTCATTACTCACAACTGGTTTAGAAATATTTTCTTTAAGTTCTTTGACAACGGCCTCAACGCCCTTTTCAATGCCGCGCTTAATAGCCAAAGGATTTGTACCAGCAGTCACATTTTTAATACCTTCGCCGATTATAACTTGTGCCAGTAAAGTGGCGGTTGTCGTGCCATCACCAGCCACGTCGTTAGTTTTAGAAGCAACCTCTTTAACCAATTCAGCGCCGATGTTTTCAAATTTATCTTCCAGTTCAATTTCTCTGGCTACGGTCACGCCATCTTTGGTAATAGTCGGCGAACCAAAACCTCTATCCAAAACCACATTGCGGCCCTTGGGACCTAAAGTAATTTTTACAGTGTTGGCTAATTTATCAACTCCCCTTTTCAAAGCCTCGCGGGCCTTAACATCATAAAGTATTTGCTTTGCCATATTTTTGAGTTATAAAGTTAAAAAGTTTGTAAAGTTTATAAAATTTTTGTCATGAGCAATGAGCTCGGAGCTCAGAGCACTCAGCCCAAAGCTATTCAATGATCGCCAAAATATCTTCTTCCTTAATTATCATTAATTCCTCTTCGCCCGGAACTTCGTCTGGCGCGTATTTCTTAAAAATAACCTTGTCACCAATTTTAACTGAAATAGGCGCTCGCTGGCCGTTTTCCAAAAGTTTGCCGCTGCCAACAGCCACGACTTCGCCTTTTTCTGGTTTTTCTTTATCAACTGTCTCGGGCAAAATAATCCCGGACTTAGAAACCTCATTATTTCTAATTGGTTTAACCAAAATGTGGTCGTTTAAAGGTTTATAATTAGCCATAAATTTAATTTAAAATTTATAAATTAAAATTTTTTTCACTAATATTTTTAACAAATTTCCCTTATCCAGTCAAGATCATCCCCGCACCCAATTGTTTCGTAATGTTACTAAAATAGTTCAAAAATGTCAACTTACCAAAAAATAATAAAATCTGGCTAAATTTAGCCAGAAAAGCCGTATCTTCTACTTCTAGCTTTCCATTGATTTTAACCACAAGCCCAAACCCAGCCAAAATAAGATAAGTCCCTGATAGAGCGTCCAGGTGTAATGATCCAGGACCATAATAACTAGCAGCGCAAAAACTACTGCCGTGGTTGCCAAAAACCAATAAAATCTTTCGCGATAGATTTCGTAATTGCCATCGGCTCTAAATTTTTTGAAGACACGAATCAGAGACAAATTATAATCAATTTTATAATTATAAATCCGTCTAAAGATTTCCGCAAAAATTAAAATCAATATAATAAAACCGACGACGCCCAGCTCAACCACCGCCAGAAAAAATACGTTATGCACGGGCTGATAATAATAAGCCGGCTGCTTAGGCGAACTTAACTCGTATTCGGCCAGTGTAAAATTGCCCAGCCCCACGCCCGTCAGCCAGGTCGCTTCAATAATTTTTTTTGATTCTTCGTAGCCCAGAACTCTTTCCTGAATTGATTTCATTTCTAACCTGCTCTCGCCTCTTATTCTGGTCAAAACCGGATCTCTATAAATAACAGCTAAGATGGAAATCATTAAAAAGCAAACAAGCAAAATTTCTAACATTATTTTTCTGGAGCGCCGTTCGCCGCTTAATAAAATAAAAATCATTAAAAAAATGAAGCCGAGGCCGAAGGCCAAAAAAGCGCTCTTGGAGAAAGTAAAAAATAAGCCCGCCAAAATTACCGGCAGACAGGCCCATAAAAATATCTTCTGCCATTTTTTCATTGACAACAAAATCAAAACAATCAGCAATATTAAGCCGATGGCTAAAAATCCGCCCAGCACATTCGGATGGGGCAAAGTGCCATAGACGCGCAGCCAGCGCAGACAATCTGACTCAATAACACAGGTACCGCCGGTTTCAGAAAGTTGCTGCGCCATGCCCAGCCACTTGCTGGCAAAAACTGCTTGAGTAAAAAATTGATACATCGCCAGGATCGACTGCAACAGACAGGCGAGCACAAACGAGAAAGAAATTTTATAAAAATCTATATTTAATTTGGCAATCAAAACCAAAAGTAAAAATCCTTCAAAAAATTTCCAGAAATAATATAAAGTGGCAGCCCTATCAATCGCCCAAAAAAATCCCAGGGCGATTACTAAAAAAAATAATAAAAACAAATTGAAAAAATCCTGCGACTTTAGATTAACCTCTTTACTCTTTCTGCTTTTCCATAAATAAATAAAGCCCAAAAGAAAAATAATAAAAAGAAAAATTTCTGTTCCGTAAAACGAATAGGTAAAATACTGACTAGGAGAACCGCCCAAAACGCCATTATGAAAAATCCACCTCGTCTGCAGGGGTAGCAAAAAGACAAAGGCGTAAAAAAGATATTCGATTATTTTTTCGAATTTTTTCATTTATAAATTATTTAAAATTTCCAGACGTCTCCTCTCAAATTCTTGCTGGTATGACAAACGCCTATCGTTTTCATGAAATTTAAGCATGGTCTCGGAGATAATCACTTTGTTATCGCGTAAAATGGCCAGATCTTTTTTCTTCTGAACCATTATTTTCATCTGCAATTTTTTAGCCATCGCTTCAAAAAAATCTCCCAACCTTTTTTTAAGAATCAATTCTTTGCCGCGATAAATAAATTTATTAAATCCGCGATCTTCCACCCTGTATCGATGACCGACTACAAGAGGCTCAAAATTCGGCAGGGATTTTTTTAACCAAAGATTTTTTTCACAAAATGTCTGGTAAGAATTTTCTCTCTGGTAAGCCGGCCAGAGAGTCGCCAGCCAAAAGCAAAGATAAACATCTTCGGCTGTTATTTTAATTCCGGAAAAATCCAGATTTTCTTCGCTGGCGTAAAAACTCAAGCAGATTCTGTTTGAGATCTTGCTTTTGTGGCGGCGCAAACCAAGCAGAGAAACTGCGGCCGTAACCAGCAACCGCGTCAAGTATAATCGATTTTTTCCGCTAACGACAAAGAAATCTATGTCGCTCTCTTGCCTGGCGTTTTTGTAGGCCAGGTTATTGCAGACGGCCACCAATTTTACAAAGGGCAAAAATTTTATTAGAGACAAAGCTCGCCTGGCGATTTTAAACTTTTCTTCGGCCAGATTATAACGCTCCAATCTCGTCTGAATGATTTTGTCTCGGCCATTTAAAAAATAAAAGCCATCTCTGGTGGCTATTATTTTTCTTAATTTCTCACTCTCCTCTAGGGTTTTCCTGATGTCATCAAGGGTTACGGGCTGAATATCCATTCCGCCGGTGTAGAGGTATGAATCGATTTCCAAGAGAGTCAGCGGATAATCAAAGATGTCAAAATAAACTAGGGTGTTTAAAACAAAAAGTTCCAAAAAAGATAAATCTTTTATTATCTCTTTCATCTTAAAATTCTTTACTAGTAATGATTGGCGAAGTACTCTCAAGCTGTTTCAATATCTTTTTATCCTTGGTCGATATTTTAACGACTCCATCTTCCACGATCATTTTTTTGTCGTCAAAATTGATGATGTGGCTTTTACTAATCAGCAGATCCTCGCCAAATAAAACATTGCTTTTGACTCGATATTTTTCCACCAGACTGGTGTCTGTTTCAAGCTCGATGCCCGAAACCCGACCGAGGTATTGACCGCTTTGAGTTTTGACTTCGACGTTTTTTAATTTTTTTTCGTCGATAAGCATAATTAAATTTTTGGAAAATTGGCTTTAAGATTTTCTGCCTCGGCCTTCTTGCGATGGCTAAACATCCAAAGTTGTTGGAGAGCCATCAAAATCGTAGTAAAGAGCCAATAGAGCGTCAGGCCTGAAGGTAAGCTGATGCCGATGATGACCGTAAAGATTGGCAAAAAGTAAAGCGTCTGTTTGTTGACCGCGGCCATCATGTTTTCATCGGCCGAGCCCGGAATATCTTTCCCCTTGATTACTGGCGGCCTTTTGGTAATCATCATTCTCGCCTGCCAAAATTGGGCGGCACCGGCCAGCACAGCCAAAATAATGCTCGGCTGGGCAAGATTGAAATAGCCCAATGAAATCGCGCTGATCACGCCAGGATTGTGCACGAAAGGATAAAGCATCTCCAGACCTTTTGAACTTAGCCCCTGTCCAAACGACTGATAAACGGCGATTAAAAATGGAAACTGGATGAGTAAGGGAATACAAGAAGAAAAAGGGTTCACTTTTTCATTTTTGTACAAGCCCATCATTTCCGACGCCTGTTTTTGCTGATCGTTTTTATATTTTTTTCTCACTTCATCAATTTTCGGCTGTATATCTTGCAAGGCCTTTTGCGATTTTATCGACTGATAAAATAAAGGGAACAATAATATCCTGATTGCCAGTGTCAAGAGAACAATAGCCAAACCAATATCATGGCCCGGCAAAACATTGTAAAGCCAGACCAGGAAATTAAAAGTTGGTTGGTAAAAAATTAGATTGTAGACGTAGATGATGTAGCTCATATTGTTTATTTAGCCGCCTCCTTCTTTTTAGATTTCTTTTCTTTTTTCTCTTTATCCGCCGAAGCTTTACTCGTCTTGGCCGAAGCCAGAGCGGAGGCGGATTTCTTCTCTTTTTTGGGCTTTACTGCCTTTTTAATTTCTTCTTTGGCTGGTTCTTCAACTTTAACCTCGACAGGCATTTCTTCGCTCTTAGCCACTTCTTCAAGCGCCACTTCTTCTTTTTCGCCAGTCGCAGTTTCTTTTATGATATTAATCTTCCAGCCGGTTAATTTGGCAGCCAGCCGAACATTCTGGCCCTCTTTGCCGATGGCTAAAGAAAGTTGATCTTCTTTCACGGTCACTGAAGCTGATTTGCTTTTCTCATCCAACTCAATAGAAATCACTTTTGCAGGCGACAACGAATTACTAATAAATTTAGACGGATCAGCGTCCCAGAGTATTATATCAACTTTTTCGCCGCCAAGTTCGCCGATTATAGTCTGGATTCTGGCGCCGCGCTGGCCCACGCATGAGCCGATTGGGTCAATATTTTCTTGATTGCTCTTAACCGCGACTTTTGAGCGGCTACCTGCTTCGCGCGCCACAGCCATTATCTCAACCGCGCCATTAGCAATTTCGGGGATTTCGGCTTTAAATAATTCCTTAAGCATCTCCGGAGTCGCCCGAGAAACAGTCACCTCTGGCCCTCTCATCGACATATTCACGGAGAGCACGAAAAATTTCATGCGTTCGCCTGGGTTATACCTTTCCATTCTGACCTGCTCTTCAAACGGCATGAGCGCAGTGATTTTACCAAGATCAATCAAAATTCCTCGCAACTCTCGACGCTGAATAATACCGGTGACCATTTGACGCTCCCTCTCTTTGAATTCGCCAAAAAGCGACTCTCGCTCGGCCTCGCGTATCTTCTGAATAATAACTTGTTTGGCAGTTTGCGCCGCCATGCGTCCGAAATTTTCAGGAATTTCCAGGGAAATAATTATTTCATCGCCAACCTTGGCTTTCTTCTTTATTTTTTTGGCATCGTCAAGCAAAATCTCTGTCTTGGGGTTGAATTTAATGGCCCCTTCTTCTGTCTCGCCCTCTTTTTCCTCTTCCTCAACCACAACTCTTCTTTCTTTCCTTGACCCCTCTTCCCCTTCTTTCCCCTCTTTCTCTTCTTCCCCTCCCGTCAGAATCTCGCCCTTTTCCGATTTAACAAACTTCTTGTCTCGACCATTAACGTCAATTTCAGCGATTATCTCGGGCGGAAAATCAACGACGATCTTCTTGTCGTAAACCTTGCCCAAACCCGTGTCGGGATCAAATTCAAAAATAATGTTCTGATTCTTTTGGCCAAAGTCCTTGCGATAAGCGGCCGCCAGAGCATAATTCAACGTCTCGGAAATTGACTTTTCGGATAACCCTTTTTCAGCGGCAATCTGCTTAATCGCCTGCTGCATGGCTTTTAAATCTAAATCCATAAATTTTTAGTTACTAATCTTTAATTACTAATATACAAATCATATACAAATATACTAATCGAGCTTTTGTAAATTTGTAACAGATTAGTAAATTCGTATCAATAAATTCGTATATTGTTAAAAAATAAACTAGTTTAAAATACATTAAACTAGCTAATATCATTGTAACCTATAGGACAAGCTCTGTCAAATAAAACAAAGATTGACAAAAATGGTCGTTTATGATAATTTTTATTCAAATAAATCGGTCTTTAAAATTTAACTAATAAAAAGAAGGAGGCTGAAATGACCAGGAAAACAGATGACATTGATTTTACCAAAATGACGGAAGAGCAGAAAAAACGGTTAAGGCGGAGGCAAAACATAGAATGTGTTCTATTTTTAATTTTATCTGCATGCGCTATCTTGGCGCTGGCAACTCTTTATCTTCATGGATGGCTTTATCTGTTCGCTAAAGCCCCGGAGCACAGTCTATTATTCTGGTCATCTCTTCTACTATTGGTTCCCTTGATATTATTGGCACTCATTTGGGAACCAGATTCTCCCACGTTTTTTCTCTTCCCTTTCTTGATAATAACTGCCCTAATTTATGTGGCGCTCTACATTCCCTACTATTTATATTTTTATTGTCATGGACAAATCAAGGAGCTAGCGCTGGTTTTTATGGCGCTGTATATTGCTGTTTTTATCTACTGGATCAAGGAAAAAATCAAGAGAAACGAGTGCTAAATATACATAATAACACCCCCGCGCGAATCACGCGGGGGTTTTTAATTTACATTTTTGTAATGACGAATCTTCGCCACCTTATTTTTCTTATCAATTTCAACCGCGATCAAGTCAAATCTATAATTCTCATGATTTATTTTATTCTTCACCAAATATTCCAGGGCCGTTTCCCTTATCTTCTCAAGTTTTAATTTAGTCAGCGCTTCCTCGGGCAGACCGAATCTGTCTGAAAGCCGGGTTTTAACTTCAACAAAAACTAACTGCCCGTCATTTTCCGCGACCAAATCAATTTCGCCGAGCCGCGAAAAAAAATTATGGCCTAAAATTCGGTAATTTCTTTTTAACAAAAATTCGGCCGCGAGATCCTGGCCGAATTTTCCTATTTTAATCTTCGTATCCATCTTACTTCAGATATTTGTTCTTTTTCTGTTTAAGCGCCAAACTTCTCAATTGTGCTTTAACGTGAACAAAATAGTAGCGAACCAGATAGACGAGCCAGCCCAAGCCGACCAAAATCCAGATCAGCACCCAGAATCTGCCGCCCAAAAAAGGAATGGCTTCGTAGCGAAAGAAGAAGATAAAAGTAAATGAAACGGCCATGGTCAGGAAAAAATTTCCCAATTTGGAAAAATAATTTGCCTTGATAAATTCGCGTTTGGCAATAAGTTTTTTATGCCAGAACCTGTTGGCCAGATATATGCCATAGCCGACGATCAACACGGCGATAAAAAATTGCTGAAATCTGTCTGATAATTCCCCCGGATTTACGTCCAGCCAAAAATGAGCTGAAAAAATTTTTGACCAATCAATGCCTAAAAATAGCATAGTAAGTTAGAATTATGAATTAAGAATATAGAACTTAGAATATAGAATACAGAATCTAGAATTAAGAATTTAAAATTAAACTAGTAAGCTAACATCTTAACTTGTAATAAGAGCTAGAGCTAAATGAGCTAAACGGCCAGAAGAGCAAAATGCTTATAGGCAAAAAGGTAAAAAACCTTTTAGCCCATTTTCCCTGTCATTCCTATTACCCGGTAGCTCCTGTAGCTCCTGTTATTTAAAAAACTAGTTATTTTTCATAAATCAAGCCCCAAAAATATTCACCGAATTCCGTTTCCATGAGTAATTTTAATTTCAAATCTGAAGCGAGACTTTTTATCTTTTCTTTATCAACTCTTATCTCAACCGGCGGACCGAAAGGCACTCCGGTTTTTTTCCAATCAATAATCAGAAGTTTGCCGCCAACTTTCAGGAGACGGTGGGCCGACTCGATTAAAGCCGCTTGATTTTTATTCTGAAATAAAACATTTTTCAAAAAAACCATATCCAGGCTGCCGGCGGGAATATTTATGGATGAGGGATTTTCCAGATTAGCCCTAAGCAGTTCAAGATTTGTCAGACCGTCCAGTCTTGCGAGGCCGCGCACTGATTCCAAAACCGACGGCAGAATGTCAACGGCATAAGCGAGGCCACTCTTACCTACCGCCTTGGCGGCCGGAATAATAAAAGAGCCCAGATTGCCGCAGCCCAAATCAGCGACTTTCATGCCCTCGATCAGACCAAGCTGTTCTATTATTTCCTTGGGGTTTAAAAATTGCGTTCCGCCTGAAATAGCCATAAATTTATTTAAAATTCTAAACACTAATATCTAAACATATACCTGCCATTAATAAGAACTATATGAGCTAATGGCCGAAATGAGCTATAAGCTGATAGGCAAATAGGTAAATTAATCTTTAGACCTATTATCCTATCGTTCCTATTATCCCGTAGCTCTTATCATACATGTAGTTCCCATAGCTCCTATAATTAGAATTTAGGATTATTAATTTAGTATTTAATAAATTACTGTTTGGGTAAAAGTGGTCCGAAAATCCACAAAACTATACCGCCGAATAAGCCGAATATCATCAGCAAGCCGAGAAAAAGACAAATCAGACCAAGAATTTTATAAAAAATCCTTGT
>JAQTMG010000011.1 GCA_028714455.1 Patescibacteria group bacterium
ATCCGCATTATAATAAAGGAAAGCATATAAAAGTAAAAAATATTATTTTTGAAAGAGGCGAATTAACAAAATTACTTCCTAAATATCATCTACGGGCTAAAGTTGATCTGCTAACTTCTGTTTTTGTGCTTCAAGAGTTATCAGTTTGGGATGAATTTCTGATACAGATTTATCAGGCATTGAAACCGGGCGGCAAGGCACTTTTTCTATTGGTTCATCCTGATTTTGGCCTGGCACTGAGAAAAAAATCAGCTTTGATCATTAACCAGGAATTGAGCCAATCGGTTAATTGGGAATTCGCTGCCTCTTACCCTATTGTCGAGGAGCAAGGTAAAACTTTTTATCTGCCTTATTTTCACCGGTCCTTAGCTTTAATCAAATCTAAATTGGAAAAACATTTTTGTATCTTAAAAATCAAGGGATTAAAACCCGATTTAGAAACATTAAAGTATTGTCAGCATAAAAAAATATCGCCCTTTTTCAATCACGCAGGAAATGTTTATTGGCCCGAGATCGCTGAACAAGCATCATGTCTACTGATTACGGTTAGCAAATGAAAAAAGGAGGCAAAAAATGAATGAATTAGAAAGGTCTATTCGGAAAAGGATTTTGATGCTCAGGATATTGTTCATTTTAGGACTTGTTTTCTTGACCCTCTTTGTTGGCACTTTTTTTGGCCGATACCAGCACCATATTTTAATGGTCATATTCGGTGATTCTTTTTCCATATGCTTAATTCTCTTTCTCTGGTATCTGGGTGATAATTAGAAGGGAGGTAATTATGAATCACGACTTGCCAGCGCCACATTTGCCATCTGGATTAATTCTTTTCATTATTGCCTTCATTATTGCTGGGGCAATCAGCGAGAAGTATCTCTTCACGATAGGTGTGCCTTTAACTTATATGCTGATTAAGTCCCGAGATTATTTGAAGACAAAACTGAAATGAATAATCAAAAAGACGAGGTTTTTGCCTCGTCTTTTTTCTATTTAGATTTTTTTTCAGAGATTGATTTTAAACGTTTGGAGTAGTCGCGGGTATAATAGAGTTTTGATTTTCTAGTGACTTTGGTATCAACGAGTTCAACTTTTTCTATCAGCGGAGAATGGATGGGGAGTATTCTTTCTACGCCTATACCTTCGCTGATTTTGCGAACCGTGATGGTGGCCGATGGTCCGATGCCGTGTTTCTTGGCGATAACTAAACCTTCATAAATTTGAGTTCTTTCTTTTTCCTCGCCCTTGGTGTTGATATCTTTGATTTTTAAGTAAACACGCACAACCATGCCCGGTTTAATTTGGTCAGGGGTAAGTACTTGTTTGTCTGATTTTTTTGCTGTTGCCATATGGGTCTGAACCACGAAAATTTCGCACTAAAATGCACGAAAATTAAAATAACACTCTCGTGCTATTTTGTGGTTATAATTTAGTGTTTAAGATTTCAATATAGATATAGCTTAGCTTATATTCGCCTTCCCGTCAAGATTTGAGCTCTTTTTGAATAATTTTGCTGACTTGAGCAAGGGTTTTGGCTAATTCTCCTTCTTTATTTACAACCTGATAATCATAGTATTTAGTGTACTTCAGCTCTCTTCTGACATTATTAATTCTGGTCTGAAAGTCTTTTTGGTCCACTTTGCCTTTTGAGCGTTTGATTATCCGTTTCTTAAGAATATCTAGTGATTCCGGTCTGATGAATATCAGCACGATATTTTTCAACTTCTTTTTTAGAATTAGAGCCCCTTGCGTATCTATATTCAATAGAACATGGCCACTTTTTAGTAATTTTTCCAAAACATTTTTATCAGTGCCATAATATTGGCCATGCACGACAGCCCATTCTATAAAATCTCCGTTTTTTATTTTTTTCTGAAATTCAGGCACGGTCACATATTTCATGATTTTATCCTCGGCAATGCCGGCTCGTTTTTGGCGCGTGGTAAAAGAAACTGCCTTTTGCAAAAAGGGCATTTTTTTCATGATGACCTTAGCCACGGTTGTTTTGCCCACGGCGACTGGGCCGGAAACGATGAAGATTTTGTTAGACATAATTTTAGATAAGCCGAGCTGTCATGGTGAGCATAGTCGAACCATAAAGCGAGGCGTCATGTCGCCCTTCGACTAAGCTCAGGGTGACATGACTTTTTATTTTATATTTTTTAAAATTTTACTCAATTTAAGTGGCAGTTTTGATTCGAATTCAAGGTATTTCCCATCTAAATTTTTAAAGCCCAGTTTGGTTGAATGTAAAAAGGGGCGATCCAATTCCACATTGGCTTTAACTTTTTTTTGCTGGTAAAGTTTGTCCCCGACAATTGGGTGATTGATAAAGTTTAGATGTGTTCTGATTTGATGGGTGCGCCCCGTTTCAATCTGAACTTCCAAAAGAGAAAAGTTTTGGAATTGCTTGATGACCGTGTATTTAGTGATGGCTTCTTTGCCGCCCTGATCTTTTGTCTTGACTAGCATTTTACCTTTTTCAGAACGCTCAAGCGGCAAATCAATGGTGCCTTCCATTCTTTCCATGGGATTGTGAACTAAAGCCGTGTAGATTTTCTTAACCTTGCGCTCTTGAAATTGTTTTTTGAAATATTCAAAGGCCTTTTGGGTTTTGCAAACCAACATTAAGCCGGAAACATCTTTATCCAGACGATGGACAATGCCAGGACGAACTGGGTCTTCACCGATTTTTTTTAATTTCGGGTAATAGGCGATTAAGCCGTTAACCAGTGTGTTATTTTCTGCTTTGTCAGTCGGGTGAACTAAAAGTCCAGCTGGTTTTTCAATCACCATAACATTGTCATCCTCGAAAACTATTTTATACTTTACTTTTTTATTAGGTTTTAATTCTTTTGATATATTTTCAATCTTAATATCTTTGGCATTGATTTGTACTTTATCATTGGCGCGCAGAAAAAAATGCGGCGTGACTTTTCCACCGTTAAGCGTAATTTTTCCGTCTTTTATCAGCTTCTGAATTTTACTGCGAGAAATTTTTAATTCAGCGACAAGAAATTTATCCAGACGTTCATTTTGTTTTTCGGGAGTGATTTGAAATTGCATTGGATTTTTTAAGTTAAAATGCCTCTGTCCTTAAGTCATTCAGAGCGGAGCGAAGAATCCATCACGGTCATAGATCCTTCGACATGCTCAGGATGACAGAGGCGTTATTCCACCCATTTAATTTTTGAAAAATACTCTCTCTTTTTCGCTTCCTCGTATTTATCAATATCAGGCGACATGTTTTTTAATTCTGCATCAGATAATTTATTTAATTCTTTCAAGCGCTTAGTCAAAGTTGCCTCGGTGTTTAATTTTGGATTTTCCAAAACTTCTGATAAGAGCGCGTTCAAAAGCAAACCAATTTTTGGTCCCGGCTTCATGTTTAAGATTTTCATTAATTCCAGGCCATCAATTTTTAACATTTTAACTGAAATCGGATCCATTTGAACTTCGTGAAGTCGTTTTTCCAGCTCCATTAATTTGTATGGCTTGGCTTTTGGTCTGCCCATGCCCAGGCGATCGCAAATGCGCAGTTGGATGGCTTCGTTGATATTATCTTTGCCAATTCTAACCAGAAGACGGCGAATGGCCGCGTCAGTGATTTCGCCGATGGAATAAAAAAACATGTGGTAACGCACCAGATGCGAGACCTTATCAACCACTTCATTGGGATATTTTAAGCGCTGAAGAATTTTTTTAGTGATTTTGCCGCCGACAATGTCATGGTTATAAAATGTGCTGTCAGGGCCTTCGCCGCTTTTTACTTTTGGTTTGGCAATATCATGAAAAAGCGCGGCCAGGCGCACATTGAGATTATAATTTCTTTGCGCGGCAAAGCCGAGCGATTTGACGCTGTGTTCAAAAACGCTGTAAATGTGAGCTTTATTTTGAGAGACGCCCACGCCTTGTTCAAGCTCGGGAATAATATATTTTAATAAATTGGATTTTTGCAAAAGTTCAAAACCAAATTCGGCGTTTGGCGCTGAAATGATTTTTGTGAGTTCCTCATTAATTCTCTCCATGGACATACTTGTGATATTTGACGCCAGCTTTTGAATGGCTTTGTAAGTTTCTGGTTCAATTTTAAAATAAAGCTGAACCGAAAAACGGATAGCGCGCAACAGGCGGGTAAAATCCTCTTTAAATCTTTCATTTGGCTCGCCAACTGTTTTGATAATTTTATTTTTTAAATCTTCAAGCCCGTTAAACGGATCTAATAGATCGCCAGTTTTTAAATTTAGGGCCATGGCGTTAACAGTGAAATCGCGTCTGGATAAATCTTTTTCAATTGAAAGATCGGGATTAGAAATAATTTCAAAATCTTTGTAACCGCCAGTCATGAAGGCGTGGTCAGTGCGGGGGAGGGCGATGTCAAACGCAGTGGCTAGATTAAACTTTTTGGGCCCGTCTTGGCCGGGTTTTAAATTTTTTACATTTTTTGATAATTTTGCCTCCAAGCCGAGGCCAGGTACGAATTTAAAGACACCAAAAGATTTGCCGACAAAATCAACTGAACCTTCTTTGGCTAAAAATTTTTCCAGATCTTCGCCCTTAACTTTTCTGACCACAAAATCATAGTCGTAAGAATCGCGGCCAAGTAAAACATCTCTGACCTTGCCACCGACTAAAAATAGCTCGCCGTCCTTGAATTTTTTAAAGAATTTTTCAACAAATAAAAAATTAGGATCTTCGGCCAGATCTTTGAGAAATTTTTGGATGGTTTCGTTTTGTTTTGCTTCAAGCGCCATATCTAAATAATATCTGATTTTTAAGCCAAAAACAAGGTTAATTGACGGTTAAAATTATTTTTGATAAAGTTTGGGCAGGATTGTAATTTAAAAAAACAAAGGAGGGAATTTCATGACCAAGCATAAGGACAAGAGGCTGACGTCTTATCAGCCGATAAGGACGGCAGAAGGGTATTTGCTTTGGGATGTTTCTTTGATCCAGCCGAATCCGAAACAGCCACGTAGGTACTTTGATCCGGTGAAAATCGAGGCGCTCAAACAATCCATAAAGGAGATGGGCGTACTCACGCCTCTTAGGATTTTGCCTTTCAATGTCTCGGGCTTTGCCAAACTTATCGATGGTGAACGTAGATTCCGCGCGGCGACCGAATTGGGTCTAAAGCAGGTACCCGTTATTTTGAGTGCCTGCTTGACAAAAGATGAAAAAGCGCAGTTTAAAGAATCGGTGATCGCTAATTTTTGCCGCGAGGAAATGACAGAGATTGAAATCGCCAAAGCATTGGAGCAACTTATGAATATGTATGGTTACAGTCAGGCCGAAGTATCTAGACTTGTCGGTAAGACGCAATCGTGGGTTGCTAACATGCTAAAATTTTTGAAGCTGCACCCAGTAGTGGCGGATTGGCTCGGAGTAAGGCAAGTTTCACCGCTTATGGCACTTTATGTGTCACGTTATCCGAAAGATCAGCAAAAAGTATTGGCCGAAAGATTACTTTTGGCAAAAAAAACAAAAGGATCGCCGCTGACATCGCACGAGATACTGCTTAAAGTTTCCGAGGAAGCCCAGAACCTGGGCACGCTGCCGGCGAAACCCAAAAAAACAGGCCGGATGCCGGAAACAGACCCGAAGCGGCTAGTGATTAAAGCCGCAACCAGACAAGCCCAAAAGCTCAATCCGCTGATTAACGATTTGCTAGAAAGAAGAGCCTGGGAGGGAACTGGCGGTGAATTGCTTATCCTGCTGGAACAGGAGATCAAGGTGTTATCGGCAAATTTATCGAAACTTAACAAAATTCTTGGAGAAGTTATTTAAAGCAAAGCGGCCCATAATTAAAGGGCCGCTTTTTCATTTTTATATTTTAGATTTATTTTATAAACATGACATCGCCAAAGGAAAAAAATCTGTATTTTTTTTGAATTGCGCGTTGATATGCCTTGTCAATAAATTTTTTTCCAGCCAAGGCCGAAACCAAAAGCAATAAAGATGATTTTGGCACGTGAAAATTGGTGATTAGGGCATCAATAAATTTAAATTTGTAACCGGGGTAGATGTAGATTTTTGTAAAACCATTTTGGGCCTTAAGTAACGTGTCATGGTGAGGTTCTCGAACCATGACGTCACCCTTCGAGAGCCTCAAGGCGACAGAAACGGCGCAAGATTCCAGAACTCGGGTGCTGGTGGTACCAACAGAAATAATTTTACGACCTTCTTTTTTTGCTTCATTTAACCTTTGGGCTGTTTTTTTATCCAGCTCAAAATATTCTTCATGAATTTGGTATTTAGTAATGTCTTGAGTTTTAACTGGCTGGAAAGTTCCCAGGCCAACATGGAGGGTAATAAACTCAATTTGTACGCCGAGAGATTTTCCACCAGAGGCGGATCCGCCTTTGGCGGATAATTTCTTAAAAATTCTGGGAGTGAAATGCAGACCAGCAGTTGGCGCGGCGACTGAACCAAGTTTTTTGGCGAAAAAAGTTTGATACTCGCTTTGCTTGGCAATCCGCTTGATGTATGGGGGAGTGGGCATCTGGCCGATTTTTAAAATCTGTCCCATTAGTTTAGTTCCGGACAAATTAAATTTGACGATAGCTATATCTTTTTCGCGTTTTATAATTTGGCCATTTAATTTTTGAGAAAATTTTAATTTGGTGCCAATTTGTTTGGTTATTTTTAAATTGCCAACTAAACATTGCCAGGAATTTTGATTTATTTGTTTGAGTAATAGAATTTCTACTTTGCCGCCGGTTTCTTTTTTAGCGATCAGCCGCGCCGGAATAACCTTGGAATTATTGAAAACCAAAACATCGCCTGGCTTCAGATATTTGGTCAGATTCAAAAATTTATCATCAGTGATCTTTTGATTTTTTCTGTCCAAAACCATGAACCGGCAAGTATCGGGCGGGGAAGCGGGTTTTTGAGCAATAAGTTCTTCGGGCAGATTAAAATTGTAGTTTTCTAAATTGTATTCTTTTCTCATTTATCTAAACCGTTAATATTGTTATAATTATCATAACATAAATAAAGCAGTTTGAACCATTGATTTTTTTAGTATTTTTTGCTAAAATATTTTTATAATTTTGGGCGTGTAGCTCAGCCGGTTAGAGCGCTACCCTTATAAGGTAGATGTCGATGGTTCGAGTCCATCCACGCCCAATTGAAAATCTTGATGTATCTGGTAGAATATTTTTTATATGAGTGGCTAGCTCCCCGCCTACGCTAAAGCTTCGGCCGGGGCAGGCAGTTGGTTAGTAGGGGCAATTAGCTCAGCTGGTTAGAGCGCATCGTTGACGTCGATGAGGTCAGTGGTTCGATCCCACTATTGCCCAAGAGCATTTAAAATTACAGTGTCTCGCTTGCCCCGCATTTTGAGCGAAGCGAAAATAGTGCGGGGTTGACGTCGAGAAGGTCATAGGTTCGACTCCTATGCCACCCACAGAAAATTGCTATAATTTAGCAATTTTTTTATTAAATTTTCATCTTGACTTTTCAACCAAAATTTGCTAAAATTTGGATATAAATTACTCATATTTTTTATGGTAAAAGAGGTCTTTGCTCCGATTCCAGATACTGCCGACAAGGGAATCGAGTCGGGAAAAATTAAAAAAACGCTAACCCTTGTTGAGCGGGGTTATAAAAAGGGTAATAATGTCGAAACCGACAAAAATAAATTAAGGGTTTTAATTTTTGATAATTTAAAAGTTGGCGATTATGTTGCCTTTCCAGTTGAGACAAAAGTCGACAAGAATGTCACAGAAATAACCGGCAGTAAAACAACCGGAGAAATCAAGCTGGGTAAGGTTCAGGGTATTGATGCGGAGCATAAACAAGCTTTTGTCGAAGGAATAAAATTGGCTGATCCCGAAAAGATAATGAACATCACCTGGCTCTTTGAACGTAACGGCTGGAAAAATCTGCCCGAGATGATGCCTTATGATGAATTTGAGAAATTTAAATCAGAGCTTGAAGAAATCATTAAAGAAAAAAAGCAAGAACGAGAAGCACAAACGGCCGAAAAATCATCCGCGGCGAAAAGGGCTTTTGTTGAGCACCCCGAAAAAAATTATCCGTTTAAAATTGGCGATGTCGTGGATTTTAAAGACGAGACAAGCGGAGAAGTTATTACCGGCAGGGTCGCTGGTTTTAGTCCCAGGGGCAGAGAAGGAACAGAAATAATAATTAAGATTAATGCCACGAAAGGAAATAAACAAGATAATTACGTTGTTAAATATAAAGACATTTTAAAATCGTACTAAAATAATTTTGAATAAAAAAATCGCCCCGGTTTATGGGACGATTTTTGTTTTTTAATTCCCAGACAAATTCTGCGGTTTTTTGGAGAACCATTTATATATACCATAGATCCAGCTTGCCGTGTAGATAACATTTAAAAGCATTATGCCCCACTGGTGATTATGATAGGCTGTTACGTACCAAAAAGGCTGCGAAGCGAGGCCGCAAACAAACCCCCATTTATTTTTGCGCGAAACAAGAATGATGGCCAAAACTCCAAAAAAGCAAATTCCCGCCTGGGCTAAATTCTCAAAGAACAAATATTCCATTTTTTACCCTCCTTCTATTTTAAATTATTTTTGATGTTTTCGATTACTTCTCTGACTGCTTCACCCAAATCCGGTTTTTTTAATTCGAAGCTAGCCATTGTTTTCGTGCCAAAGGGGCTGAAGCTTTTAGCCAGATAGAGCGAGTCATAATTTTTCGAAGTGTAGACAAGACCCGAAATTCCTTTTTTATCATTCTCGTAGAATAACACAATGATTTCTGCCTCGGGTGCCGTCGTCATCAGCTCTTCAATGACCTCGCTCAAATTTGGATTTTGCAAATTGAGTTCTATAAAGTCCTTTTGCTGAAGATAAGACCAGGCGAGTTTATACTGTGGGTCGTGTTTTATGCGGGCCAGAACTTTGCCCCAAAGTTTCAGAGTATTTATGGTCTTGGTTCTGTAAAGATTTTGGATAATCATGTCGCGGTCCGCGCCATTAACAATCAGCTGGCTGGCAATATTGAGCGTGGCCGGCGTGATATTGGTAGTGCGAAAACTCTTGGTTTTTGAAATCATGCCCGTCAAAAGACAGGTGGCGATTTCCTGATCCAATAAGTTAGCGTCAAATTCTTTAATCAAGTTAAAGATTATTTCGGCGCTGGAAGTCTTTGTCAGCTCGACCAGGTTGATTTGGCCATATTGCTCATTTTCGGGGTTGTGGTCAATGTTAATGATCGGCGTGTTAAAGAAAAATTCCGTGTTTTTTTCATAAACATCGCCCAGGGATTCCAGATCATCGGTGTCGACCGTAATTATTAAGTCATATCTGTAGTCGCCTGACTTGAAGCTGATGTTTTTTTCAGCCAGCGAACCAGACTCGGGCGTTAGATAAATATTAAGATTACTTCCTTTGGTGTCATAAGAAAAGTCCTTAATCTTTGAATCAGCCAGGTCTAATGAAATAATGAACCTTTTTAGCCCCAAAAGACTTGGTTTAATTTGATTTAGTTGCGGTAAGAACGAGTAGTTTTGAGGAGCGCTAAAATCCTGGCAAACTATGTCCGCCGCCTTATTGATTTTTTTTAAAAATAAATAAAAACCCAGCGCCGATGAGATGGCGTCGCCCGAGTGATTTTTTCTGAACGTGATCAGGGTTCTTTTGCTTTTTTTCAGCAATTCAAAAATTTGCTGGTTTATCGTAAGTGACATAGTTTTGAGTAATAACCGAGTATAACTTTAATAAATTTTCTTGTCAACAAGGGAAAATGTATTTTTAGCCCATTGGTGAATTATTGTCAAGTAAGCGGAATTTTGGTAAGATTTTTATATAACTCTAAATAAATAAGAGCTAAAAGAGCGACGGGTGAACAGGGGCTATAAGCTGAAATGTTAAAAGGTTATCTATTGTCCTATAATCCTTTAGTTCCTATAGCTCATATTAAACCTATAATCGGATGAAAGAAATTCCTAAAGCCTACGACCCAAAAGCGGTTGAAGACGGTATCTACCAGAATTGGGAAGAGTCGGGCTATTTTAATCCTGACAATTTAAAGCTGCCGAAAAACGCTGATTATTTTTCTATTTCCATGCCGCCGCCAAATGTGACTGGTGTGCTGCACCTTGGTCATGCTCTTGAAAACGCTATTATGGATACGGCTATTCGTTTTCAGCGGCTGCTTGGTAAAAGAGCAGTAATTATCCCGGGAACAGATCATGCAGCCGTGGCCACGCAAGCCCGTGTCGAAAAAAATTTGATTAAAGAAGGCATTAAAGATCCGCGCCAGCAATTGGGCAGGGAAAAGCTTTTAGAGAAAATCAGAGAGTACTCGGAAAATTCCAAGGCCACGATTTTAAAACAGATTAAGAAAATGGGTACGAGTTGTGATTGGAGCCGACTGGCTTACACTTTTGACGAGCCAAGATCTAACGCGGTCAATAAAGTTTTTATTAAGATGTATAATGACGGCCTGATTTACCGCGGCTATCGCGTGGTCAACTGGTCGGTTAAGGGACAATCAACTTGTTCTGACGACGAACTGGTCTATGTTGAGCGCCAGGCCAAACTCTACACCTTTAAATATTCTAAGGATTTTCCGTTTGCCATCGCCACCACGCGGCCAGAAACAAAATTGGGCGACACGGCCGTGGCAGTTAATCCCAAGGATAAAAAATACAAAAAATTCATTGGCCAAACTTTTTCAGTTGACTTGGGTCACGGCCAACAGGAAATAAAAGTGGTTGCCGAGGATTCGGTTGATCCAAAATTTGGTACTGGCGCGCTTGGCGTCACGCCAGCCCATTCAATGATTGATTTTGAGATCGCCCAGAAAAATAATTTGCCAGTTATAAAAGTAATTGGCGAGGACGGCAAGATGACCAAGGAAGCTGGCAAAGATTACGTTGGTTTAACCGTTGAAGCCGCGCGTGAAAAATTTGTGGCGTGGCTTAAAGATAACGATTTATTTATTGGAGAAGAGGATATTAAGCAAAATGTCGGTACCTCTGATCGTTTTGGCGATGTCATTGAAGTTATTCCCATGACGCAATGGTGGGTGAATGTGAATAAAGAAATTCCTGGTCGCGGCAAAACGCTGAAAGATTTGATGCGCGAAGCAGTGACAACCGGTCATGACGGCGATGAAAACCAAATTATAAAAATTACCCCCAATCATTTTTTAAATTTATATCTGCAATGGATTGATAATTTGCGCGACTGGTGCATCTCCCGCCAGATCTGGTGGGGCCATCGCATTCCGGTTTGGTATAAAAATAAAGGTAAAGACAATGAAGAAGTTTTTGCCGGCCTAGAAGCGCCAAGGGGGAATTGGGAACAAGACCCAGATACTTTAGACACCTGGTTTTCTTCTGGACTTTGGACATTCTCAACTTTGGGTTGGCCAGAAAATATTGACGATAAGGGCAACAAGACCGGCGATTTGAAAAAATTTCATCCCACCACTTGGATGCAAATGGGTTATGAACTTTTATTTTTCTGGATGGCGCGCATGATTTTAATGACTACTTATATTTTGAATGAGATTCCATTCAAGAGCGTGTACATTCACGGCATCTTGCGCGATAAAGACGGCAAGAAATTTTCCAAGTCCTTGGGTAATGGCATTGATCCGATTGAAATCAGCAAGCAATATGGCACTGACGCCTTGCGCTTGAGCTTAATTTCTGGCATGTCAGCCGGTAATGACGCGCGTTTTTATGAAGAAAAAGTAGAGGGCGCTAGAAATTTTGTGAATAAGCTTTGGAATATTTCGCGCTACATTTTAAGTTCTGTTTCAGAGATAACTTTGATTGACGAAAAACCAAAAGCCCAGACAATTGCCGATGAATGGATTTTGGCCAAGCTGGATAATGTTATTGCCGAAGCAACAACGGATTTGAAAAGTTTTAATTTTTCTTCCGCGGCTGATACTCTGCGCGAATTTACCCGTTCAGATTTTGCCGACTGGTATTTGGAAATTTCAAAGCTCCAAGCTCAAAGCTCCAAGCTCAAAGAAAATACTGACAGAATTTTACTTTATGTTTTAGGGAAATTGCTTATTCTGTGGCATCCGTTCATTCCGTTTGTAACAGAAGAAATCTGGACAAATTTCGGCTGCAAAGAACTTTTGCTGGTGCAAAAGTGGTCAGAAGTTGTTGATCTGGATATCGAACAAAAAGAAGAAAACGATAAGAATATTTTTTATCCATTCTGGAAATTTGAAGAGGTCGTCATGACCATTAGAAATCTGCGCGCTGATTTTAAAGTTGATCCGGCCAAAAAAGTGGCAGTTTCGATTGTTGGCAAAAATTTGGCTAAGATAAAATTTGATGAACAGAAAGATTCTATTATATTTTTGGCGCGCTTGGATAAGTTAGAAGTTGAAAAAACAAAACCAAAAAATTCTGTTTCACATGTGCTTGAGGGCGTGGGAGAAATTTGTTTGCATCTCGAGGGTCTGGTTGATTTAAAAAAAGAGAAAGAGAGAATCGAATCAGAAATTAAAAGCGTTGAGGGCTATATTAAATCGTTAGAACAAAAATTGAAGAACAAAGACTTCGCCAAAAAAGCGCCCAAAGAAGTGGTAGAAAAAGAAGAATTTAAACTGAAGGAGCAGAAAGAGAAAATGGAGAAATTGGAAGAGCAATTAAAGAGTTTGAGATAATAAGAAGCGGTTCGAGCGATTGAATCGCTTTTTCTTTTGCCAAATTTTTATTGATATGCTAAGTTATAGTCAAAAGTCCTCCTTCGCAAGGCCTCGCCTAGGCGGCTTGAAGCTACGGAGGACAATGGGAGGGAAAATGACTGAAAATAAAAAGGAAAGAGTACCCATGCGTGCGTTAGTCGGATGTATCCTTGACCCCGGTAAATTTAAATGCAAGGGGTGTGCTTATCGGAGGGCCTGCGAAGATAAAGCCAGGGGAAAATTAAAAGAGAATCAGGAGCTAGTTATCGTTTAGTTAAGCGGCTCGATTGGGCCGCTTTTCATTTGAAAAGATTGATTTTTTATGCTAAATTAAATGTATATTGATATCTGAACCACGAAATTTTAATCACGAATAACACTAAAAATATGGTAAAAACAATAAATGACGAGAAATTAATTGAGGAAGTTTTAACGCGTTCAATTGATACAATTTATCCGAGCAAAGATGATTTTCGAAAAATGCTTAAATCCGGCAAGCAGCTGCGCATTTATATAGGAATTGATCCAACTGGCACATATGTTCATCTCGGGCATGCGACGAATTATATTGTCCAGAAAAGATTACATGATCTTGGTCATAAAATCATTGTTTTAATTGGAGATTTTACGGCCATGATTGGAGATCCAAGCGACAAAAGTTCGGCTCGAAAAAGACTGACAAAAAAAGAAGTATTAGAAAATTTAAAAACTTTCAAAAAACAAATAGGCAAGATTTTAGATTTTACTGACAAAAAAAATCCCATTGAATTTCGTTTCAATTCGGAATGGCTTTCTAAATTGAACTTCGAACAATTAATTGATTTAGCTTCAAATTTTACAGTCCAAAGAATGTTAGAACGGGATATTTTCGAAAGGAGAATCGAAGAGAATAAGCCGCTTTATGTTCATGAATTTCTTTACCCACTAATGCAGGGCTATGATTCAGTTGCGCTAAAAGCAGATGTAGAATTGGGCGGCACCGATCAAACTTTTAATATGCTGGCAGGAAGAACATTGGTCAAGACTTATCAAAACAGAGAAAAGATCGTAATTACAACAACGTTACTTGTCAATCCAGCCACTGGAGAAAAGTTGATGAGCAAAAGCCTAGGCACTGGCATCGGACTTGATTTGTCGCCAGAAGATATGTATGGCAAAACCATGGCCTTGCCTGACGAAGCGATTATTCAAGTTTTTATTGATTGCACCTTTTTACCGATGGATGAGATAAATAAGATGAAAAAAGATTTAGAGTCCGGGACAAATCCGAGAGATTTAAAAATGAAACTCGCTTATGAAATTATTAAAACCTATCATTCGGAAAGGGAAGCAAAAGCCGCTCAGGAAAATTTTATAAATATCTTTCAGAAAAAGCAGGGACCGAGCGCAGAGGTGAAGGTTATAAAAATTAAAAATACCAATATCATTGATGCATTGACCGAAATAGGTTTTGCGCCGTCGCGTTCTGATGCCAAGAGATTAGTCGAACAAGGCGGGGTGAAAATTGATGATCAGGTAATCAGCGATATAAATTCAACTCTGCCTGCTGGTGAACATTTGATTCAAAAAGGTAAAAGGCATTTTATTAAAGTAATAATTTAATAATGAGCGAAAACATCTCGACAATGTCACCTTGAGGTTCTCGAAGGGTGGCGTCATGGTAAGAGAACCTCACCATGACAAGAAAAAAAGTTTTCGTTTGATTAGTATGGACATCAATCTCAAAATAAAAAACGAAATCGTGGCTCTGCTCAAGAAGCATGGCGTAAAAATTAGCGCCGATGATTTGCGCGAGCCGCCAGAATCCGAGATGGGCGATATTTGTCTGCCTTGTTTTAATTTTGCCAAAACGCAAAAAAAAGCG
>JAQTMG010000012.1 GCA_028714455.1 Patescibacteria group bacterium
TTCTTTTTTCATCATCAAGAGTTTCAATGGCTTCGCCATTTTTGGCGGTTCTGACAATAATTTTATGGCCATCCAGTTTGTCATAATCAAAGGCATGCAACGGCTGGCCAAGCTCCCACATTACGTAATTTGTAATATCAACGATATTATTGATTGATCTCATGCCCACGGCTGATATTCTTTTTTGCATCCAGTTCGGCGAAGGCGCAATTTCAATTCCTTCAATTACCACACCCTCGTATCTCGGGCACAATTTATAATCCTCAATCTTAATATCTAAATGAGGCCTGCCCTGAGCCGAGTCGAAGGACTCTCGAACCATGATCTTAACATCTTTTAATTTGTTGCCAAAAATCGCTGCCACTTCTCTGGCAAAACCGTATTGCGACCACAAATCAGGCCTGTGCGTTAAACTTTTATTATCAATTTCATAAATCACATCATCCAAACCCAGAGCCTTTGATAGTGATTCGCCTACCTTAGAATTTTTAGCCAAAATTAGAATACCGGAATGATCAGCGCCTAAGCCAAGTTCATCTTGGGCGCAAAGCATGCCACTTGATTCCTCGCCGCGCACTTTTACTTTTTCAATCCTCATGCCATTGGGCAAAGCCGCGCCAATTGTGGCCACCGGCACTTTTTGTCCAACTTCTATATTTGAAGCGCCGCAAACAATGTTTAATTTGGCTTTCCCAATATCAACTACTGTTAATTTTAATTTATCAGCATTGGGATGTTTCTTGATTTCTAAAATCTGACCGACCACCATGCCCTTCAAACTTTCTGCCTGATCAACAAAACCCTCAACCTCGGCTGTGGCCATGGTCAATTTCAAACCCAGCTCTTTTGATGATAAAGAGTCGGGAATCTTCACAAAATCTTTTAACCAATTTCTTGAAATATACATATTAACTTTTAAATTTTTGAAGCTCTTTATAATATCTATTAGAATAAGCCATAAAACACATTTCCCCAATCAAGTCCTGAACTTTTGTAGGAAAAATCTTTAAATATTTTTTTGCCTTGCTCGCGTAATCATGGGCTGTTTGTTTAGCAAAATCAATTGAGCCATTATTTACCAAGATATTAGTAACTTCAATTAATTTTTTTGATTCTATATTTTTATTTGTTAAAGCTTCTTTTACTAATTTAATTTCATCGGAGCTCCCATGAGTTAAACAATAAATTATGGGGATAGTTAATTTTCCATGTCTTATATCGCTGTATGCATCCTGAGGCAATTTTTCTTCAGTGCCTAAATTATATTCCGGAGGTACAAAATCGCCAATATCATTAATAATCTGCAACATCATGCCATAGTTTCTACCAAAGTTTGTTAAAGCTTCAATTTGCTTTTTAGTTCCCCTGCCTAAAATACCGCCGATAATTCCGATTTTTTCAAAAAAAGAATTATTCACATAATCATCTCTTTTATAATAAACAGCCATTAATTTATTAAAATTGATTTTAGTATCTTTGCTGTATATATGCGAATAAACTTCAATATACTGACCGATAAGGAAAATTTTATTAATTTCGTCAAAAATATTCCTAATTTTTTTAAAAGTTTTTAAATCTACTCCTGAGCAAGCTCTGGTTAATGCCTGAGAAGCTAAGTCATGATTAATAATTCCCGCCATAAATTGACTATTCGGCTGACCAAGAATTACTTCTCCGCCTTTTTCATCAAAGATTCTATTGCAGTAATACATATGAGCTAATTCTAGTTCCATTGCAGCACAAGCATGTTTTATTTCCAAATTCCATTTTTTACCCAAGCAAGCTTCGTAGGCCATTCTCATAAAATATTCTCTGGTTTCAAATGTACCAATCTTTTTTTCGACTAATTCTATACAAATTTCATAAAAATCACGATTTTCTTTCTTTAATGGTTCTAAATATTTTAAAACAATTGGTCCAACAGCTACGGATGTCTCAATCATTAACTTTTTATATAATTCCTTCTCCATCCAAGATATTTTTAAAACTGGTTTAAAAATCTTAAATCGCCACTCTGTAATAGTCGAATATCATCTATCTTATATTTTCCGCCAAAGGCGGACCCGCCTCCGGCGGGCATCATAATTAACATATTATTTAAAATTGATTCAAAAAACGCAAATCTCCGCCCTGTAATAGTCGAATATCGTCTATCTTATACTTCATCATCACCAGTCTTGTTAAGCCCAGACCAAAAGCAAAACCAGAATATTTTTTGGGATCAATACCGCCGGCTTTCAAAACGTTCGGGTGGACCAAGCCGCAGGGTAAAAGTTCCAGCCAGCCGCTTTGTTTGCAAACCGGGCAACCTTTGCCGCCGCAGATTAAACACTGAATATCAAGCTCAAAACCCGGCTCCACAAAAGGAAAATAGCCAGGTCTCAATCTAACTTTCACTTCGCGCTTAAAAATTCCCGAAAGTAATTCTTTCATCACGGCAATCAAATTGGTAATGGAAATATCTTTATCTATCATTAATCCTTCGAGCTGATAAAAAGTATGGTCATGAGAAGCGTCAGTAGCTTCATTTCTAAAAACACGGCCAGGCACGACGCAGCGCAGTGGCGCGCCGTATTTTTGCATGGCGCGCACTTGCACGGGCGAAGTATGAGTGCGCATCAATAATTTATCTTTTGCTTCTATATAAAATGTATCCTGCGTATCACGCGCCGGATGCCAAGTCGGTATATTAAGCGATTCAAAATTATAATAATCAGACTCCAATTCTGGCCCGTCCAAAATCATAAAGCCCATTGATTTAAAAATATCTTCCAGCTCGTTTGTAATTTGTGTCACGGGGTGGAGATGTCCGAGTTTGTATTTTTCTATATTCAGCGTGACATCAATAAAATCACGCTCCAGTTTATCGCCAGAACCTTTTTTTATTTTAGACATCTTATCTTCAAGCGCATTCTCAATCTCCTCTTTTGCTTCATTAACCATTGTGCCGACTTTGGGCCGCAAATCGTCAGCCACATCTTTGATGTCTTTCAAGAGTTTAGCCAGTTCCCCGCTTTTTCGGGAAAAATATTTATTCTTGATATTTTCCCACTCTTCGGAGTTTTTTATGCCGTCAATTTCTTTGAGCGCCTGATCTTTTAATTTTTTGATATTTAATTCCATAGATTAAATAGGATTGGATAGAAGACTAGAAAAAAATCCGCTGTACCGCCAAATATCCTGAAAAGTTATAATAACAATCAAAATCAGCAGAATCGAAAAGCCGATAGTGTGAATCAAACCTTCTAGTTTCTGACTGACTGGCTTTCGGCGAATCTTTTCAATTAGAATAAAAAGTAATCGACCGCCATCCAAAGCTGGAAATGGCAATATGTTAATAATGGCCAGATTCAAGGAAAGAAGAGCGGTAAATTGCAAAATATAAACCAAACCCATTTTCGCCACCTGCCCAGTCAAAACCGCGATGCCAACCGGGCCAGAGACATCAACGCCCAGCGGTTTGCCAATAATCAAATTCTTGATGATGTCATAAAAAGCCAGGGCAAATTGGCCAGCCAAAATTCCAGTCATCTTAAATCCATTCCAAACGGCCAGGTGTACGGGGTAGGTGACGATTCCGGTTTCTATTAAACCAACGCCAATGCCTCCCCTGCCTTCGCCTAAATCAGCTATCGTGATTTCTTTGTCTATTGTCTGGCCGTCTCTTTGAAATTTAAAATCAACCGGCTGACCGATTTTGCCGGTGGTGTATTGAACTAAATTTTGAATGCCGTTAACCGGTTTGCCGTCTGCCGACAGTAAAATGTCGCCGGTCAAAACACCGGCGGCTTGAGCCGGCTTTCCGTCCAGCACTGACACAACCTGCACTTTATAATCTTTAACAATACCGGCAGCCAGCGATTGCTGGTCAACTGACTGCGGCAGGCCGACCATAAAACCGAAGGAAAGCAAAACCGCGCAGAGTAAAAAGTTCATGACCACGCCGGCGATCAAGACAATGGCGCGCCGCCAGGCTTTTTTGGCGGCAAAACTATCCGAGTCCAAGCTGTCGCCATCTTCGCCCTTGATTTTGCAAAAACCGCCGAGAGGAATCCAATTGATAGAATAAACCACGCCGTCTTTGCCGGTGCGACTCCAAATTTTTGGCGGAAAGCCAAAGCCAAATTCTTCGACTTTCATGCCCATTTTTCTGGCAGCATAAAAATGCCCTGCCTCGTGCACAAAGACCAAGATGCCGAGAATAATTAAAAATAGTAATACAGTCGTGATCATGTATTGGATTGATATTAGTTATTAGAAATTAGATAATAGTGAATGGAATAAAATATCATATTCCCAGTATCCAATCTCCAATATCCAATCTCTGTTTACTAATATTTTACAGCAGAAAAACATTTTAGGCAAACTAACGAGAGACTCTTGACAAATTTATTTAGATGTGCTAGTATGTAGATACCGAAAAGAAATCGCTGCAGAGGAGCGCTCCTGCAGCGTCGGGTTAGTAAGGTTGAATCTTAGCAGGTTCAACCCCAGAGTTATGCCATCCCAAAATGTGGATGGCGCCCGATGGAGTAGCTGAGACCGCGCATCTCAGTGGCTTCCTATGTCCCCGCATCATGCTATTTGGGACAAAACTCACTGCAAGAACTGGGCGGAAGTGCAAACTTCCGCCCCTTTTATTTACTTGAAAAATTATAAATAATTTATTAAGATAATAAAAAAAGGGGAGGAAAATAAATGTTGCAAAAATTGTCAGACTTCTACGCCAGTTACCTGCGCGGCAATTTGTTTTTCTGGATAATCGGGTGCTGGGCAATCATGATTCTCGGCATTCTGATAATTGGAATTTTCAGCGTCCTTCTCTGAATCAAAAAGTCCCCTCGCGTTGCGGGGAGGACTTTTTTCTTTGGGCGAAAACGCTTTAAATGAAATGCGTAGAGACAGGGTATACCCTGTCTCTACAACGACGTTTTTACGTGAAGGCGTTTTCGCCCTAGTCTAAATTTATTTTTTCAAATTTTATTTCCGGACCGAACCAATCTCTACCGAGCTTTTCATAATGTTCAGATATGTCTGTTACTAAAAATTGACATTTTGAATTTTTGTCCAATTTATTTTCTATTTCTGAATGTCGCTTTAAATAATCAGACAAGGAATCAGCCACTATTTCACCGGAATTCAAAACTTTGGCGCGCTTACCCGTCATACCCTGAATTTCCTTGTACAAAATCGGATAATGCGTGCAGCCCAAAATCAGAGTATCAATTTTTGCCGCCTTCAAAGATTTTAAATATATTCTCAAGATCTTTTTAGCCACGTCATGTTTTTGCCAACCCTCTTCAACTAAAGAAACTAGGAGTGGCGTGGCTTTTTGAATTACTTCCAATCGTGGATTGAGTTTTTGAATTTCTTTGATATAAGCTTCCGAGGCAATCGTTCCCTTGGTGCCAATAACACCAATTTTCTTTTTAGCAACTTTAACCGCCTCTTCAACTACTGGTCTAATCACTCCCAGCACTCGCCTCTCCGGATAATTTTTCGGCAACCATTCCTGCTGAATTTTGCGCAAGGCCTTGGCCGAAGCGGTGTTGCAGGCGATAATAATCAGCTCGCAACCTTGTTTAAATAAAAAATCAACTGCCTGCTGCGTGAATTTGTAGATTACTTCTTGCGAGCGGTTGCCATAAGGTGTCCGCGCGTTATCGCCCAGATAGATGTAATCGTACTGCGGCAATTTTTTGACAATGTCTCTTAAAATAATCAGGCCGCCGAGCCCGGAGTCAAAAATACCTATCTTCATACAAATAAAATTTTATTGTCATGGTGAGGTTCTCGAACCATGCCCGTTACCTTTTTTATTAGGATGTTTTCTTTGTGAAAATTTTATTAAATCTTTCCAATTTTCATTTATCAGCGCTTCTTTGTATAATGTTTATCGTCTTCATCATTATCATGCTCCCAAGGGTGACAAAATGGTTGGTAAAAATATTATTTTTCCGACTCTTTCTTTTTATTAAAACCCTCTAAGGCGCGTAAAACCTCAACTGGCGTCACAAAAACTACAGTATTTGATTCGTCTGAAGAAATATCATTTATGGTGTTTAGGGTTCTTAAATGTAATGCGCCTGGCACGGCTGATAAAATTGAACCGGCTTTAGCTAAATTGCTGGCGGCAATGACTTCACCTTCGGAATTGATAATGACAGCGCGCTTTTCTCTTTCAGCCTCGGCCTGTTTGGCCATGGTTCGCTTCATGGTCTCTGGTAAAACAATATCTTTCAAATCCACCGAATCAACGCTGATGCCCCAGGCTTCCGTAATCTGATCAACAATAACTTTTATTTTGTCAGAAACCGCGTCTCTTTGCGATAAAAGTTCATCCAAAGTTACGGCGCCCACCACATTGCGCATGGTTGTCTGGGCCAATTGCGTGACAGCATAATAAAAATTTTCCACTTCAATAAAAGCCTTGGCCGCGTCAATAACTTTATAATAAATCACGGCATTGATCTGGCAAGAAACATTATCTTTGGTAATCGCTTCCTGATTGGCCACATCCACGGCTTTTAAACGAATATCGACTTTTTTCATACTCTGAAATACCGGCACTACTAAACGCCAGCCCGGATTTTTTGTAGCCGCGTAACGACCCATAGTGAAAAGAACGCCCCGCTCGTATTGGTTTATCTGCCTTAAAAAGCTTAAAAACAAAATAAAGCACGCGCCTAAAATCCAAAGGAATAAATCCATATTATTTTTATTACTTAATTAATTTTATTATTTCCTTAACTTTTTCATCAACTAAATCTTGCGATTTGGCTTCCACGTTCAAGCGAATCAATGGTTCGGTGTTTGATTTTCTCAAATTAAAGCGCCAGTCAGGATATTCAACTGAAAAACCATCAATATATTCGAGTTTGCCATTTTTATATTCTTTTTCAACGGTTTTTATAACTTTATCAGGATCTTTCACTTTTTGGCTTATTTCACCAGATATAAAATACTTTTCACGATACGGTTTAGCCAGTTCCGACATCTTAACACCCTCTTTATTTAAAATCTCTAAAATCAAAAGCAGCGGGATCATGCCGTTATCGCAAAAAAAGTTGTCCCGAAAATAAAAATGTCCCGTTATCTCACCGGCGAACATCACGTTTTCTTTCCTCATGCGATCTTTAATAAAGGCATGGCCCGTTTTATTAACTAAATAAATGCCTTTATTTTTTAAAACAGTGTCTCTGACCGCCCAAGTCAGGCGCGGGTCGGAAATAATTTTTTCGCCCGGATGTTTTTTTAAAAAATATTCGGCCAAAATAGCGGTCAAAAAATAACCATCGACATATTCGCCATTTTCATCAAAAATGAAACAGCGGTCGGCGTCGCCATCCCAGGCTACGCCCAAATCAGCCTTTTCTTTTTTAACCAATGTCTCGGTCTCTTTTCGGTTTTCCGGCATCATAGGATCTGGTTTGCCTTTGGGAAAATTACCGTCTGGCTCGAAATTCAAGGGAATAATTTCGATTGGCAGTCCCTGCAATATTTTTTTTAAAGCCACGCCAGCCATGCCAAAATTGCCGTTGGCCACAATTTTCATGGGTTTCAATATTTTAACATCAATAAACGATAAACAATGTTTAACGTAATCGTCTAAAATTTCTTTTTTGATAATCTCGCCCTTTTCCGGTTCGATAATCTGCTCGTTTTTCATGGCCTGATTTTTTATGTCCAAAAGCCCGGTGTCGGCCGAGACGGCCACGGAATTTTCTCTGACAAATTTTATGCCGTTATATTCTTTTGGATTATGCGAGGCAGAAATGGTCAGACCCCCGCCATAATCATAATGAGCCACGGCAAAATAAAGCATGTCGGTTGAAATCGTATCAATGTCAACGACATCACAACCCGCATCGTTTATACCTTTGGCGGCCGCTTTCCACAAGGAGGGCGAAGAGAGCCGAACGTCCTTGCCTAAAACAATTGCCCGCCCCGGATTAAAAACTTTTATGTACGCTTGAGCGATTTGATAAACTTCTTCTTCGTTGATCTCTTTTGGGTAAATTCCGCGCACATCATAGGCATGGAAAATTTCGCTGTTTATAGCCATAAATTGCCTTGGTTAAACATCCAAGAAGACTTTTGACAGTGCTTCTTAATTTGTTGTATAATTAAGTAAGAAAAACTTAATTAAAGTATATAAAATTTAAGTAATTAAATCAAAATTATGCAAATTTGGACTATTATTTTAGTGTTAATAGTTTTAGCCGCTCTTTGGCTAATCTTGGTCTATAACAGCCTGGTGCGCAGTAAAAACCGCGTGGACGAAGCCTGGTCTGATATTGATGTTCAATTAAAGAGAAGGTATGATCTTATTCCCAATCTGGTCGAAACAGTTAAGGCCTACGCCGGTCATGAAAAAGAAACATTTGAAAAAGTAACGCAAGCCAGAGCCGCGGCCATGCAAGCCCAGTCGCTTGACGAAAAAGGCAGGGCGGAAAACGCGCTTTCTTCTACGTTGAAATCTCTTTTTGCCGTGGCTGAAAGTTATCCAGACCTCAAGGCCAGCCAAAATTTCCTGCAATTACAAAGTGAGTTGTCTGACACTGAAAATAAGATCCAAGCGGCCCGACGTTTTTACAACGGCAATGTGCGCGATTTCAACACCATGATTCAGATTTTCCCCTCCAATTTATTCGTGGGCATGCTCGGTTTCAAGGCCTATGAATTTTTTCAGGCAGAACAGGAAGAAAAAACCGTTCCCCAGGTTAAATTCTAATCTACGAATTACTAATCTTTACCTGCCGGCAGGCAGGCGAATATACGAAAGTAAAGTAACGATTAATATATTCAAATATAAAATAAAATTATGAAACTCGAAACGCAATTTTTAAACTCCTGGCAGCTTCTGAAATCAAGATTTTCCAATCTGATACTGGGCATATTTTTCATTATCGCTCTGATTTTCGCCGTTTCTATTTTAGAATACGGACTTTTCTATCTGCTGGTGTATCTCAAACTCGCCGCGGTCAGCGCGCTCGCCTTTAACGCGGGCTTTCGAGCCGTCTACTATATTTTTTATCTCATCCTCGGCGTAATCGCCCAGATAGTTCTGATTAATATTTTTTTGAATCCCGAACTGAATTTCGGTCAAAATCTTAAAACCCTGAAAACATTCTTCTGGCAGATGCTGATTCTCAACGTCGCCGTCAGCCTCATATTTTTCATTGCCTCCAGCCCCCTCTATGCTAACGTACTGCTTCTTCTTTTGGGAAATCCGGTTCTCTTCTATGCCTCCACTATCCTGGGCTATATCTTAATACTCTTGGCCGTTTCTTTTCTTGTCTTTAGCCCCTTTGTCTTGATGGATAAAAAGTTAAACTGGCTCGATTCGATAAAAAAATCTTTTGCCATCGCTAGAATTAATCTGACTCAAACGATTTTTAATCTGGTGATTCTGGCAATAATTTTTACCGCGCTAAATCTGGTCTCGCTTTTATACCTAAACATCTTGCCTTGGACTCTCATCATCAACGGTCTGCTCGTGCTCTTTCTGATAATGTTCACCTTTGCTTATCTCTTTGCCATGTACAAAAATTTTAAACAATAAAATGGCCGAATTAAACGCAAACGAAAATTTAAATCCCGACGAGCAGCTTATGGCGCGTTCAATTTTAAATCAGGGAAATGGTAAAAACTCCCAGCCAGACACTCGGGAAAATCAAGTCGCCCAAAATAGGCCAGAGATTCTTGAAGACGAAGAGGCGCAAAAATCGGCAAAAATCGCCCTAAAAAATGAACAAAAAAAATCTGAACAAGGCGCTCCGGCTCAAAACGCAATACAGACCGTGATAGGTTTTTCGCCAGCCATCTGGTATGCCGCCATAATACTGGCGGCCGGTTACGATTTATATAACCTAGTCGGTCTTGAAACTGGTTCATGGCTCGACTGGATTACCGATATCCTCTTGGGCGGTGGTTTGGGTGCCCTGCTTTGGACCCAGGGAGCCAAAAAAAATCAGACCAAGAGAATAATCATCTGGCTCTCAACAACAGTCGCGGAAATCATACCTTTTGTGGGCCTGCTGCCGCTCTGGACATTGGCCGTCATGTATCAATTTCATAGCGCCTGGCGCGATAACGAGGCGAATCTAATCGAAAAAGAACAGGCAGCCAAGACGTGACTCTAAAAATTATCTAAAAAAAATTATAATAATTTTATGTCTGACCGCACAAAAAGAATACTTCTGGTAGCTGGATTTATCTTAGCCGTGGTTCTGATTGGCTTGGCCATATATTTTATATTCTTTCAGCCGCTGATTTCACCATCCGCACCAATTACAATTACCCCGACTCCGCCGATCAACACGAACGGCTTGCCAGTCACGCCCGGAGTGAACGTGCCGCCAACCAATGTTAACGTACCGATTGTTTCAGGACTCAATGTTAATATTCCCCCGCTTATTCCCGCTATACCAGGCCCCACCATTTCCAACGTGGCTTCTGGCGGCATAACTTCTTTTAGCACGCTAGAATCAGACAGCACGCTATCGCCGACTTTTGCCGTAAACGGCAAGGATGTCAATTATCTCGATGTTAATACGGGCCTTTTCCACACTTTAAAACCGGACGGCACAAAAGTTAAATTAAGCGACAGCAATTTCGCCAATGTCAGCACCGTCGTCTGGTCGCCTGACAGCTCAAGAGCCATCATCACTTATTCTGACGGCTCAAAAATTCTTTATAATTTTAACAAAAAAACTTTTGTCACACTGCCCAGCCAGTGGCAGGATTTTTCTTTTTCCAAAGACGGCAATAACATCGCCTTCAAAGACTTAAAAATTGATCCCGAAGACAGCTGGCTGGCCATGGCCAATACCGACGGCAGCGGCTACCAGCAGATCGAAAGATTAGGCGATAAGGCCAATGACGTTTACGTCCAGTGGTCGCCCAACAATAGTTACGTGGCTCTCTATCGCGCTCCCCTCGACGCTGATCGCTCCGAAGTCTACCCGATCGGCAAAAATGGAGAAAATTATAACTCTTTCCGCATCGAGGGCCGAGATCCCAGATTTGTCTATTCACCCAACGGCAACACGCTGCTCTACAGCGCTTACAACATTTCTTCCGCCTACAAACCGACTCTCTGGATAGTTAATTCCGATCCCGCCAATTTAGGCACCGGCAGAAACGCGCTAGCCGTGGACACTTGGGCCGACAAATGCACTTTCACCTCTGAAACCTTGGTTTATTGCGCCGTGCCAAATAGCTTAGATATCGGTGCCGGCTTTCGCCCCGATCTAGCCGACAGCACGCCGGACCAATTTTATAAAATCGACTTGACCACCGGCTCCAAGCAATTAATCGCGCAGCCGCTTTTCCCAACCACGGTCGATAAACTCATGGTGAGCCCCGATGGCAAATCATTGATCTGGACGGAAAAAAATACGGGTAAAATTAAAGAGATGAATTTATAAAATAAAACATGGAAAACAAAAACGTACCCAAAGATAAATTTAAATTATACTTTTTCTATTTTCTAGTCGTCAGCCTTTTAGTCATTGGCGTCTTTTTCATCATCATTTTCGGTACGTTTTGGAATTATTATTCAAAAATCTGGCGCATCGAAGATTTTTATGGCCAAAAACAGCAAGAACTTTCAACCAACGTTCC
>JAQTMG010000013.1 GCA_028714455.1 Patescibacteria group bacterium
CATTCTGCCGCTGGTTTTTGTGCCACAGATTTATGTTTTGCTGACTGCGAGAACCACGGCTGGCATCTCTTTACTTTTCCTTTTACTTTCCGCTTTTGTCCAGTCAGTGTATTTATTCAAAACAATTATAATTAGACAGAGACCGATGATTGTTTCAACGCTTTCAAGCTTGATACCCTTATCAGTAGTAATTATTTTGACTATTGTTTATAGGTATTTTTTTGGGGTATAATATGAACACCATGATAAGAGAACGAATAAAATATAATCAAAACTATGCAAAATATTATTTCTAAACTACTCAAGAATTTGCATGAATATGACCAGGAAAAGAGAAGAGCAATAATCAGGAATACAAAAACTAAAAAAGTAAAAGACGCACAAGATAAAATTCCGTTCTATTCTTTCGGGGGAGAGTGCGAAGAAAGGGCGAGGATTGTTTTATTTTTAATAAAGAATGGTGCTATAAAAACAAAAGATGATTATTATTATGCGGCCACAATTATTATTAATGTTGGTAGCTTGGAGAATTTTTATCTTGCTTACAAATTGATAAAAAAATATAGGCAGCTTGGCGGCAAGAAACCTTGGTATTTCCATGACTCTTATTTCACGAGACAAAACTGGGGCATGACCAAAGAGGAAGTTTGCAAAGAAATTAGAAGGCGTATTGGTATTAATCCGAGCAAATTAGATAAAATATAATTTGTGATTATTTATAAAAGGGGCCGATTTCATCTGCCTCTTTTATATTTAATAACCACCCTTGACAACCCCTCCTTTTTCTGCTAAATTAGAGGATAAATTTGAAATAAATGGTACGAGTTCCTTAAAACGGCTGGAAGAAAATAAAGGAGGCGGAAATTGAATAAACCACAGTTGATTTTTGTGCACGGCATGTTCTGTCATGCGGGAGTTTTTGAAAAGATGGTCAAGTATTTCAGCAAAAGAGGATACCACTGCCTGGTGCCCAATTTGCCGTATCATGATCAGCCTCCGCACGAAGAGCCAGATCCGCGGCTCGGGATTACCAGCATCGTGGATTATGTTCAGCACGTGAAGCAGGTGATTGCCACTGAAGTTGAAAAGGGAAGAGAACACGTGCTAATTGGTCATTCGATGGGTGGGCTCATTTCTATGATCGCGGCAAGTTTGCCAGAGGTGAACCCCAAATCATTGGTGCTCCTCTCGCCGGCAGCTCCCTGGGGAGTGGTCGCATTCAGACGGTCTGTTATTAAATCTTTTTTCAAGAACATGACCACTATCGGCTTTTGGCACGAGCCCATCAAGATGAGCTTCAAAGACCTTGAATATGCGATGTTAAATCAGGTGCCCAGGGAACAGCGCCACCGGATTTACTCGGGACTGAAATGGGAGTCTGGGAGAGCGGCCTTTGAGATGGGCTTCTGGGTTATTGATCGCCACTTTGCGACCAAGTTTGATCCCAGGGGCATAAAATGTCCAGTTACCATCTACGTTGGCAGCGAAGATCGGATTACGCCCGCTGCGGTTGTCAAAAAGACGGCGAAAGTGTTGAGCCAGATTCCACTGCATCGGACAATGGCAGCCAAGGCAATTAGGCTCCTAGGCAAACCAACGGAGATCGACCAAAGCCCAAGAGTCGAATTTATTATCCTGGACGGTTTGGGACATTGGTTGCTCACCGAGATGGATTTTCGCCTCTTGGAAGAAAAACTGACAAAGGGCTAAAATTAGCTTCAAAACCCCTCTTAAATTGCTGAAAACAGCATGATAAGAGGGGTTTTATTTATAGTGGATAAGTACTTGACAAATTTTTTTGTCAGGACTATACTTTAGGCATGGTTCTTTAACTTCTATCAAATCTATCCGCAAGGATAGTAAAAATAAGTAAAATAAAAAGTTTGGTAACTCAAAAATATTCGCATAAGCGGAAAGGAGGACTAAGATGAAAGGAGTCTTCTGGATGATAGTGGGTCTTGGCGCATTGGTGGTCGGCCAGGCAAAAGGATACTGGAGGAAATACTCCAAGTATCTGGGACCGGCAACAAGCAGACATGCGCACGCATGAGACCTCAAACCAAACTCTAACACTGCAGGCCAAAAACCTGCAGTTTTTTTATTTTAGATGAAATTGTCAGAAATCATTTTCTTGTTTAAGATTAGTGATTTTCAAGATTTTATTTAACCTTAGCCATTTTATCCACACCCTTTTTACAACTACCCTTGACTGCCCACCAAAGTCGTGCTATGCTTTTTTAAATTGGGTTAATTTTCCAATTTTTCAATATAAAGGATGGGTCTTTAAAACTAAACCGCAAAAAATTTCCTGAAAATAAAGGAGGAAACAATGAATAAGTACAGTGCTTTGAGAGAAGAATTTATTTCCACGAATGGGATACAGGAAGGAAGATGGTCTTTCACGAAAAGGCTTTTGATTCTTCCGTTCATGATCCTTGCGATGGCGGAGGCTTTTTTCTGGACAATCCTTTTTTCCCTGATCGTTCCCGTTTTCTTCCCCAAGAATCATCCATGGAAGAGGGACAGAAGGCTTTGGCCGAGTTCCTTCATATTTTTTATGGGGGGGACTGGTTGCCGATACGTGAAAAAGAACTCGATGACGTGGCAGGCCCTGGAGTATCTTTACATTTGGGACAAATCAACCGAGAAGCTTAAGGGTTTCGATAGATTTATCTCCAATGTTTGGAATCAGCTCGAGAACGTTCGAGCGACAAGAAATCGTCTCAAAAACATCAAGGGTCAGCTTTTCAATGAGATTGAACGCCTCCTTGAGTTGGGCGAAGAAAAGATAGTCATTTGTTCTCTCGCCGCAGGGTCGGCACGGGGACCAATCGAAGTTGTGGCATTATATCTCAGACACTTTCCTGACCTCATGAGCCGATTCGAGCTCATCCTGGTTGATAATGACGAAAGTTCTTTCGACTTTGCGAAAAAGCTCGCGGATAATTTGATCCCGGGCATGAGCAGTATTATCGTTATGTATAAATCGTTCATATCTCAGAGAGAGGAACACCTCCGCCCAGTGATGGATTTTCTAAAAGACCATAAGCCGAACGTAATCGAGATGGTCGGGTTCACGGATTATATGAATTCGGAGAAGGCGGTGAAAATATTTTCCGAGGTTTATGCCTTGCTCGACGAAGATGGACTTCTTATTACAAATAACGTCGGGCCCAACTTCGAAAGACTTTTCCTTGAAATCGTGGTGACCTGGAAAATGTTGAACCGTCCGGAAAGGGTTGTTCTGGATTTCTTCCGCAAAGCCGGTTTCAAAAACGTCTTAACCGTTTGGGAAGCCTGTGGGATGCAGACGATTTACGTCGCCAGGAAATAAACGTTGTGTCTAAAGGGTGATTTTGATATAATTAATTCAAAATCACCCTTTTTATTTATGTTTGAATTTATTCATTATTCCTCTTTGCTCGTTTCATGCGTAAGCATTTTTTTTGCTTTTTATATAATGTATTTTTCGTCCAAGAATGGAAAGGTTTACGGATATTTACTATCGTTTTTATTTTTTATTACATCCTGGTGGATGTTTTTTTATTTTTTATGGATGGGGGAGAAAAATCTGAGCACCTCCCAGGTTTTATTGAGATTTACAATGATTGGTGCAATTTTTACTTATCCCCCTTTGTTGCATTTTGTTTTTAAGTTTATTAACAAGAGATCGAATATCATTTTATACATTGCTTATATTTCGTCTGCAATTTTTGCCTATTTTGATTTGTTTACTAATTATTTTTTGGGCGTTCCTAAAAGTAAAATGATCTATTTCTCTTGGCCTGATGCTGGTGGGGTAATTTTTTATTTATATACTTTAACATGGATTGCGGTTGTTGTTTATTCATTCTTATTACTTTATAATTTTGAAAAAAAATCGACAGGACTTGTTAGAAGTCAAGCTAAATTTATAATTTTAGGACTTTTAATAAGTTATATTTCCGGCGGATTTAATTTTTTGCCTTGGTACAATATAGATATCCTGCCAATTTTCAATATTCTAATTTCTGTTTACGTTTTCGCCTTTACGTATGCGATCATAAAGTATCGCTTCATGGATATACGTCTTATTATTAAACGTTCGGCGGTATTTGCGACTCTAGTCATTATAATAACAGTAATATATGCCCTTCTTGCTTATATAATCAGCAATTATTTTCAGAATCTCATAGGCACGCAATCCGTACTTTTGAATGGCGTGATTACAGCCGTCTTAGTCGCCCTCGGTTTCGAACCATTAAAAACCTGGTTATCTCGGGCTACTGATAGATATTTATTTAAAGCCGAATATAATCCGCAGGAGGTGGTGGCTGAATTTTCCGAAAAGCTGACCTCAACTCTGGATTTGAGTGTTATTACAGAATTTTTGGCAGATCGATTGGGAGGGATATTCAAGGCAAAATTTGTTTCGCTGTTTTTGCTTGATGAAGAAAAAAAACAATATTATAAAATGGTTGATTATGGCAAGGTGGCGGCTGAAATGGCCGCGATTGACAAAAAACTTTTTGATAAAATTTTCAAATATTTGCATAGCATCAATAAAGAGAGAGAAATTATTGTCAATGAAGAATTAAAGAAAAGCAACGAAACCTTGCAAAATTCAACCCTGAAATTATTGACAGATACTCTGGATAAATATGAAGTGAATTTGATCGTTCCGCTTTATCATGGAGATAAGCTGATCGGCATTTTATTTTTAGGCGATAAAAAATCTGGCGATGTTTATTCGGCGCAGGATTTGAGAATTTTAGACATTGTTTCCGGCCAATCAGCCGTGGCCATCCAGAATGCGCAACTTTTCGAAGAGCAGAAACATTTTACCGAACATTTGAAAAAGGAAGTGGACCGAGCAACCAAAGAATTAAAGGTCGCCAATATTCAGCTGAAAAAATTGGACCAGGCCAAATCAGAATTTATTTCCATTGCTTCTCATCAGCTGCGCACTCCGTTGACTGCGATTAAGGGCTACATTTCCATGATGCAGCAGGGCGATTTCGGCAGATTATCCGGAAAATTAATCCAGCCGTTGGATCGCGTTTATAAAAGCACAGAAAGAATCATTCATTTGGTAGAAGATTTATTAAATATTTCCAGAATTGAAAGCGGCAGGATGCAATACGAATTTGCTCCGGTTAATATTGAAGAAATGATTAGCGATGTTTATGACGAATTGAAACAGCAGGCGGCCAATAAGGGTTTGAAATTTGAATTTATTAAGCCCACAAAAAAAATACCAGAACTTTTACTGGACAAGGGTAAAATACGCGAGGTGATTATGAACCTGACCGATAACGCGGTTAAATATACGCCGAGCGGCAGTGTCATTTTGAGGCTTGAACCGGATGACAATTCGGTGCGCTTTAGCGTCAAAGACACGGGCAGGGGAATTGCCCCTGATGAGATGCCGCAACTTTTCCAAAAGTTTTCACGCGCACGAGGTGTTCAATTGGAAAATGTTGAGGGAACTGGTCTTGGACTTTATATTGCCAAGCAGGTTATGTTAGAGCACGATGGAAAGATCTGGGCCGAGAGCGAAGGCAAGGGCAAGGGCTCGACTTTTATTATCGAATTTAAAATAAAGAATACAAAATTGAGCGCGAAACAAAGTTACAAAAATAGTTAAATAAAAAAAATAGTTCCGCGTCACGGGACTATTTTTGTTTTTGGGCGCTGAAGGAGTCGAACCCTCGACCTACTCGGTGTAAACGAGTCGCTCTAACCAGCTGAGCTAAGCGCCCTCCTTTTGCCGGAGACAGGATTTGTCCGCCAAAGGCGGATCCGCCCCTGGCGGAAACCTTAATGCCGGAGAGGAGACTCGAACTCCTATGGCCTTGCGACCGCTACCACCTCAAGGTAGTGCGTCTACCAATTCCGCCACCCCGGCTTGACCGCCAAAAGATAAAAAAATTATAGCTGAATTTTTTATTTTAGTCAACCGAGAAAAACTTATTTTTATTTGACATATTTTTATTAGCCTGCCAAGATAGCTTAGGGTTTGTACATTTTAAACGAAATAAAAAAGGAGGAGACGATGGCAGAATTTCGAGTTCTTTTGGTAGGTTCTGGAGGCAGGGAATATGCTTTTTTAAGAAAGCTCTTGCAAGCTCCGGAAGTCAAGGTGACTGTGGCTCCAGGTTTGAGCGGCATGCTTTATTTTCTGGACGAGGACGCGCGCAGCCGTACAACCCTTGTTCCCGCTGTCAAGGCGACAGATCTGCCGGCGATAATCCAGCTCGCCAAGGAAATGAAACCGGACCTGGTTGTGGTCGGTCCCGAAGACCCGTTGATTATGGGCTTGGCTGATCTTTTGCAGAAAGAGGGAATCCCCGTGTTCGGCTTTTGCGAAAACGGCGCCCAGCTCGAGGGCAGTAAGTGGTTCTGCAAAAACATCTATCAGGAATTCGGTTTTGCCACGGCACCAGCTCTCAAGTTTGATGAACCCGATTCGGCGATCAAAGGACTTTTCGATTTTAAAAAAGACGGCCGCCTGGTCGTGTTGAAGTGCGACAACCCCGCTCTAGGTAAAGGGGTTATTGCCGTTTCACCGAATGCATCGAACTATTGGGATGAGGTGGCAGAAAAAATCCAGCAGATGTTTGACCCAGCCAAGCCGCTTGGCTTTTTAGCCAAATCAATTCTGCTCGAGGAGCGCTATCCGATTCTCAATGAGTGGTCGGCTATGCAATTGATCGGACCAAATAATTTTTCCGTGCCGCTTATGCCCACCAAAGATCACAAACTTTTTGACGGTCAAAATACGGGCGGCATGGGTATTATCACACCGGCTCCTGATTTCGGCCCCGCCAATATGCCTCTTCGTCAAGTGATAGTTAAGGTGATTCGGCACGCCCTTTTCGACCGCAGCGGTATTGAACCCTGTGGAATTTTCTACGAGGGTTTAAACAGGATGGCTGGGATTGACTATCTTGTCGAGGTCAATGTTCGTGGCGGAGACCCCGAAACCCAGGGACAATTGGAATTCATTGAAGGAGTTCCTTTGCATGAATTACTGCTGGCGGCGGTTGAAGGACGACCCGAAATAGCCGAGAAAGTCATTGTTCCAGAGAATAAAGTTCTAGTCGGCGTGGTGATGGCCAGCAAGGGCTATCCCGGTTCATACGAAAAGGGCAAAGAAATTTTTGTCCCCAAGAAGCTGTCTGCTCCGGGCATTATTTTTCCAGCCGGACTTGTCTGGGAGGACGGAAAACTTTTCACTGCCGGCGGTCGAGTACTGATGGTCGTTGGCGTAGGCAATGACGTGGTTATGGCGCGTCTTTATGCCTATACAATCGTCAATTCCATTAAGCATGATGGCGCGCTGGTCTGGCGCGATGACATCGGACTCAATTCCTAAACGCAATTCAAAAAGGTCGACACGGGTCGACCTTTTTTATTTTCGATTTTCTACTCTTCTGTACTGATGCACTGTACCGGACAAGCATCTACGGCCTGCTGGATTTTGTCAGCATAGGCGCTGTAGTCGGCCATTTCCAAAACATTGCTTTTGCCGTCAATGACCTTGAAAACTTCCGGGCAAATGCCTTCACAAGTGCCGCAGCCGATGCAGATTTCTCGATTAACGATTGGTTTCATATGAATTTTGCTTTAATTTATTAAAATTATTTTTAAATTTTTTGATTCTGGAGCAAAATAAATTCCAATCTTTTGAGATTTGGTGCTTGGAACTTGGTGCTTATGTCTCAATTATATCATCTTTTCTGCACAAGTAAATTGGCACTTTGGTTAAATTTTGTTATTATATAAGTAACATTTATGTTTACAATAATTTTCGGCATCATCATTTTTGCTTTAGGGCTGGTTTTTATCATTTTCACGGAATGGCTTGTGCGCAATTTCGGGCGCATTGACTGGGCCGAGGCTCATCTTGGCGTCGAAGGCGGTACAAGGATTTTTTATAAAATTCTTGGTCTGATTTGTCTTTTTCTCGGCTTGCTGATGATATTCGGCTTATTCGGCGGTATAGTTTTTTGGATTTTCGGACCACTTTTACCCAAACAGTAATTTATTAAATACTAAATTAATAATCCTAAATTCTAATTATAGGAGCTATGGGAACTACATGTATGATAAGAGCTACGGGATAATAGGAACGAT
>JAQTMG010000014.1 GCA_028714455.1 Patescibacteria group bacterium
GGTCAAGACTTATCAAAACAGGGAAAAGATCGTAATTACAACAACGTTACTTGTCAATCCAGCCACTGGAGAAAAGTTGATGAGCAAAAGCTTAGGCACTGGCATCGGACTTGATTTGTCGCCAGAAGATATGTATGGCAAAACCATGGCCTTGCCTGACGAAGCGATTATTCAAGTTTTTATTGATTGCACCTTTTTACCGATGGATGAAATAAATAAGATGAAAAAAGATTTAGAGTCCGGGACAAATCCGAGAGATTTAAAAATGAAACTCGCTTATGAAATTGTTAAAACCTATCATTCGGAAAGGGAAGCAAAAGCCGCTCAGGAAAATTTTATAAATATCTTTCAGAAAAAGCAGGGACCGAGCGTAGAGGTGAAGGTTATAAAAATTAAAAATACCAATATCATCGATGCAATGACCGAAATAGGTTTTACGCCCTCGCGTTCAGAAGCGAAAAGATTGATTGAACAGGGCGGAGTTAAAGTAGATGATAAGGTGGTTAGTGATATAAATTATTCTTTGATTCCCGGGGAACATTTGATACAGAAAGGCAAAAGATTTTTTGCCAAAGTAATTGTCAGCTAATCATGGATACCAATCTCAAAATTAAAAATGAAATCGTGGCTTTGCTCAAGAAGCATGGCGTAAAAATTAGCGCCGATGATTTGCGCGAGCCGCCAGAAGCCGAGATGGGCGATATTTGTCTGCCTTGTTTTAATTTTGCCAAAACGCAAAAAAAAGCGCCTGACCAAATCGCCAAGGACTTAGCCGGCACCATCAAGCCAAATGATTTAATTATAAATATCACCAATATCGGACCGTATCTAAATTTCTGGCTGGATTTTTCCAAGGTGGCCGAATTAACTTTAAGGGAAATAAAAAAGGAACGGGGTGATTATGGCTTGAACCAAAACGGAAAAGGCAAAAAAGTAATGATTGAATATTCCCAGCCCAACACACACAAAGAATTTCACATCGGCCATGTCAGAAATGTGGCGCTCGGTTCGGCTCTGGTTAACTTATATCGCGCCTGCGGTTATAAAGTGATTGCCGCAAATTACTTGGGTGATATTGGCGCGCATGTAGCCAAGGTTTTGTGGTACATGCTTAATTATTCAAACGAGACAGACGCCAAGGGTGATAAAGGAGAATATTTGGGCCAAATTTACACGCAGGCAGTTGAAGAACTTAACGGCGATTCTAAATTACAAGAACAAGTTTTGGATATTTTACAACGGCTGGAAGCCGGCAAGGACAAGGATCTGATGTATTTATGGAAACAAACAAGAAAATGGAGCTTGGACGCGTTTAATAAAATTTATGACGAGCTGGGTATAAAATTTAGCGTGGATTTTTTTGAAAGCGTGGAAGAAAAAGAGGGCAGAAAATTATTGCCCACACTTTTGAAAAAAGATTTTATCAAAGAAAGCGAGGGCGCCATTATTGCTGACTTGGAAAAATACAAACTGGGAGTTTTGGTTTTGTTGCGCGGCGATGGCACATCTTTGTACGGCCTGAAAGATATTCCGCTGGCCATGAAAAAATTTAATAAATACAAAGTTGATAAATCAATTTATTTAGTAGATAACCGCCAATCACAATACCTTAAACAGATATTTAAAATTCTGGAGCTGCTTGGTTTCAAAAAAGAAATGATTCATGTGCCATATGAATTTGTGGAATTGAAAAGCGGCATTATTTCTTCCAGGACCGGCAATGTGGTGACTTACGAAGAAGTGCGCGATGCAGCCATGACGCGGGTAACGAACGAGACCAAGACAAGACACACCGATTGGAAAGAGGAGAAAATAAACGACGTGAGTATGAAAATTGTTTTGGCTGCCTTAAAATTTGGCATGATCAAGCAGGCCAGCGATAAAATAATTACTTTTGATGTTGAAGAATCTTTGCGACTAGAAGGTTTTACTGGTCCATATCTGGAATATACCAATGCGCGTTTGAATTCCATCTTGAATAAGGCCGAAGAGGAGGGGAATAAAACAGCGGGCAAACAGGATTATAAAACGCTGGGCACAAATATTGAAAAGCGATTGATAAAAGATTTGTTAAATTATCCCGAAGTAGTTTTGGCTGCTCAACAAAAAAATGATCCGGCGCTTTTAGCTCAATTTTTACACTCGCTTTGCCAGAACTTCAATACTTTTTATCACGAACTGCCCGTCTTGAAAGCCGAAGAAAAAATAAAACTGGCGCGTCTGAATTTAATCAAGGCAGTTCGGCAGGTTTTGGAAAATGGTTTGGTGATATTAAATATGCCGATTTTGAAAGAGATGTAAAACGTTGGAAATAAGAAATATGAAATATGAAATAAGGAATTGGTTATTTTATTTTTAGAATAAAAAGAACCCCTCGCGTTGCGAGGGGTTTTGGTTTTAAAAAAAGTGTTCTGGGCCAGGCTTTCCCGAACCCGACCCATGGCCATGGCAAGAACTTTACTTTATTGTATTATTTATATTTTTGGTTATCCACAAAAAATTGTTAAAGTTGTCAATTTGTTTTGACAAATTTTTCTGAATTATAGTCAGCACTGATTCTTCTGTTCTTTTTGTAACCAAAAAGAACCAAAAAGTTTTGGGGTCGCAAATGCGCTAATGCATATAACTCATATTGATGCACTGCCAGAGACGCTTAGTTGCGCCCCCAAACCCCAGGGAGCTCTAAATACGTTTGTAATTTTAAAATTTAATAAATAAATACGGATTTTTCACATAGCCTGCCTTGAGCGACCCAGCATCGTTTTGGTGCTGGGGAGTCGAGGGGTACCCCAGACCCCTTTGGAGGAAAAAACGCGCTCCTTCCGACAAAATAATACGCAGTCGTTATGTGTTGTTCATTTTGTGGATAGTTTATTATTAATGTTTAATAAAATAAATTTCAGAAAAATATTGTTTGTCAATGTAGGGTTGCTATGCTAAAGACATATGAATTTTAGAAATTTGGCAAAAACAAAAAGCAAAAATCAAAAGAAAGAACGTCTCAATTCTTGAGATGTTTTTTTAGCACCTTGAAAATCTAAGTTAGTCATGAAACGCACCTCATCCTTTTTAATAACAAAGGACAAGAGGCGATTATATATAGGAAGGGAATCGGCAATTTTTTGGCAAACAAAATCAACTCAAACAAACTTAGGAGGTACTGAAATGAAGTTTTTGCTGGCGGCAATTGTTTTGACAATTAGTTTGATGGCCCAAACAGTATCAGCGCACGCGATTTACATCAAGAAAAATCCGACCAATGAGGCCGGCATCGAATTCGGAGTTGACAATGCCTCCGGGTTCTCGTCTTGGCGCGCCTACGTCAAGGGTGAGAGCAATAACGGTCAGGGACAAAACGGCGGCTGGACTTACGCCAATGGCTGGTGGTATTACAACCTGACCTCTGTCACGCAGCGCGTGTTGTGGCGAACCACTGGCGTAGATAACCAAAAATTCATGGTCACTTACTGGGTTTTTAAAAGCGACGGCTCCTGGGAATACGGGCCGCAAGTTGAAGTCATCTCTGACACGCAGCTGCCCACGGCCAGTTTTACTAATCTGGTCAACGGCAATGTTTATCAGCAAAGCACATTCAATGTTTCTGTTTCGGCTTCAGACAATTTGAGCGGCGTTGAGGCCGTCAGAATCTATGTCGTGGCGCCAAGCGGCTATGTCATGAACGGTTGGCTGCCATCTGGTCTGCCCAATCAATATTATCTGGAATTTTCCTCAAGCTCCGTGAACTACAATTTTATCGCGCCAGCAGAGGGACAATACATTTTCACGCTCTGGGTGCGCGATAGGGCGGGCAATGTCGCTTACGAACCAGGCGGGCCAGTGACGATCAGCGTTAATTTAACAGCACCAATATTTAACTACACATGCAACACGGTTAATTATACCTGCTCCCAGAGTTCGTCGGGCGCTTATAGCACCCTGGTTGATTGCCAGACCAACTGCGTTGCGCCACCCGTGGTCAAATACTCCTGCAACACAGCCAATTATACCTGTTCGCAGAATTCATCCGGTTCATTCGGCACTCTTTCCGACTGCCAAAGCAATTGCGCGGCACCACCAGTTACAAAATACGTTTGCAATACTGCCAACTACACCTGCTCACAGAGTTCCTCTGGACCGTACAGTAGTCTTACAGATTGCCAGAGCAGCTGTCAGGCACCACCGCCAGTTGATAATCTTGCCGACTATCTTATTTATCCGATGAGATGTGACAAGATTTATCGCATCGAGGCGGATAGCGAAGTTCCGGTCGGCGCTTGCTTTGACTATCAACCCTTTGGTTCGCTCTTCGCTTATCAAAGTAAAGTTCATCTGGGCGCGGATCTTAATCTCAAAGGAGTTGATGATCTGGGCGAGCCGCTCTACGCGATCGGCGATGCCCTAGTTTATAACTTCGGTTGGACCAGCGGCTGGGGAAATTATCTGATTCTGCAAATCAAGACAAAACCAGATAAGCCATTTGTTTTATCCAATGGCCAGAATGTCAGCCAGATCTATGTCCTGTACGGCCATCTGAACGAAATCAAAATCGTGAAAGATGACGGCACGGTCATTTCATCTTCACAGATCGTAAAAAAATCGACTTACGTAAAAGTCGGTTGGCAAGTTGGCACGGTCGGCAACGGCAACGGCAATTTTAGCCCGCATCTGCACTTTGAAATCAGAATCAATGACTATGATCAGCTCGGTCCTGGCTACTGGCCGGTTGACGATTACGCGACTTATCTGAAATATTGGGCCGACCCGATCGAGTTTATCGAGAATAATATGAATGAGAGCATGAAAATGCCGCGTAAGTTATTTATCCATGGTTATGATCTTGATGACTCGAAGCCGGCCTATGTGCAGCTAGACACTTTGTCCTGGGAACTTTCGGGACGTCTTTCTGACGGTCTGCCCTTGGCCAGCGTGGGCTGGTCAAACCATTTCTGGCTGATCAATTCAAATATCGACCGAGCGGGGAGCTGGCATTTTCACGTGCCAACACCTGGCGCTTATTCCATTTACGTCATAGTTCCGCGTTATTACGCAACCGCAACCAAAGTGCGTTACCAGACTTGGCACAGCCGGACAACCGTGTTAAATCCGTATTCAGTTCTGATTGATCAGTCAAATAATAATCAGGACAAGGTGATTTATCTTGGCACGTTTGATTACCTGGCGAACACGGATTACAGCGTTGATGTTTTTTCCAAAACAACAGACAGCCCGGCCAAGACAGTCGCCTTTGACACGGTCATGCTTGTTTATGAAGGCGATTTTGGCACAGGCGGTGGAGGTTTACCGCCGCCGCCAAGTACTGTTTGCGGCAACGGCATCTGTGAAGACGGAGAAGCGGAAACGTGCGCAGTTGACTGCCCTCAACCTCCCCAGCCAACCTGCGGTAATTTAATTTGTGAGGAAGGGGAGACAGCAGAAAGCTGTCCTTCGGATTGTCCAGACAATCCGTCAGCCACTAATAATGACGGTGGAAATACTGACGGAAGTGGTGGGCAATCAGCCGGCTTTGGTTGCCAGATTATTACCGCTCAAAGCAGTGGTTATAATTTGCTGGCCAACTGGCTGCTAATTTTATGCCCGGCTTTCGTTTCGTTAATTCGTCGTTACTTTCATGACTGACCAAACCAGGGCCTCTTTACCAACGGTAAGGGGGCCCTTTCTTAAAAACAAAAAATAATATAATAAGAGCTAAAAGAGCTAAAGGACAAAAAGATTGATAGGCTTATAGGCGAAAATGTATCTTGGTTTTTTTCATCCTGTAGTTCCAATAAAAAGTTATGTTCAAAAATACATACAAGTATGGAAATCACGAGAAGCTTATTGCTTGGCAAATGGCAGATAAGCTAGATTTTCAAGTTCAAAGCATTTTGAAGCGCATACCCAGGATAGAATATAAGACAAAAAGTCAGATTGACGAAGCATCTGATTCAATTGGCTCAAATATAGTCGAGGGTTATTATAGTAATTCGACCGCGGAGTACGCACGATTTTTGAGATACGCACGAAGATCTTGTGGTGAAGTTCAAGAACGAATAAGACGACTTTTGCGTAAAAAATATATTGACGAACAGATTTTCGAATCCGTGAACGTGCTTTGCATTAAAACCGGATACATTATAGATAGATTAATTAAATCTTTAAGATAATTCCTTTAGGCTTATAGCTCCTCTAGCTCCTTTTTACCTTTTTTCATGTAGCTCATATAGCTCTTGTAAATTACCCTAATGAGTATTATCATAAAAATAACTAATCTTAACTAAAAAATATGAAAATTAAAATTTTATTCCTGCTTGGTTTATCAATTTTGCTTCTCGGCGGTTGCGATTTGAAAGTAAATATCAATTCAAACTCCAACCAAATCCCCGAGGTTAGCATCACAGCTAACACTAATTCAACCACACCAGCAAATGTTAATGTTGCGCCAGTTGTTTCTTCTGAATTAGATATTATTGCCTCGGCTGAAAATCAGATTACTCAAATCAAGGACAAAAAAACAGGCGAAGTCATTTTAGAAAACCTCAAAGATCTCTGCGGCACTGACGTTATGCTTTTTGCCCAGCCAGAAGCCGGCACTTTGATTTTAAAACCATTTAATCCCGGCTCTGACCAGCCAGTTAAAGAGCTTTTTGTACTTAATGTGGTAAAAAAGACCTGCGCCAAATTAGTTTCTTCAAAAGAGCTTTCTGATTTTGGCGCGCGAGTGCTTTCATCAGACCAAACTAAGTTAGCTGTTGCTTTAGAAACAAACGAAGCAAGGGAATTAAAACTGATCGATCTGCTTAAGGATACTTCAAAAGTTCTGGTCACCTTGCCAGAGGGCGAAACCTTTAATGGCGGCTATGGCGCTCTAAGCGATCACTTTGACATCAAGTGGCTGGATAACCAGACCATCCAATACACGGTCTATAAAGATACGGTGAAAAATTATGATGTGAACGCACCGACAGGATTAGAGGATGTTTTGCAGGTGAGAGTAGTGAAGATAGAATAAATTTAGAAAAATTTAATAAAAACGAAAGAGGCGGAATCTTTCCGCCTTTTTTAATTATTTAACAATATGAACCAATTAGATAAAATCGCTGACGCTCTAGTTTATTTAACCAGTCTCATTCTGCCGCTGGTTTTTGTGCCACAGATTTATGTTTTGCTGACTGCGAGAACCACGGCTGGCATCTCTTTACTTTTCCTTTTACTTTCCGCTTTTGTCCAGTCAGTGTATTTATTCAAAACAATT
>JAQTMG010000015.1 GCA_028714455.1 Patescibacteria group bacterium
CGGCGGTTTTATTCCGGGTATACGTCCTGGCAAACACACGGAAGATTATCTTTCTTTCGTAACTAATAGAATAATATTCGCGGGCGCCCTTTTTCTGGGCCTCATCGCGGTGTTGCCCTTGGTTATCCAGCAATTTACAGGTACGCTAAATCTGGTGATCGGCGGAACCAGCTTGTTAATCGTGGTTAGTGTGGTCATCGAGACAGTCAAACAGATTGAATCACAGCTTACCATGAGAGAATACGAGGCCATCTAATTTTGCTCAAATAATGATATAATAAAAAGGGAAACATCCCTTTTTATTTTTTTAACTTCAAGATATGAATTTAATTTTGATGGGGCCACAGGGTTCGGGCAAGGGTACTCAAGGTGAACTCCTGGCCAAGAAATTTAAGCTGCCGACGGTTTCAGCCGGCGCGCTCTATCGAGACAACATCAGACGCAAAACTAAACTCGGCGTTCTGGCGAAAAAGTTTACAAAAAAAGGCATTCTAGGCCCGAACTATTTGACGAATAACATGATGAAAACCGAGCTGGCCAAATCAAAATATAAAAGAGGAGTTATTCTGGACGGTTATCCTCGCAGTTTGAATCAGGCCAGATTTTTATCAAAGCTGATGAACATCGGTTCAGTGGTTTTGATTGATATCGGTCAGACAGAAACAATCAAACGTCTGGGCGGGCGTCGCGTGTGCACAGTCTGCGGCGGAACTTACAATATATTTTTTGGCCGGGCTGTCTCGAAGTGCAAAAAATGCGGCGGCAAATTAATAAGGCGCGCCGATGACTATCCAAAAGCCATCAAAAGGCGGTTGGCCGTCTACAGAAAAGAAACCAAGCCAGTCATTGACTATTACAAAAAGCAGGGTAAACTTATAAAAATCAACGGACAAAAGCCCGTTAAGCAAGTTTTTACTCTAATATTAAGAGAATTTAAAAAAAGAGATATCAAATGATTATCTACAAAACACCAAAAGAAATAGAAATTATGGCCGCAGGCGGAAAAATTTTGTCTGAAGTTTTGCAGCAAGTGGCCGCCAAAGTAAAGCCGGGCGTGGGTACCAAGGAACTTGATGAATTGGCCGAGAGTTTGATTAGAAAAAACGGTGGTTTCCCGTCTTTCAAGAATTATAGCAGTGAGCCAAATCAGACTCCTTTTCCCTGCGCTCTCTGTACCTCGATTAACAATGAGGTTGTGCACGGCATTGCCGTCCCCGATAGAATTCTTAACGAAGGTGATATTATTGGTCTGGATGTCGGTATGCAATACAAAGGATATTTTACCGATATGGCCGTGACTGTTGGCGTTGGCAAAATAAGCAAGGAGGCCCAAAGGTTAATCGATATAACAAGAGGAGCCTTAAATTTAGCTATTGATCAGGTCAAAGAAGGTAATCATTTAAGCGATATCGCCGAAGCAGTTCAAAGCCATGCTGAAAAAAATGGATTTTCCGTAGTGCGAGAGTTGGTCGGCCATGGCGTTGGTAAAGGCGTGCACGAGGAACCAAATGTGCCAAATTACGTGACGCAGGAGAGTAAATTTATCGAAATAAAAAAAGGGTTGACTATCGCGATTGAGCCCATGATTAACGCGGGTGACTGGCAGGTTAATGTTTTAGATGATGGTTGGACATTTGTGACGGCTGACGGTAGTTTATCGGCTCATTTTGAGCATACAGTGGTAATTGATCATGAGGGCAAAAGGCGAATTCTTACCCAATTTTAATTTATGATTTTGCAAGAAAAAATATTAGGCGTAGATTATGGGTCCAGTAAAATTGGTTTGGCCTTGGCCGATCTGGAAACAAAAATTGCCACCCCATACAAAATTTTAATAAAAGAAAAAGATCCCATCGCGAAAATTAAGGAGATTTGCCAGCGAGAAAGTGTTGGAAAAGTTATCGTAGGCGTCCCCCTCGGTCTCAAGGGAATTGATTCAAAACAATTAAAAAATACCCTTGAATTTGTTGGTAAATTGAAATCGGAAATAAATTTAGAAATTATCGAACAAGATGAAAAGATGACCAGTATTTATGCTCAAAAATTGTTGAGAGAAACCAGGGGTAAAAAATTTGACGATTCAGTGGCGGCGATGTTAATTCTGCAAAGTTATTTGGATGAATTAAGGTGAGGGGCAAAAACGCCCTTTGTCTGGTGCTGTTATTCAGAGCGGAGCGAAGAATCCATTACTTTACAGATTCCTCACTGCGTTCGGAATGACAAGGGGCGTTTTTGCCCAAAGGACTTTTACTATGAGTAAAACCTATACAACCCAAGGAATAATTCTTAGGCGAAGGGACTATCATGAAAATGATCGTCTTTTTTATATTTACACAAAAGAGCTTGGCAAGATTGAATTTTTAGCCAAGGGTACTAAAAAAATAACCAGCAAACTAAATTCCTCTCTGGAACCTTTTTATCTGGTGAATCTCATGATAGCTAAAGGAAAAATTTTTGATAAATTGGCTAATGTTAACGTGGTCAAAAGTTATGAAAACATAAGAAGCGATAAAGACCTGGTCGGCTTTTTCCTTATTAATTATTTGGGCGAGATTTTGGATAATTTGATAGTCGGTCAAACGCCCCAGAATAAAAAATATGATTTACTCTTGGAGTTATTGGATATTTTAAACGATGAAATCGGCAGAAGTCGAGAGAATAAAAAAGAATTTTTTTTAATGCTGGCGAATATTTACGCGTTGAAAGTTCTTAATCTGCTTGGCTATCGGCCCGAAATACAAAGATGTTTAGTCTGCCACAAGGCGATTTTGCTGACCAAAAATATTTTTGATTTTTCCCGCGGCGGCGTGATTTGCGAGGATTGTAAAAAAGTTTGCTTAATTGAAGATTACATTAAAGTTTCAGATAGAGTTATAAAAATTTTACAGCTTGCCGAGACAAAAGATTTGAAAAATTTTTTAGACATGAAAATCGGCCCGGCAGAAATAGATGAATTCAACAAAGTAATTCAGCGGCTACTTTTGGTCAATATGGAAAAGCCGCTAAAAAGTCAGGAATTTTACAAAATCGCCCCTTGACGTTAAGCGGTCATTTTGCTAAAGTCAAGCAAACGAAAACTTAAAGGAGGAAAAGATGGCCGTCAAAAAGTTACCGGCTAAGATTAGGGGGAAGATAAAAGGAATCAAGATTTACGGCAATTCAACTTCAGCCATCACTGTCCTGGAAATCGAAATAAAAAATGGCAAGAAGCTTACGATCAGGGAGGAAGAAAGGCTCGTAAAGATTTTTCAAGACGCCTCGTCTGCCCAAAAGGCCTATCTGATGCCTTACTACGGCAGAGAAAGAAATTGCTACTATTTGAATCTGGAGGGATTAAACCTCAAAATGTTCACGGATTTTTTTGACCGCCCAGGGGTCTAGAGCGCGTATAAAGCCCGTTAAGAAAAAGCGGGCTTTTTCATTGACTTTTAGGGCTATTTTTGTTAAGGTTTTACCAGTTTGAATATTGAAAAAATCAATAAAAGGAGGATGAAGGAAATGAGAGATGATTTGCGCGGAAAGGACAGGATTTGCCTGCCCCTGGATGGGATTGCGGATCGAAAGGAGCTTGCCAAAATCGTGCGCAAGCTGTCTCCGGTCGTGGGTATTTTTAAGATTGGTCTTGAGCTCATCGTCAAACTCGGGCCCGAAGCAGTCGCCATCGTCAAAGAAAATGGCGGGAACGTTTTTTTCGACGGAAAGTTCTGCGACATCCCTAATACCGTCGGCAACGCAAGCCAAGCAGCGGCGAGCATGAAAGTTGATTTTTTCAACGTTCACGCCAGCTGCGGAATCCCGGCCATGCAAGCGGCCGTCGCCAACAAAGGCGCCGGCAAGGTTCTGGCCGTGACGGTCTTGACTTCGTTGGACGATACCGAGTGCGAAGCGATTTTCGGCGCCTCAAGCCAGGACAAAGTCACGAGGTTTGCGCTGATGGCCAACGAGGCCGGCGTAGACGGTTTGATTTGTTCGCCAAGGGAGGTCAGCCTTCTCCGTTCACGACCCGAGTTGAGCGAGTTACTCTTGGTTACGCCAGGAGTACGTCCCGAATGGGCGGCGACTGGCGATCAAAAGAGGGTCATGACCCCGGGCGAAGCGATCAAAGCCGGCGCCGACTATCTGGTCATCGGACGGCCGATTACCAAACCGCCCGAGAACAAATTTGCCAGCTCTGTTGAGGCGGCCATGGCAATCGCGAAAGAGATCGAAAGAGCCGAAGAAGAAAAAATCAATAAAAGGAGGTGATTAAATTGAGTAGAATCCAAGAGCTAATCAAGAAGTTTGCCAATCATCCTTTGGAACTTTTGAGGCAGCTTGGCGGTTATTATTCCTGCCCGAAAGATCCGGATGGTAAGAGGCTCGGTCCTCTGGTCGGCTACGCCGGCAAGGACGATGACGGCAAAAATTGGGTCGGCGATGTCTATGTCAACTTCGTCAAGGCCGAGGAATGGCCGAGAGTTCTTTTCTATTTCGCGAGCGACCTAGAGAAGGTCATCAATAAACGGTCGCTTGAATTTGATACCTTCTGCGGCATGCCCATGGGAGGGATTGCCTTCGCAGAGATGTTGGCTCTGGTCTGCGACCAGGAGTTTTCTTTCATGGAAAAGAAAGTGACTGCTCTCGCCACTGCTACTAACCGCGAAGAATCGAGGCTCGAAACTATTCGTCACGAGATAAAGCCCGGTCAGCGCATCATCATCGTTGAGGATGTGACCAACAACTTCAGCACCACGGGCAAGGCGTGCGAGGTCATTATGGCGCAGGGCGGCATTCCCGTAGCCATCGTCTCCTTCCTCAATCGTTCCGTCAGTTCTATCCAGCAGTTCGTTCGCGGCGATCTGGATATTCCCGTCATCAGCCTGGTCACCAAGGCGATTGACCAATATCGGCAAGGCGATCCTTTTGTCGAAGCTGATGTGATCTCGGGCAATCTAGTCAGAAAGCCGAAGGCCGAATGGCCGCGCCTGATGAAGGCCGTGGAGGAGGCCTTAAAAAAATAGTACATTCAATAATATGTAAGCCCCGAACCAAAAAGGTTCGGGGCTTTTTCTATACCCGCCGAAGTTTTAACGAAGGCGGGTTCTTGACTATTTTTTAATAATTGCTAAAATATAATAACAAAAGCCATTTGACTCTGATTAACACCAGAGAAGGTGCGGGAAGAACCCGCAAAAATTCATTTAATGGTTCGACTATGCTCACCATGACAAATGAATTTTTGCTCTAGTAAAACCCGACGTTTGTCCGCGTTAAGGCAAAATTAAGTGTTCCGGTCATCCGGAAAACTAAGGTGGCACCGCGAAGAAAAAACTTCGTCCTTAGATCTGTTTCGTTTATTTTTTTGAAATGGATTTAGAGACGAGGTTTTTTATTAATGAGAGCTGAATCACTAAAATATTCTCACAAAAAGCACGAAATTTTAGTGTTATTTCGTGGTTAAAATTTCGTGGTTCAGATAACAATAAATTTATGCTACGAACAAATACATGCGGAGAACTCACCAAAAAGCAAGTAGGTAAAAAGGTTACCCTCTGCGGCTGGGTAAACACCAGGCGCGACCACGGCGGCGTGATTTTCATTGATCTGCGCGACCGCTATGGCTTAACCCAGGTCAAATTTGATCCGAAAATTTCCCAGGAGGCCTGGAACGAAGCTAATAAGGTCCGCGACGAATGGGTTTTACAAATTATTGGCAAGGTTTTGGCTCGGCCCAAAGATATGATAAATAAAAATTTGAAAACCGGCGAAGTTGAGGTGGCCGTAGACGAGATCGTGATTTTGAACACTGCCAAAACGCCGCCTTTTGAAATTAATCAGGAAAAACCCGTGAATGAGGATTTGAGGTTAAAATATCGCTTTTTGGATTTACGACACCCAAGATTACAAAAGATTATAGAAAACCGCGATAAATTGATTTCTTATGTGCGTGAATATTTTCATAAGCTTGATTTTATCGAAATCCAGACTCCGATCTTGGCCAACTCTTCACCTGAAGGCGCGCGTGATTTTCTGGTGCCTTCAAGGCTGCATCCGGGAAAGTTTTATGCCCTGCCGCAGGCGCCGCAACAATTCAAGCAGCTTTTGATGATCGCTGGCCTGGATCGTTATTTTCAAATTGCCCCTTGTTTCCGCGATGAAGATCCGCGCAACGACAGACATCCGGGCGATTTTTACCAGATTGACCTGGAAATGTCTTTCCCGATGCAGGAAGATATCTGGGGGGTGGTTGAACCATTGATGATTGAGCTGACTGAAAAGTTTTCTGATAAAAAAATTATAAAAAAACCTTTCCCCAAAATTAAATACAAAGATTGCCTGGAAAAATATGGCTCTGACAAGCCCGACTTGCGCTTTGGCTTTGAAATAATGCCCGTGACAAAAATCGTTAAGGGCAGCGACTTTGTTGTTTTTAATGAGGTGATTGATAATGGCGGTGTTGTTCATGCTTTAAAAATTGATGGTGGCGCTAAATTTTCTCGCAAAGAAATAGATGAACTGACAGGCATTGCTTTATCCCGAGGCGCTAAGGGTTTAGCCTATATTACTTTAAAAGAAAAAGGA
>JAQTMG010000016.1 GCA_028714455.1 Patescibacteria group bacterium
CATGCAGGAATTGGTTGTCCCCAAATCTATACCTAAGATCTTACTCATAATATTAAATATTAATTATTATTAAAACTATTTATATCCCACGTCTCGCCCCGCACTAATTCAATAATAAATATATATTGATTAATCGAAGTTAGCCGAAGGCGGGTTCGCGCGATAATAAAATTAAAAATTAAAAAAACATTTTCGCGGAATTCAGTGCGGGGTGCCTAAATCGATACCTAAAATTTTTGACATATATTTTTAATTTATTTATTAGTAAAGCTTAGAACTTTGGGCTCTGGGCTTGGGGCTAATGCTCTAAGCTAAAGGCTCATAGCTCATGGCAGCTATCAAGTTGACAAACCCTCCCAGCTCTGGTATAGTATTATTATCAAAAATTTCTAAGGAGGTACTTGATGACGGAAGTCAGAACGAGCGAAGGTGTGCTGGTTGGCAAGCCTGGAGTCGGCAGATTAATCCGCATAAGCGGCGATCTGCTGCTGGAGCTGCGTAACAAACAGGAGGAAGCGCAAAAAGATGCGCCCGAGTCGGACAAGAAACGGATCAGCCCCGTGACCCTGGCCAAGCGAGCACTGCGCAGCCTGAAGGGCGAGCTATTCTTGCATGACCAGGACGGCCTGTTCGAACCGCGCTCCCTGGAAATTTTCGAAATCCCGGTCGTGCTAAGGCGAGAAGATGCTGTGTTCGTGATCGAATCGGATTACGACCCCTCAAAACATCGCCGCCCCAGCTAAAAAGCACCTTCGGGCCCGAGGAAATCAAACTCGGGCCTTTTTTTATTCAGACACAATTACTTTCGCCGGTATTAAGGTTTTATCTTTCATTAAATAACCAGAACTGGCTTCAGAAATAATCATGCCGCTTTCCACCCCCTCTTTTTTCTCTTTTAAAATTGCTTCATGAAATTCGGGATTAAACTTTTCGCCGACTGTTTTCATTTCAATAATTTCATTGCTCTTTAAAAATTCCTCAAATTGCTTTTTAATTTGCTTAACGCCTTCAACCCACTGCTCAAACTCTTTGGGTATTTGAACTTGATCATTGGTAATTGATGATTTATTGGAAATTGATAATTGATAATTGCTCATTACATTCAAGGCTTTTTTCAAATTATCATAAATCGGAATCATCTGAACCACAAAACTGGCTGTCGCATAATCAAGCAAGGCGCTCATCTTGGCGTCTGATTCTTTTTTCAGATTAATATAATCGGCCTTGGCCCTTTTCCAGCCGTTCAAATACTCATCGCATTGTTTTTGCAACTTTTCAATTTCGGTTGGCTGATCTTCTGTTTTTTTATTATCTTCATCCATAATTAATTTGCTACGAATTATCTCACCAAATTAAAATGCCCGCTGTCCCGTACTGTCGTCTTGAGCACAGCCGAAGGATCCATTGCGTCATAGATTCCTCGACTACGCTCGGAATGACAGCGGGCGGTTAAACTTTTTCCAACGAATTTTTTATATATTCAACCAAGGCCAGATTCTTGGCATAATCCATTCTCTTGGGCCCTAGAATTATAAATAAACCATCGGTTTTGTCTTTCATCTGATAGCGGCCCAAAATCGAAGAACAATCATTGCCAAAAGGATTTTCTTTGCCAATCAATATTTGCACCTTATTCACTTCGGTAAAAAGTTGGGAAACCTTATCATCCAGATGATCCATGATTTGGGAAATATTATAAATCACATTCTGCTCACTAAATTCCGGCTTCTTAAATAAATTGGAAAGTCCGGTATAATAAACGTTGTCTTTATCAAAAGCCACAATCACCGTGGCATCGGCCAGTTCCACCGCGGTTTTGGCCAAATTTTTTAAAAGCTGATCCTTTTCCAATTTTTTTTTCAAAACCTCTTCAAATGATTTGCGCCAGGTCGCCTTGATTTCCCTTTTCTCCACGAAATTATCCACGAAAAAATGATAGCCCTTTTCCGTGGGCACGCGGCCAGCCGAAGTATGCGGCTGGTAAATAAAGCCCTCGGTTTCCAATTCAGCCATTTCATTTCTGACCGTGGCCGGTGAAACCTCCATACCATCTTTCTCAACCAAAAAACCAGAACCAACGGGCTCGGCTGTTTGAATATGCTTGTTGATAATTAAATTGAGGAGTTTCTTTTGACGCTCGTTCATAGATTTAAATTCCAAGCTCCAAGCACCAAATAACAAACAATAATCAATCATCAAATCCTAATGACCAAACATTTTGGGATTTAGAATTTAAAATTTGTTTGTGATTTGGAATTTGAGATTTGGTAATTACGGCTGTATCTATAGTATAGTTCAGCCGTTAGCACTCGTCAAGTCCGAGTGCTAAAAAACGCTCTGGCGACGCGTAAAACGCGTAGAGACGCGGTGCACCGCGTCTCTACAAACGTTTGTTTGCGCCAGAGCGTTTTTTATTCCTGCCGCAAGGCCACAATCGGATCAAGGCTGGCCGCGGTGCGCGCGGGATAATAACCCGAGAGCAAACCAACGGCAATGGAAACGCCGCTGGCCAAAAGCAGAGAGGAAATTGGCACCACAAAAGCAAAATTATAATTAAGATATTTGGCGATCAGAGTTATCATCAAGGAAAATAAAATTCCCATAATAATACCAATGATACCGCCGGCAAAAGTAATAAAAATTGACTCCAAAATAAATTGATCAAGAATATCTTTCTTCTTGGCGCCGACTGCCTTGCGCAAACCGATTTCAAAGGTGCGCTCGGCCACCGAGACATACATTATATTCATGATCCCAATTCCGCCGACCACCAAAGATATGCCGGCGATGGCAATCAAGAGCAGAGTGATGGCGCCGACAATCGTATCCAGCATAGCCATAGCCTCGGCCTGGGTCGTGACCGCAAAATCGTCTCGGGCCGGATCAGAAATATCATGGCGCTCTCTAATTAGAGAGGTGATGTCAGCGGCCGTCAGGTCGGCAAGGCTATTGTCCTCAACCTTGGCCAGAATATAAGTGACATAATCAACGCCCAAAATTAATTTCTGGGTCGTTTTCAGCGGCAGATAAATCATTGTGTCAAAATTAAAAAATGAAGCCGAGCCCTTGCTTTCTAAAACGCCGATGACCTGATAATTGGAACCATTTAGCCTAACCTGTTTGCCGATGGCATCAGCGTCACCGAATAAATCATTTTTTAACTCCGACCCCAAGACCGCGACTCGAGCTAGTGAATTATCTTCATCTTCGGTGTAAAATCTGCCCTCGGCCACTTTGGCTGGATCAATGTCAATGAAAGAAGCGCTGGTGGCGAAAATAAAAGTTTGTTTATTTATGTCTTGATAAGTAGCAATCCCCTGCGCCATTGAGGCCGAATAAGCATTTTTAATATTGTTTAATTTCATGATGGCCAGCC